>JAZONE010000029.1:0-74590 GCA_045654325.1 Akkermansia sp.
ATATCGCATATTACATGAGACGCCTGATGCGGGCGGTGCCGGGGCTGGCGGAGAAATCGCTGCGTTCTCTGACGCCGCAGGACTGCCGCGAGGCGCTGCAGATAGCATACCCCACACCCAGCCAGCAGCGGAAGGCGAGGGCCATCCTGTCGGGGGTGTTCAGTGTGGGGCGGCGCCGTGGGTGGTGCTCGGAGAATCCGCTGCAGTTGGTGGATGCTCCTGTGGTGCAGGAGAAGGAGATTGTGCCGCTGCCTTTGCACGAGGTGCGGCAGCTGGTGGATACGGCGCGACGCAAGCCGCACCGCGCGGCGCTGCCCGCGCTGGGGCTCATGCTGCACGCCGGGGTGCGCCCGCAGGAGGTGACACGCCTGCAATGGCAGGATATCGACCTGGAGGAGCGCGAAATCTGCCTCGCCGGCCGCCACAGCAAGACGGGCGGGGCGCGGCGCATTCCGATATCGGCGCCTCTGCTGCATCTGCTGCGCGAGAACCGCGGCAGTGGGCGCATCTGCCCGCCGAACTGGCGGCAGCGCTGGCAGGCGCTACGCCGCGAGGCCGGTTTCTCCGAGTGGGTGCCCGATGTGCTGCGGCACACCTATGCGAGCTATTTCATCAAAGCCCGGAAGGATATGACCTCCCTTCAGCTGAGCATGGGGCACCGCGACCAGAGGCTCCTGATGAGCCGCTATATCAACCTCCGCGGCATTTCCCGCCGATCTGCCACTGAGTTCTGGAAACTCAGAATGACGGCGGTGTAGTGAATGGTTAATAGTGAAAAATGAAAAATGAAAAAAAGGCGCGGGCGAAGGCCCGCGCGAAATTGATACATTCAAGATTCAACATCCAAAATTCACTTCTGCCTTGCCAGTCCGAAGATGATGAAGACAAAGGCGGAGATGCCCATGACGAAGGGATAGAAGAGGTGGGGGATGATGGAGAAGGCGGTGATGCCGGCGAGGGCGGACCCCATGAGGAGCTGAGCACCGTAGGGAAGGATGCCCTGGACCACGCAGGAGAAGGTATCGAGCAGGCTGGCGGAGCGGGCAGGGGCGATGCCGTATTTCTCGGCCACGCCGCGGGCGATGTTGCCCACGGCCACGATGGCCACGGTGTTGTTGGCTGTGCAGAAGTTGGCAAGGGCGGCCATGAGGCCGATGCTGATTTCTGCGCCACGGGTGCCGCGGATGTGGGCGGTGAGGTGGCGGATGATGTATTCCAGACCGCCGTTGAAGCGGATGAGCTCGAGCATGCCTGCGGCGAGCAGGGTAACGATGATGAGCTCACCCATGCCGGTCATGCCGTTGCCCATGGCGCTGACCCAGTCCATGAGCTGGCAGCCGGGCTCGATGCACACCACCAGCCCGGTGGATACCAGACCGAGGATGAGCACTTTCATGACGTTCATGCCGCAGAGGGCGGTGCCGAGCACGAGCAGGTAGGGCATGACCTTGAGCCAGGCGGTCTCCTGCGGTACTTCCACGGGCTCCAGGTTCCAGCCGAGAGCTACATAGATGCCGAGCACGAGCAGGGCGGCGGGGAAGACGATGCGGAAGTTGGCCTTGAACTTATCGTTCATGGCGCAGCCCTGGGTGCGGGTGGCGGCGATGGTGGTATCGGAGATGAAGGAAAGGTTGTCGCCGAAGAAGGCGCCGCCAATCACGCCGCCGGCCATGAGTGCGAGGTCGGCGCCGGCCTTGTCGGCAAGTCCCACAGCCACAGGCATGAGTGCCACGATGGTGCCCACGGAGGTGCCGATGGAAAGCGAAATAACACAGGCAGCCAGGAACACGCCTGCCAGCACCATGTTGGCGGGGAGCAGGGAGAGGGTGAGGTTCACCGTGGCATCGACCGAACCGATGTATTTGGCAGACTGGGCGAAGGCACCGGCGAGCACGAAAATCCACACCATCATCATGATGTTGCTGTGGGCGGCACCACGGGAGAAGCGCTCAATACGCTCCGCAAAGCTGCGCGGACGGCAGACCACAAAGGCCCAGGTGCAGGCAGCCATGAAAGCCACGGTGACGGGCATCTTGTAGAAATCGCCCACCACGATGGAGGTGGCGAGGTAAAGGACGAAGAAGACCAGCAGAGGGCTGAGGACCCACAGGCCACGGGAGTGGGTGCCGATGTTGAGTTCAGTGCGTTTGTTCTTGCTCACAGCTTTTGAAATTGTGCGTTTTGCCGGGAAGTTTAGCAGGAAACGAAAGGAATGTCAAAAGCTATCCGTTTCCGGCTTGTGCATTTTGTGGCCATTTTACGCGTTGGTACGTGATATTCCGCTTGGAAAATCGACAGTTGGAGATGAACTTCATCGGGGCACGGGACTTTAGTCCCGATTAAACTCGCCGTGATTTTCGGGACTGAAGTCCCGTGCCCCGGAAACAACTTCTCCAACAATCAGCTGAATGATGCACTAACAGCTTGCATGTGCGGGTGTTTGCAGATAGAATGGGAGCATGAACAAGTTCCTTTATCTCCTGCCGCTGGTGTTGTGTCCTGTTTCTGCTCAGGTGGCCGATGCCGGGGCGGCCTGCCGTGCGGCGCTGGATGCGGTGCAGAAGGCGCAGAGTGATAATCTGGGCCCTGTGGTCACGGCGGTGCTGGATGCCACCGGGGGAGATGAACAGGCTTATTTCCGCCTGATGCGCGAAGCTGCGGATGCGGGGCATCCCGTAGCGCTGACCTGGACGGCGGGGCAGATGCTGCACCAGCTTAATGCGCAGCGTGCGGAGCTCGCAACCGACCCCGCGGCTCAGAAGCTGCGGGCGGCCATGGAACAGGCTGCTGCCTCGGGCTATATCCCTGCGGTGGTGGAGATGGCCCACCTCTGCGGCAGCGGAGTGGGGGCTGAGGCCGATGAGAAGGAAGGCATGAAGCACCTCATGAAAGCCTGTGCCGCCGGCAGTGCCCGTGCCCGCGCTGCGTATCTCCTGCTTTCGGGGCGTCTGGAAAAGGAGGGCGCCACGGGGGCGGCAGTGGCCTCGGAACTGAAGAAGAATAATTTCTATGTAGAGGAGTTCCTCTCGGCGCTTACGGCTCAGAGCGATGAGGCAAAGAGCCAGGAGTGGCTGACGATGGCTGCTTCGCATGGCAGTCCGGGGGCTGCCTGCACGCTGGGGTTGTACTACCTGCAGGAAGGCAAGCTCTCCCTGGGCTACGATTTTCTGAAGTTGGCCGTGGAGCGTGACCACCCCGAGGCACTGGCGCAGATGGCATCGCTGATGCTGCCCGATGCCCAGGTGCCTGCCGAGCTGCGCGAGTTCATCAAGGCTGATACCGAGGGCGCTATCCGTCTGTTCCAGCGCGCGGTGCTGCTTGGGTACACCCCTGCGTTGCTTCCGCTGGCAGGTGAGCTGCACCACCAGCCGGAGAAATATGCACCTGAGCGCGTATTCGAGCTTTACCGCATGTCTGCTGATGCCGGCGACCCGCGTGGTGGTGTGGCCTTCGGGTATTGCCTGGCGGTGGGGCGCGGCTGCCAGCAGGATGCCGCGCGTGGTGTGAAGATTCTGCACCAGCTGGTGGATGCCGGCGTGCCTTATGCCAACATGGCTCTGGCGGATTTGTATTTCAACGGCACGGGGGTGGAGCCCGATATGTCCAAGGCGCTCTCCGCCCTCACAGCCGCTGCTTCAGCCGGCGTGCCGCAGTGCTACACGCTCATGGCCGTCATTGCCCACCTGGGCAACACCTCTCGCAAGGCCGACCCCGCCCGCGCCAAGGTCTACCTCCGCATGGCCGAAGAACGCGGCGAGGCAAATGCCAGAGCATCCTTCGACACCCTCGTCCAGCAAGGCAGCTGGCGCTTTATCCCGTAATGGGAAAGATTTTGAATGTTTGATTTTGAATCTTGAATGTATAGAATTCGGCAGGCTCTGCCTGCGGAATTCTTTGTCCCGTTGTCCGGCGCCGAGGAAAAAGCGTGGGAATGAGCGCGGGGAGAGCCTTTTGGCTTGATTTTTGCTGCAAAACGTGGCAATATCAGACCACGGCGCGCGTGGGTGCCGTGGAGAACCGAAATCACACCCCCTCCCAGGAAAATGATTCGCATATACACGCAGACGGAGAATGGGATTGCCCGCACGGTGGGCCTGGAAGAACAGGAAGACCGCCGCGGCGATGTGTTCTGGATTGACCTGCTGACTCCTGATGCGGAGGAATTGCGGTATGCCGAATCGCTCTGCCGCATCGAAATGCCCACCAAGGACGAGATGCGAGAAATTGAGGCTACCTCGCGACTGTATTGCGAGGACGGCGGCCGCTTCATGACCACCACGGTGCTTTCCCGTGTGGAAACGGATGAACCCATCATCTCGGAAATCACGTTCATTCTGAAGAGCAAGGTGCTCATCACCATCCGCCACACGGATTCGTACTCTTTCCGTGTGTTCTCGCACCAGCTGCTGCGCATGAACCAGACCAACCGCGACCTGGTGTTCATCGGTCTGCTGGAGACGCTGGTGGATCGCCAGGCTGACGTTCTGGAACGATTCGGTACGGACCTTGATACGCTTTCCAAGAAGGTATTCGGCACGCACCACACCCGCCGCAAGCAGAAGGTGGAAGACCCCGATACCGATGACCTGCGCGATGCGCTGGAAGAGCTGGGCCGAGTGGGTGACCTCATTACCCGCCAGCGCGATGCCCTGGTGAACCTTCTGCGCCTCATCACCTATGCGGGCAACGAGGAAAGCTGCGTGGGCGAGGATAACCTCTACATGCCGCTGCGCTCGGTTTCCCGAGACGTGAACTCGCTTTCCGAGTACGCCGCCTTCCTGTCGAACAAGATTAATTTCATGCTCGATGCCGTGCTCGGTCTCATCAACATTGAGCAGAATGATATCTTCAAGGTGTTCACCATCATGAGCGTGGTGTTCCTTCCGCCCACGCTCATTGCCAGCATGTTCGGCATGAATTTCAAGTTTATCCCGTTCCTGAACACAGACTGGGGCGTGTGGGTATCCCTGGTGCTCATGGTGCTTTCCGGCGCGCTGCCCCTCATCATCTTCAAAATCAAACGCTATATCTGACCATGATTCCCATTCGCAAGGTTGTTACCCCGGACCAGGAGATTTCCAAGGCTGACATTCTCATCGAGGCTCTGCCGTATCTGCAGGCCTACCGCGACCAGACCATCCTCATCAAGTTCGGCGGCTCTGCCATGGATAACCCCGAGCTGGTGAAGTCGCTCATGCGCGATATCGTGGTGATGGAAATAATGGGCCTGAATCCCGTGGTGGTGCATGGCGGCGGCAAAGCTATTTCCAAGGCCATGGTGGATGCCGGTCTGGAAGCCCGCTTTGTGAACGGCCTGCGCGTGACCACTCCCGAGGCTATCGACATCGTGGAGCGCACGCTGAGCGGCACCATTAACCCCGGCCTGGTGGAGATGATGCGTGACCACGGCAGCAAGGCTGTGGGTATTCCCGGCACCAATGTGTTTGTGGGCGAGAAGCTCATGGAGAAGGACGCCGACGGCAATCCCGTGGACATCGGCATGGTGGGCCGCGTTATCGGCTGCCAGCTTTCCCGCGTGCAGGAGGCGCTTTCGCTGCAGCTCACACCTGTGATTTCCCCGCTGGCACGCGAGCTGGGCACCAACCAGTCGCTGAATGTGAACGCCGACCTGGCCGCTGCCGCTCTGGCCCGCGAGCTGAAGCCCGTGAAGCTGGTGTATATCTCTGACGTGCCCGGTCTCATGAACGACCCGAGCGACCCCAGCACCATCATTCAGAGTATCAACCGAAAGGAAGCCTTCGAGCTTATTGAGCAGGGCGTGATTTCCGGCGGCATGATTCCCAAGGTGAAGAGCGCGGTGGATGCACTGAATGCCGGTGTGCGCAAGGTGCACTTCATTGACGGCCGTCTGCGTCACACCCTTCTGCTCGAAATCTTCACGCCCGAAGGTATCGGCACTGAGATTGTCCGCGAACAACGCTGATTTTTTTCATGAAAATACCCGATTCCATAGGTATACTCTCACCCTCGCGCACCGCAACCTGCCAGATGGCACTGCAACGCCTCATGGAGGCCTGCGCGGCGGCCGGGCTGAATGCCTATGAAATCGGGCGCAACACGGCAGATGACCCGGTGCTCAGCAAGCCGGAGATGATTCTCTGCCTGGGCGGCGATGGCACGATGCTTTCTGCCGCTCTGGGTGCCAGCAGCACCGGTGCCATACTGGGTGGCATCAATATGGGGCATCTGGGATTCCTGAGTGCCTGCGGTCGCGACGAAATCGAGCAGCTGGTGCAGACCCTGGCCGACGGTTCGTACGAGGTTGATGAACGCTCGATGCTGGAGGTGCGCAAGTTTGACGCCACCGGTCAGGAGGCGAATCGCCGTTTCTACGCGCTCAATGAGCTTTCGCTCACCCGAGCCCAGACCGGCAAAATGATTGACGTGGATGTGGAACTGGACGGCAGGTTGCTCAACCGCTATCATGCAGACGGTATCCTGGTGGCCACACCCACCGGCTCAACGGCGTACTCCATGTCCGCCGGTGGTCCGCTTATGTGGCCTACTGCCGGTGTGACCTGTCTCACCCCCATCTGTCCGCACAGCCTCACGAGCCGCCCCATTGTGCTGCCGGATGCCGTGGAAATCACCTTGCGCCCCCGAGAACGCCGCGGGCGTTCGGCGGAGTCACTCATCTTCTCGCTCGATGGCCGGAACACCTATCCTATCGTTCTGAACGAGACGCTGCGCATCAGCAAGGCACCCAATCCGCTGCGCCTGCTGAATTTTCCCGGCAGCGACTATGCCTCCCGTCTCCGTGCCAAACTCCGCTGGTAAAAAGCCCGCGAGAAGCGCCATTTCGCGCCAGCCTGCATTTAATCAGTCTTTGCGGCGAGACGGGCGCAGCAGCATGTAGAGCTGGAGCATCCACCCATAGGGCGGGATAAAGAATGAAAGCGAGCAGATAATCAGCTTGGGCCACACCGAGTAGCCGATATCATTCAGACGCCGCCACATGGCCCCCACAAAAAAGGACATAAGCAGCAGGTGCACGCTGGTGGTCAGAAGCACGCCGCCTGCCATTTCCATAAGCTGGAAATCAGTGCCGCAGACCAGCCAGTAAATGAGACCGCCGATGAAGGGCCATATCTTCGGCAGCAGGTAGACCCAGAGCCAGTACACGGCAAAGTCGCGGCGGCTGAGGTTGCCACGGAAATTGTAGATGATGGCAAACGGATTTTTCATTTATACGATGAGCATGCAATCGCCGTAGGAGAAGAAACGGTAGCGCTGCTCCACAGCCTGGCGGTAGGCTTCCATGATGAGTTCTTTGCCGGCGAAGGCACACACCAGCATGATGAGCGTGCTCTGCGGCAGGTGGAAGTTCGTGAGCAGTGCCCCCACTGTCTTGAACTCGTAACCGGGGTAGATGAAGATATCCGTGTCTCCGCTGGTGGCGGGCAGGGGGCAGCCGTGGCGCGTGGCCAGCGTTTCCAGCACGCGTACACTGGTGGTGCCCACCGCTACCACGCGCTTCGCGGCAGCAATGGCATCTGCCGTGTCCTGCGGCATCACGAAGCTTTCGCGGTGCATGTGGTGGTCGGCCACATTTTCCACCTTCACGGGGCGGAAGGTGCCCACTCCCACATGCAGGGTCACAAAGCTGTGCGGCAGGCTTTCCAGAATCTCGGGGGTGAAATGCAGGCCTGCCGTGGGCGCAGCGATGGCACCCTCGTGCTCGGCGTAGATGGTCTGGTAGCGTTCCTTGTCTGCCGGTTCGCTCTCGCGGTTCATGTAGTGCGGCAGAGCCAGACGCCCATAAACCTCGGGGTCCACGAACTTATCCCAGCGGATGTAGCGGTAGCCTTCATCGTCGATGCTTTCCACCGTGCCAGTGGCATCACCCACCTGCACAGTGCGACCAACCTTCATCTTCTTACCGGGGCGTACGAGGCATTTCCAGACCAGTTCCTGAGCCAGCCCGGCGCGCACGAGTTCGATACCACCATCGTTTGAGAAATAGCGGGCGGGCACCACCTTGGTGTTGTTGAGCACGAAGTGGTCACCAGGGCGCACATATTCCAGAATATCGTGGAAATGGCGGTGCTCGATGAGCCCTGTATCGCGGTGCACCACCAGCATGCGGCTGGCGGCGCGATCCGGCAGCGGGCGGTCCGCTATAAGCTCCTCCGGCAGGTGGTAATCGAAATCGATGGTGCGCATGGGCGGCTAACAGAGAAATCAGCAGGGGAAGATTTCGATGCGGCGCAGCACCTCATCGCGGCCGAGAGACTGCATGACCACATCGATGCCGGGGCCGGCGTGGCAACCGGTAAGGGCCATGCGCAGCGGGAACATCATGGCGCCCACCTTCACGCCATTGGCCTTGGCCAGCGGCTTGATGAGCTGGAAAGCAGCCTCGCCGCTCCAGTTCTCGATACCCTTGAACTCCTCTGTGAGGAGGGCGAGCATCTCGCGGGCGTTTTCCTGAAGCTTGGCCATGGATTCCTCCTCGTACTCGAGAACCTGCACCCACTTCACCCAGGCGGGAGTCTCACTGAGAAGCTGCACCTTGGTCTGCACGGAGGGAAGCACCTCGCGCAGCTGGGGAGTATCCTCCAGACCGGCCTTGGTGCAGAACGGCAGGGAGAGCTCCACAAACTTCTCGGAAGCCAGGCGCATGATGTGCTGCTGGTTCATCCACTTGCACTTGGTGATATCGAACTTGGCGGCAGCGCGGTTCACGTTCTCCAGGGAGAAGAGGTTGATGAGCTCCTCCTTGGTGAAGACCTCGTCATCGCTCTTCGGGCTCCAGCCGAGCAGGGCGATGAAGTTCACCACGGCATCCGGCAGGAAGCCTTCCTCCGGGTAGTTGCCCAGCTGGGCGCCTACGTCGCGCTTGCTCATCTTGGAACCATCGGGGTTCTGAATCAGCGGAATGTGGGCATACACCGGCGGCTCCACGCCGAAGGCGTCGAAAAGCTGCAGGTGCTTGAAGGTGTTCATGATGTGGTCCTCACCACGGATGACATGCGTAATCTTCATCTCGATATCGTCCACCACATTCACCAGGTGGAAGATGTAGGAACCGTCCGTGCGCTTCACCACCATGTCGGGGTTGATATCCACGTTGTTGTAGTCCACGGAGATATCGCCGCACACCATGTCGTGCAGGGTCATCACGCCTTCGCGCTTGAAGCGGAAACGCCACACGGTACCCTCGCTGGTGCCGGGGATTTCATCGCCATTCTTGTCGCGCTTGTTCGGGGCGGGGCATTCGTACACGCGACCCATGTCCACGAGCTTCTGGAAGTAGCGGTCGTAGATGTCCTTGCGCTGGCTCTGGAAATAGGGTGCATAGTCGCCACCCTTGCCTTCGCCTTCGTCCCAGTCGAGCCCAAGCCAGCTCATGCCGGTGAAGATGGCCTTCATGGCGTCTTCCACGTGGCGTTCCTGGTCGGTGTCTTCGATGCGGAGCACAAATGTGCCACCCATCTTGCGGGTGAAAAGATAGTTGAACAGAGCGGTACGGGCTCCACCGATGTGCAGATAGCCGGTGGGCGACGGAGCAAAGCGTGTGCGTACGTGCGTTGACATGCGCGCCTTATACACCCAATCGCGCTAATTTTCAAGCCCAATCGACCACAATGACGGCAATATGGTGGAATTTTGAGGAGTCTGATATGGTGCGGGAACACCAAATAAACAACCGCTGTGGCAGAAACCTCAGCGGCAGGAAAGGTAAATTGATGGGGCTCAGTTATCTTGAGCAGCTGACACCGCCCTGGTCGAGGAGATCCTGCAGGGTGATTCCGCTCAGGTAGTCCTCAATAGCCTTGTGCAGCCCCTCCCACACGGGGATAGTCAGACAGCTTTTGCGGATGGGGCATTCATTCTCATCCATCGAAAGGCAGTGCACCGGGGCAAGTCCGCCTTCTGCTGAACTCAGAATTTCGTAGAGCTTGTATTTGGAGGGCACTCGGGTCAGCTTGTAACCGCCGGCTTTGCCACGCATGCTCTGCACCAGATTATCACGAAGGAGCAGGGACATGATGCTTTCCATGTACTTCGGCGTGATGCTCTGGCGTTCAGAAATTTCGCGCAGAGCCACGGGGCCCTGCTCGCGGTGCTGAGCCAGGTCCAACATAATGCGAAGGGCGTAGCGGCCCTTTGTAGAGATTCTCATCATAGGCGTGAACCTAATATATAGTAGCAACGCACCTGTTGTCAAGGATAAGATACTTTAATTGTAGGAAAAGTATCATTTATCTTTGTCAACAGGTGCGCCATTGAATCTCAGTTAAGCGCAGCAGAAACCCGGTCAAGAGTCTCGCGCAGGCAGGGGTCGCTCTGCAGTTTCTCTTCGATGGTACGCATGGCGTGCAGCACGGTGCCATGGTCACGGCCGCCGAAGGCTGCACCGATGTCCTGAAGAGAAGAAGCGGTATGGCGACGAGCCAGGAACATGGCCACCTGGCGGGGGTGAGCTATGGCAGCAGTGCGGCGGCGGCCATTGATATCGGCAATCTTCACGCCGAATTCATCAGCCACGCGCTGCTGAATGTCGGCAATGGAGATACCGATGGTGGCGCGTCTGGCCATGAGGTCTGCAAGCTTTTCGCGCAGGAATGCGATGCTGGGGCAGGCATTGGTGAGCGAAGCAAAGGTGCTGGTGCGGATAAGGGCACCTTCCAGCGCGCGCACCGACTGCGTAATGTTGCGGGCCAGGAATTCCACTACTTCATCGGTAATGAGAGACTTTTTCCACTTCAGCATCTTCTGGCGGAGAATTGCCACGCGCATCTCATAGCAGGGAGCCGTAAGTTCCACGGTCATACCCTGCGAAAAACGCGTCTTGAGGCGGTCGTCCATATTGGTAATCTGGCTGGCCGGGCAGTCTGCCGAGAGTACAATCTGTTTGCCGGACTCAAAAAGAGCATTGAATGTGTGGAAGAACTCCTCCTGAGTCTTGTCCGCGCGGGCCATGAACTGCACATCATCGATGAGCAGCACGTCCACCTTGCGATATTTCTTTCGGAATACCTCCAGGGCATCGCCGCGCTTGCGGATGGCTTCAATATAGGAGTTCGTGAACTGCTCACTCGTCACGTAGAGAACCTGCACATTGGGCTTGCGTGCACGCAGGGCATTGCCGATTGCATGCAGCAGGTGGGTCTTGCCCATACCGGAATTGCCGTATACGAAAAGCGGATTGAATACCCGTTCATCGGCATTTACCAGGGCCTGTGCTGCGGCATAGGCAAAATGGTTGCTGTTGCCCACTACGTAGTTCTCGAAAGTATAATCCTCGTTCAGGTATGTCTGCTGCTTCGCTGCGCGGGAGAGACGCGTGGCGTTGCGGCGCGCCGGGGCTGCAGGCGTTGTGGCCTTCTTTACTTCCTGCGTGGTGCAGGGTGTTTCCTCAACCGCTTGTTCTTTCATGCTGCAGGCTTCCACGAACTCCAGTTCGCGGGCTGCATTCAGCACATGTGCAGCTGCTTCGGCTATATAGTGGCTGTAGCTCATTTCGAGCCATTCCACCATGTATCCCTCAGGATACTCGAATCTCAGTTTCGTGCCTGTATCCTCCAACAGGCTCAGTTCGGAAATGAATTCGATGGCATACCCGTCCGCCTTGCCATTGGTGCGCAGATCTTCCTTTATCTGCACCCAGAGGGCATCACTCGCCTGTTTCGTCTTTTCCATCGTTTTCCTTTTTCCTCGTTTCTCAGGTTTCGGTTTTTTCCTCCCGCTCGGGGAGGGCGGGGTGCAATATGCCACGTCTCCCCGTTCGGAAAAAGTTTTTTTTGCGCGGGCGGTCATCCCTTCACCCCCGAATGCTGTGTTCCATGAGCGTTCCACAGTAAAATTTTTTTTTGACACGTGCCGGATTGAATTCTTAACTTTTCCTGATATTTATGCAGACTGCCCAGATGTCAGTCAAGGGGATTGTAGAACAAAGGTGTCTAAATTGCGCAAGTTGTTAAATATAAGACGCATGAAGGAAATTGAAAGGAACTTGAGGAATGCAAAAAAGACGAAGAAACAGGCATTCTTGATGCTTGAAAATCGTGTATTTTACGACTTAAAATGCTGCCAGCCGGAGGAAATCCGGCGGGTGAGTTCAGCGGTCAGGACGCCGATTTGATGCAAGTGACTAGCAAATGGTGAGGTAGAGAGTCTGGCGGCGCAATCCGGCGAAAGCGCGAGGAGCAATTCGTAGTCTTCGCCGTGTGAAACAGCATCGGACACCGAAAAACCGGGGCGGCATGGCAACTTTTCTTCCCACAATTCGAAACCGCACCCACTGGCCTCTGCCAGGCGTGGTAAATCGCATCCGAGACCATCGGAAAGGTCCATCATAGCAGATGGGCGGATACCGGCTTTCAGCAGCCCTCTGGCGAGTTCTACGCGGGGTTCAAAGTCCAGATGCCATTCTGTAGGGAACGAGCCGCCCAGGACGCCGGAAACGAACAAGAGGTGCCCTGGGCGACCGCCGGAGCGTAAGACCGCCTGCCCGCGTTCAATACGGCCAGTGAGGGCAACATTGATGACAAGCCCATCGTACGGGAGTCCGGAGGTTTCACCACCCGCCAGTGAGATGCCGAATTGTGTGGCCAGTTGCGACATGCCCCTGTAAACGCCCTCGAGCAGGCCTACAGGCCGGGAACGATGGCAAAGCAGGGTTATGAGAGCATGCTCCGGGATGCCCCCCATGGCGGCGATGTCAGATACAGCTCTGGCCAGTGCCTTGCGCCCGATGCGTTCGGGGGCGGTATCGCGGGTGAAGTGCATGTCCTCAACCACCACATCCGTTTTCAGCAGAGTATCCCACTGTTCATCACGCGCCACCACGGCACAATCATCCCCCGGACCGGTGATTACGGAATCATTGGACGGCAGGTCCTGCAACAGGCGCTGCAGAAGGGCGTTTTCCCCCAGCTGAGAAAGAGGCGTGAGGTTCATTGCTGCATGAAAAGGAAGATTCCGGCCACATTGAGACCATTGAAAATCATGTGTACCGCAACAGGAAGCCACAGGGAGCGGGCTTTCTCATAGGCCACACACTGAACCAGGCCAAAGATAAACAGAGGAACCGCCTGAGCAAGAGAACCGTGAACGACGCTGAAAAGCAAGGCTGAAAACACGGCCGCAATCACCGGAGCAGACCATCTCTTGAGAATGGTATACACGAAACCACGGAAGCAGCATTCCTCCGTGATGGGAGCTACGATGACAGCCATGAAGGCCATGAGTATTTTTTCGAAGTTGCTGCCAGAAATCAGAGACTCTACCACGTTCTGATGCTCAGGGCAACCTGTAACCTTGATAAGCCACGCGGTGAATCCGGTCAGCTCGAGCAAGGGACCCGATATACTGACTGTTCCGAGTGCCAGCACGAGCCAGAGTAACTTTTGCAGAAATGAGCTTTGCGGGCGATTCCCACGCGGCAAAGTGAAATAAATAATGAGCAAGGGAGCGTATAATGCAATCTGCACAATCATCGATATCACCATTTCTGCCGGAGACACATTCGTATTTTGTGGCATTTTAGCACTCGCAATGGCAGCCATCGAAAAAGTAAGTACAAAGAAGGCTGTATAGAAATAGGAAAAAATGAGCTGGCCACGGCTCCCGGCAAACTGGGGCACCGGCGGGAGCCCTCGAGAAACGCGCTGCATGTGCCAGCCGAAGAGGCAGATAACAAAGCAGGCGAGGGTGCTGATGAGAATCAGCCAGATAATGATGGAAGTATGGAACGGTAATTCAGCCATATGTGTTCTAAGTTAAAATTATCTGTAAGCCACGGCTCCTCTGTAGCCCTCCATGGGGATAAAGAGCAGCACTTCCGGTGAGGGTGAAAAAAGACACTTGATTTTTCCGTGTTCGTAGAGGAAGGGGTAATCGTGGGCATGCCACATCGTGTCGCCTGCCAGTTTGACCAGCGCTTCTGCTGCACACCAGCATGAGTAAAACTCTTCCTGCGGGAAGCCTCTGCTTTCAAAGGCTGCATATTGTCCGGGGCACATGAAGCGTGCTGCCAGGGCTGCAAAGTTACGGGGACGTTCACGCTCGACATCGACTCCTATATCTGAGTGATGAAAAGCCAGGCAGAGACAATCCCCCGAGTGGCTCAGGTTGAATGGTTGATTTTCGCAAAGCGGTTTGCCATGCTCCGAGTAGCTGAGCACGATATCTCCTGCAGGCACACCGGTGCGGCGTTCCAGCTCACGGCGCAGTAAAGTACGCACCAATGCATACTGCCCGCCGCGGCGTGCTGCATTCTCACGCTCCTCCGGCGGCAGCTGCACACTATCTGCAACTCCTGACGGCAGTTCATGTATATTATATATAATATAGTCCATCAGATAGGTATAATGCGCACTGTGTTGGTGGCGGTATCGTAAATGCCCAGTGTGGGGTGGCCTTGCCGGCCGTACACCTCTCCCGGGTTTGCGACCTGTGTATTCCCGGAGAGAAATTGTTCCGGCACATGGGTGTGCCCGAAAAAAACGGCATCGTACGCACCGGAAGAAGCCGCCTGAGATGCAGACCATGGCAGATGCGTCATGAAGATGTGGCGACCGTCCAGAACGAAGTCTGCTGTTTCGCCATGCAGGGTGGTATGTTCCCACTGCGCGGCGAGTCGGAGGAAAGCAGCGTGGTTATATTCATTATTCCCGAATACGAGATCCATACCATGCGGCCATTCCTCTCTCAATGTCCTGAATGTTGAAATCCCGGCCATGTCCCCCATGAAGAGCAGGTGGGTGCACTCATGCTCAAGAGCCGCCTGCAGCGCCAGCAGCAGGTGGGAGGTGTGGTCATGGATATCTGAAAGCAACGCTACCAGCATAGGAATGATTCAGAATGTCTTTTTCATCGAGAAAACCGGAGATAAGCTGCGGGGACTCTGCAGATCGCCGCCCCAGGGCGACGTGGTCATGGAATCGCCGGACAAGTACCAGATAAGTTCACCGGGTTGCGGTTCTTCAAACAGAACAGCGTTCCCCTGTTCATTGACATAACCACAGAAGCGCGGGGTGATACGCAGAAGGTCTCCCAGATTTTCCTTCAGTTCGGCAGCAAAATCAACTTCGCGGTGCTGCCTGAACCAACGGGAAAACTTCTGCTCAGCTTCACTGTGTGCGGCGCTGCGCTGCAGCCAGCAATTCCCATCAATCGTGATGCCGCAGGAATCACGCAATTCTTCAAAAGAAGTGACAATTTCACGCATCCTTGGAGCAAAGCGCATACCGCTGAGAACTTCCTGTGAGCTCTGCTTGTTCACGCGCAGGAGTATATCGAACACATAGGCACGAGCCAGACTTGGTGCATCATCTCCGCTCATCTGCAGAACCGAAGTGATAAGTGCAGGGATGTTGACCCTGCTTATAAAGTGGGCACGGTTCTCAAGCCCGAGCTTTTTATAAAGCGGCCGGGGGTCAAGGGCTCGCTGCCAGACGGCCTTCGGGTTTAGCCACTCTTCTTTTCTGCCATGCGCAGCATCAGTATTCGGGTCAAGGGTAGAGCGGGTGAAATACACCCTTCCATTGCGAATGACCGGTTCATTCTCGGTATAAGCAACGGTATTATCTTCGTTGGTCAGCTCGAGTATCCGGGTGCGCAGCGCTGAGTTGGTAAGCAGGTCATTGAGCAGCTGCAGCTGCTCTGTAGTTGCCGGGAACTCGGTGGAGAATGAAGGTCCGCCTTCGATGAGACAATCGCGCGCCGCTTGAAGCAATTCCTGAGGAAGTTCATGACCATGTACCTGCATCATGCCACGTAATGTGCTGACTCGGGGAATATGGCGCTGGACCTCAAGCAGTCTGCTAGCGTGTGTGTAGTACTCACACTTGATATCATCCAGCTGCTTCAGATATTGCTCATAACTGTGCGCAGACGGTAACAGCTCCAGCCGGTTCCGAAGCAGCACTACATCTGCCAGCACTTTTTTGAGCTGTGCCAATTCTGTCACCACCGGTGAAATGAGTGAGTCCGGAAGCCCGAGCGTTGCGCCGGCATCTTCATAAATGCTGATTCGCAGCTGAAGAACTTTCCGGCGATTGGTCAGCAGGTGGTAATCCTTCTCAATATCACCCGTAAGCTGTTCCTCCGGGGGCAGCGGTGCCATTAGTTCCTCTGCCAGCGAGAGCCGCTGCTGGTCGAGCTCTTTCTGTTCACGGCGGCACAATTCAACCCACCGCGCCTGCAGAGGGGCTGCATCGGCTCCAAGATCACGCAGACGGCGTTCAATCTCGGCCCGGCGTCGTACTCCCTGACCCACTACGGTCTGTTCGCCTCTTTCGATGCGTTTTAACATGGCATCGAGCTCCGCGCTTCGCTGCTTTCTGGCTTCAAGAGTGCTTCTGAGTTTATCTGCAGCCGGTATTACCCTGCGATTGAAGGTGCGGTTGAGCCCGGTATCATGAATCTGAAGCAGATTGAGCGCCTGGCTACGCAGAATATGCTGGTCTGCCGCTTGTTCCATAGCGTTGGCAGCCTCCTCAGCCCGCAGGCTCAGGAAATAGATACCCCCGCCCAGCATAAGAAATATACCCAGGCCCCACACCCCCGCTTTGACTAGCCCGTTCATGGGTTTGCGGCGACGCTGTAATTCGCGCGAAATTGCTTTTTTGAGCTGCAGCAGAGTATTGCGCTCCGTAGCGGAAAGCAGATGGGGCAATGTGTTTTGCAGGTGCGTAGCGCGGTTGCGCAGCCGCTTAATGGCAGCGGTGCGAAGATGATTGATTTCCTGCGGCGCAGAAAGAAAATCAGCAAGCAACTTCTGCAGTTCCTCGTATTCTACCTCCTCGAAGGAGAACGGACGGTTGGTCAGATAGCGGGAAAGTTCCTCTCTGGCCTTGGCATGTGCGGGATTCTCCCGCAAGGTGTCTTCCAGCCAGGCCGCGGCTTCGCTGCGCCTGCCATTTCGGGCTAATCTTCTCAGCTTATTCAGAACAGGATCTGTGCGGCGGCGTCTCATGGCTTCTTCTGCGTATCGGGATGCGGGCGGAACTGCCAAATCAGCTCCACATGGTTTCCTACATCGATGCGGTTCAAGGTGAAAACAGCATTGCGCTTCATGTCGTTGTCCACCTTGTTCTGTTCTTTTGTATACGCCGCTACCAGTGAACGGGTCAGTACGCCACAAACCAGGTTTCGCAGCCGGTCACGCACTTTGCGTTCAGCCAGCATTTTTGTAACACTGCGGCGAGCATTAACCGCCTTGAGCCCTCGACCGGTGGCTTCAGTTGAGGTTAAATACAACTCAGGGTCGTTCGCCAGAACCTTTCTCAGAACGCCGTTGTTGGTTTCATCTGCAAAAAGCTGGTAATACATCTGGTGCAATGATTTGCGCTCTGCTGAGGTGAGCTTTTCATTTGCTAAGGCACAGGTTACATAATACAGGGTAGCCAGTGTAAGGTGTTTTTCGCGTCGGGGAGCTTCGCCGCAGCACGGGGTGTTGGCCACTTCGTTGAAACGCTGCTCCAGACACTCCGGCAAAGCCGGGCGGTACTCGACTTCACACTGAAACTGCGTGCTTGTGGCATTTTCTTCCTTAACGCTGGCTTTGGTCCAGACATACCCGGCATCGGCATCGCTGTTCCCCTTCACGCTGTTGTGTCCGGTCAGTACGGGAAGCGCTAATGCGAAGCGGATGGTATCAATATCCTTTCTATTCACGCTCCAGGGGAAACCTTTCCGTTTCTTCAGGTTCAGGCGTGCATAAGGAGACGTCTGGGAAGGTGGCATTACTTCGAGCAATCCGGGCGTTATCTTCAAGTCCACTTTCGCTGCCGGGGGGAGCTTGAAGTCTTTACCTCGCGGAATCGGGAGCGCAAATGACGGCACCATCACGACATTTGTCAGGAACTGTTCATTGCCGGGTACCGGGAAGCAGACCACTGCTTCATTTTCGCCGCTTCGTATCTGGTGCAGTCGACCGGCCTTGATACTGAATTCAACTGTCGGCAAGGGGGGCTGTTTCCCATCCTTGTGCTCCGGTTTCAGGCAGTATACGCCTTCTGTACCGGTCGGCGTGATATAGAGATGATACCCCTCCGGACTCAGCTCCAGACGCTGCGCTGATTCTAACACCCCGCCCGTGGCAAAACGGGATACCACGTATGCGCCGGAGGTAATGGACATAGGCAGCGCAGGAATTGCCGCTTCAAGTGCAGGGGGCAGGGATGCCCCGGCAATAGCCGTTTGCGGAATCAGAGAAAGGCGGTCGGGCATGACGCCGGGTGACTGAGACGGGGGCTCGGGCGGAGCGGGGGTGGAATCTGCTGTGGCCAGCACCGTCGGGACAGGTTTCGGCACGGCAGCCGGCGCATATGCCTGCAAATCCGGCTGATTCATAATATCAGCCAGCTGAGGCTCAGTAGATTTGAGGTTTAGCCAGCTGAGGTACTGTTCACCGGTAAATTGCTGCTGCCACTCATCGACCGGCATGCCGTTCGTTGCCTCTCTGAGATATAGGGAAACCAGGTCTGTATCCCGCACGCCCAGAAGCCTGGCGCATTCGCACAGGCGCTTCATGACTTTAGTGTGCTGCACCCCTTGCTGCTGAGCCGCCAGAAGCAGGGCTGCGCTTTCAATCAGAAGAGAATCTTCCGGTTGTGCCTCGGGTATAGCAGATATGCGCCTCATCAGGCGTACTGTTTCATCATGGTTATATGGCTGGCTGAGCAGGGCGGTTAATTCCTGCACTCCGACTTGCGTGCGGGCATCTGTATTGCTGAACGATGTTACTGAATTGCCGTTAATCGGGTAATCTGTCAGGGTGCTCAAATAGATACCACCTGCCGCGAATCCGGTTGCAAGCAGTCCTAATCCGGCAACTGCCCCCCAGACGCTTCTTCGCCGTGGTATTGTCACGTCATAGAGAAGCCAGTCGGCTTCTTCGGTATAGTGATAGTGCGTTACACTTCTGGCGACAGCTCGCACGATGCCATTTCCCTGCTGGGGTGTCTTACCGGGAGTCAGTGGTAAACTGCCCGGTGGTTCCTGCTTAGGTAAGGGGATTTCCAGTCCTTGTTCAATTGGTAACACAGGATGCCCGGTGCGGATGGCTCTCTGGATGAGGGGCGATTCCTTACTGCACACCATACGCAGCGTTTCTGTAAAGGTATCTGCGTCATCTGCTTCAGTGCTGAACGAAACACCCCACCCGCGAGTGTGAGTCAACCAGTCACTTTCATGCAGCAACAGCAGAACCTGCTGCACAGGCAGCCCCTGAGTGACAGATATGAGACAATCCCGGTCGTAAGGAGGGGTAAAGAAGGCTCTGGCATTAGCCTTGTGCCCCGTGAGTAATTTCCAGGTCTGCTGAGTATCTGCTATGGGTAAATCGCCGGGGGCGATTTCAGGTTCATCCTTGATAAAAGAAGGCAATCCTTTCCAGGAGCTCTTCCAGAATCCTTTTTCCAGCAGCGCCAGAGCTACTCCGGCTGGCGTGGGGCGTTCCTCACTCTGTATAGCAGACTCGACTTCCTGTGTGCTCAGCACCAGGTGGTGAGCTATGAGGCAGGCGCGACCGCTGTAATCTGCTCCGGCTGGCTGGACGCAACTCAGTACGTGCCAGTTCTTTCCTCCCAGCTCGATGATGTGGTAGCTGAATTGTGGTCCTCTGGTAGCAGGACCTCCGCGTGGTTCGCGGTATACGCTGAGTGCTCCCAGCTTGTGACACAATGCCTGCGGCATTTGCTCTGTTCTCGCCACAGTACCATACCCCGGGCTTTGAGAGTCCAGCAGGGTGGCGGCACTTGTGTGAATCAGCTGGTAGGACATATTCAGTTCTGCGAGCTGGGAATGAGAGAGGGTGCCACATTGTGAAGTGCCCAGAGCAGGGGCTCGGTTACCCGGACGGGGTGAACCTCGCCTGATGCCGGCCCTATAACCGTGGCCCCGCTTGCTTCATCCAGGAATTCTACCGGTGATTCTCCCAGAGCACTGGCGGCAAAATACCGGACATTCGATGAAATAGCTTCTGCGCTTGTGCAGATATGCGGCGCTACGTTAAAGATAAACTGCCGCAAGCGGGCGGAATTGACATTCACATGCTCCGACATGAACATGCCATTGCGCGTAGCGGGCAGAAGCGACTCCGGCCCGAGGAGGTGAATCCATGTGTCACTCTTACCGATGATGATGGCCATGGGGGTGTCCACTTTCTCCGAAGGCGGCAGATTCAGCCGTGTGCGGAGTCGCATTTCAGATTCCGCCAGCAGCATAGCCTGTCGACCTGGCCGGTACATATTGTTGCGCAATTGAGGATCTGTGCTCTCCTGCAGCAGCTGGCGGAATCCCGGGTTAGCCGTCGGGTCGAACAGGAACAGGATGGCTGATGCCACGCTCATGTGGTGACTGCCGGGCGTGAGCAGGGAATCTCTACCCGGCTGAAAATCCTCGCCGGCATTATCATAGAGTACTATGGAATGAGTCTCCGAGCCTTTGTTCAGATTGTAGATGAACGGCCGCGGCATGTTGGCAAAAACACCCTGCCGCCAGACTTTATGATATAGCCGGCCGTGCATGTGTGTCTTCGCTATGTATGCTTCCTGCGGGCTTTGCGCAGTAAACAGGCGCATACGCATTTCATTCAGCGGCTCATTCGTTACCGGATCCGCATCCCGGAAGGGCATGCCGAACTCGCGGGGGAACAAAGTCTCAAGCTCATGAACAAGTGCAGTCAGGTAATAACTCTTGCCTGCAGCAGGAACCCCCACCAGCGAAATGATATGCTGCTGCGTATCTGCAAAGAATGGCGGCAGCTTGCTGTGGCAGTGCGGGCAGGCATATTCGCTGCAGCTCACTCCGCATGCATCCACCGGCAGACCATTCGAGGTATACGCCTCGGGTGTAAAGCGCTGCATGGCGTCTTCTCCCAGCACAGAATCCCCCAGCAAATCCGGATGACTCGCAATGGCCATGATTTCTTCAGTCT
Source organism: Akkermansia sp. (assembly GCA_045654325.1). GTDB lineage: Bacteria > Verrucomicrobiota > Verrucomicrobiia > Verrucomicrobiales > Akkermansiaceae > Akkermansia. The sequence goes on from JAZONE010000029.1 coordinate 20,915, forward strand.
TGAAAAACTCCCAGCAGCATGGGCAGCGCAGAGCTTCATGCACTCTCTGCGTTTCTGCGGGAATCACGGGAGTCACACCGCCGGTATTCCCCGCAAAACTGGCTACACGCAGCACGTCTCTCAGATAAAAGGCACAGTTTTCCAGCCCCTGGAAGGTCGCCAGCACATCGTCAGGCAGCTCAGGTGCTACCAGTGGCAAATCAGATAGTTCGTAGGGACCGTACCATTCCTCCTGAGCCGGATTATAAAGGCACCAGACATTCGGGTCGTACTGGCTGAAATCCGGACGCGATGCGTCATTGCCATACCAGCATACAAAACACCCGTCTTCGAGGACGAACAGATACATGGTCTCAGGGCGGATGATGACATCTGTCTTCATGCTCACCCCATTCAATGAATAATGCGCTACTTTACCATGAGGAAAGAAACGGCATGTATTGTCTCGCTGTGCGAAAGAGCCACCATTTTCCGCTGCCATACGAACGCAGAACGTATTCTTCTCACCGGCGCCGATGGTCATGAAACTTCCATCTGAAGCCCGGAGTTTGGCAGATAAACAATCGTAGATATAAAGTTGCTTGTTCATTGACGCCCCTAATCGCGCGTATTATAATGGGAAATCCGCGCAGAGTCAAGAAAAGAGAAGGTCTGCTATATCTTTCTCCAGCGGTCAATCAGGTTATAAACTCCGGCCAGCAGGGTACCGGAAATGCTGTGCCAGACACAGCATATGGCAGAGGCTACAGCAGCCTCCGGCATGGCCGGGAAATGCCGCCCCGCCAGCACTGTTGCCAGCCCGGCATTCTGCATTCCGACCTCTATGCTCAGCGTGCGGCGCTTAGGGCGATTCATGCCGACAAGTCGCCCGGTAATATATCCCAGGAAATACCCAAGCGAATTGTGGAGAAATACTGTTACAAATATCAAAGCCCCGCTGGTGAAGAAGCTGGCACCTTTGGCTGCAGTGACTCCACCCACAATGCAGGCAAGCCCGATAACAGAAAGTCCGGGCATTACTTTGCATACCTCGGCGTAGGTGGCATTGCTGCCCCACTTTCCATTGCAGAATGCACCAATGCCCACGGGAAGGATGGTGACGAAAAGAATGCTGCGGAACATGCCCATTGCGTCTACATTGATGCTTTCTCCCGCCAGCCACAGCATGAGCAGCGGCGTCAGAAATGGTGCAAGCAGGGTGGAGGCAGTAGTCATGCCGACGGAAAAGGGGACATCTCCACGGCAGAGAAAGCTCATGATATTACTCGACACGCCTCCCGGGCAGCAGCCTACCAGAATCAGACCTGCGGCAATTCCCCGTGGTAAATCGAAAATATGCACCAGGCCCCAGGCTACCAGCGGCATGATACAGAACTGAGCCAGCGTACCGATGCCGATATCCCACGGACGAGCTGCCAGAATCCGGAAATCAGCAGGTCTCAGGGTCATTCCCATTGTCAGCATGATGAAGCCCAGTACAAGTGCCTGCACATCACCTTGTACCCAGGTGAAAAGCTCCGGCAGACCGAACGCTGCCACGGCCGCAGCAATGACAAAGGGAGATGTATAACGAGATAACCACGCGCTGATACTCTGCAATATGGCCAACATGATGAGCCTGCATTGTACAAATCTTCTGCAGAAAATCAAGGCGGAATTATGGGAAAGCGTGTCACGCGTCTATTTTATACTTGCCAAAGGCGGATGCCGGGGGTAAACTCTCCCACGGTGTGCGTTGCGTACCGAAGCGCATGTCCTGTGTACTAATTTAACCGCTTTTTCACAACAATGGATTTCATTTCTGATTATGCAGTTTCCCTGTCTCCGTCCCTTACGTTGGCTGTGACCAACAAGGCTAAGGAGATGAAGGCCCGCGGCGAGCAGGTCTATGGTCTTGCCGGTGGCGAGCCCGATAAGGACACCCCCGAAAACATCAAGAAGGCTGCCATCGAAGCACTTAACAACGGTGCCACCAAGTACACTCCTTCCGTGGGTCTGCCGCAGCTCCGCCAGGCTATTGCCGATAAGCTGCAGCGCGATAACGGCCTGACCTACGACATCAACCAGATTTGTGTGTGCAGCGGTGCCAAGCCTGCTGTGTATACAGCTCTCCGCGCTACCATTTCCGATGGTGATGAAGTCATCATTCCCTCTCCCTACTGGGTGAGCTACCCCTCCATGGTCGAGCTTTGCGGCGGTACGCCCGTGCTGGTTGAGACCAAGGCTGAGAACGGTTGGAAGATTACGCCCGAGGAGTTTGAGAACGCCATGACTCCCCGCACCAAGATGATTATCCTGACCACTCCGCACAACCCGACCGGTACCGTCTACACGGAAGAGGAACTGCGTGCTCTCGGCCAGATTGCAGTGGACGAGGATATCCTCATCATTGCCGATGAAATTTACGAGCACCTTGTGTACGGCGACACCAAGCATGTGTCCATGGCTTCTCTGAGCGAGGATATCTACAATCTCACCATCACCATCAACGGTTTCTCCAAGGGTTATGCCATGACCGGCTGGCGTCTTGGTTACTCCGCTGCTCCTGAGCACATCGCCAAGTACATCAAGCTCATTCAGGATCACACCGCTTCTAACGCTACCACCTTCTGCCAGTATGGTGCCATTGAGGCTCTTACCGGTGACCAGAGCTTCATTTCTGACCTGCGCGAGGAATATGACTTCCGCCGCCAGTATGTTTACAGCCGACTCTCTGCCATGCCTAAGATCAAGGTGGTGGAACCCAAGGGTGCGTTCTACTTCTTCATTGACACAACTGAGCTTGGCATGAACTCTCTGGAGCTTTGCGAGAAACTTCTCGACCGCTACAAGGTGGCCGCTGTTCCCGGCATTGCGTTCGGTAATGACAATGCTATCCGCATTTCCTACTGCACCTCGCTTGACGTGCTCAAGGAAGGCCTTGATCGCCTCGAAGACTTCTGCAAGAAGCACTGATATCAGCGATTGATTCGTATTTTTATCTCTCGCGGTGCTGAAATACAGCACCGCGAGATTTTATTATACTTGCCAAATCTGAAAGATTATGCTAGCATCTCCCGCCCTTACAGGGTGTAACCATCTAAATCATTACCATTTACTATGAAGAAGATTGCTATTGTTGCCGCGTTTGCCATGCTTAGCGGTGCTGCCTATGCTGGCACTCCGTCTGATATGACCGACCTTTCCGCCTCCGTCAAGTCTCCTTGGGCATGGGAGGCCGCAGTTGTATACAACCACGCCCTTACTGATATCAACAAGAACATACCGTCTCCTTCCATTGATACCTACGGTATTGATCTGACCGGCATTTACACCATCTCCAAGAATCACAAGTTCACGCTTCGCTTCGGTTATGCTCAGGGTGAAGATTCTGATATTGAGCTTCGCAATTTAACGTTCATGCCCGGCTATCGTTATGAGACACCTGTAACCGACAAGCTTTCCGCTTTTGCCGGTGCCGGTATCGGCCTTGGCCTTTCCATGCTCGACTACCCTGGTTATGACGATAACCACGCTGTCAGCTCTGGTGACGACATGATGAATGTTGTATACACCCTTGAGGCCGGCGTGCGCTATGCTATTACCGAGACTCTCGACGTCGTGGGCGCAGTCATGTTCAATGGTGGCACCTCTCCGTTCTCCGGTGCCAGCTATACTGATGCTTCCGAAGAGCAGTACAACATTGGTGTTCGTCTCGGTATCGGTGGCGAATTCTGATTCCTGATTTAATCTCAATTTCAAACAAGGGCGAGGCTGCGGCTTCGTCCTTGTTTTTTTTGATGCTCTCCCGGTGCGTATAAAATAAAGCCGCTCCTCAGAGATGAGAGGAGCGGCTTTTCTGCTGGATAAGATTAGATTTACTTCACCAGGCTATGTCCCGTCATTTCTGCGGGCTGCTCAATACCGAGCAGGTGCAGCAGGGTGGGGGAGATGTCGGCAAGAATACCATCGCTCAGGGTGATGCTGTCCTGATCCGGACCGCAGTAGATGAGGTCTACCAGGTTGGTGGTGTGAGCGGTATTGGGCGAGCCATCCGGGTTCAGCATGTTCTCGCAGTTGCCATGGTCAGCGCAGATAAGGCAGCAGCCGCCCAGCTCGAGAATCTTGGTGACGCTCTTTTCCAGAGCTGCGTCCACGGCCTCACAAGCGGCAATACCGGCTTCAAGATATCCGGTGTGACCCACCATGTCGGGATTGGCGAAGTTCATGATGGCGATGTCGTAGTTGCCGATGGCTTCGACGAACTTATCAGCCACTTCACCCACGCTCATCTGGGGCTTCAGGTCGTAAGTAGCAACCTCACGGGGGGAGGGCACGAGAATGCGATCTTCACCTTCAAACTGGGTCTCGACACCGCCGTTGAAGAAGAAGGTTACGTGAGCGTATTTTTCAGTTTCGGCGATACGCAGCTGCTTGAGGCCGGCATTAGCAATCACTTCACCAAGGATGTTGGAGAGCTGCTCCTGCTCGAATACAATCGGAGTGGGATAGCAGGCCTCGTATTCGGACATGGTCACGTAGTGAACCTTAGGCTGCACCGTGCGGTCAAAACCATCGAAGTCCTCGTAGATGAATGCGCGGGAGAGCTCGCGAGCGCGGTCGGCGCGGAAATTGAAGAAGTACACCACGTCGTTATCGCGTACGCGCTGAGTTTCGGCATCCACGAAAACGGCGGGCTTCATGAACTCGTCCGTCACGCCGGCTTCATAGCTCTTGCGGGCATAGTCAGCAGGACTGCAGGTGCAGGCCTCACCTTTACCGAGCACGATGGCATCCCAGCCAATCTGCACGCGGTCCCAGCGCTTGTCACGGTCCATGGCGAAGAATCGACCCACCACTGTGGCGATTCTGGCACCGTAGGGGGCGATGGCATCCTGCAGCTGCTGCAGGAAACCGGCACCGCTCTTCGGGTCGGTATCGCGGCCATCCATGATGGCGTGGATGTAAATATCCTTCACGCCGGCTTCGGCTGCAATCTTTACGAGACCAATGAGGTGATCAATGTGGGAGTGTACACCACCATCGGAAACGAGACCCATGAGGTGCAGGCGGCTTTCAGCGGCCTTGGCATATGCATCAACAATCACAGGATTCTTGGCCAGAGAGCCATCATTAATCGCATTGGTGATGCGGCACAAATCCTGGAACACAACGCGACCGGCTCCGAGATTCAGGTGACCTACTTCGGAGTTGCCCATCTGCCCATCAGGCAGGCCCACATCCTGGCCGGAGGCACCCAGCATCATATGCGGGCAGGTGGCCAGCAGCTTGTCGGTGAAAGGTGTCTTGGCGAGAACGGTAGCATCGCCGGTCTGATTGGCGGCTTCCGGGCCCTGCGGGTTGCGGCCCCAGCCGTCGCGGATGATAAGTACTACGGGTTTATTTGCCATGCGCTCATTCTAGCATTTTTCTCATCGGATGTGAAGCATAATAACGAAAAACGCCCGGGAATTGTATTTCCCGGGCGCGTAATTTTATACTTTCAGCACAGATTACTTCAATTTAAGGGAAGGCTTCTTGATCATCAGCCCCTTTTCGTTGAGTTCCACGCCGGGCTTTTCAATCTCAACCTGCGGAGCGGAGGCACCGGATTTTGCAGAATCAACGGCAGCCTTGATATCATCCGCGGCCTTCTTTGCAGCATCCACCTTGGCTTTGCCTTCTGCAAGCTTTGCTTCTGCATCCTTCACGGCGTCTGTCACGCCGGTAGTTTTATCTGCTACGGCATCGCTGATTGCTTTTTTAGCTGCTGCTTTCTTTGCTGCAGCAGCAGCTTTCTGAGCGGAAACTTTGTCGTTCATTGCCTTCTTGTCGGCCTCCTTCTTGGCGGCGATAGTGGACTTGAGCTCAGCCTTGCTGGTAGGGATGGTAATAGCAGCGGAAGCGCAGCCAACTGCAGCCAGTGCGAGAATAAGTGCGAACTTTTTCATAATTGATTGGTTTGTTATATTGGGTTGTATCTGTTTAAGCGCATGAGCGCTGTTGATTTCTGTTAAGAACGTGATTTTATTCAGGAATCTACTCCGTATTTTTATCTAAGCCAGGCGAGGAATTCTTTATTGCCCTCCATACCGGTAATGGGGGAGTCGGCGACGCCGCACCATTGCCTATGCAATTCATTGACCACGAAATCGCGGATTTTATCCACAGCACGCTGGTGAAGCGCAGGGTCACGCACAATGCCGCCCGGTCCAATATCTTCAGGCTGGAGCTCGAATTGCGGTTTGATAAGCACGAGCAGGTCGCCGCCATCCTCAAGGCAGTCGTATGCAGCAGGGAGTATCTTGGTCAGTGATATGAATGACACATCACTCACGATAAGCTGCACTTTTTCTCCGAGGTCAGCGGGCGTCATGTAGCGGGCGTTAAACTGTTCCTTTACCACGACTCTGGGATCATTGCGTAGCTTCCAGACCAATTGATTGGTACCGACGTCAACGGCATGGACGCGTGTCGCTCCATTCTGGAGAAGGCAATCAGTAAAACCACCCGTAGAAGAACCTATATCGAGGCATATTTTACCTTCTGCCTTTACGGGAAAGGCATTTAATGCGCCTTCCAGTTTGAGGCCACCGCGGCTGACGTACCGGGGCTTGTTTTTCACTGTGATGGGCAGTGTGTCGTCTACTTTGGTTCCAGGTTTAGTGATAACCTGACCCTTGACACTGACTTCTCCCGCCAGGATAAGTCTTTGAGCCTGCTCACGTGAATCGCAGAGTCCTTGCTGAGCGACCAGTACGTCTAACCGTTGTTTCGCCATAGATGATTAATAGTAGTAGGTAGGTTTACGCCTGCTGCGAAGTCCACGGTTCTGTCCGGGCATCACATTATAGGATTTTTTACCGGGGCGCATCTGGGGTGTGATGTACTGCGGCTGTTGCTGTGAAACTGGCGTGGCAACAGGCTTTTTCACCGGTTGAGGCTTCGGCGTAGGAGTCGCAACCTGCACGGGCGGTGTCTTGGTAACAATAACAGGCGTTTCGGGAGAAACTCGCGTTACCACAGGGGCAGGGGGTGTCTGTTTTATCACTGGTGCAGCGGGCCGAACCGGGGGAGGAGTAATGTTTGCCGGCTGCGGCTGTGCGACCACAGGTGTGGGGGCGGCAGGTTTTACAACGGGTGCAGGCTGCTCAGGTTTTGCTGCAGGAATCACCGTTGCTGCTTCAGGCTGATAACGAACAGGCGTGGGTTCAGACTGCACAGGTTTTTCCTGTGGAATGGGGGCTGGTTCTACAAGTACCGGCTGATTCTGTGATACGAGCGCGCCGGAATCCGGGGCAGGAGATTTTTCTTCCGACTCATTGACAGACTCAATAACATAATCGGCTCCGGGTTCGGCAACCAGAATGGGCTCTGGAGCAGGCTGAGAAACCGGGGCTGGCTGAGGAGCCTGAGCGGGTTCCGGTTCAGGAACAGTGGCGTATTCTACTACAGGTGTAGATTTTGTAACGATACGCGCGTGCCCGGTCACAACGTCATAACGCTCTGAGCATGAGCAGAGCACTAATCCCATAGAGAGTAGGTACAGATTTCGTTTCATATGCAGGACAAGATAAAATTAAAGAGTGGTATGAGTTGCAGCCCAGCTGCTGAAATTATAGACAATGGTGATGATGGTCATGAAAATAAATACTGAATCGCGAGATCTTGGTCCGCTGTATTCCTGATGTGTAGGGAGTAATGCCCGGAGTGTTACTATGGTGGCTGCTACCCAAAGGAAGAAATTCAGGTTCTGAAAGCCTGGTGAGCTGAAGGCCTGTATATATTCGCTACCGGCTGCCTGGATGGCGTGATAGCACAGACCAGGCAACATAACTAATATGGCAAACTCAGGACGTAGTTTCTTGTTAGCATATACACGCAGCCATGTGACAGACCAAAGACCGACAGCCAGCACCAAAGCGGCAGCTATGCGCCAGGTTCCGTCCAGCATTCCCGGAACTGCGTTCAGGGCCACTGTGAGAGGCGCTGCGCAGTATATGTATTGCAGCCGCTTCATATTCAGCCTACCCAGTTCCAGGTAATCGGGACTTCGATATCCGGATGCAGACTGCGCATAGCGGGGCTGCCCAGCACGCAATCTTCCAACGCTTTCTCGTGCGGGTTGCCGGCGGGCAGAGGTACGCTGATCTCCGTTTCAATTCGTGCAATGCGGCGCGGATTTGCGCTCATCACTTTGCCGACAGAAATAACTGTGCCGCTCAAATCAAGACCGTTGTCTTCGGCGTAGATGCCCATAATGGTCTCCATGCAGGCTGCCATGGCTGAACACATCAGGTCAGTCGGGGAAAACGATTCGCCTTTGCCGCGATTGTCTACCGGAGCATCTGTTGCAACTGTTGCTTTTGAAGGCTCATGTTCCAGCGAGCAATGAAGGCCGCCCTGATATGTAATTGTGCATTTGACCATAGCTTGACCATACTACTCCATCATTCTGGGCTGAGTCAAGAAGGAATCCCGGCAACAGGGAAGAAAAAAAAGATATTTACAACTACGCATAATATGCGTAATGCCGAATAAACAACCTGTATTTGGCAGCGGCAAAGAATCGTCTTGAAATGGTGAAAAAAAATGGTAGAATGTTCGGCGCTTATGAGTATGGTGACAGTCGAGCATCTGCATAAAGTTTTTGGTCGCTTCACGGCGGTCAAAGACGCTAGTTTTACAATTGAAAAAGGCGAGATTGTTGGATTTCTCGGTCCTAATGGCGCCGGAAAAACAACAACCATGAAGATGTTGACCGGTTATCTGCCGCCGACAGCAGGAACCGCAAGCATAGCGGGCTACGACATCATCGATCAGCCGCTGGAAGCTCGCCGCCACTTGGGCTACATGCCGGAGAACGTACCGCTTTATGATGACTTGCGCGTTATCGAATATCTTGAGTATCGCGCGCGTCTGAAAGGCATATGTGGAAAATCCGTCCGAGAACAAGTAGGCTGGGTTATTGACCGTTGCGGCCTGGATCCGAAGCGAAAGAATCTCATCAGCACTCTGTCAAAGGGCTACCGTCAGCGAGTCGGGCTGGCAGATGCTTTGCTTGGAAATCCGGATTTGCTCATACTGGACGAACCCACCAATGGTTTGGACCCGAACCAGATACGTCAGATTCGCGAACTGGTACGCTCCCTGGCTGAGGAACATACCGTGATTCTTTCCACGCACATTCTGAGCGAGGTTGAAATGATTTGTAACAAGGTTATAATTATTGACCAGGGCCAGATTAAGGCGAATGACAAGCCTGAAAACCTTACTCGCGGGCTTCGTGCAGCTGGGCGTGTATCAATTGAGTTCAAGGGAGATCTGGACACAGTTGTGAGAGAGCTGGAAGCCTTTGAACCCGTGAAGAAGGTGATAGTTGAAGACCCCCTGCCCGGCGGCTGGCACCACGTTATAGTGCGTGCAGAACCCGGCACTGATACACGAGAAAAAGCAGCCGCAATTATCGCCTCCCATCAGTTCCCCATGCGTCATATATATCGTCACATTCCCAGTCTGGAAGATGTGTTCGTCGAAATGACTCGTAAAGATTAACCTTTTCTATTCAAATGGCAAACGATAAACAAAAAGTGATTCTTCGCACCCGCAGCTGGCTGGCGACGCTCCGCACCGTTTTTGTTCGAGAGTTACGTAGCTACCTGTGTACACCATTCGGCTGGGTTATATTGGCATGTGCCATGGGGTTACAAGGTTTCTGGTTGCAGGCTGCACTTCAGACCATGAGTAAAGCCACGGGAGAAAGCGTGATGTTCCACATGTTGGACAACGTGAACTTCTGGTTCTTCTTTATATTCATCTTCCCGCTTATTACCATGCGAACACTGGCAGAGGAAGAAAGCCACGGCACGCTGGAAGGCTTGCTGACAGCACCGGTAACCACTACGCAGATTATTCTTGGTAAGTACTTTGCGTCCCTGCTCTTCTATATCATTCTGTGGACTCCCCTGCTGTTGTATCCTTGGATGAGCGACCTGGGTAATCTGTACACAAGCATGCGATATGATGTTGTGCCAGAAGGCCGCATTACCTACACTCCGGCAGACTGGATTGGCCCGATTTCCATACTTTCCCTCTCAGGAAGCTTCTTCATTGCGCTGGGGATTTTCTGCTCATCTCTGACGCGCAGTCAGATTATTGCAGGCATCGTGTGCACCTGCTCCATTATCATCTACTATTTCCTCGGCCGAGTTCCCGAATTGTGGGGCGAGTTCCCTGCAGCACCTGCGTTCCATTACATGTCAATATCTGAGCAGATCAGCGCATTCTCACGTGGCCTTATAGACACCCGACCTCTGGTTTTGTATGTGACTCTGGCCGTTTTCACGCTGGCACTCACTAAACGAGTAGTGGATTATCGCCGCTGGCATCGCTGATATTCAATATTTTACCTTCATTCCACCATATGAGCAAAAAGCCTTTTACGTGGCATCCGGATGCCCGCAAGACCAAGTACAACCCGCTGGCCTGGATTAACCTGGTTCTGCTGGCTATCATTGTAATCGCTTGCAATTACATTGGTTGCCTTGAGTATGGACGCCGTGACCTTTCGCAAGACCAGCGCTACACGATTTCTGACCGAACCATCAACGTGCTGAGCAGCGATCGTATTCAGAAGCGAGAGACGCCGGTCCGTATTATCTTCGCGTTTAAACGCTCTACACCCAACTATAATCGCATGTATTCACTTCTTGAAGAATACGAGCGTTATGGTAACGGTAAAATTGAAATTGAGCGTTTTGACCCGATGCGCCAACCTAATCGTGCTCGTGAGATTTCTCAGATTTATGGCGTGGAGTTCAAGCAGGACCTCTGCATTGTGGATGCCCGCAAAGACCCCAAGGCGCCTATCAAGACCTTCGAAGAGCGCCACAGTGACCGCCAGCACGTGCGTATACGCCCAGGTACATCATTTATCAAATACGAGGTATTGCCCGATGAGAGCCGCCGCGCCGTAGCTCTGATGATGGATGAAGTGGTTTGTGGTGCAGTAACTGAAGCGGTTGAAGGTGAAATGCGCCACATGTATGTAGTGGAAGGTAAAGGCGGCGTTTCCCGCGATGACCAGTCTCTGCTTGAGTCCATCGGCAATATTACCAACTCTCTCAATATTCAGCTTTCCTGGCTTGATATTGCTAATACCGAGAAATTGCCCGACAATGCAGAGGGGCTCATCATTATTTCTCCCCAGACTGATTTTACAGACAAGGAAATGGAAGTATTGCGCGAATATTGGGAACGCGATGGTCGCAATGCTTTCTTCGTAGCCCTCGACCCGACTGTTGACCAGAAGCTTCCGCGTCTGTACAGATTCCTGCGAGAGCAAGGCATCCGGCCAAATCGTGACCGAGTGCTGCTTCGGGACCGTAAGCGTGCGTACTACGATATCAGCGCTGTGTTCCCGAAAGGGCTCAATTGTACCAAGGCATTCTGGAACGGCACCACCTTGGTGGAGGGGCAATCCATGTCGCTTACCTTGGAACACGGAGATGAAAATGCAGCAGCTCTCCGGAAACTGGCTACTTATCCCTTGCTCATGACCACCGATGCCTACTACGGCGAAACGCACCGCGATCTTGAACCTGCCTACTCCCCGGGAGAAGACCGCGAAGGCCCGCTTTGCCTTGAAGCTGCGGTGACCCGCGGGAACCCGAAAGACCCGAATAATCTCTCTACCATGGTGGTTCTTGGTAACGTGGATATGCTTTCCCAGGAAAATGCTAAAACTGAGCAGCGTGACTACATGCACACCCTCTGGGCCTGGATGAGCAGTCGCCCTGAGTATGGTGGAAAGAGTGCTAATCAGGACCTGACCATGAAGATTGACCTGAACCGTCACACCCGTAGCGCAATCGAAAACCTGACGCTGCTCATTATGCCGCTTATGGCGTTCCTGATGGCTCTCTTTATCTGGAATACACGCCGCCATTAAAATCTGTTGTTTCCAATGAGAATCCTTCCCACAGTTATTCTCTCGCTGCTTGCTGCAGGCGCGGTCACTCTGGCTACATTTCTGGCCATAGATGGCAATCTGGCGCGCATAACCGGATGGTATCGCTTTGAACCGGGTATGCCTCTGTTTTCAAAAGAAAATGTGGCTTTACTGGATCAGGTCTGCTGGATGCGAGTTCAGGATCTGCACGATGAAATCGTCTGCGCAAAGGATGAACAAGGCACCTGGTGGATTATACGCCCGTTTAAAGATCGCTTGAATCCTGCAGTTCAGCAGGCCATTTTCAACTTTACGGCAAACACCAAGCTGGTGGACACATTGCCGCTCAACAATATCACTCGCAGCAATATGCGAGAATTCGGCGTGGAAACATCTCCGTACCGCATAACATTGAAGCGTCCGGATGGTGATGACAGCCTTACAACTGTTGCTCGCTATACCCTCGGAAGTACCTCTCCTTGGCTTGCTGATGCAGGTGATGGCGAAACCTTATACCCGACTACTTACCTGCGGACTAATTACTATGGGCGCGATAAGCGAATCCACGTGGTGAGTGGTAATATTCTGGGTATATTCAAAGACGGACTGGAATCACTCCGTGACCCCTCTCCTCTGCGCTTTGACCCGACGCTGCTTCGCCGGATTACGATTAATACCAATTTCGGCGAGGCTCATGCGCTCAAACTGCAGCGTATCAGTGCTGAAACTCCGTGGAGCATCACATCTCCGATCATTACCGGTGCTGATGAGGACAAAACCACGCAATTAATCAATAATCTTCTCTCGTTGAAAGCAATACGGGTGGAAAATGCAATTGAGGTTGATTTACCCGAGAAAATAACCGCAACCATCAAGCTGGAAGGCGAATGGGGCGATAAACCTCTTGAGCTCAACATTTATGAGGATTTTACACACGCTGCGGATGGTCAGAGGTACTGCTACGCGACAGTAAACGACCGTCCTGTTGTTTTCATTCTTCCGGCCGATTCAAAAGAACAGCACCGCGGGAGTTATGCGCGATTCATCAAAGCCGTGTGTGAGCTGCCCGTGTTGCCCCAGAAGGCCATGGCTCAGGTGCGCATGGCTAGTCAGCAAGTAAACGTGGGGCAAATTCCCCTGGAGTTGGATGAGCTGCGCTCTATGCGCTTTTCTGATTTGGATGATCGCGATATAGCGCGCTTTTCGCTGCGCACCACGCGTGGCAGCGGCAGTATTCGAGCCCTGCTGATTCCCGGCGACGATGAAAGCAAAGTGGAGGACACCTGGATGTTTGCAACGCCAGGGAATCGTTATCAAAAGGCAGAGTCCAGCACGATTCAGAACTTCCTGAAAGGATTACGTGATATTCCGGTAGAGGAAATCGTGGCAGATGCCGCACCTGGCACCAATATGCAGGATTTATTGGCACAATTCGGCTTAGATAATCCGGACTACATCCTCACCCTGCAGCCGCGTCCCTGCATGCTGAGAGCTACCTTGTTTGGTTTTGACCTGCCCATGGTAAAGGACCGCCAGCCCCGTCGTTTTATACTCAGGCGTTTCACTGACCCGCAGAGCGGAAAACGCGCATGGTTCGGCACCGAACTCGGTTCTACTTCTATCTGCAAGCTCAGCACCCGGTTTACCCGTATGCTTTCTCTGCGCTCAGAAAAATGGAAAGACCGTGGACTGCTTGAGTTCCCGATTTCTGCCGTGCGACGCTTGACTCTGGATTACCAGCAGGCCCCGCTGGTTCTCGATTACGAATATATGGGCGAAACGTGGACCGGTACGTTAAAGGGGGAAGATATCACACCCCGTATCAATCCTCACCGTGCAGGATTTTATATACGCCGTCTACAGAAGCTGAAGGTTTCTCAGTGGCTCGACTTTGCTGATGAAGATGCATTGGCTGCGCTGAAGAACCCCGCATTCAGTGTCAGATTGGATCTGGAACTTACCGATTATTCTGACGCTGAGGAAACGGTAGTGGAGCAGGATGAACAATCCGGCGTGATAACGGATACCCCTGAAGGCATGCTGGAGGAAAATGGTTCAGATGCTGACATCCTGCGTTCTTTGGCAACAATGGAACGGAAAACAATTCCTCAGTCTCGCACATTGCAGATAGCTCCCGCCAATTACGAATCTGATAAGCCTTTCTTCTATGGCCGCGTGGTCGAAACCGGTCAGTTATTCATACTTTCCTATGAAGATGCTCAGTCACTTGCAGGTGACTTCTTAGATATGTAACTAAATAATTTTATGTGGGTCTGGAAAAAATCTGTTGCAAAAGCAAAAGAAGATGAATGGCAGCAAAGAGTTGGCGGCATTCCCGGAGCAGTTTTCTCCGAGGGATTTCATGCCGAACGACTTAACATTGATATATATACAGAGAATGCAGAAGAAGCACTCGTGCTTCAGGCCTGTTATGGAGGAAGTGTTGAGGAATTAAGCACAACTGACTGGGTTGCTGCAACAGCGCCTGAAAATACACCGCCGCTTATCATTCGCGATAAGCTGGTTATTTCAGCTTCTTCTGAACCTGCTGTACTGGCAGATCTGCAGGCTCGCTATCCGAAGCGAATCGTACTTACGTTCCCTGCAGAACGCGCTTTCGGCACAGGAAACCACGCTACCACATCAACCTGCCTGCGCATGCTTTGCGACCACGTGAGGAGTCTGCCCGCTGGAAGCTGGACTCTGACCGACATCGGCTGCGGCACTGGTGTGTTGGCGCTGGCCGGGCTGCGTCTGGGTGCAGCAAGTGCTCTGAGCTTTGATTTTGACCCGGTGGCCGTAGAGGTTGCGGGGAGAAACATTGAACGCAATGGTGGAGCCGAAAATCTGGAGCTTTTCCAGGCAGATGTGTTTGAGTGGAATCCTTCAAGTGAACAACGCGCAGATGTGGTACTGGCCAATTTGTTCTCAACCGTCCTGCAGAAAGCTTTCCCGCGTTTAGTGAAAGCCATGAAGCCGGATGGCATACTCATCATCTCCGGTATTCTGAACTCTCAGGCTCAGGAAACCCTGGCCGCTGCAGAGACTGCGGGACTTTGCGTGCAGAAAACCGTATCGCGAGGTAAGTGGACCACAGCGCAGCTCACATTGGCATGAATATCCTTGCTATAGAGACGTCAGTTTCACAGGCTTCCCTTTGTTTGAGTGTGCACGGCCAGACTGTCTTTTGCTCTGACTGGATGGCTGAGCGTAATCATGATGCGCATCTCTTCCCTGCACTTCAGCAGGCTCTTGATACTCTGCCGCCGGAAGAATCGCTGGATTATATACTCGTAGGCGCAGGCCCGGGAAGCTATGGCGGGGTGCGTGTAGCACTTGCTGCCGGGGTCGGCATTTCCACGGTCACGTCAGCCAGACTTGTGGCGGTAGAATCCTGGGCTCAGCTGGCAGGAGAAAATGCCTGTGTGGTTGCTGATGCGAGGCGCGGCGGCTGGACTGTCCGGCACCCCGATGGCAGTATCAATGTGTTGTCAACTGAAGAGTTGCTTACCCTCACGAATCCGATTTATACTGTTGAGAAGGTCGGCGTGTTGGCCGCCCGGGGCGTAAACCCGGTAGCAAGGGAAAATCTTGTGCCCACTGCGGAAGGGTTGGTGAACACATGGCTGAATCTGGATGGCAATCAGAGATCAGTTCTTGCAAACAAACCGGCGGAACCTATATATGTGCGTCCTCCGCATATCACCACATCAACGCGTAAACCCTGGGAAATATGAGCGAGACTACATCTGAAGCAAGTGGCATAGTTCACGCATGTCAGCGTTGCGGAGCTTGCTGTCGGTGGGAGGGGAATGTCTGCCTTACAAACGAAGACATCACCGCAATTTCTGCCTTTCTGGGTATGGAAGAAGTTGATTTTATCAACGAGCTATGCCATTTACAAAGAAACCGCAGGGGGCTTTCCCTCATTGACGCGCCGGATGGTGCCTGCATTATGCTGCAAGCCGATAACACATGCCGGATTCAACCGGTTAAACCCCAGCAGTGCCGCGATTTTCCCCATAAATGGAACTTCCCCGGATGGGAGCTTAAATGCCCAGGATGCGGCAAAAGTGAGTAAGCCTGCCACATGTCAACCCGTAAAATAAGCAAGCACTTTTCGTATTTGCTGAGTTCAGGTCGACGGAGATTCCTCCGCTGGCGCAGTAGGTTGGCATCTCTGCTCAATACGGTGCCGCACCGTATAGCTGCGCGCGATGAATCAAGGCGCGCACATGCCGGTACCATTGCAGATTTGTTTGCATCCATCATGTGCCAGGTGGTTGATATCGGAGTAGATAAACTCGATACGGCCATGGATATTCTCCGCCACGATTTCCCGAATGTGGAGCACATCTGGCTGGCCGAGCGCTTTCAGAGCGCCTACGAAGCAGCATACCCACTCCAGGCTACGCTCGCTCTGGCAGCCTCAGGTCGCACCGAGGAAGAAAGAATATCGCTGGCGCTGGAAGTATACGCTCTTCTTCTGCGCATAGGCGGCGACTTGACATCACCCACACTGTTTGAGGAGGTGACCTGCGGGTTGAACCTGCCTGGAGCTGCCGCCATGCTCGAGAATCTCGTGCATGATCCCGGGGCTTTGATTCCCAGCCCCTTGGAAAGCATTCGCTTTGCAACGACCCCAGGCAAAAATACGCTCATTCTCCCCGAAGAAGAAAAGAATATATCATTCCGGGCAATCCGCTGCGTTAATTTCCTGCTCATTGTAAACGATTCCGACGAACCCGTTTCGGTTCGCGGCCAGACGCTTGGTAAAGGCGGGGTTCTGCCGCTTTCTTCCAGACAGACTGTTGAACTGAATTCCTGCTATTTCAACTACCGCACCATCGTGTCTCTGCTGCAGTTCTGCTACACGGGGGTGAAGCTGGTGAATTACCTGACCGTGGAGGGAGACCGCCTGGCTCTGAACCGACAGCGTCCGCGCAATTGCGTGGCAAGGGTTTCACTAGGGTTACAGGTGGAAATCGAAGTTCTCAGACAAGATGCTCGTTTTGTGCTCGACGGACGGGAGCTGCCCGTAGGCGAAACTGTAGTCAGCTCATATTTCACACCGTTCCACGTGCGAGGACAAGGCGCATTCACCTTCGTAGGTCTGGCGGACATGGATACCTCCGGGAGTAGTTTCCTGTTAGACCCGGGTGAACGCAAAGTACTGGTTACGAACTTACCCTACATGAACCGCCCGGATGTGCTCAAGCTTACCTCCGGACTTGCGCCAGGTGTGGTGCTCGAGGTGAATTACTCCCGGAGCAGTAACACCGGCACGGTGAAAGTGCTTGAGGGTAAAAAACACTCAGTAACTGTAGGCGGAGTTGCTGTCAAAAATGAAGATGTGCCGTTGCAGGATGGCGATCTTATTGTCCTCAGCGGCGTTCAATCTTTGCGCTGTCGTTTTTCCAGCGGTGTTCTGGAGGAGGAGTCTACCGTTATTTCCTCACTTACCGTGCGTGGCCTGACTCGCGATTTTGTGCGTGCCGGACGCGTGGTTGACAATATCGATTTTACTCTTAAACGTGGGGAAATGGCGTGCATTCTTGGCCCGAGTGGTTCCGGTAAAAGCACCCTGCTCTCCATGCTGGCCGGACATCTGGAGCCATCGTTCGGCAGTATCTTCTATAATAATGAACGGCTTACTACTCGTTCGGTTAACCTGCGCCGTCATATAGCCTTCATTCCCAGAGAAGATATTCTCGATGAGGCCATGACCGTGGGTGAACACGTTTACCAGGCTTCAGTTGCCCGACGTCCGCGTCTTGCTCATGCTGACCGCCTGAGGCGCGTGCTGGCCGTGCTTAATTTCGTGGGCATCAGTCATCTGGCCGACCGCCCGGTGGGGCGCGCTGGTGAGCGTACCATCTCCGATGGAGAAAGAACGCGTTTGAATCTGGGGTTGGATCTTACCGGTACATCGGAGGTATTCCTCATAGACGAGCCCATCAGTGGTTTATCTTCAGCGGATGCCGAACACGTTATCGAAACGCTGGAAAATATGGCAGAAAGCCGTATTCTCATCTGTACTCTGCACCGACCGGCCCAAACACTCCTCAACCATTTCAAAAAGGTCATGGTTCTCGACGCGCATGGCCAGATGGCTTTCTGGGGAACCCCGCAGGAGATGGGTGAATACTTCCGCAGCGCAGCCCGGGAAATGCAGCTGCGTATCCCCCGGGAAGCGATTTCCGCAGGTGGTGCAGACTATGTTTTTGAAGTTCTGGATGCTCCGTTCCGCCGTGTAGGAAGTCGCTTGCGCGAAAACCCGAATTTGTGGCAGGAACGCTTTGAGAAGCATTCCTACATCAAGAAAAACAATGAGCCCGCACTTATCGACTCCGACAATTCCCCCCGCGCCATTCCGCGTCCTCAGCCACGCACACCTCTCGAATTATGGCGCCTTTTCCAGTTGTGGGTTACGCGGACTCTTCTGGCGCGCGTGCGCAGCCGACTCGGTCTTTATGCCATGCTGCTGGAAGGACCGGTTCTTGCTGCCCTGATTGCCGGAACATTACGAGCCTCATCCGACACGCCGTACACCTTTTATAAATCTCTGCACATCACAGAGTACCTGTTCCTGTCGCTGGTGCTGGCTATGTTTTTCGGGCTCACTGATGCAGCCTGTGAAATCCTTCGTGACCGACCACTGCTGCGTCGCGAAAGTAACTATAAGCTGTTCACCGGTGGGTATCTGGCCGCCAAGGTTCTGGTGCTTACCGGTATAGCAGGCATACAATGTGCGCTCTACCTGCTGGTCGGTAATGCCATTCTGGGGATTCACTACATGTTCTGGGATCATTTCGGGGTTATGTTGCTTACGGCCTTTATCGGCATTGCCCTGTCCCTTATGGTCTCCGCTTTTGTAAGGCAGGATCGCACAGCTCTTAATATCGTGCCTCTGCTCCTTGTGCCACAAATTCTGCTGGCTGGAGCCCTGGTAAGGTTTGAAGAAATGAATGAGTTCAGTCCCCGGATACCGGATGGGCTGATTCCCGCCGCCATTGACAAAAAACTTTCCAATCTGCGTCACCGCGTGGCGTATCAGGATGAATTTACACACGAAATCACCAGCAAACCGGTCCCATTGATTGCCGAGTTCTGCCCGCTCCGCTATGCCTTTGAAATGCTTTTTGTCGTTCAGACTACCCGTAACCTATGGGATTTACAGACCAATAGGGTAAATGAATTACGAGAACAGCTCAAGGAAAGCGGATCGACAGATGAATTGCGGTTCATTCAACGCACGGCTCTGGCTTTCAATGGAATGGCAGCCAATGTTCATGAGGCTAAGGAAATTCTTCGAAGAGTAAACAAGGCCGCCAATATTCGAGATGAGGAATATCTTGAACAAATCCTCGAAGATCAGGATCAACGCACTATAACTAATCACGACCAGCCTGCTGAGTTCTTTTTCTCCAACCGCAAGCTGACCACTATGACGGAAGGCGTAAAAACAGCACGCAAGGACCTGCGTTCTAATGAGTATCGTGGCTTCTTCCTTTCACCAAGACAGCCCAGAACATTCGGTCAGCAGGATCATGAAACGGATGAAAACTCCATTTCAACCGTCATGAGAAATGGCGTGTACCTTTTCATCATGGGGTTGGTTCCCATCTTGCTCGCCGGTGTAGCATTGCGCCGCATTGCTCGCGGTAAATAACGGCTAAACTGTGTCAATGCAGCACATTTTGCTTTTATCACGAGCTCAGGCGTTGTATAATGCCCGCGTGCGCAGATGCAACCGCTGCGCGCTGAGATGAGAAAATGAAAATCGTTCTTGCATACTCCGGTGGTCTTGACACATCCGTGCTCCTGGTGTGGCTCAAGGAAAAGTATAATGCCGAAATCATTGCCTACTGCGCAGACGTAGGCCAGGCTGAGGAGCTCGATGGCGTTATTGAGAAAGCCCTGGCCACAGGTGCTTCCAAGTGCATCATCGGCGACCTGAAGGCTGATTTTGCAGCCAACTACATTTTCCCCATGTTCCAGGCCAATGCGGTGTATGAAGGCCGCTACCTGCTGGGCACCTCCATTGCCCGTCCCTGCATCTCCAAGGCCATGGTGGATGTCGCCATCGCTGAAGGGGCTGATGCCATTGCCCACGGTGCTACCGGTAAAGGCAACGACCAGGTTCGTTTCGAGCTTTCCATCAACGCTCTCGCTCCCCAGCTCAAGGTGATTGCCCCGTGGCGCATGAAGGAATGGCGTGACCAGTTCCCCGGCCGTGCAGAGATGATCAAGTACGCAGAGGAGCACGGCATTCCGATTCGTCAGAGCATGAAGAAGCCCTACTCCATGGACCGCAACCTGCTGCACATATCCTACGAGGCCGGCATTCTTGAAGATACCTGGTACGATGCCACCAAGGAAGAAGACCGCGGCATGTATGTGCTTTCCACCGCACCCGAAGACGCTCCGGATACTCCTCAGTATCTGCAGTGTCTGTTCGAAAAGGGCAACATCATCGGTCTGCAGACAGAAGGTCTGGCTGAAATCATGGCTGAGGTGGGTACGACCGCCATCGGTGAGAAGGACGGATACACCCTGCTCGACCCGCTGGGCATCATGCTCGTGCTGAATGCTCTGGGTGGCAAGCACGGTATCGGCCGTGTGGATATCGTTGAAAACCGTTTCGTCGGCATGAAGAGCCGCGGTATCTATGAGACTCCTGGTGGTACCATCCTTCTTGCTGCACACCGCGATATCGAAACCATCACCATGGACCGTGAGGCTCAGAAGGTGCGCGATTCCCTCATCCCCGACTATGCCGCCATGGTGTACAATGGCTTCTGGTTCGCTCCCGAGCGCGAGGCTATCCAGGCTCTCGTGACCAAGACTCAGGAAACGGTGAATGGCGAGGTGCGTCTCAAGCTCTACAAGGGCAACGTGATGTACGCCGGCCGCCGCAGCCCGAACAGCCTGTACAGCTATGCCATGGCCACCATGGAAGCTGATTACACCGAGGAAGACTACAACCAGGATGATGCCAGCGGCTTCATTCACCTGAATGGTCTGCGCCTCAAGCAGTTCGCCCGTGTAAACGGTTAAATCATTTACACAGAGAGCCGCCTCACCAGCCGGGGCGGCTCTTTCTTGTTTATATGCCCTCCTCCCTGCCGAAACTCTCCTACGTGCTTCTCTCCCATAATCGGGAGAAGTACATCCGCGGAGCCATCGAAAGCGCCTTTGCGCAAGACTACGAGGGCGAGCTGGAATACATTTTCTCAGACGACTGCTCCACCGATCGCACTTTCGAAATCATCAAAGAATGCGTAGCCGCCTACAAAGGCAACCGCCGAGTAGTAGTAACCCAGACACCAAAGAACCTCCACCTGGCCGGAAACACAAACCACGCGGTACAGTTTGTTACCAGCGACTGGATTGTTAGAGCTGATGATGATGATTATTCATCCATAGACAGGTGTACCTTGATTGGTCAGGCAATAGCTGCGCATCCCAGAGCCCGCTATGTGACAACCGGAGTTGTCCATTTCACAAATGATGAGGATTCTGCCATCAGGAGTCGCTCCACTGCTACCAGAGCAGAACAACCAGAGCTCATTGAGACCAGCATATCAACCCATTCGCTGCAGGAAACAGCATTCCGTTCTAGTCACCTCTCATACAAAGCCTGGCATATGGATGTGTTCCGGGAGTTCGGACCTCTCCACCAGCAGGGGTACTATGTGGATGATCTGACCTGCTTCTACCGGGCTTCCATACTCGGCACTGGAGTTCATATTCCTAATTGTATTGCAGTCTTCATGCGTGACGGCAGTGGGAACATGAGCCGTGGTGGAGACGATAACCAGCGGGGCTTCCACGCCATCATGCGGCTGGAACGATTCAATGACAAATACTATAATATCACACATATCCCCATGTGTGAACTTCAGGCTGCACTTCTCTCGTATATCCGGGAGCGGAATCTTCGACACACGGAGTCTTTCATGCTCGCCATGGAGCAGGAAATGCAGAAACGTGTGCTGTTGTGTTCATTCTGGCGCAAGGGCATTCTGAACAGAATCCTCATATCCAGAGCTCTCGGATACCGAGGCATGTTCTCCGCCATGCGCTGCCTGCCCATGCCCGCCTTTGCCAGCCTGTTACACGTGTATCGAATGTTCAAACACGCATTCAAACATACAAAGACATGACCAATTCACCTCTCTCTGTTTTCATGCATCCCCGTGCGTTCTGGTTCCTCAAATTCAGTGGGGTATCACGATATGTATGTGAATTAGCTGAGGGCTTGACCAACATAGGGGTGGATGTCCATATCCCCATCAGGGAAACAATTAACGAGTATCTCAGAAACGCATCATTCTTCGAAAAGACTGCGGCAGAAACATGCGCCGCGCCTCTTCATATACGCATGATGCATCAGCTGCTGGCGCATACTCCGCTCAAGGAAAAAGCACGTCGGCATGAGCTGCGCCACCAAGGACTTCAGGCACTTCGCAGACGGGAATATGACATCATTCACCCTACGCATAATAATGCAGTAGAGCTACTGCCTTATATCGGTCAGACCCCGCTGGTCATTACGGTTCATGATATGACGCACGAGCTCTTCTCATCCTGCTTCCCGGCATCTGACCCATCATCCGCCAGAAAGCGAATTTATGCCCAGAGAGCGAATCGGATTATCGCAATTTCCGAATGCACCAAGAATGATTTGGTACGTCTCTTCAATATATCGCCAGATAAGATTGATGTGATACACCATGGAAACTCGCTCCGGCTCCCCCCGAATGCGGATTCGATTCAGCTTGACATACCGGGGCGTTATGTCCTATTCGTGGGCGGCCGAAATGGCTACAAGAATTTTGCTCGCTTTGCAGAAGCCTTTGCAATTGTAGCATCCGAAGATAAGGAACTGCATCTCATCTGCGCCGGTGGTGGAACCTTCTCAGAATCAGAGCTGGCGCAACTGCACCAGCTGGGGATAGCAGATCGCTGCCAACAACGCTGGGTTACAGATGAGGAGCTTGCCGTGCTTTATAACCGGGCCCAGGCCTTTGTCTATCCTTCAGAATATGAAGGCTTCGGTCTTCCTATCCTGGAGGCCTATGAATGCGGGGCTCCCGTCCTGTGCGCTCAGGCCAGTTGTTTCCCGGAAATTGCAGCAAAAGGAGCGCTATACTTCAAGCCCCTGGACATTGAAGAAATGGCACATACCATACGCCAAACTGTCCAATCGCCTGAACAACAGGCAGCATTAAAAGCCGCCGGGCAAAAGAGGCTCCAGGATTTCTCCTGGCAGAAAACCGCAGAAAAAACGCTGGAGACTTATCTGAAGGTCACAAAGCGGTAAGCCGCTCCGGCAGCGGAGTGTAAACCGCCGGATTCCCCTGGGCCAGATGCCCTGCCGGCACATCTTTTGTAATAACAGTGCCTGCCGATATAACGCAGTTGTCGCCTATCGTAACACCTTTCAGAATGATGCAGCGCATGCCGATGTAGCAACGCTTACCAATGATGATGGGTTTTCCTGTACGCTTAGTGCGCCCTAGCCAGCCGGTTTCCGGAGAATACTCGTGCTCCTTACAATCGTAGATAACTGTATCCGGGCCGATAATTGTATATTCGCCAACCGAAACGTGATTTGCACACACTATTTTGCAACCGCTGAGACCGCAATGGTCATGCAATTCGACGCGAGCTCCCGGCTCAACAGTTGAAATAGAAACAGGGAGCCGAATCAGCGTGTTGTATTTATGCTTCGAATGAAGCACAACATGGTTCCCCAGATGAATAGATGCCCCTTTGCAACAGCGGAATTCGGGAAAGCCGCTGATAATGCAACGGCGACCTGTTTTGAGGCCTTTTATTCTGAACCAGAATGCCTTCAGCGCATAGAAAAGATAGAATAATCGCTGTTTCATGAGAGATTACAGTAGGCGCATAGCTTCTTCCCGGGCCCAGGCATCATCCTCCAGAATGATGGGCAGCTGGCCGCGGTAGTCGCGCGGACGGGCGTTGGAGAGCACTTTCTCCACGGTTTCCCAGATGCCGGGGAATGAGAGTTTGCCATCTACGAAGGCCTGCACGGCTACTTCATTGGCAGCGTTATACATGGCCGGCATGGTGCCTCCGGTGAGGCCTGCTGTGCGCGCCAGCGTGAGAGCTGGGAAATCCTCCCATCGGGGAGCCTCGAACTTCAGGCTTGCTATCTGAGCCAGGTCAAGATGCGGCAGAGAGTTGGGCAATCTGTCCGGCCAGGTTACAGCGTACTGGATGGGGAAGCACATATCGCTGCTGCTCAGCTGAGCAAGGATAGAGCCATCCACAAACTCGACAAGCGAGTGCACAATGCTCTGCGGGTGAACAATAACGTCCACTCGCTCCATGGGGATATCGAAGAGCCAGCGGGCTTCTATCATCTCCAGCCCCTTGTTGAACATTGTAGCGCTGTCGATAGTTATCTTGCGACCCATTTGCCAGGTGGGGTGCTTCAATGCCTGCTCCAGCGTTACGGCAGCCAGCTGCTCGCGTGGGGTATTGCGGAATGGTCCGCCGCTGGCGGTGAGAATCAGCCTGCTTACCTGCCCTGCACCTCCGTGGTTGCCTTGCAGACACTGGTAGATAGCATTGTGCTCACTATCCACAGGCAGCACGTTTATGCCTTTTTCTTTGGCTCGGTTCATCACGACTTCTCCCGCCATCACTAGGATTTCCTTCGATGCGATGGCAAGGTCCTTACCTGCCTCAATGGCTTCAAGTGTGGGCTTCAGGCCATCCGTCCCGATAATCGACACCAGCACCATATCAGCCGAATCCAATGTGGCCAGCTCGCACAGGCCGTCAAGACCTGTATAAACCTGAACACCTGCAGGAAGCATGCGCTGCAACTCCAGAGCCTTGGTGCTGTCGTAAATACACACATGCTGCACACCGAATTCGCGTGCCTGCTCGGCCAGCTTCTGCACATTGCTGTGTGCGGCAAGAGCCACCACTTCCATGCGTTCCGGAATATCGCGCGCCACTTTAAGCGCACTGGTGCCGATACTGCCGGTAGAGCCGAGAATAACCACGCGTTTCTTCATAACAGGCATCATTCTACGCCATCCACCGCATAAAATCAAGACAAATGGGGCGTTTAGGCTTGCCAAGTGTGGGGTAGTGGTGTAATCTCAGCTCTGCCGTCCGGGTCCGGGTGGTCGCTGCGGGTAACCAGTCCCGTAGAGGAAAGTCCGGACATCACAAGGCAGCGTGTCCTGTGAAAGCAGGAGACACCCGGAGTCAATGCCGGGTGGCCGGAAAGTGCCACAGAAAACAAACCGCCCCGCAAGGGGTAAGG
Organism: Akkermansia sp.; assembly: GCA_045654325.1. Taxonomy (GTDB): domain Bacteria; phylum Verrucomicrobiota; class Verrucomicrobiia; order Verrucomicrobiales; family Akkermansiaceae; genus Akkermansia. The sequence continues at coordinate 46,159 of JAZONE010000029.1, forward strand.
GTGAAAAGGTGGGGTAAGAGCCCACCGCTCCGAAGGTAACGACGGAGGCACGGAAAACCCCGCGCGATGCAAGACAAACAGGGAAAGGGTCGCCTGCCCGTTGTATTCCCGGGTATTAGTTGCACCCTGCTATAAACGCAGGGCTCGCTTGGAAACAAGTGCAGAGAAAAATGACCACACAACCTACCAGGGTGGACAGAATCTGGCTTACAGGACCCGGACGGCTTTTCTTATTTCAATGATTTTGATTTTTCCCTGTTAGCCAGCGCAATCTGAAGCGCATTGGCCATGTTGTGAAAAAACACATAAAAGGCGGGACCTATGTAAGCCAGGGGATGCACATACCATTGGCTGGCAATATACAGGGTAAGAATAGTATTCTTCTGCCCCAGACATTGTGAGCACTCGCGCTTCAGTTCCCTGCCCCCGAGTCGGTAGCCTGCCACAAAACCAATTATACACACCAGCAGCGAGCCCAGTACCAGCGGCAGCATGTCCCACCAGCTCAACTGCATTTCCAGCACGCGCTGAGTTCCCACCCCTGCAATAATGGTCAGATTCATTATCCAGATACCAAGAGAAACGTCACGTAATTTAGCAGTCCATCCTTTGCAGGGTGGGTAGAGCCATCGCATGACGATGGCCACAGCCGCGGGGATACCCAGTACTGTAGCAAGCTGAAGAGCTACCTCCAGGGCCAGTTCAGAGTAACAGAACCCCTCCACCTGCACCACCAGGGGCATCAGCAATGGTGTAAGAAGCCCGAACACAATCTGGCTGAGCACCATCGCCGTCGTAGTAAACTCTACATCACCCTTCAGCAGATTCACAATGACGGGGGCGGCGATAGCCACTGGCGCTATGCCGCAGAAAAAAAGCGACTCCGCAAGAACCGGATAGCCCAGCATTTTCGCAATGCACCACCCACCCATACCGATGAGCTGAATCCCCGAGAGAACCCATATATGCATGCGGCGGGGCTTGAGACGGGCGGTATCAATCCCCATGAACGTGATGCTGAGCATAAGTGCCACGCTGGCCGGCAGCAAGACACCCAGCGGAGCCAGTTGCTTATGAAAGAGGCCTCCCACCAGGAAGGCCACTATCATGGAAATGCTGCGTATATGTTTCTTCATCAGTTTCCTGCTTTGGTTTCTGTTTTTCGCATAGCAATGACTGCTGCAGTCGCATCATCTGACTTTGGCTTCGGATACGAAATGCGGGAATGATGCATGGTGCGAATGGTGGCAAAGAAAGTCTCCTTCAATTTTTCGATTTCTCCGAGGGTCAGATCGCAGTCCTGCAGGTGGCCATCGAGCATGCGCCCCTTGAAGATGCCATTAATCATGTTGCGGATATCTTCTTCAGTAGGGTGCTGAAGCGAGCGTGTAGCACTTTCCACCGCGTCTGCCATGCTTACGATACCACTTTCGCGAGTCTGAGGAATCGGTCCTTTGTATGTGAAGATTGATTTATCGACTTCCTGAGGGCAGGTATCAATGAGCCCTTCCTCGAACTTGCCCTTTTCCTCTTCATACATATCCAGAGCTTTGCGGTAGAAGAAATAAGCGGTAGATACGCCATGATGCTCGCGGATAACATTCACAATGCGATTATTGAGTCCGTAGGACTCCGCCAGCTCCACGCCTTCCGTAACATGGCCGGTGATGATGCGGGCGCTGGCTTCCGGGGTAAGATCTGCGTGCGGCGAGTTATTCGGGTCAGGTATATTTTCCGCAAAATACTGGGGATTATTTATCTTGCCGATATCGTGGTAAAGACCACATACGCCGGCTCGGGTAACATCTGCACCAATGGCTTCCGCCCCGGCTTCGGCAAGTCGCTGCACAACCAGGCAGTGGTGGAACGTGCCGGGGGCTGCAATCTGCAGTTTCTTGAGCAGAGGATGGTTCATATCAGCCCACTCCAGCCAGGTGATGGGGGTAGATATATTGAATACTCTTTCCAGAGCCGGCATCATACCACCCACCAAGGCAGCCAGTACAAAGTTCACCAGCACTGTTACCCCCAGTTCGCTCGTAAAGCCACCGAGGTGGAATCCGTTTTTAAGGCCTCGCAGGGGAACTTCATCAGGGGTGCCGGCCAGATCCAGCCCTAACAGAAGATACACAGAGGCAAACACCAGAGCGCTAGCCACAAAACCGGCCTGTAGAATCTGTTCTCGCTTATGCACGCGACCGGAAACCAAGGCGCACACCGTACCTGTCACGAAGCAAACTGCACTGTAATTCAGAATGATAGACGAATCCGTCCCGTCCGGGAACATCGCCACGCCGAAAATAGTGCAGCAAAGGGCTGCAAATGAACCGAGCCGGCGACCAATCATCACAGCCACCACCGTGGGAGCAAGAGCATAGGGCAACCAGAGCAGCACCTGCCCCTGGAGCGTGAATCCGGGGATGACTCCTTTCAGCGCATTCACGCCTATCATGATAAGGAGCTGTGCCGCCACCATAACCGTGAGCAACAGGATACGCCGGAAAGTCAGCATCTGTGGCAGACGCGACATATAAGCCAGCAGCAATAATCCCATAGCCGTAAGCACCAGCCATATGATGCGGAATGCTGCATTCCACGCATTATCCGCTACCCAGCAGGCCATGAAGCACATAGCCACTAATCCCAGCAGAGCTACTCCCAGTATGAACATGGGGCCCCCCTTGAACTTAGGGGGTGCAGGGTCATCTCCCGAGCGGGATATATTGTTGATTATACGAGTCATTTTAAATTATTTCGTTTCGTCTGTTACAGTAATAGGCACGCTGACTTCCGGCAGTCCCTTCGCTTTGACAGTCACTTTCGCTGTCCCGGATTTTTCACGATTGCCACGAACAACCGCCACAATGCGCCCATTGAAGAATCTCTGATCCTTTGACACCATACTGGTGTGGTCTGTTTGATTTCCGTTACAGAATCCCACCAGTTTTGCCGGACCTGTTATGCTGAAACTCACGTCGCGGCAGTCTGTGGGAACCACCCTGCCCTTGGAGTCTACCAGCGAAAGGGAAATGTATGACAGGTCCTGGCCATCTCCTGCGATGGTGTCGCGGTCCGCTACCGCTTCCACCTCCACGGCCTTGCCTGTAGTCGAGCGGGTAGCTTTGGCCCAGGGTTTTCCATCCTTTTTCACTCGGACTTCGAGTGTCCCGGGCTGATAGACCACATTTTCCCACACGAATCGGAAATCATTCTTACCAACCGTCAGCTTCTGTGTATAGGAATCCCCTTCTCCGCGCCGCCGCACGCCCTGGCTCTTGCCATTCAGGAACAATTCAGCTTCGTCACCACTGGTGTATACCATCACGGGTGTTGCCTGGCCCTCACGCCCCTTCCAGTTCCAATGCGGCAGAATATGGCAGGTCTTTTTCTCCGGAGCCCAGTGACTGCGATAGAGATAATAGGTATCTTTCGGGAACCCGGCAAGGTCAATAATGCCGAAATAGGAACTGCGACTGGGCGCCTTGTTACCCATGGCCCTCAGCTGTTCCATGGCTGCCCTCTTCTCGGCCTCGCTGGCACCGTGAAAGTTACCGATATTGGAGGCGTCCTGGTTATAGGGAGTAGGTTCTCCTAAGTAGTCGAAGCCAGTCCAGACATACTCACCGGCTACATGAGGATTACGCTGAAGCGCACTCATTTCAATATCCGGACTGGTTCCCCAGCCAGGCGCAGAAAGACCATAGGAGCTCACGTGGAACGAACGCGCACCATCGCCTACCTTCCACCCCAGGGGGAAGAAATATGTATCGCGAGAGGCAACACAGGAGTTCGTTTCCGAACCATATACAGGCAGCTGCGGATGTCGCATGCGGAAATCCGCATACATGTCGGGTTTGTAATTGAAGCCGAAAATGTCTACCGTCTCAGCAAAACCGTTACTGACGCTGGCGGGTGCATTACTGCCCACCGTATAGGGGCGGGTTGTATCATATTCGCGGATTTCCTGCCGCAGCATGCTTGACACTTCTCTGCCGCGGGCCGTATTAAGCTCAGGAACTTCGTTACCGCCACTCCATGCGATGATGCAGGGGTGGTTGCGGTCGCGCAACATGAAGTTTTTCACGTCTTTTTTCCACCAGTTCGGCCAGTAGATGTGGTAACCGTTCACTTTGTCGTATTTCTGCGCTTCCCATATATCAAAAAGCTCATCGATGACAAGAATGCCGTGTTTATCACACAAATCCAGAACCTCTGGAGCGGGGGGATTATGGGTCATGCGTATGGAATTGCACCCCATTTCTTTCAGAATCTCAATCTTACGCTCGTATCCGCGCGTATGGAAAGCTGCTCCAAGTGGCCCTAGGTCGTGGTGTTCGCACACACCTTTAATCTGCACTCGTTTACCATTCAGGTAGAAGCCATCGGCATTCCATTCAATACTGCGAACGCCGAAGCGGGTCTGATGCGAATCCAGCTCCGTATCATCATCTGCCAACAAGGTTGTCTTGAGCGTATAAAGATTAGGCTTCTCACAACTCCACAGACGGGGCTTTCGCAGCTGCAATTCCTGCACCACCTCCCGTTCTTCGCCGGGCTGAAGCGTAATCTTCTCGGGCGATGCCTCAGTTTTACGCACAGATTGCTTAATGGTTACGGTGCATTTTTTCTTGCTGGTATTGACAACGCGTGTGTGTACACAGACTGTAGCTTTATCATCACCTATTTCCGGCGTCGTCACATAGACCGGCCAATGAGCCAGATGCACCGGCCCGGTCTTTTCCAGCCACACATGACGGTATATACCAGCCCCCGGGTACCAGCGCGTGGATAACGGCAGATTACTCGCCATTACAGCCACCAGATTCTTACCGGGGCGGAGGTGAGATGTCAGATTTACCCGGAATGAATTGTAGCCATAAGCCCACTCGCCTGCCAGTCTGCCGTTTACATACACCTTTGGATTTGACATGACGCCGTCGAAATCCAGATAGTAGCGTTCATTTTCAGCATCGAAATCCTCTGGCAGCACAAAGGTCTTGCGGTAGCAGCCCCAACCGTCCCACGGCAACTTACCTGTTTCATTCGGCTTGTCTTTCAGGAAGGGACTGGAAATGGCCCAGTCATGCGGAAGTTGAACCCGCTTGAAGTCATCATCATCATACTGCTCAGAAACAGGGGAATCCTTCGCCGCAAGCCCCGGCTTCAGTTCGATTGCATTACCATCGGCATCCAGAAAAGTTATCTCTCGAATGCTTGCCCAGACAGACTCACTCGTCCCCTTTGTCACCTTCAACTTGAACGAACGAATCGGGCGATTCCCCACATTGATGCGCAGGGTATCTTCATTCTGGAGTACCTTTGTTGTGGTTCGCTTAGCCTTGCCGGAAATAATTTCTGTATCAACTTCGAAACTATTGGCTTTCTCCCACTTCACCTCGATGGTTTTCACCTTGGCTTTCGTGCCGGGTGTTACCTTGATGCTATAACCAGTCTTGCCATCCGGTGCGCACCAACGCGTAGCCGGGTTACCATCAACCGCATATGCTGCACCATGCCCGGGCTGACTGGCAGAAGCCTGCGCCGGCGAGATAGAACCAGCCGGTTCCTTGTTGCCGAAATACTTGAACTTCCAGTCGAAATCAAAACTTTCCCGTTCGCCGGCCAATGCTGCAGGCAGCATACCCAGCGCAATCACGGGCAGAGTATAAAACGAGTGCTTCATATGCGATGCGGTACATTCTACCAAATGCACCACACCATTGCAAGGTAAATCGCCGTTCGCTTTATTACTCGTCACTCATCTTCAATCTTCAGCCCGCTAGTGTCATACATGACAAGAGCGCGGTTCCGTCGCAATAGTTCAGAGGAAAGAATCTTCCCATCGTGGCGAAGCAAGTCCCTGTATACCTCTCCTGACCGGTACACACCATCTTTTCCTTGAACAAATCGTTCATTTTCCATACGGATTCTGTAGCGGCATGGCAGGTTATCATCAGCTCTTAATTCACCGCGCAGGAAATCGCCGTCCACCCACAAGCGAAACTGGTAACTGCGTGAAGTCGTATTAGTGACACGATAATCCAGGTAGTTATAGACAATGCTGGTACCCATGCCGAAGGGCACTTGTCGCCCATCATCAGGGAAAAGATCAAATCGGTCGTGGTGATGGTGCTCAGTAATGGTCAGATCCGAATGCAGGATCATCCAATGCAGAAGGTTGGATAGCTGGCACATACCACCGCCTTCTCCGGCCTGTGGCTTACCGCAGGCAATGACCAGCCCGGGCAGATACCCCTTTCTCCTGGTCGTATTCCCCAGCAGCCGCCAGAGGGAAAAGGTTTCTCCCGGGCGAATGATAACGCCATCAATACGAGGTGCCGCAAGGGCAAGATTAGTCGCCTTGTTATTCTGTAATACCGGGTCTACTCCGGCCAGCCTGCGGCGTATACGCGACTCGTGTTGAAACACGAGTATGGGCAAAGGCTCAGTCTGCCGCCTTCTGCAGAATCGGGCTGCGCTGAACACATCGTGCAAATGCCGTAGCCATATTCCTTTCTGGCGGGATAACCAGAAAGCAAAAGGCCCCAGCTCACAGAATAGACGTCGGCGACTCATACTGCGTATCAATTCCCCATAATCCTGATTTCAGCGGCACTGCTACCGTTGCCATCCAGCGCGGCTGTCGATGTAAAACGAATATACCGGGCTTTCTGCTCATCGAAGGAAATCACCTGCTCCACCGGATTCGCTCGCAAATTACCGAACTCACCCTCGGATGCCGTTTCCCACTTCTTGCCGTCGCTGCTCAATTCTAAACGATACCGGCTAGTCATGTCCACCGTTTTTTCATCCTGTCGAGGCAGGTAGGCAAATCCGGTCACAGTATGCTTCTTTTTCATATCGATGACGATATGAGCCGGCGAGTTGTCTGACTTCCACATTGTATCAGGCTTTCCATCGAAAGCCATAGCAATGGAATCGGCTCCGCTCCCGCTGAACTTCCATCCGGAGCTGTCAAGACTTCCGTCGTCGACCTCTTCTGTTTCCGCTTCATCTACAGGAACTTCGCCCGGCATACGTAAAAGCGAAAACTCCGAAATGCAGGGTGCAGCCTTGCTGCGCACAATGCTCAGACGCACTTTTTCCGCAGTGACCGGCTCAGGCAGCCAGCGGAGAACCTGGTTGCCGATAGTGTGACCTTTGCCGCCACGTATACCATCGAAATTATCTTCCTTTTCGCCTGGCTGGCCGGGGTGTACAATAGTCTTCCAATCGCCATCCACCCAGGCATCTATCTGGAATGCCTCCACTCGTTGGCCAAGGCGAATCTGCTCACGCAGCCGGATGATATCGAACGTGACAGGCTTATCGAAGAAGAGTACAGCACGGGGATTTTTATCACCCTTCTCGGGGCACCAGTAGGACTCTATGTCACCATCCGTCAGATTGGTTCCGCCGTATTTCTTGCCATGTCTGGTGCTTATCTTGGCTTTGGCTCCCTTTGCGTAATCCTTGGCAAGCATCTGTTTACGCATGGCGCCGAATGCCTCCAGCGACGCCACATCAGCGGCATCGAGCTGACCATCGCGGTTGGGTGCAAGATTCAGAATCAGGTTCGCACCGCGGCCCACACTCGCAAGATACACCTGCATCAGGTGTTTAGGGCTTTTCACATTGCCGCCCTGCCCGGGATGCCAGAACCAGCCACGGTGATTGATAGGCGTGTCAGCCTCGAGCGACAGCCATTTCTTGCCCTGTGCATTCCAGAGGGGGTAATGCCTGGCAAAACCTTTTTCTGAGCCTGCCCATGTGACATCGCCACGCCCGGCCGCGCCCCATATGATGCAGTTTTTCTGCAGACGGCGGATATTCCTGACAACCTGAGTATAATTATAATAAGTATCCGCCTTACCGATGTTGCGATTTTCACGGGCACCGCCATAGTAGCCATCTCCGCCCATGGCGCCATCGAACCAGATTTCGAATATCGGCCCATAATTCGTCAGCAGCTCCTCAATCTGCTTGTAATAAACCCGGAGATATCCCTTGCGGCCGTACTCAGCACAGTTTCTGTCCCATGGTGAAAGATAGGTACCGAAAGCGAACTTATGTTTTTTGCAGGCGTTGGCAAACTCTCGCACTACGTCCCCCTTGCCTTTTTTCCATGGCGACTTGGTGATATTGTGTCCTGTGGACTTGGTGGGCCAGGTGCAGAATCCATCATGGTGCTTGGCGGTGTAAATCATCCCGTTCATGCCCGCTTTCTTAAATGTGCGAACGATTTTATCTGCATCAAAATTGGCTGGGTTGAACAACTCAGGCTTTTCATCACCATAGCCCCATTCCCTGTCAGTGTAGGTGTTCAGACCGAAATGTACAAAGGCATACCATTCCCGCCGCAGCCATTCAACTTGCTGCTCAGTAGGCAAGGGACCATATGGTGCAGGTTCACCAGCAGCCCGGACTGATTCCACAGTCATTCCAAGAGCCAGACAAAGGGGCAGTAGAAAAGATTTGCCAGTCATGATGCCATTCTACACAACAGCACCTTGACTGGCAAGTTAAAACGGAGAGATAGAAGGATGTTGACGTACTACTTGCGATCGATGGTATGGGCTTTCCAGTTCTTGATGATTTCCTGAACCTGGGCAGCACCCACGCCGCTGGCAACATGCTTTCCGTTCTTGTCGGCAATTGCCACAGCAGGGAATCCGGGCATGCCGCAACCGGGAAGACCCTGGAATTTTGTAGCCTTCAGCTGCTCAAACCATATGCAAGGCATCTTCGCCTTCATGGATTTCATGTAGTCCTTACATTCCTTTTCGGACTTATCGCCGCAGATGACAATCATTTCAACCTTACGGCTGGGCTTGATTTTCTTATATGCATCGACGGCGACCGGCATACTCTGCTTGCAATAACCGCACCAGCTGGCGGAATAAAGGTAAATGAAGTACTCTGCCTTCAGATTCGGTTTGCTGGCCAGCTGCTTGAACTTTCCGAGAGCTGCCGGCACCGCAGCCTCGCCTGAAGCCTCAGCGTCGTCAGCTTTGTCTTTTTGCTTATCTTTCTTTCCTTCTTTGGCTTTGGACTTTTTCTTACCCTTCTTCTTCTTTTTCTTCTTGCTCTTACCCTCGTCCTCATCATCGTCTGCTCCCACTGTTTCTTCAGCGGCAGTTTCATCGAGGATATCATCCTGAGCATGCACGGGTGATAACATCAGGGCTGCAAGAGCCATCGCCATGGTCATGAAATACTTGCGCAGTTTCATATGCAAAAGTCTACTAAAGTCCTTCTATTATGTCAATAATTAAAAGTAAACCAGTGTGAATTAGGGGGCTGACTGCGTGTGCCTCAAAGATTTTTTTCGTAAGAACACAAGTCCGATAAATCCAATACTGTCCCAAAAGGTGCTTTCTCGAAGTCACCACCTATAACCAAGTTCAAGTCAATTTCGGGGGAGAATTCGCCTTGGTTACCTACTGATTCATCGAAGTCCGCAAATCTATGTAGCTCATCAGATGGATTCGGATGAATGAGAAAAGGTTGGACATATGCCAGGCATACTTTGTCCTGTTTTTTTATTAATGCGCTACACTTTCAGATAATCTTCAGATCACATGTGGTTATGCGACTGTTTATCGATTGTTAAACTCTTTGATAGCATTTATTTTACGTTGCGCGGCTTCAAGTCTAAACCATTTCTCAGCCTCAGCGGTATCCCTTATCACGCCTATGCCGTTCATGTAGCATGTTCCCAGATCATGCTGAGCCTTGTCATACCCTTGATTTGCAGCTTTGCGAAGATATTTGACTCCTTCGTCGATGTTATTCTCATCTATGTATTTCATCGCAAGTTCAAAGTCGTTTTCTGCAGAGTAAATCGATACGCTGCTGCCTTGTGCTGCAGTGGCAGACAAGCCGGAAACTGAAGCAAGGGTTAATGCAACACCGGAAACAGGATGTTCAAAGAGAGGTACAAGAGGTGTAAACTGACTCGTTCCCGACCGTACAAAAAGAATGATCACGCTCGTGCAGAAGAACGCAATCGTCACAAAGTGAGAGAATTAATAGGCTACGAGAGAATAGACAATGAGCAATGCGTATTCTTGCTCAACCAGGTATATCTCTATCATAATCTTCTCACCAATTTTTTCATAGCCAGCACAAGGTTAGTATCAAAGCAACGAAACCGAGTCACAGGCAAAAAAAGAAATACGACAAAGCACGCACTCCGTACGAAAGAGTCATGGAACAAATGAAAGACGGGGCAAGGAAAAGAAACCTTGTGTCTCTGAAAGAATCACTCGACCCCATCGAATTACAGGAAAATATCCAAAAATCCCTAAAAAAGCTCTTCAGCCTCATGAAACCCGAGAGCATTTTATGAGTTTTCCACCCCCTTCCGGCGAATTTTTCTGCCCCAAAATGGTGGATTTGCCTTGTTTTTGGGTCAATTATTGGCTAAAGTTTCGGTGACCGCAATTTTGAGGCATCCTCTTTTCGGTGACTGTTTTTTTGAGGCAATACGGGCTTCAGCACGTTATTCTCAAATAGCAAGGTTCGTTTGTTTGCGGTTCATCACAGCGCCCCGTGGCCAGGCCCAGGTTCAAAGCCTGTTCACAATCGCAAATGTGCTGTTCCTGCATGAATGCCCCCAGGGTCCGGAGCGGGATTTCTGTGCGCTCATGCATGTAACGCAGGGCCGACTCTGAATCCGATTGCAGAACGGTCATGTATTCCGTCAATGCACGCTGATTATAGGAGCCGTTCAACTGAATTTCCGGTGCATGGAACAAAAATCTGGCCGTTGAGCAGCTGTAACGCTGCGCTCCCGCCAGATAAATAATAATAGCAGCCGAATCAACCGTCGAGAGATTATACGTCGATATGCAATTGAATGAACTGAGCAGTATGCGCGCGATAGCCATGGCAATCGGTATGCTTCCTCCGGATGAATTGAGAAACAGACGCAAATGAGTTTCGCGGTCGTAATTACCGCTCTGTAATTCGCGCAGTAATGCATCGGCTAGGCGGTCATCCACAATGCCGTTTATCACGATATCCCGGGTCGGGGCTGTATGGTCTGACATAATCATCGGTATGAGTCCTGCATTAAATTGAGCGCAGATTCGCGGCGCTGTTGCGCACTATCTCCCTCAATCAGCGAAAGGGAGCCGTTCCTGAGCAGATAGCATGCATCTGAATCGGCCAGGGCTTCCATGTCATGAGAAACGGAAATGATGGTGCATTTCCCCTTCAATTTGCGTAACACCTGAAACACTTCCCCCTTGCACACGATATCGAGATTATTGGTTACTTCATCCAGTATCAGAATATCAGGAGCTTGCATGAGAGCCCGTGCCACCCCGATACGTTGAACCTCACCGCCGGAAAGTCTCTCCCGGCACACCGGTGCATGGAGTCCGCCCAGACGAGTCGCCAGGGGCTCCAGCATGGCAATCTGAATCACCTGCCGGACTTTATCCGGGTCTGCGGAGGAATCACAGAGAGTGACGTTATCCCACAGGCTTGCATTCAGAATAACCGTGTGCTGGGCAACATACCCCGGAGTGAAAAAAAAGCGATTCACGCACCCTTTTTCCGGCTCCAGAATACCCAGAAGCAACTTTATCAATGTGCTCTTACCCACACCGTTTCCACCGAGGATGGAAACGTATGAACGGTGTTCCACCTGCCAGTCAAGCTTGTCAAATATCGGCCAGGGTCTGTTCGCATAGGAGAACTCCAAATGATGAGTCTGCACCGCAAGAGATGGATGTTCACCGGCGGTTGCGGGTTCTTCCGTACAGGAGCTCCCGGCAGACCAGTCAAATGAGCCGAACACCTGCCGCAAAGATTGATAGCTTTCGAGCCCCCGGTTCAACACCGGAATCACGAAAACCAGCTGCCCCATGTGCCCGGCAACCAGCCCCATCAACATGCTGAATGTCACCACAGAGCCAATATCCAGCATACCGCAGACATACAGAGCTACGCCTGTGGCCAGGCCCAGCACATTTGCCAGCAGCAATGCACATTTGATCTGGGTAGAGTACGCCGTGCTGTTCCGGGCATAACCGACATCCGCAGCGCCGGTTTGCTCAACCGCCACATCATAGCGTTGCAACAAACGAGACACAGCCCGGTAGATAGGTAGCAGCGAAGCCGCTGATACCATATCATAAGTCAACGAGCTTTCTCTGTATGCCGTTTCTCGCTGCGTAGTGGCTGTTTCCATCAATGAGTAGCGGTTTCTCCGCCATATCAGGTAAAACACCCCTGCCAGCAGAAGCATGAGCACCAGGAAAGCAGGCGCCAGAACCGACACAATGGCCGCAGTCAGAACCAGCATCCACATGGCGCTCCCCAATTGCAACACCGCGCTGCTGGCGCTATCCGCCACCATCTGGGTATCACCGGAGATACGCTGCCCCCACTCTGCAACGGTGCGTTCTTCCCGCTTCTGAGATGTCATGAACAGCAACCGTGACATCGCAAGTTTTTTGAGCTGAACCGCGTAATCCACTCGTTCACGTGCTTTCAAAAGCTCCAGCATGTAATCGAGCAGCAAATTCAGCGCATGCAACACGGCAATCGCAATAAAATACCCCACGCCTCCCGTCCAATCCCCGGTTTCCCGACGAGATAATTCGGAAATCAACAAGCCGAAAAGCACCGGCACGCCGATTTCAGAGAGTTTGACTGCAACAGGCAGGCAAACTACCCCGAACCGCCGCCGGGCATATTTCCAGTAGGTGAGGCACAGGTCAATCATCTTGCCAGCGCTTCGTGAGACTTCAAAGCCGCATATTGACGTTCCTGACAACAATAATGACTACTGCAGAATCAGATTACCAGGCGTTTATCTTAAATAGGCAACCCAGTAGCAGCTTCCCACGCAAGAACCAACGCAACTCAAGCAAGAGTACGCGCAGGATGTATAGCAGCCTGCCAGGCAGGTACCTATGCAGCTACCCATACAGGAATAGCCGCACCCCCAGCAGTTTGTTGACTGAGGTACTTCAAATTCCACGTGTCCATGGGAAGCTTCATACTTCTTCACGGCATCGCGGAGCTCGTTCAGTAATTGAGGATCAATATTCATAATTTCAGTTTTTGTTATTTTGTTTATATTTCGGGTAGGGTAGTAAGAGTTTCGAGAGACGTTAAGCGCCTCATGAGTTCAGATTATTGCGGGAAGGGCTTACGATAGTCCACAGTCTTGAGATACTCGTAAGCAGAAAGCGCAGCAGTCAGCACTTTGGCGCCTTCCTCGTTAAGCTCGTTTTGGGCCACCAATCTGGAAAACACTTCCAGCTGATACTCGCAGCTGACTATAGCCTGCACCGCTATCATGGCACACCAGCGGCGGTCTCGTCTGGTCACATCTCCACGGGTCAGCATGTTGAAACCTATGCAGGTCGGGCACCAACGAGCCATGCCGCAACCGGAGCACTCGGAATCGGACAGTTTCTCACCGTCATCCCAACCATCAAACTCATCCAGAGGGAGTGCCCGCTCACTCAGCACCAGCGGGGTGAACATATGGCAGCCATACTTCCGGCCATCGGTATCGTATGTGCACATGTGCACCCCACTACCGCAGAATTTAATCTGGGCAGCCCCGCGTTCACCCACACCAATCAGCATGCGAGTCAGCAGATTGCTGGGCATCAGATCCATATTCTCCAGATAATAATCCTTGAGCTTGCGGAGCTGGTCAAGATATATCTCCGCATCCCGGATATCCCAGTCCACCCCCTGAGCCAGCGAGGCATCCAGTCGGTATTCAAGCCGGGCCGCTTCCTTTAGAGACTCGAACAGGTAGGGCAACCCCTCCTTGGAAATGGTCATCTTGAACCCCTGCTCCGGCCATACTTCCTGGAAAAATGACAAATCCAGCGCAGTGGCTTTTGAGCCGCGGTTTTCTTCCTGCAGGGAAGTCAACCCATCGTAACTGGCGCCGAGCATCATCGTGCGACGATGCGCCCGGAACCATTCCTTCATTTCCTTCGTCAGCAAGGTTCCATTAGTGGAGGCAAAGCAGATATAGGGCACAAGCGGCTCAGAACTTTCAAGCCATTCCACCACATCCCTGATGAGGTCGAACCGAAGCAGTGGCTCTCCCCCCATAAAATCGATTTCGAGTTCGTTGAACTTCTCACTCGCTTTCACCATCTCCATCTCTCGCGTGATGATCTCTTTCGCAAGCTCCAGAGTCATCTTCTTACCTGCATTCTTGAACTTTTCATAACAATAGGTGCAATTCAGGTTACAACCGTGCGTCACCATCAGCATGCATGTCCGCCTGTCCGTAAATCCCTGGCAACTAGAAAAAATCTCTCCTTTACATTCGTTTCTCATATTTTATCCGCTACGCGATTCGCAACCCTTTTTACTTCATTCTGTTTAGCAAGTCAATAACAAAATATCCATGAAACACAACGAAATACAAATTTGAGAAGTGTAAAAACAAATGCGCACCGGAAAGGCCCCAAAAAAGTCACCCGAGGTGCCCAAACTGACCTAGCCAGGATGGGGGTGTGGGGGAAGGACGGCAATGAGTCCTTCCCCCGCTAGCCGTGATGAAACAGAAAAAGGGTGCTTTCCGGTGTTGTAGGTGGCATAATGCCAGGACTGAAAAAAATACAAACAACACGTACCTATATGGAAAGCACCCAGGCAGATTTTACCAAGGCTTCTTCGCAAAGCAAGCATATAACTCTTATTGAGCGTCAGCAACTCAAACGATGGCTCAAAGAGAATTCATTCGAAATTGCACCAGAGTGAGCCGCTCACATCAGTAGGCATACGCCAGTCTCCTCGCGGAGAAAGCGCAATGGTGCCGACCTTCGGGCCATCGGGCACACAGGAGCGTTTGAACTGCTGAGTAAAGAAGCGGCGCAGGAACGTGCGGAGGGTGCTTTCCACCAGCGTTTCGTCGTACTCACCGGCGAAGGCGTGCAGCGCCAGGTGGCGAAGCTTTTCCGGCTCTGCGCCGTACTTGATGAAGTGGTACAGGAAGAAATCGTGCAGGTCATAGGGCCCCAGAATTTCCTCTGTCTTCTGGTCAATGCGGCCATCATCTGCCGGGGGCAGCAGCTCCGGGCTTACCGGGGTGGCATTTACATCGCGCAGCACTTCGGCCAGTTCAGGCTCTGACTGTGTGGCGGCATACTCAATGAGGCAGCGTATGAGAGACTTGGGGATAGAGCAGTTCACGCCGTACATGCTCATGTGGTCGCCATTGTAGGTAGCCCAGCCTAGCGCGATTTCTGATAAATCACCCGTACCCACCACCATACCACCGGTCTTGTTGGCGAGGTTCATGAGCAATTTGGTGCGTTCTCGGGCCTGCACATTCTCATACGTATTAGTGCGCAACGCCGGGTCAAAGTCAAGGTCCTTGAAATGAAGCAGGCAGGCCTCTTTGATATTCACTTCCTTGAAGGTGCAGCCAAGCAGCTGAATCATCTTCACCGCGTTATTGTACGTGCGCCCGGTGGTGCCGAATCCCGGCATCGTCAGCGCCAGAATGCAGTCGTTGCTTCGCCCCAGAAGCTTGCATGCGCGGTCGCACACCAGAAGTGCCAGCGTACTATCCAACCCGCCGGACACGCCGATAACCAGCGTCTTTGCGTAAGCGCACTCGATGCGTTTAGCCAGGGCAGCCGCCTGAATATTGAGGATTTCCTCGCAGGTGGCGGCAGCATCGGCACCGGCAGGCACAAAGGGTCGCGAAGGCAGATACGCATGTTTCAAATCACAGCTCTTTTCCTCCACCCGGCAAAGTACGCAACGAGGCGCAGGCCACTCGCCGAGCAGGAGATTCTCGCGGAATGAGGTTTCGCTTGTGCGGGCAGCAGAAAGTTGCTGCATATCAACGTCGGCATAAATGATGCTCAGCCCGCGGCTGAACGGGGTATTCTGCGCCAGGAGTCGTCCATTTGCGGCAATGAAGGAAGCACCACCGCACACGCCATCCTGCGTGCTTTCACCCACACCGGCACCGGCATGCACATAGGCGGCCACGCAGTTGCCACTACGCGCCTTCACCTGGGTCTGAGTGTAGTCCCTGCGGCCTACGAGTGAAATAGCTGCAGAGGGATTCACGATAAGACGCGCACCCTGCAGAGCCAGGCGCGTGCTGGGAGGCAGCAACGCGGCTGCATCATCACCTATCTCCACTCCGAAACGAAGCTCGTTACCGGCATCGAATACCAGATCCGTACCTATAGGTACATTAAAGAAATTACCGAATATGCTCACTTCGGTCCGGGTCAACATTCCGGCGGGGGAGAACTGTCGGCGCTCGTAGCTTTCACGCTTGTCCGGTATCACTGTCTTGGGCACAAATCCGCGCACTATTCCCCCCTGCACCACAGCTGCCACATTAAACAGCATATCATCCAGCAGGATAGGCAGCCCCACCACTGATACCAGAGATAAATCACGGGTCTCATCGGCAAACCGGCTCAGTGCAGTCTCTGCCGCTTTGAGAAGTCGAGGCTGGTTGAACAAGTCTGCACAGCTTGCAGAGGTGATACTCAGCTCCGGGAACACCACTAGCGAAGCGCCCTCCCGGGCAGCCTCCTTAGCAGCAGCCACCAGCTCGTTCGTATTAAAATCGACATCTGCCACACGCACTTGCGGCACAGCGGCAGCCACACGGTAATATCCGTACGTACTCATAAGAATCTGCCGTTATTCTGCCAGAATGGTGGCATTTGTCAACTCCTGAATACGCACCGGAACCCTGCTCTTGGCCTTTTAGAAAAAAATTGAACACTTTTCAACATTCTGCGTCCCATATTAAGCTTGACCGGGCTCTACAAATCAGGCATAATCCCACGTCGTCTCATTCGTCCTCTCCTTCCATGAAATACAGCATCTCTGCCTTATCCCGCAAGACGGGTCTGTCAATCCACACCCTCCGATATTATGAGAAGGAAGGGCTGCTCCGCTATGTGGAACGCACGGAATCCGGCCGCCGAGTCTACGGTGACGCCAGTATGGGCTGTCTTCTTGGTGTGCTGTGCATGAAGCAGGCTGGCATGACTCTGCCTCAGATAAAAGCATTCATGGATGTCACAAACGAGGGAGTAACGACCCTGCCGCAGCGTCTGGAGATGATGCTCAGTGCCCGCGACCAGCTCTCCAAAACCAAGGAAGACATAGAGCGTGGAATCCAGCTCGCAGACTTCTTCATCGGCGGTTGCCGCAGTGCAATGGAAGCGCTTAAGAACGGCGCAGACCCCGAAGCCGCATTCCCCTATATCACCCGCAACGGCATCATCGAGTTCCCCTTCCAGCTCACTGATGAGGGTCGTCTCGAGCCCGATACCCCGCCTGAAGATTTTGAACTGAAACAACCCGCGAAAAAGTCGCGCAAATCCAAATCGCACAACAAATCTGATTTATGAAGGAACTCGCCAAATGGGCACCCCTCGGCGGTGCACTCTGCCTCATCGTAGCTGCCATCATCATCGGTCGCAAATCTCACAGTGATGTGAAAGAGATTTACGGCATGATTGATCACTACGACAAGATGAAGTAAAGCATACAGCTGCTCGTCTCAACTTTTTACTCATCACACGCGTTGCTCGCCCCATCTGGCAAGCAACGCGTTTTGTTTCTTCAGAAGAGTCTTGCCCATGCCCGCTTTGTGAAAGGAAGGATTTCGGCATCTCTCGCGTCGTGCAGCTTTCGTGCCCATTCAGCATCGGCCAGCAGAGCACGCCCTACGCCGACCAGGTCAAACTCATGAGCGGCCATACGCTTAACCACAGGCAGAATGCTGCCGGTTTGAAGCCCGATTCCTCCGCTGGCGATGACGGTTCTACCTGTAAGCAGGCGCACCCAGCCTGCCAGCCCCAGCGCGCTTCCGGAAAACGCGGCACCTTCCTCTCTGTTCACAGGGTCACAGGCGAAAATATCTACCCCGGCGGCGCAAAGCGGTTCCAGCAATTCCTGCAATTCTGCAGGGGTGTGCACCAGCCGCGGCGTGAGCATCCCCGGCAAGGTCTGTGAAAAACGGAAAATCACGGGAAACTTCCGGCCTACTGCCTTGCGCACCGCGTGCAGCACTTCGCAGGCAAAACGCGTCCGTCCCCGTAAATCGCCGCCATATTCATCGCCTCGCTGATTTGTTTCTGGCCGCAGGAACTGGTCAATGAGACCGCCCTGCCCGCCACATACTTCAACTGCATCGAATCCCAAAGTTCTGGCATATGCAGCTGCCTGAGCAAAGGCTTTCACCACTTCCCCTATACGCTCCCGGTTCATGCTTTCGCCGCGTATTTCACGAGTGTACGGGTCAATGCCACTGGGGCCGATAGGCGGAGCTTCGTTTTCTGAGCAGGGACGCAGCATGCCCATGTGGCACAACTGTGGCGCAAGACGGCACGGCGTGGTATGCACGGCACGACAAATCCTCTTCCATGCACGAAGTGCCGCACCTCCGTAGAAATGCGCCATTCCTTCATCAGATGCTGCGACTGGATCATTCACAGCCACCGGCTCAGTGATGATAAGCCCCAGCAGATGCTCTGCCCTCCGGCGATAATAGACCAGCATCTCCGGTGTGGGGACTCCGTTCTGTGCATACAGTCGTGGCAGTGGAGCCATTACCACCCGGGAACACAATGGCAGTTTGCGGTGTACAAACGGTCGGAACAACTCATCAATCTCTCGCAGGCAAAGCGTCACACTAGTATTCATACAGGAACCATTCTGACACCACCGCATTATTTTTCAAGAAGTTAGGCAAACATCTCAGAACAGACAGACTTTTCCCGAAGATTCGCTGTTCTTTTTTCTTGAAAAATTGAAAGAAATAGGTTAGAGTATGTGGTGATGAAAATTCATTTCTGTGGAGCAGCTGAAACAACTACCGGCTCCCAGCATCTGCTGGAAGTGAACGGCAAACGCATTCTTCTGGACTGTGGCATGTACCAGGGTCACCGCGAGGACCAGATGCGCATCAACCGGGAGTTCCCCTATTTTAATCCTGCCGAGATTGATTGCGTGGTTCTTTCCCATGCGCATATTGACCACTCCGGCAACCTGCCTAACCTGGTCAAGAAAGGCTACAAAGGTTTCATCTACAGCACGCATGCCACACGCGACCTCTGTCAGGTCATGCTGGCAGATTCTGCCCGCATCCAGGAGAGCGACTGCAAGTTCCTCAACAAGATGAGTGCACGCAAGGGCGGCAGCGGCAAGGTGGCCGAAGTCATCTACACCGAACAGGACGCCGAGCTCTGCCTGCGCCGCTTCATCAACATCGGCTATGAAATCCCCTTCCCGATTCTCCCGGGCGTTACCCTCACGTTCTACGATGCAGGCCACATTCTGGGTGCGGCACAGATTGTGCTCGATATTGATGATGAGGAGGATGGTCAGCACAAGCGCCTGCTCTTCTCCGGCGACGTAGGCCGCGGCAACAACGAACTGCTGCGCGACCCCGTTCCCGTTCCGGGCGTGGATATCATGCTCATGGAATGCACCTACGGCGGCCGCTACCACGAATCCCCCAGCCGGGATGACGAAACCTTCTGCCGCACCATACGGGATGCACTCAAGCGCGGCGGCAACGTGTACATCCCCTCCTTTGCGGTGGAGCGCACCCAGCAGCTGCTCTACCTGCTCAACCGTGCCTACAAGGAAGGCCGCCTGCCGAATTACCAGGTATATGTGGACAGCCCCATGGCCGTGAGCGCCACGGAAATCTTCCGAATCCACCCCGAATGCTTCAACAAGGAGGTGTATGATTTCCTCTTTGCAGAGCGCGACCCCTTCCAGTTCGAACAGCTGCACATGGTCCGCAGCATCTCGGAATCTCAGCGGCTCAACAACCTGCGGGAAAACGCCATCATCATCTCAGCATCCGGCATGTGCGAAGCGGGCCGCATCCTCCACCACCTGAAAAACGGCATCGGCCGCCCGAACAACACCGTACTCTTCGTGGGCTACTGCGCCGCCAACACCCTGGGCCGCCGCATCCTCAACGGCGCGCTGGAAGTGCGGATTCTTGGCGATCTGTACCCCGTCCGCGCCCGCATCGAATCGCTGGACTCCTTCTCCGGCCACGCCGACCACAACGAACTGCTCAAGTATTTCCGCGCCACCGGTGGCAGAAAGAGCAAGGTCTACCTCGTTCACGGTGAAAAGGAATGCTCTGCCGCCATGCACCAGGCGCTGCAGGATATTCACCAGGGAGATATCGAAATCGCCCGCCTCAACACCACAGTAACCTGCTGAGACCGCCGGAATCCGGCAAATTGATGATTATCGGAGCACGGGACTTCAGTCCCGTACTTCTATTACCAGAACAAACTCGATAATCAGCGGCCTCTCCAGCGTTTGCGGCGGCGGTATTTCGGGCGGGTGCCGCGGATGAGGCGGACGATAAAGAAGATGAGGAGACACGCCGTCACCACAGCTCCGCTGCACAGTATCACAGCATCTGACCATAGCTCAGCAGAGCGGTTCAGCATGCTGCGCTCCGGGGCATCCGGCATGTAAAGCACGGAAACCTCTGCACCCACGCGGTTTTCCGGCTCGATATAAGTATATTTTTTGAACAGGCGGAACGAGAATATACGATTCGCCTGCCGCCCCCGGTGTACCTGCCCATCGGCAGTTCTGTACTCGTATATCAGGATGAGGGGGGCACTGCGTCCGCGACCACTGTGTCCGCGGCTAGTGGAAGTGCGATCGTGGTCAACAATACGCCCCGTGACCGCGATGCCGGAATCGACAAAGGCCCGGCTTTCGGTATACGAACTCCACGCGCCCCAGCCCAGCAGCACCGGCAGCTCCAGAAAGAAAAGAAGCAACAGCGCCGCACCCACTCCGGAATCAGCAGGTTCATCGCAGTGCTGTTTCCATGCGGCATAGGCAAACAGACCGAAAAACAGCACCCCCAGCTGCGCCAGAATCAGCTTCAGCCCGCTTTCATCCCAGGTGGTGAGCCCCGACAGCATCCGCCCGCCCTGCCACAGGGTGATACCCAGACAGGCCAGCGCGAGCACTGCCGTGCACACGCTTACAAACCAGGGGGAAATGGTATAGGTAGACCGGCTCATATCACACAGCAGAGAATGATAAGCAGCACCAGAATCACGATGACAAGCCCCCACACCCAGTGCCGCACAAACAGCTCCAGGAAAAGTTCGACGATGAACTCTATAATCGCTTCCAGCATGGCTCAGTATGGTCTGCCACCGTGGAACGCAGGTGCCAGCACCATCACCGTGCGCGGCAGCAGGTAGAGCGAAAGCTTCTGGTTCTTATCGGTGAAGTGGTGCACGCTGTGGTCCTGGCGGGCAAAACCGCCGAATCGGGCATCATCAGAATCCAGCACCACCTTCCACTCACCCGCCTTGGGAGCAGGCAACTGGTAGTCGGGAATGGCACGGGTGCCGCTCCAGTTGAACACAAAGACAAGCCCCCCGCGTTCAAAGGCCATCACCTGGTTCTCCTCATCCATGTTCAGCGGGCGCGCGGGCGCGGCGGCCAGCAGGTCGCGGCGCTGTGCCAGCTCTACCATGGCGCGGTCAAACTCGTTCAGGTAGCGGTAGCGCAGCAGCTTGTTATCCACCAGACTCCACTGCCGGCGGCAGTACTGGTACGAATTGTCATTGCCCTCGCGTGGGAAATCAATCCACTCCGGATGGCCGAACTCGTTGCCCATGAAGTTGAGCCAGCCCTCGCCGCCTGCAGCCAGCGTGGCCAGGCGAATCATCTTGTGCAGCGCCATACCGCGGTCGATGATGACGCTGGGCAGGTCGCAGCTCATGTGGGTGTACATTTCGGCATCCATCAGGCGGAACGCTATGGTCTTGTCGCCCACCAGCGCCTGGTCGTGGCTTTCGGCATAGGCAATATTCGCCTCACCATAGCGGCGGTTGATGAGGGTGTACCAGATATCGCCCACGCTCCATTCCTCATCCTTCTTCTCCTTGAGCATCTTGATCCAGTAATCCGGCAGCCCCATGGCCAGACGGTGGGTGAAGCCGAAACCGCCCTCATCCACCGGGCGGCAGAGCCCGGGCATACCGCTCATATCCTCCGCAATGGCAAAGGCACCGGGGCGGGCCTGCTGCACCAGCGTGGCCGCCAGCTGCAGATAGGTCACCGCGCTCAGGTTCACCTGTGTGTTGAAATAGCAGCCCAGGTCGGTGAACGGCTCGTGCCCGTGGTGCAGGTAGAGCATGCTGGTCACGCCATCGAAGCGGAAACCGTCGAAGCGGAACTCATCCAGCCACCAGCGCAGGTTGCTCAGCAGGAACTGCAGCACCTCCTCCTTGCCGTAGTCAAAGAGGCAGCTGTCCCAGTCCGGGTGCATACTGTCGCGCAGACCTGCGCAGAAATACTGCCCGCCGGAGCCATCAAAGTTATTCAGCCCCTCGGCCATGTTCTTCACCGCGTGGGAGTGCACCACATCCAGCAGCACCGCAATACCCAGCCCGTGCGCCGTGTCGATGAGGTACTTCAAATCCTCCGGCGTGCCGAAGCGGTTGCAGGGCGCAAAGAACGAGGACACATGGTAGCCGAAGGAACCGTAGTACGGGTGCTCCTGAATGGCCATAATCTGCACCACATTGTACCCCAGCTTCGCAATGCGCGGCAGCACGTTGTCTGCAAACTCGCGGTAGCTGTGAATACGCAGTTCCTCACCCGCCATGCCCACGTGCGTCTCGTAGATGAACGGCGTGCGCACATTCGCGGGGTTCCAGCGGGTATTCTTCCAGCGGTAGGGTTCTGCGGGTTCCCAGATAACGCCGCTGTAGTCGAAAGTGGCGGCATCCTGCTCCGTATAGCGAATCCACGCGGGCATGCGGTCCTTGCGCTCATTATCAGCACCGACCACATGCACCTTCACATGCTGGCCGTGTTTCAGCGCATCCGCAGGCAGGCGGATTTCCCACACGCCGTCCGCGCCGCGCTGCATCGGGTTCGCCTCGCGGTTCCAGAAATTGAAATCGCCGATGAGGTAAAGCTGCCGGGCTCCCGGAGCCCACTCACGGTACACCCATTCGCCCGTAGCCGCGTCGCGGTTAAAGCCCATGCGTTTATAGGCACCGGCAAAATCCATCAGCGAGCCATGGCGGCGGCAAATCCGCTCCAGCTGGGAATCGTATAACCTCATACGTCCCTTGATAGCGTGTTCAAAGGGAGCCAGCCAGCCATCTGCCAGCACTAATCCGGGTATAGGGGAGCGTCGCATGTCTGTATTCTACACCAGATACCGTTTCATGGCAATTTTAATTGCACCCCAGCCCCGATATTTCCACCTAGGAGCTTACGACTTGGCATCATTAACTCATATGTCCCGAAACTCAGCGCTAAATGAGTGTTTATATTACTGAGCCCGGCTCTTCCGGGCTCAATTTCGACCGCCAACGGCGGATTTAGATGCCGCCTCCGGCGGCAATTTCGACCACACCGGAACGGTGTGGATTTCGATGCCCGCCCGGGGCGGGCAATATGCGGGCGGATCCCCTTTTCTCCCGGAAACAGGCTCCGGACAGCATCCGGGGCTCGCTTATCCGGTGCAGCTGTCGTATACAGCAGCGTGATGGCGCATAGTAACACGCCATCGACTCAAAATAATGAAGAATAATTCTGAAATCATGCAAGTTGTCCGAGACGGCGGAGCCCCTGTCACCAGAATACACACGGAAATCCTCGCCGATGGGGTTCCGGTGAATGTGCTCGGCACCAACCAGGAAACCTACGAAATCCAAACGGTCACCTTTCACGTCAAGCCGGGTGGCGCCACGGTCGTTGCCAGGCTCGCTGTGGATGACGAAGGCGAACTCATCATCAGGGATGCTGATAATCAGGTCGTGCTTACTGTTTCCGGCACCGTTATCAATTGGCAGAAAACGCCGGATCCGACCTACTGGCCGCACTTCCGCTCTGCCTTCCTGGAAGAAGGGGACTACACGGTCAGTTTTTCCCTGGTGAATGCCCCCATGGTCACACCGCAGAATAATCTGGCCTACCTTCGCTACGAAATCGTCGCTCAGTATACCGTCGACCAGGGCATGGACGATGAGGATGAAGACCATAACGAGGAACCGGTGGTGTGCAACCCCTGCGCCTGCTGCAGCGACGAGGGCAGCAACGTGAACGAGCCTGCCGACTCCGCCCCCGAATCTTCTGCTGAGGAATGCGGCGGCAGCGTGAGCCCCGGCACCACCTCCGGCAGCGCCGAGCGCTCCGGCAGCTCTGCCGTGGGCATGAAGTACGACTCCGTGTGGGTCTGGACCGCAAAGCTGCAGGAAAACACCCTCACCATCCGCCCCAGCTCGGGCCGCCGCATGTGTTTCACCGTGGTGCCGGGCGAATCCGCCGCTGCACCCACAGGGCTCACCCGCCACTGCGATGTGCGCGTGGAGCTGCAGAATGCCGACCTCACCCCCTGCACCACCGGAGCCCCCTCCTTCTGGACGCTCACCGAGGCTACGGGCCGCCGCGTGCGTTTCGATGCGCAGACCGGCACCGTAGCCGCCGTGGTGGCGGGCTCCGGCAAGGTAAGCACCGCCGCCGACCATGCTGCACAGGTGCAGGAGAAGTTCGATGCCGCAGGCAACCTCATTTCCTGCTACTCTCCCACCGGGGGGCTCATGCTCTCTGAGCAGAACGCCGGGGGCTCCACGGTGCTTTCCTGGTTTGCTCCCGCTCAGGTCACGGTGGATGCCGACGGCAACTTCACCACCTCGGGCGAGCCCTACAAGACCTCCACCTATACCATCACAGAAGCCAATGGCGTCAAATCCACCAGCGTCACGCGTCAGCAGACAGGCCTTCCTGCCCACACCATCACCCGCGTGGTCAGCGACAATACCGTGACCATCACCAAGGGCGCAGGCGCGGAATCCATCATCCGCACATGGGAGACCAGCTACCCCGAGGTGGGCCTCATGCAGATTGTCGAGACACTGCGCAAGGGCAGCGCCGATGCCGCACCCTCCACCTGCACCAGCAAGCAGCGCAAGCTTACCGCAGGCGGCTGGCTCACCATCAGCGAGACGGAGGGCTACGGCACCCCGCTGGCCCGCACCACCACCTATGACTACGGCGAGAACTTCCGCGTCTCCCGCATCAACCGCCCCGATGGCGGCTACACCGAATACGCCTACGATGCCGAAGGCCGCGTCACCTCCGAAATCTCGCCCTGGGCACAGGGTGGCCGCCGCCGCACGCGCTATGTCTACGCCACCGCCTCTGCCCGCTTCTATGATAACCGCCCGGTGAAGGTCTACTCCGATTATCAGGCCGCAGGCTCTTCCTCCTGGCTCAATATCAAGGTAGTGGACTACACTTATGAGAAATCCGCTGAGGTGGAGCGTACCACCTCCCGCACCTATGCGGCAGCTGTGAGCCACCAGCAAGTCACCATGGAGGAAATCTACGGCGAAGCCCCCGCCTACGCCTATGCTGCCGGCAAGCCGAAGTTCAGCCAGGAGGCCGATGGTGTGCAGACTGTACACGTCTACGCCGCCACCACAGAGCACGGTGCCGTGCATAAGCATACCACCACGACCATGGCTGCCGATGCCCTCGTGGCCGGCCAGAGCCGCCGCACGGAGGCGTTCATCGCCGCAGATGACACCGTCTCCTTCGAGCAGGAAAGCATCTGGGACGGCGCTCAGTGGCTGCTGCTTTCCACCACCGCCTATGAGTACGACGAGCAGCAGCGCGTAGTGAAGACCACCCGCGGCAATGGTCGCGCCTCCACCACCACCTGGATGTGCTGCGGCAAGCTCTCCGAAACGGATGAGGACGGCATCACCACCACCTACGGCTACAATTCCGCCCACGAACTGGTGGAGACTATCCGCGCCGAGGTGAAGGATGACGAGGTCGTGGTCACGCCCGAAACCATCACCACCTACACCCGCGATGCCGCCGGCCGCATCCTGTGCACCCGCCGCGACACCGGCGCCATGACCACCACCGAATCAACCGCCTATGATATCCTGGGCCGCGTGGTGAGCCGCACAGATGCACTGGGTCGCGTGACCACCACCACCTACAGTGAGGATGGCCTCACCACCACGGTGACCGCCCCCGCCGGGGCAACGACCATCACGAAGCAGAATCTGGATGGCTCCACCGCCCGCATTTCCGGCACGGCGCAGCGCGAGGTGGTGTATACCCACAGCGTGCAGGGCAAATGCCTGTGCGAAATGCAGCAGCTGGCGGATGGCACCATCATCGCGCAAACGACGACTAACGGCTTCGGCCAGACCGTGGTGCAGGCGCAGCCCAACACCCTGGGCGGCTTCATCTGCACCCGCAGTGAGTACAACGCCAAGGGTCAGCTGGTGAAAACCTTTGCCGATACCGGTACTGATACCACCCCGACTGCCGCCACGCTCTACGAGTATGACTCCATGGGCAATGTGGTGAAACAGACTCTCGCCCTCACAGATGCTCCTGCGGTGTCCGACTCCCCTATGACCGAAACCACCCACGGCGTAGAGTCCCTGGCAGACGGTGTGTACAGCCTCACCACCACCACACGCTACAATGCTGCCGGGCAACCCCTCAGCAGCGTGCAGAAACAGCTTATTTCACTGCTTTCGGCAACGATTGCGGATAAATCTGTTTTTGTCAGCGAACGAGGCTTGACTTCCACGCAGTGGGCAGAGTATAGAGGGAATACAAAACGGACGCAATACAGTATAGTGCCGGATTCTGCCATCACTGCCGAAGCGGTGACGGTGGATGGTGTTGTGCTCTCGCAGAAGGATACCGCCGGTATCTCGACGGGTCTGGTTGTGCAGTGCTTCACCACCATGGTGGGCGAGGATGAGGTGACCACCTCCGTGTACCGCCATTATACAGCAACAGGCATGGAGCTGAAGCAGCGCGACGGTCGCGGAAATGTCACCACTACCATGACCGATATTACCGGGCGCACCATCTCGGTGACGGATGCCACCAATGCAAGCACGATGACCGTGTATGATTCCGTACACGACCAGCCTGCCACTATCACCGATGCGCAAGGCAACACCACCTGCTACCGCTACGACATCCGCGGGCGAAAAGTCGCAGAATGGGGCACGGGCATTCAACCCGCCACCTTCGGCTACGATGATGCCGGGAACATGACGAGTCTCACGACCTTCCGTAACCCGGGTGCCGTCATCAGCACCGACCCGGCGGAATGGGAAGGCCTGGTGCATGATACCACTACCTGGACTTTCGACTCCGCCACCGGGCTGGAGCTTCGCAAGACCAATGCGGACAACACCGCCGTGGTGAAGACCTACGATGCCCACAACCGCCTGGCAACGGAGACGAATGCCCGCGGCAGGGTGAAGGTGCATACCTACGAACATGCCAGCGGCCTGCTGCTCAATACTACCTGGTACTACCCCGCCGCAGTAGGCGAGGAAGCGGTTGCCGACAGCTATTCCCCGAACCGCAGCTTCACCTACAACCACCTGGGCCAGCTTACGCAGGTTGTTGACGATTCCGGGACTCGTACCATTGGCTACAACCAATATGGCGAGCAGGAGACGGATTCGCTGGAGGTCGATAATGATACCCACCTCATCACCGAAACCCGCGATGCCCAGGGGCGCTCTACAGGCTATGTATACAGCAAGAACGGCAGCACCCAGCAGACCGTGACCACCGGCTACGGCACCGATGGCCGCATTGCAAATGCAGGCTTCCTGCACGGCGGCGAGGAAAAGCAGTTTACATACGCTTACCTGCCCGGCTCGAACCTGTTGCAGACGCTCACCAAGCCGAACGGCATGGCGCTCACCCAGAGCTATGAGCCGCAGCGCGACCTGCTCACCGGCATGGCCTATCACCGCGGCAGCACCCTCGTGGCGCAGCGCGATTATGTCTACGACGCTATCGGCCGCCCCACGGAGCGAAATACCGCCCGCCAGGGTCGTATCGTGACCGATACCTTCACGCATAACAGCCGCTCCGAACTGGAAACCGCGACAGTCAACGGCGCGAACTATGAGTACGCCTATGATAACATCGGCAACAGAGAGTTTGCGCTGGAGAATAACAAGGCATCGATGTACGAGGCGAACGCTCTCAACCAGTACACGGCTATCTCTGAGAACGGCGCCGCGCCCTTCGTCCCGCAGTTCGATGCCGATGGTAACCAAACGCTTATCAAGACCGAAACCGGAACCTGGAGCGCTGTGTACAACGCAGAAACTCGCCCCGTGACCTTCACGAATGCCGACACCGGCACCGTGGTGGAATGCGCCTACGATTCGATGGGCCGCCGCGCGTACAAGAAGGTGAGCGTCAACGGCAGCATCACGCTCCACCAGCGCTACATCTATCGAGGCTATTTGCAGATTGCCTGCATTGACCACACCCGCAGCCACCACCCGGCTCTCTGGTATATCACGTGGGACCCCTCCCAGCCCGTCGCCACCCGCCCGCTGGCCATCCAAATCAACGGCAC
>JAZONE010000030.1:0-21927 GCA_045654325.1 Akkermansia sp.
ATAACTCTATATAAATATTGATAGTTGGGATTGATTGCTCCGCGTAGGATAGAACATAGTTCTATCCTACGCGGACGAATGCTTGTTAATTGTTGTGTGTTAATTTGTTGTGGCGATTTTAGTGATTGGGTGCTAATTTGCTATAAATTTATTCAGTTGGAGAGGTTTTTAGAGAAGAATCGGATAAATTGTATTATTATGATGAATTTGCCTTGTTTTTTCAGAAAAATTGTGATAATTTGTCTGGAAAGAAAGGGGGTTACTATTATATGCAATCTATAGAAGATAAAATATATGCATCAATCAGAAGAAAAGGTGTGGGTTGTGTAATTACGAACAGTGACTTTTATCATATCTCCAATAGAAAAACTGCTTCATGGGCGTTGTCGCGGTTGAGAGAACGTGGCATTATCCGTACTCTACTGCCGGGGATATTCGATTACCCTGCGTATAGCGAGCTGCTGCAGGAGCAGCTCGCGCCGGATATTGACCGTGTGGCTCAGGCTATTGCTCGCAAGAATCAGTGGCATATTCAGATTACGGGAAGTGCTGCCTTAAATTATCTCGGATTGAGCACTCAGGTCCCGGGACGCTATATCTACCTGACAGATGCTCAGAGCAGGGAATACCAAATCCAGAATTGTATACTGGAGTTCAAGCGAGCTCCTCTTAAGCAGTCCAAGTTTCGTAGTCACCAGACGGAGATTATCACCCAGGCCCTTCTGTCGTTGGGTGAAGAGCATGTCGATGGGCGCACCCTTTCCACGATAGCTGACTTTGTCTCCGAAAAAGAGAAAGCGCGCATCCTGAAAGATGCGCGCTACGCACCGGCATGGATTGGAGAAATCCTCAGGAAAATCACTACCAACGCACCTATCAGCCATGAATAAAATAGCTCAACTCCCGGAAACGCAGCGTATGGAGCTGTTCCGTCAGACCGCAGCTCAGCGTGGCATGACCGAACAGATTGTAGAAAAAGATTTCTGGGTATGCTGGGTACTGAAACAGCTGTTCGAATCACCATTGAAGAATCGTATCATTTTTAAGGGCGGTACCAGTTTGTCTAAGGTGTATGGTCTGATAGAACGCTTCTCTGAAGATATAGACCTTATCTTGAACTGGACTGGTAATCCGCTGGGTGACCCCATGGCCCGGATGTCCCGAAACAAGCGTCGCAAGTTTAATGAGGATTTATTGGCGTGGGGAAACAAATGCATTCAGGATGAGATATTCCCTGTGGTTCAGGCGTTCTGTGGAGATTTATGCACGGCAGTGCTGGAAATGGGGAAGACGGGAGATGCCATTATTGCCATTCAGTATCCACAGGCTTTTGCTGCTGATTTGTATCTCCGCCCGGAAATCCGCCTCGAAATTGGAGCTCTGGCGGCATGGGATCCGCATCAGACTTCCATCATCAAATCGTATGCGGCAGAGCAGTATCCCCGAATCTTTACAGAACCGGAAGTATCCGTACAGGTAACATCTGCTGCCCGTACCTTTTGGGAAAAGGCAACTATCCTCCATACCGAAGCAGGACGCCCCGAATCCGGCTCTTTCCGTCCCAGATATTCCCGCCACTATTACGATATGGTCATGCTGGCTCGAGACCCTGCCGTCAAGGCGCAGGCTTTTGCAGATTTGCCTCTCCTGGCTCGTGTTGTGGAATTTAAGCAGCTCTTTTATTCAGGTAGTAATTGGCTTGCCTATGACCTGGCTAAGCCTGGAACCTTCCGCCTTCTCCCGCCAGTCCATTTTATAGATGCGCTTCGCGAGGATTATGCTCAGATGCGTAACATGATTTACGGCGAATACCCTCCTTTTGAGCAGATTATTGCTGAATTAGATGCATTGTTAAACGAAATAAATGCACTTTCTGAGTTCCCTGATTGAGATTACTCTATACAATCTGACTAACTCTTCTAAGTGCCGGGAGTGCAATGCTCCACTAATCTTTACCTTCAATTTTTTATGACCAGTACGTCACTTCCTAAGGTTTTCATCAGTCACCGTTCATGTGATAAATCCGTCGCGTCTGCCTTGTGCGACCTCATACAGTCATCCTTTAGATTACAATCTGCTGATATTGTCTGCACCTCTGCTGATGCTCATGGAATAGAAAATGGGAAATCCTCCTATTCTGAATTGAAGAAACAACTTCAGAATGCCGCTGTTGTGATTTACCTCATTTCTGAGACGTTTTGCCAAAGTGAGGATTGTCATTATGAAATCGCCTGGGGCTTCGATTTAGATTCTGCCTTTTATTTCCATTTGGACGGAGTTACTTCCGAGTATAAGCCTCGCTGTGTGTGTGATAAATCTATGAACAATATGACACGCGTAGACTTAGCTAGCCTAAAGGTTCGTCTGAATGAGGCCTTGAATACGTCAGTCGACGAGCGTAAATGGGCTGAAAAGCTTGAGGATTTGATAGAAGTGTATGGTAATTATCAGAAAAGTAAGACCCATTCAGCTAATCAACAAGTTCAGGTGGAGCAAGGTGCTCTTGCTGGGGCGGAGGAAGAAAAAATGAAAATGCTTGCTGAAAAAATAGACAGGTTTAACAATCACACCTCGGCCGTTTTTATTTTGGTGGATTCTGTTCAGACAACAGAGGGGAAAAAGTATAAAGATGAAATTGTTTTTTTGCCGGATGATGAGGCATCGGTACTAGTGGAATCGAGGAAAGCGGCGGAGCCTGGCAAGAAAGTACATGCATATCAGGTGCTTAGGGATGTCCAGTTTAATCAGTATGGACTTTTACGGGCAGGTGATATAGTGCCGCTTGCTGAAGATTCCGCTAGATGGTTCGAACCTACATACGTTGTTCGGCTTCGTTCTGTGCGAGATTTGCGGATTATCCCCGCTTAATTTTTAGAGCATCTGCGAGTAGTTGTGCCACTAGTTCATTGACGGTGAGATTGGCTGTTTCAGCCCAGGTAGTGAGCAGGGGGACAAACTCGAGGGGAAGGGTGACTGTGAGCCCTTTATTGTGCCGTTCCATCAAATCGGCGATTCGGGCCGCTAGCCGCGGTGTTAACGGCTTTGTGCCAACCGGAACCGGCAGCTCCCATTTACAGTTCCAGCATAATAATCCGAGACTGTATCTCCGTTAAATCATTGCGATATGCAATCCTTTGGAAGTTACCGCACTCTTCCATTATCAACTCATCAGACATGGAGGTGTTTTCTCTGGCAAACTCGTCCATTATCATTTTCTGCTGTTGCAGGGCATCATCCATGCTGTCAAAAGGACCGAGGCAATCCATGGATAGGACTCCTTCGAAATTCATGCTTGCATATTGGAGAATAAAGCGTTCCATATCACTTGATTTTTCTGTAGATACCGCGGGTAGTAAATTCGATGAGCCCTTTGTCTCGCAGGAATTGAAGCTGCTGGCGGATTTTTGCTTCGATGTTGTTGTTCCTGGGGTGACTGGCTTTCAGATGCGGTACAAAGGCGTACATCTGTTCCAGTGTGAAGGTTGTGCCGAGCTTTTCGGAGCATTGGAGAACATCGAACAGCCAGCCGCGGCTTTCGATGCTCTTTGTCTGTAATGAATACACCTGGTTGTATTTTTTGCAGACCTCGTCTGCTTCGAGAACTACACCATTGCGGATGACTGAAATCTTGGCGGCTTCCGGAATCTTACCCAGAAGAATGTTGCAGCCTTCCCAGCCTGCGCGTCTGGCGGTATCGGGGAGCGGTTTACGCTTTTCAATGATTTCCGGTACGAAGAAGCATCTGGGTACGATGATGAGGTTGTTGACCTCGTATCTGTCGTAGTGCAGGAAAAAGAAACTGGGGTTATCAAGAGCGGTGATGCGCTCAATCATGGTACGATAAACGCCATCATTGACGGTACTGCTGAAGCGGTCAGTGGTGGATTTTTTGCTCTTCAGTTCGTATTGAGATTTACAGTTCTGGCAGATGTAGTCTTTGACCGGGGAATTCACCTCCGCTCTGCGCATAGTGTTTTCTCCGCAAATGGGGCAGTACATATTTCTGGCGAGCCAGTCTTCTGACATGACTCTTGCTTGTTGAGCCGCGCTCTTATAGTTTGCAATCAAGTCTGTATTAAATTTCAAGTTCATGGGTGATGAAGTTTCCTCAAGAATAAGAGCTAAAGTAAAAGGTTCACAAAGTCTACTTGTTTGGCTTTGTGAACCTTTAGCGAAAAAAATATCGCGGCAGTTTGAATGCAATACTACACGTATTGTGCTCACAATATTTAATTATCCAAGATGGTATCTCTCATTGTGGAGAAGATTTGTACAAATAAGGAGGTTCGGTCTTCCATTAGAAGCGTCCAATTCGATATATCTGAGTATAGTTCAAATTTGTCTTTGGAGATACCGGAGTAATGTACAATTTGTTCTTGTAGCCACTCATCCGTGATTTCATTTAAGCATTTTGCTTTTTTGCTGATGTTGTCCTTAGTAGGCAATAAACTGAGGTTGGCGAGGCTGTTTTCAAAATGCTCAGGTATTGTGGAGTTAGCTTTGAATCGCTCTCTTGGAATAATGTGGTCGACATCAAAAGTGATACCCATGATAGAATGGGGCCTGTGCATTTGTATAGCATGCGCATAATAAAGAACCGATCTAAGGACATCCTCATTCGTTTTTATTCCGTTGTATACCCCCTGACATGCATGTGTTATAAATTCAATCCATTCAGACTTATCAACTTTTACGAGACGGTTCTGCCAGTTTTTTACATCGTTGGACATTCGGGAATCACTGGATCCTTTCCATATACCCTTTGCGTATTCAAGTACGAGTCTGTCAAACAAAATGCGGGCGTCTCGTTGAAGCGCCTTCGCATCACCCGATCCACAAATTGTCGGTTTATTGAGACGCTCCCAATCATTCCAGATAATTGTGATGAACTCGAGAGCGGTCGCTACGCTGAGAAGTTTGAGAAGCGGAGCTCCCCAGCTGGACAAACACTTAAAGAAATTGTCTTCAAGTAGTATCTTAACGATGATGTTGAGTTCTGTTATGAAATCTTCGACGTCATCTGGCCAGCTTATTTCTTTAATACCCCTAGATTTGAAAATTGTGGAATTTTCAAGATCTGTAACAGATTTTTTCGAGATGCCTCCCAAAAAATGGCCACTAATAATCTTGAATCCCAATGTAATGTCGCTAATAAGCTTGCTCTCTGTAGCGGGACTGAGAGAATCGAAAATCAGACCGCCGTCTGAAATCCTTGAGACCAATGTTGCTGCAATATCCCAGCGTACAATATTTTCAGGAACGGGGATATCAAGATTGTTGTACATTTGCTTAACTTCTTGGCGAAGTTGAGGATTGTAGGTGGAAACGACTTTGTTCCAATACGGTTTGGCCGAAAGTAATTCTTCGGATTTCAATTGTGTGCCACCACTGTTGATTCGTGTAAATATATTTTGTGCATCAAGAGGGGTTGCATTTTTTAACTTGATGACGCCAATTCTTGCAGCATTGAAAATCTCTTCGGAGGCATTAATGGTTCTTATGCTTTGTTCTATAGATTCCCAATTTAATGTGATTTGATTTTTTAATGCAATTTCGTTGTTGATATCAACTTCTTCTGCTAAATAAGCATAGAAATTGTCTGTGTTAAATGTATTTTGGTGGTTCTTACAGAATGAGAGAATAAAGTTTCTCAGCTTAGTTGGCTTAAACTTTTTGGTGGTTTTTTCAAAATATGGAAGACGTGGACAGTGCGCTAGAAAATTGAAAGTGCGTTCCCATTTACTGGCCTTATTCTTGTCGATTTGGTGAACCATTAAAATAAGGTCAATTAATGTTTTCAGACCACGTTCCTGACTTTTTTTATCAAAAGAGAGTTCTGGTTCAGCTACTTCTAGCCCCTCTTCGGCTTCTACTTCAAGACATGCTTCGTCGGTATCTTGATCTTCTTCTTGGAAATCTTCTTCTCTCTCAAGGTATTTTGTGACTTTTTCCCAATAGGCGCGTCGAACAGATTCTTCGTCGGTTTTTGCGTTAAATTTTATATACTTTTTTGCCCATTCATATAATTCTACCGGATTGTCTCGCATAGTCATGAGCGCGGAGCGTCTTTGACGACCGTCCAGAAGCCATGATGTTGATTGCCCTTGCGTATACTCTTCGTTCAAGATGACAACGCCAACGGGATATTCTTGGAAAACACTAATGCACAATTCAAAGTTCTGCTTTTTGTTCCACGCGGATCGTCGTTGGAATCTGGGTAATTTTATGTTGGGCTCATTTAAAAAACTAATGAGGGGCATAGGTTCAACGACATAACTACTCATATCTGCTAAATTGGGTGTTTGATCCGCTGATCCTAGCACCAAAAGTTAATCAGATCAAGGAAAAAGGCTGGGAGTTTAGATTTTATGGAGTAAACGGCAGATTTAAATTTACTGGTAGTATGAACAAGCATGTGTTTCGTTTTTTTGGTGGGGGATCGAGCAGAAAATTGCCATCGCTTAATAGAAAGCTTAATAGAAATCGCAGATGGGTTGAATTACAACTTGCTTTTACGCCATGAAATTGTAAACTATAATAATGGGCTCGGGTATACCTAAAGAGTTTGGAACCTTATCGGAGTTATTGCATCACCGATACGCGGTGTTGTCTGCGCTGCATACGTGTGTTGCGAAAGGTGTAAGGGTTGAAAATCGCATGTTTTTTAGTGTGTACCATAATAGACACAAAGGTTTCTTATCTGGGGAACTCAAGGTTTCACCCCTGACCAAAGATGAAAGACTGAAGATGACGCTTCCCCAATGCTGCGTGTATTGTGGGACTACCAAGAACCTGACCATCGACCATTTGTTGCCAACGAAGAAGGGCGGGGAAGATATACCCGAGAACTACGTGTGGGCCTGTTCTTCATGCAATAGTTCAAAAGGTGCGAGGGATGTTATTACATGGCTGCAATCTAAAGGCCGATACCCTTCCATCGTTGTGTTTCGTCGCTATGTTAAGCTTGTTTTGTTGTATGCTCAGAAGCATAACTTAATGGATTGCAAGCTGGACGAATTGCCCGCTAATCTTCCCTTTGATGTAGCGGCTATCAAGAATCCGGACGTTCTGCCCATTTCAAAGGCTGAAATCTATGTGCCTCCTCAGACGACTGATTGATATAGCCGGGAAAAGACGAAATATTGTTTGATTTTGCTTGCCCAATGCTTTCTGCTTGGGTAAGGTAGGGGCATGGCTAAGAAGCGTAACACGATTGAGGATTATCTGAATGAATTGTACCGCCGGGGGATGGCGGGGGATGAGGAGGCTCAGCTGGAGCTGATTCAGTTTTATGTGACGGAGACGAATCTGCCGCTGCCGGATAAGGCGAAGGTGTGGCTGGTGACGCTGGCGGAGAAGGGGGATGCGCAGGCGCGCCGGTGCTATTTTGCCTGGGCGATGAGCGGAGATGAAGGCAATTTTGACTGGCTGAAGCTGGAGCAGTGGGCGCTGGCGCTGGCGGAGACGGCGCCGGGGGATGCCTACTGCATGCTGGGTATGCTGTATGAGGTGGGGCTGCCGGGCTTTGAGGATGATAAGGTGGCCGAGGGACACTACCGCAAGGCGATTGAAGCCGGTAACGAGGGCTGTGCATTCTATCTGGCGCGTGTGCTGCTGGGGCATGAGGAGTCTGTCTCCTACGAGGAGGTGCGTGAACTGCTGGAGCGCGCGGAGCGGGTGAATCCGAGTGCGCCGGTGTATGATCTGCTGGGTACGGTGTGCCAGGAACTGGACGATGATGCTGCGGCCGTAAAATGTTTCCAGAAGCTGCACCGGCTGGACCCTTCCGATTCTGAGTGCTGCCTGGAGCTGGCCCAAGCGTATGCCCTGGGTGCCGGGGTGCGGCAGGATGATGAGATTGCCCTGCGTTATTTCCAGAAAGCCGCCAATCTGGGGGATTCCTATGGCACGTTTATGGTGGGCCTGCATTATTATGAAGGACTGGGGACTCGCCGCAATTTCAAGCGTGCAGCGGATTATTTCAAGCGCTCGCTGGAGATGGGCGATACCAGTGCGCTGTATCACCTGGGTAACTGCTGCTCCCGTGGTGAGGGCGTGCGGCAGGATGCTGCCGCTGCGGTCGGGTACTGGCAGCGGGGCGCAGCGCTGAATGATGCCTCGTGCTGCGTGGCGCTGGCCATGCACTGCGTGGACTCTGGCGAGCTGGAGCGCGCGGAGGAGCTGCTGGCCCAGGCCCGCGAGCATATGATGGCTGGTGACGAGGAATTGGAACGCCAGATGGAAATCGTGGAGCTCTGCATTGCTACTGCCCGCAGCTCGGACGCAGGGGCTGGGGATTCAGAGTGAGTCCTCGCGCCGTATCGGGCGCATAGCTGATTTCAGATAAAAAGCTTCCTGCCGGAATGGGCAGGAAGCTTTTTGTGGTATGAGGGGGGAAGGAAGAATGAAAGGTGAAAGATGAAGAATGAAAAATGAAAGGTGAAAAATGAAGAATGCATAGGCGCTACTCCGGGTAGCGCAGGGTGAAGGGCTCCAGGCCGCTGGCGATGGGGGACTGAGCGCCGTTCAGGTAGCAGAAGGCCTTGTACACCAGCAGACCTCGCATGTTGCTGCGCTCCGGTGCGTCGGTGATGATGTGGTTCATCAGCACCCAGGCGGGAGTCATGCCGTTGCGGTACTGCTCTGCCTGCACGTGGAACTGGCGGAAGCCGGCGGCGTACAGCTCCAGAATCTGCCGGCGCGCGAGGGCGTTGCCAGGGGAGCCGGGGGTGGCCATGACCGCAGGCATCTGTTCGCTTCGGCGCACTTTGAAGGCAAACTCGTAGGGGCGGATTCGCATTTGCGCCAGCAGCAGCAGCATGTCGCGGTGGGCGTTTCTGCTTCCCTGCCGGCAGCAGTCGTTGATGACGACGACGCAGCGCCCCGGGTGCTGCAATGCGGCCAGTTCTTGCGGGTTGCGGGTGATGGCGGGGTAGAGCTGCACCGCCTGGTAAAAGCCGAGCAGCTGGTTGTAGAAAGCGGCGTCCGGTTCGCTCTCTTCGCAGACGCTGCGGTTCATGTGCGCGATGAGCGGCAGTTTCGGGAAATTGCGGCGCAGCACCATGGCTACGCGGTCATCTGCCACGGCGACTGCGTTGCGCCCGGTGGGGGTGTTCTGCAGCAGCTCACTCACGAGGTAGAGCCCGAAATCATCCTCCAGCAGATTCTTGGCCACGTAGGGGTTATCGAAGCTCAGGCAGACGGGCTGGTTGAGTTCGGCTGCCTTGCGAAGAAGCTGGTTGTATGAGGTGGGCGAGGTGAGGGGGCGCTGGGTGGACCAGTCGAGGCTCCAGGCGCAGGCCGGTGTGGCGTGCAGGCAATCCAGGCGGAGGATGCCGTCCAGTTCCTTGCTTATTCCCTCGCAGAGCTGCAGCATGGTGGTGCCGTGCAGCAGGCCGCCACCCACACTCCAGCTGGCCCCGGGCATGTAATCTTTGGTAAAGTAATCAGTATTCATTCCTTGGGGTAACGGGGGTAAAACTTTCCAGGAAGGCTACGCCAAGACTCAGCCACAGGGAATCGGTCTCCTGTTCTTCCGGCAGCATGAAGCGCAGCAGGTCATTGATGAGCGGCATGGCATTGGGGTGGGCACGCCCCTGAAGTTTGAACTTGCGGAAGCCCATGTCGTACAGGTGCTGGATTTCCGGCGTGGTGAGTGCCGCCACGCCTACTTCCGGCCTGGTGAGCATGGCCGGCAGGTTCCGGCAGCCGTTGCGCGACAAGGCTTTGTTGAATTTGGTGGTGTCGTAGCCATCTATGTCGAATGCCTGCTCGGCCATGGTGGTATAATGGAAAGCGCGGATGGGACAGCTGCGCATGCAGTATTCGTTCAGAATAAGCTCGTAGCGGTCTTTATCCTCCAGCTTTTCCAGAAGGTCGTAGTTGAATACGTCGTCCGGGTGAATCATCACCTTATCGTACTTTTCTGCCAGGCGGAGGTAGGAATCCAGCTTGCCTTTGCCGCCATCGCAAGTGATGCGCAGGATGGAGGAAACGGTGTGCAGCTGCGGGTAGTTGGTTTTCACGTGGTCGTAGAGGGCATCGGAGCCGATGATGACCGCATGCTGCATGGCCGGCGTGCAGCGCTCTGCAAAGAAACGCAGCAGGCGGTTACCGAGCATGTTTTTCATATCCGCCTCTTTCAGGTTGACATTGGTGAAAGTGAGGTCAACCGGAATGCCGCGTTTCACGTATTCCGCCGCTGCCGTATTGATTTCATGGTCTGTGCGCTGCAGCATGCTCAGCACGCGTCCGCAGTTCCAGTGAAACAGTGGGGAGCCATGCACCACGGCAAATGGCGCATAGCCAAGCTGTTTTTTGCAGAAATCGTAAAAGCGCAGCAATACCGCGTCTTTCGCGAATGCACCGGAAACATCCCATTCTGCCTCGGGCCACCGCAATCTGTTGCGAAGATTTGTCATTGCCCCAGACTTTACCACTCCCCATGCGGAGCGTCAAGCTTGCGGTATTGCATCATTTGGGGCAGGGCGGTGGAATCCTGGATGTTGAATGTGGAATGTGCCGTTTCAGGTCTGAGAAGCGGGGTGTTTCTGATATCCTCTTTTCGCGGGCGAACAGTCATACTAATCGACCGGCAGGGGTGCTACAATAGGGAGCGTATGAGTATGAAACCGATTATTGTAGATGCCGTGAATGCCCAGATACGTCTGGAGTTCGAGTCCGCTTTTCTTTACCTGGCTTTTTCAGGGAATCTGCGGCAATACGGTCTGCCGGGCATGGGACACTGGATGCGCGAGCAGTTCCGCGAGGAATGCGGCCATGCGCTGCGCTTTGTGAGTCATCTGGAGAACCGCCGGGCACGTGTGGTGATTCCGGAGATAGCCGCGCCGGTGTACCGGTGGGAGACGCCGCGGGATTTGTTCCTCCTGGCGCTGGAGCATGAGCGGCGCATCACCGCCGCGATTCATCATCTGCTGACCCTCTGCCGCGATGAGCGGGAGTACGCCACGCAGTGCCTGCTGTTCGATTACGTGAAGGAGCAGGTGGAAGAGGAGCTGCAGGTGGAGGAGATTGTGGATATCATGACGCTGTGCGGCTCGCGCATCGATGAGTTGCTGAGCCTCGACCAGAAGCTGGCCACTCGCTCCACCCCGGTCTGGGAATAGCATTGCGCCCTGCGGAGCCCGGTTCTGCCGGGCTCTGCTGCCTGCCGGTGATGGAGCGCTTCAGTCTGAGACGTTCATTGCCTTGTTCAGGAGGCTTCGCATGTTATCGTAGTGCTCCTGACCTTCGGGCTTGCACACGTTGCCGAGTGCATAGATTTCCAGCACGGCGAGTTCAGTGCCATCGGCATTCAGGAAAATGTAGTGGTCTTCGGTGCAGAAGGTGCCCACCACATCAAAATTGTGGAAGGTGAGTCGCAGCCATTCCGGTGCGGTGGCCCAGCGTTCAAACAACTGGCGCATCTCATTGCTGACCGGAGCAGGTGGCAGTAATTCCTCGGTGGTTTCTGTGCACCAGTGGACGTCCTTGGCCGCGCGGATGCGTTTCACCTGCACCTGGGTGGCCTGCTGCATGGCTTGTTGAATCCGGGCTCGTTCATCGGATTTCATGCACCGGCCTGCCAAAACGGGGACATCATTCACATAGCCTCGCTCCGGGTTTTCGGGGTAAAGTTCTTCCGGACGCAGCGGTATGAGTTCCTCTCGAAGCGCTGTTTCCTCATAATAATCCCAGTTGAGACTCCGCTCGCTTTGCAGGCAGGCGGTGAGAAGCAGACTGGAGAGAATAAGACCGGGCGAAAGGACCGATTTCATGAGTGCGCGTGTATGATGCTGGTATTAATTCGGTAGACCAAGCGCTTTGAGAATCTCATCGCGGAGTCGGTCGTAGTGGCTCTGGCCTTCGGGCTTGCAGACGAGGGAGCTATCCAGCCCGATACTGATTTCACCCAGTTCATTTCCTTGTTCATCAAGGAAGACAAATACATCCCGGCTGATGAATATGCCTGAGAAGTTAACTCCGCAGGGGGTAAGGTTCAGCCACTCGGGCGTGGCGCCCCAGCGCTGGACCAGCTGGCGGAATGCATCGTTCACCGGCACAGGCGGAAGCTCTGTTTCCGTGGTTTCCAGGCTCCAGCAGTCGTTGCCGGCCTGGCGAATCTGAATGAGCCTGACCTGCGCGGCCTGCTGCATGAGCTGCAGGTACTTTGTGCGCTTTTCTGCTTCTAAGATGATGCCGGCCAGATAGGGAAAGCCATCGTCCAGATAGCCTTGCTCCGGATTATCCGGGAAAAGTTCCTTCGGAGGAATCGGTACATAGCCTTCTTTCAGTGCTTCCTGCTTGTAAATCTGCCAGCCTATCTGCTGGCAGCAGGTCATGAACAGGACGATGGGAAGAAGTAAAAGCTTTTTCATGTCGGTGCGGATATTATAATATAAAAAAAATCAATGTCTAGCGTTTTCTGCCTTTGCCATGGCGATTCGAAGTTGCGGCGCAAGTTTTTCTGCCGTGATGGTCTTGAACCGCAATTGCGGCGGGGTGTCGATGCTTCGGAGCTTGGTGCTGAGGTTGAAGTTCAGTCGTGAGATGAGGCGGTCGTTCCAGAAATCTGCGTGCAATTCGATGTGGGCGGGGGACAGGGTGCAGGTGAGCAGCTGGAGCAGGCGGGCAATCATTTCCTCCACCAGGGTGTGGTCTGCGTAGTCCAGCGATTCCCAGTCAGCCGGCAGGGGCAGGTGCTGCAGGAGCGGGCAGGGGGTCACATGCCCGTGGCGGTGCAGAGCCCCCTGCGGGGGCTGTCCGCGCAGCAGCAGCAGGGTGAGTGTGTTGTCCTGTCCGCTTACCAGCGATTCCGCTGCGGAATACTCGTGTACGGGGCAGGCGTGGCGCTGCTGCAGGTGGAGCTGTATGCTGCTGCCCAGACCGGGCGGCAGGCAGATGCGCTGCAGCTTGTGATGGCGGGCTGCGGTATCCAGCCATTCATCCAGGCTCTCCGCATGAATCTGCACAAAGCGGGCCTCGTGCAGCTCAATCTGCCGGCCGTGCAGGTCCAGCAGCTCGCAGCGCAGCCGGGTGGAGTGCGCTTCCGGGGTGGCAGTGATGAGAACTACTGCGGCGTGCCCGGGGTTGAAATGATATTCGCGCACGGGACGGCCACCGCCGGAGGGAACGAGCGCGCCGGGAATGAGTACTCCCTCCTTTTCCAGAGCGGCCACGGCGGCATTCGTGCTTACCAGACTCAACCCCAGAGCCGCGGCCAGCTGCGGGCGCGTGCCCTGCTGGTACTGCTGCATATACCGGGTGATTCTTGCCTTGGAATTCATAACTTAATTAGGCGGCTTAAGAAAGTATAGGAAATTTTCTGGAAAAAGCAAGCAATATTTCAAGATGAATTGGTTATGTGTAGAAATAACGCGCCTCGCCTGTGGGGGTGATGGACAAAAACTCGACACTGGTGGCAGAATCTGTTAAGATAGTCTCAACCACACAGAGACCACACACGTATGAAATATATCTTTGTAACCGGCGGTGTAGTATCCTCCCTTGGTAAAGGCCTTGCCGCAGCGTCCATCGGCACGCTGCTGGAGCATTGCGGTCTGGAGGTGACCATGCAGAAGTTTGACCCGTATCTGAATATAGACCCGGGCACTATGAGCCCCTACCAGCACGGTGAAGTGTACGTGCTGAACGACGGCGCCGAGACCGACCTGGACCTCGGTCACTACGAGCGTTTCATCCACTGCGAACTTTCCCGCCTGAACAACCTGACCAGCGGCAAGGTATTTGAGCGTGTGCTGGAGAAGGAGCGCCGCGGCGACTACCTGGGCAAGACGGTGCAGTACATTCCGCACGTGACGGACGAAATCAAGCAGCGCCTCTACGACCTGACTGAGAAGAACAAGAACTGCGACGTGATTATCACGGAAATCGGTGGCACGGTGGGCGATATCGAAGGCTTCCTGTTCCTGGAGTCCCTGCGTCAGTTCAGCCAGGAAGTGGGCCGCAACAACTGCTGCTTCATCCACGTGACCCTGCTGCCCTACATCAAGGCTGCGGGCGAGACCAAGACCAAACCCACGCAGCAGAGTGTGGCCAAGCTGCGCGAGATTGGTATCCAGCCGGACATGATTGTGTGCCGCACGGAGATGGACAACCTGACCGATGAGGAGAAGCGCAAGATTGCCATGTTCTGCAACGTGCCCGCTTCTCATGTGGTGGCTTTCTGCGACGTGAAGCACAGCATCTACGAGTGCCCCATTGACCTGGGCCGCGACAAGGTGGACCGCATCGTGACCGATGTGCTGGGTATCACCGTTCCCAAGCCCAAGATGGACGACTGGCAGAAGTTCGTGGGTCGCGTGATTCACCCCTCCCACAGCGTGCGTATCGCTGTGGTGGGCAAGTACATTTCCCTGCAGGACGCCTACAAGTCCATCTACGAAAGCTTCACCCACGCCGGTGCTGCGAATGACTGCCGCGTAGAGGTGGTGCGCGTGGACGCCGAGGCTCTGACCAATGGCTCCTGCGAGGAGATGATTGGCAAGGTGGACGGCATTCTGGTGCCCGGTGGCTTCGGCGACCGCGGTGTGGAAGGCAAGATCAAGGCTGTGCAGTATGCCCGTGAGAACAACATTCCCTTCCTCGGTATCTGCCTCGGTATGCAGGTAGCCGTCATCGAGTTCGCCCGCAACGTGCTGGGTCACGCCGATGCCAACTCTACCGAGTTCAACAAGGACAGCAAGGCCCCCGTGGTCTGCCTGCAGGAGGAGCAGAAGCACATCGAGAACATGGGCGCTACCATGCGCCTGGGTGCCTATCCCGCTCACATCAAGCCCGGCACACTCTGCAGCAAGCTGTACGAAGGCAAGGAGGTTATCTCTGAGCGTCACCGCCACCGCTACGAGTTCAACGCCGACTACCGCGAAGAGGTGGAGAAGGGCGGTATGGTGATTTCTGCCGTGAACGACGAGCACGGTCTGGTGGAAGTGGTGGAACTTCCCTCTCATCCCTTCTTCATTGCCTGCCAGTACCACCCCGAGTTCCAGAGCCGCCCGAACAGTGCTCACCCGCTGTTCTCCGGTCTGGTGGCGGCTGCGCTGGAGAGCCAGCAGGCTTAAGTGAAATAATTTCAATCCGGGGGCGGAGCGTAACAGCCCGCCGCCGATTTTTCGTGATAAGATGATAGATATACTGGTAGTTCTGGCGTACTTCTGTGCCATCTTCGGCATTGGCCTGTATGTGGGCCGAAAGCAGGAAAGCCTGGAAAGCTATGCCCTGGGCAATCGTAATCTGCCCTGGTGGGCGATTCTGGCCTCCATCCTGGCAGCGGAAATCAGCGCTGCCACCTTCCTGGGCGCG
This sequence comes from Akkermansia sp., assembly GCA_045654325.1. Lineage (GTDB taxonomy): Bacteria > Verrucomicrobiota > Verrucomicrobiia > Verrucomicrobiales > Akkermansiaceae > Akkermansia. The sequence goes on from JAZONE010000030.1 coordinate 15,322, forward strand.
CCCGGCGAGGGCTTTGCGCTGCGCAACTTCACCTATGCCCAGCTGGCCATCGGCACGATTCTGGGGCGTATCATCGTTGGGCGCTTGTTCCTCAAGCCCTACTACCAGTATAACGTGGTATCGATTTACGAGTATCTGGAGAAGCGCTTCGGACTGACCACGCGTCGCTGGGCTAGCATCACCTTCCTCATCAGCCGAGTGCTGGCCAGCGGTACCCGACTGTTCTTTGCGGGTATTCTGCTGGTGATTGCCTATATGATGGTGACCGGCCAGGAAAGCGCGGGGCAGGTGGAGACCGTCGTCATCTACATAGCAGCGCTCACGTTCATCACCATTGCCACGGCGGTGTACACCACGCTGGGCGGGCTCAAGGCGGTGGTGTGGACGGATGTGCTCCAGGCCTCTATTCTGGCCATTTCGCTGGTCACGACCATAGGCGTGCTGCTGTTCAGTATCAAATCCGGCGGCAGCTGGAGCGAAGCCTGGAATACCATCTGCTACCACCTGGGTAACAAGGATTACAACCCCTGCGAAATCAAGAATCTGAAACCTTGGGCATTCTTCGATTCCGGCATCACGGGGCAGGGGCTGATGCAGGATATCAAGAATATTCTGGGCAGCGAGTACACCCTGTGGAGCGCCGTGCTGGGCTCTACCTTCATCACCATGGCTACGCACGGCACCGACCAGGACATGGTGCAGCGCATGCTGGCCGCGCCGGACAGCAAGAAAGGCGCCCGAGCGGTGATTCTCTCCGGGCTCATGGATATGCCCATCGTGCTGGTGTTCATCTCCTGCGGCATGCTGCTCTTCGTGTACTTCGCGCAGAACGGCATTACCCCGCCTGAGAAGCAGATTGAGATTTTCCCCTGGTTCATCATTCACTGCCTGCCCGCCGGTGTGCGCGGCCTGCTGGTGGCTGCCCTGCTGGCCACGGCCATGGGTTCGCTCTCCACTGCGCTGAATGCACTGGCCACTACCGCCACGCGTGACTGGTATGTGGATGTGTTCCGCCCGCAGGCCGGGCAGACCGAGCAGCTGCGCGCTGTGCGCTGGCTCACGGTTTTCTTTGCCGTGCTGCTTATTGTGGTGGGTGCCGGCACCGCCTGGCTCACCGTGATGGATCCCACCGTGCGCATTCTTCCCATCGCCCTCGGCATCTTCGGTTACACCTATGGTTCGCTGCTGGGTGTGTTCCTGCTGGGTATGCTGACCCGTGGGCGCGGTAACGACTTCGGTAACTGCGTGGCTATGCTCTGCGGCTTTGCTGCGGTTATCGTGCTGGAAATAGGCGGTCGCCAGGGCTGGTTGCCCGGTATCGCCTTCCCGTGGCGCGTGACGGTGGGTACGCTGGTTACCTTTGCTGTGGGCTGCCTCTTCCGCACCCGGGTGGAGAAAAATGGTAAATAACACTTGTTTTTTGTAAACGATTGTGTATACTGCCGCCATGCCGACGGATTCCCAGCCCAGCTTTGAGATTCAGCGCGATGCCCTTACCGCTGCCATAGTAGAATTGAACAGCATGAGCCCTTGTGATGGAGTCATCATGACCACCGCCGGTGAGGTCAAGGTGGGCTATGAGAGCGATGCGGACTTCTTCTGCATGCTGATTCCTGCCGGGGTGCTGGCCCGCCAGCTTACCGCCGACGGGCTTTCCTCCTACACCGGTAAGGAACTCAAGAAATGGGCTGATTCCTACGATATTGCCCCCTTGCAGGACAAGGTAAACGCCACCCGATAATTTTACACCCTACACACGATTATGAAAATGAAATATCTGCTGATGCTTGCCGCCCTTATGTTCACCTTTGGTGCACCTATGGCTGATGCTGCTCCCAAAAAGAGCAAAAAGGCCAAGACCACCAAGAAGGTGAAGAAGGATGAGGATGATGTGATGAGCATCGAGGAATATGAGGAGGAGCAGGCCCGTATTGCTCAGGAAGAAGCCGATGCTTATGCCAAGCGCAGTGGTGCCGAGCGCCGCGAGGAGACCAAGCTTCAGCGCGAGGAAACCAAGATTTACCTCGATAACCAGAAGAAGACCCTCCGCATTCTCAAGAAGGTGCGTAACGAAAAGAGCGCAGCCAAGGTCGTGAAGGACCTGGAAGAAATTTACGGAGAGGTTGACGTGCCCTCCGGTGCAGCAGCTGGTACTTCTACTGCCCTGGGTACCGTGGTTTACCTTGAGGAAACGGAGGAGAATATCCCTGTGCACCAGGCCTCCCGCGCCACGGCAGCTGCTCTGAACAAGGCTATCAACAAGGAACTCAAGCGCATCGAGTCACTCAAGATTGAGAATGCCAAGTTCAATGCCGCGCTCAAGCTCATGCTCGACGCCCAGCGCCAGTAAAGATTCATTCACGATTGATTCATCACCCACCCCGGTTGCCGCGGTGGGTGATTTGTTTAGTGTACAGGCATAATCAGCGGGCGCTCTATGTTCATCTGCTCGCCCAATCAGAATTTATCGAAATGCACAATGGACAAATGGGAACTTCGAAAAAGTCAGCGTATCTCGATAAATTGGAACTTGGTGATGAACTTCATCGGAGCACGGGACTTCAGTCCCGTGCTCCGAAAATAACAATCTCGCTTAATTATGCCGATGCGTTTTATTTATTCAGCTTGCGCATGGAGGGCAGTTCATCCAGTCGTTTCTGTTCCTCGGCCGGGAGGTGGCGGGAGTGGGCATCGTGTACCTCCGGATGCTCGTCATCTGTATCGTGGTTGATGGCCAGGGATGCTATTTTCCGCCCTTCTTTGTTCAGGAATCTGATGCTCTTGTAGCTATTGTAGCCTAATTTGGCGAGACCGACTATATTCTTGCCCGGCCTCCACGCTGCGGGGTTTACTGAGGGCAGGGCTTTGAGCGTATGGGTAATTTTTTTGAGGGTGGCTACTTCTTCATCAGTCAGGTGAATGAAACTGCCCTCCGGTTTTTCTCCACCGGTAGTGATGTGGAGGGTTGCCGCGGTGGATTCCAGCACAGCAGCTTTGAACGCATCGATGCTTTTGTGCACTTCGCTGACTTCGGTTTCGCAGGCTTCGAAAGCAGCCTTCATCTGCTGCTGTTGAACAGCGCAGCTGCAGAGGCTGATTAACATGCAGAATGAGAGGTATACCTGTGTCTTCATGAGTGAATCCAGGTGAGGATTTTACGAGCAGCGGGCGCCAGCAATAGCATGATGGGAGTAGCGAGCGCATTGCATACAGGCCCGGCGGATAATCCGAAAGCCAGGGCAAAGAGGTTATGAACAAGCCCTGGTAGGAAGGGAACAGACATCAGCAATCCACTCAGTATGGGAATCAGAAAGCAGATGTGATTGAACAGGGAATCGTTATCAGTGTGGCCTCCCACCCAGAGCCGGAAAAAGCAGCAGATGATAGCCGGAAGTGCCAGGATAATGGGGGGCAATACAAAACTGGCAATTTGCCTGAAGAACACCCAGGTATCCAGATACTCGGGGTATGGGGGTGCCATGAGCTGCTCCTTGTCCCATATCATTCCGTTTTCCTGCAGAATGTACATTTTGTTGTCTGCCGTGGTAGCAAGGAAAAACTCGAACACGCTGCGGGACTGGTAGATTCGCATACACCCCGCCGGCAAATCGGCCAGCACTGCCGTTTTGCCGCGGTAAATGGTGGTGCCGGGCATCGTCGCGCTTTCCTTCAGGAGAAGGTGCATCGGAGAGAATAAATCTTCACTCCCGGTTGCCTCCATCGGTTGGATTCTGAATACACGGCGGGCTTCGTCCATCAGTTCCTGCCGATAGGCACAGGTGAAACATATGCCGATATCATCGTGGAAGTCGCTGCCGGTAGTTACTCGCTGCACGTCAGCCGGTGCGGCCCCCAGCCAGGGTCCCAGGTGCTTTTCCCATTGCTCCTGCGAACCCGGTTCCTGATGCTGCCTCTGCAGGCAGAACCAGAATACGCAACCCAGCAGCAGGCTGAGGAACGGTATCAGTTTGTAACCAGTGGGAATTTTGTTCATGGTGCGGGACGGGCGCGCATTGTAACATAATATCGTGCAATGTCCAGCGAAGATAGGCAAAACGATGGATTTTCCTGCTGACAGCACCGGAATCTTTACATCCGGAGCAAAAAATGGTACGCTGAACAGCGATATGATGAATCTGCCCATTCGCCCGCGTCGCAATCGCAAATCGGCCGCTGTGCGTGGTCTCATGCGCGAGACTACTCTTTCCGCCGCTAATCTGATATACCCCATGTTTGTGCAGGAGGGGGACGAGGATACCCCCATCGAGTCGCTGCCGGGGTGCACGCGCTGGAGCGTGGCCGGTATTGTGGGCGAATGTCGTCGCTTGTATGCACTGGGTATCAACTGTATTGATTTATTTGCCGTAGTGCCGGAGGAAAAGAAGGATGCCGCCGGTTCTGAAGCATGGAATCTGGAGGGTGTGGTGCCCCGCGCCATTCGCGCCATCAAGGCGGCGGTGCCGGAGCTCTGCGTGATGACCGATGTGGCGCTTGACCCCTTTAATACCTACGGTCAGGACGGCATTGTGCGCGAGTACGAGGACGGTTCCTACGAAATCCTGAACGATGAGACGGTGGAAGCGCTCTGCCGCCAGGCCTTGTGCCATGCCCGCGCCGGGGCGGATATCATTTCCCCGAGCGATATGATGGACGGCCGCATAGCCGCCCTGCGTGCAGCGCTGGATGCCGAGGGCTTCACCAAGGTGTCCCTCATGAGCTACACGGCCAAGTATGCCTCGGCTTTCTATGGCCCGTTCCGCGGGGCGCTGGGCAGTGCGCCCAAGTTCGGAGATAAGAAGACTTACCAGATGGATCCCGGTAATGTGCGCGAGGCACTGCGTGAGGCGGCGCTGGATGCCGCCGAGGGCGCAGATTTCCTGATGGTGAAGCCCGCCACGCTGTATCTGGACGTGATATCCGAAATGCGCCGGTCCACCACGCTGCCCATCGCTGCGTATCATGTGAGCGGTGAGTATCTCATGGTGAAGGCTGCTGCGGCATCCGGCTGGCTGGATGAGAAACAGTGTATGCTGGAAGCTCTGCTGTCCATCCGCCGCGCCGGTGCGGATATGATTCTGACCTATGCCGCACCTCAGGTAGCTGAGTGGCTGCAGGATGAAAGCCTGTGAGTATGGCGCATCGCCTCCGTTTTCCGCGCAAGGACGTGCTGCTGGTGTTCCTGGTGATACTGGTGGCCGGGATGCTGGTGGAGCGTTTCGGGGGCGAGACCACGGTGCTGCGCTGGCTGGGGGCGGCACCCCCGGCGCAGCTGGCTGAGTATGAACCCGCCCCCGGGGCAGACATGCTGCCGGCAGAGCTGGCTCATACCGCACCGCTGCAGAAGCAGGTGGATATTGCGGCGATTCCGAAACCCGGTAAGCCGGTTCGCTTTCTTATGCACAATGTGCAGAACTACTTTGTGGAGGGCGAACAGCAGCGCTCCAGATTTGTGCTGAAACCCAAATCCCCGGAATCCCGCGAGGCCGTGGCGGCAGGTATAGCAGAATCCGGGGCGGAAATCGTGGGTCTTATCGAGATAGGCGGCCCTGTGGCACTGCAGGACCTGCGGCGGAGACTGGCGGCCCGGGGGCTGGAATATCCATATTATCGCGTGCTGCCGCGGCAGGGGGAGGACAGGGCGCTGGCCCTGCTCTCCATGCACCCCATTGTGCAGGACCATTCACAGCAGGCGGTGAAGCTGCACCAGCAGAAACGCCGCAAGATGCTGCGGGGCATCCTGGATGTGACGGTGCAGCTTGAGGATAAGCGCCTGTTTCGTATTGTAGGCGCGCATCTCAAATCCCGTGTGTCGGAGAACGAGGGCGCCGCCACCGCCTTGCGCAAGCAGGAGGCGCATACACTCGCGCAGCATATTCAGCACATTGCACGCACCCAGCCGGGTATCCCGCTCCTGGTGTTTGGTGATTGGAATGACGGCCCTGCCGATGCCGCGCCGCAGATTCTGCAGCAGGGGCTTTCGGCGGATGCTGCGCTCCGCCGTCTTTCACCCAGGGATTCCCGCGGCGAGGAATGGACCCTGTATTTCAAACGGGGCAGGGAATACTGCATCTACGACCAGATTTTCGTGAACCCCGCACTTCGTGAGCGTATGCGCGGGCAGGGTGGTATCATAGACTCCGGTGATTTTGCCAAAGCCTCTGACCACCGCGCCATTTGGTGTGATTTGCGTTGATAAATCCACATGTGCCCCAAAGATTTTGCGGCGCGATAAATTGGAATTGGGCGAGTAGTTTGCGGAGCGTCAGCGTAGCGGAATTTTGAGCCCGGAGGGCGGTATAACCATAGCCCAGAGTGGAGCCGCGTTGGCGGCGGAACTCTGGGTTTGGTGTTAAATATACCCGGAACCCCGAACGAAGTGAGAGGGTGGCAGAAAGCGCGGTTAAAACACTAAGCCAAAGCTTCCCGTCTCCGGGCTCACGCCCTACGCCGTGGCGGGCTGCCACCCACTCCGCTACGCTCCGGGGTTCTGATATGTTCTTCGTTTTACCCAGGGTTCCGCTGCTGACGCAGCTCCACCCTGGGCTATTATTGTGTCGCCCTCTCCGAGGGCTCAAAATTCCTCGGGCTTTCAGCCCGACAAATTCC
>JAZONE010000031.1:0-63266 GCA_045654325.1 Akkermansia sp.
TACGGACATCATCGCCCGCCATGCAGACATCACCCTCTACCTCATCCGCGCCGGGCAGGTCGTGCGCAAATACTTCAGCCAGGTGCAGAAACTGGCAGATGCCGGCAAACTGCCCAACGTAGCCTACGTGCTCAACGCCGTGGACTTCCGCGCCCACAGCTACAACTACTACGGCTATGGCTACGCCTACGGCTACTACCGCTACGGCTACTCCGCAAAGGGCAAGAAAGAAACCGCCAAATAACCAATTGCCACTAATCATTAATCATTAATCAATGTTCCGTTTCTTCCAGCGCCGCCAATCCCTCCGCCGGCTTCTGCCAGCGGGGGTGGATGCGCACTGCCACCTCCTGCCCGGGGTGGACGACGGCGCAGCCGACCAGGAAGAATCCCTCGCCATCATCCGCGGGCAGCAGGCGCTCGGACTGCGCGGCGCCATCTGCACCCCGCACATCATGGCCCGCCTCCCGCAAAACACCCCGCAATACCTGCGAACAGTATTCGCGCAATTTGAATCAATAGTCAATCGTCAATCGTCAATTGTCAATTTCCAGCTGCATCTTGCAGCAGAGTACATGCTCGACGAAGCCTTCCCCCGCCACCTCGCCAGCGGCGACCTCCTCACCATCCCCGCATCGGAGCTCGGTACTTCAGTGCCGAAAGACAACACAACCGGAAACTACGTTCTGGTTGAATTGCCACAATACTTGTTGCCTCCCGGCTGGCAGGACATGCTCGATGGCATCCTCGCCGGTGGCATGACACCACTACTTGCCCACCCGGAGCGCTACCTCCGCATCCTGGATGAGCGCGACATCCGCGCCCTCGTTGCCCGCGGCATCGCCCTCCAGGGCAACCTCGGCTCCCTCACCGGCTACTACGGCAGCCGCGTCAAGTCCCTCTCCCAATCCCTCCTCGCCGACAAGCTCTACACAACCTGGGGCACGGATTCGCACAGCTACGGCATGTTACGCCAGCTTAAATTAACCGCATAAACGATTAATCGCCAAACATTAATAATTAATCGCTAATCATTAATCACTTCACGTTCCCTCTTCTTTCTACCTTCGTTCTCTCTGCTAAAACACCGATGCCCCAGAACAACATACCCCCAGTTCCCCCTATGAATCCGGAGCAACAAGCTGCGGGTGCCACAGCTGCGCCTGACAAGGTACCCTATACCCAGGAACCCGTACAGCATGATATCGATATCCGCCTCGGTCGGCCAGGACGCGCCTGGGCCTATGCCTACAAACGCCCCTGCGATTTCATCGTTGCTTTAGTCACCCTCATCTGCATTTCGCCGCTGCTGCTACTTATCATGCTGCTGCTTATCATCTTCCAGGGCGGCAACCCCTTCTTCCGTCAGATTCGCATCGGACAAAACCTCAAACCATTCGGGGTAATCAAGTTCCGCACCATGACCAACGCGCGCGATGCAGAGGGCAAACTCCTCCCGGATGAAAAGCGCACCACCCTCATCGGCAAAATCCTGCGCAGCACCTCGCTCGACGAGCTGCCGGAGCTCATCAACGTGCTCGTGGGGCACATGAGCTTCATCGGCCCGCGCCCCTGGGTGCCGGAGCAGATGGAGACATTCCCCATCGGCGTGCGGCGTCACCGCATGCGTATTCGCCCGGGCATCTCTGGTCTGGCGCAGATTCAGGGGCGAAACAACCTCACTTTCCGTCAGCGCGTCTCTTATGACCTGCGCTATCAGAAGCGCCTCTCCTTCAGGCTCGATGCCATCATCCTCTTCTACACCTTCTACAAGGTGCTCCGCCGCGATGGTATCGAGCAGCGTCCCGATGCCTTGTCGCATGTCCATGTAGCTACCCCCAAGGACCCCGAAACCAAGGGACTCCGCGGCAACAAACCCCGCCAGTATACCCGCCCCATCGAACCCTGATATCGCATGGAAACCTATTTCCAGATACGCTACGAATTTGACCCCACTGCTGTGCATCGTCACATCCGCGAGGCCGTAGATGCACAGCGTCCGGGCTACATCTGCGTGGCCGATGGAAACATCCTCACCATGGTGCATCACGATGCCGCCTACCGCGCCACGGTGGATGGCGCCCTCTTCTCCATCTGCGACAGCTCCTGGGTTCCCCTCTACCTGCGCCGGCTCTATGGCATTGAGCGGCAGCAATACTGCGGCGCCCAGATCTTCCGCGATATCGTGGGGGCAGGGGAGTACCGCATGGCCTTCCTCGGTACGAATGATGCCACCCTGGCCGATCTCCGCAGCGCCATCTCCGCGTGGAATCACGCCGTGGCGGCCATGCCCTTCACCGCGCTCCCCTTCTGCGCTGTGGAGGATTTCGACTACCCCGCCATCGCCGCCGTGCTGGAAGAGCAGGGGGTGGATATCATCTGGGTAGCCCTCGGTGCCCCCAAGCAGGAGCAGTTCATGCAGCGCCTCCGCCCCCACCTCCGCCGCGGCGTCATGATCGGCGTCGGCGCCGTCTTCAATTTCTACAGCGGCCACATCCGCCGCGCCCCCTCCCTCTTCGTCCGCCTCCACCTCGAATTCGCCTGGCGACTCCTCACCGAGCCCCGCAAGCAATTCCGCCGCTGCTGGCAGATAGTCACCGCTCTCCCTGCTATCTATAGCGAGGAACGTATGAGAGCTGTATAGATAGAGGATATTGCAGAGTGTATGTTATAGATGCGGTTATATGTAAGCTTTAAATGTAAAAGTAGTCATGCTAAAAAAAGTTCTTATAAAGTTTTTGTTGTGTATAATGCATTTTCCTATGCCTGCCTATAGTCGACAGAAAATAGCAAGCATGATGGGAGTGAAATGTCAATATTTACAAGGAGAAGCTAGGCTTATTTTTATTGGCGATGATGTAACATTCGACAGCGTACATCCTGAACTGATAGAGATTGGTAATGGTAGCGTTATTGCTCACGGCTGTTTAATTCTGACTCATTTTATCGATTCAAGTGTTGCCGCTCCTGGATACACAGAAAAGTATGGAGATGTAAAAATAGGAAGACATGTATTTATCGGTGCTAATAGTACTATCTGTCAGAGCGTGACCATTGGGGATTCGTCAATTGTAGCTGCTGGTTCGGTTGTGACAAAAAGTATTCCACCTTGTGAGATATGGGGCGGTGTTCCTGCTCGTTTCATAAAAAAAAGAGCATATTCAGAAGAGCGTGCTAGGTTAATTGATTTATGGATGAAAGGGGGGCGTGTATGCTAAATGAAATAGAGGTTTCTGTGGTAATCCCGGTATATAACGGAGCTGAATTGATTCAACGTTGTATACAATCTGTTTTAAATCAAAAAACAGCAAGAAAGATTGAAATCATACTTGTCGATGATGGAAGTACCGATACCACTATTCAAATAGTTCGTAATAATTTCCCTGGCGTCGTCATATATCAGCAATCTAATGGAGGTCCTTCTGCTGCTCGGAATCGAGGAATGAGGATGTCTCGAGGTAAATACATAGCATTGCTTGACGGTGATGATTATTTGTTGCCTGATTTTATTGAGGCAACAGTATGCTATTTAGAAAAACATCCTCTGTCCGTTATAGTAAATGTTGCGCAAAAACATATATCAGTTGGAGGAGAGCACACAGTTCCCTATGACCTTCAGAAGATAGCTGATAATTGTGAGTATATTGAATTGCCTTGTTTTTATGATTTTTGGGCAAAACATGACCATGCTTATACCAGTAGTGTTGTATTACGTAAGAGCATATTCAATGAAGCTGGCGGATTTGATGAGAGTCTGCGGTTGTGTGAGGACCTGGAGTACTGGGCGTATATCGCAACTTTTGGTAAATGGGGATTTATTCCCAGAGTGTTAGTTGTAAGCGACGGCGGACAGGTAACAGCAACACAGGGGTGGTTAGCAAAGTGCTTGCGAAGATGGCATTCAGCACCTGCGTTGGAGGTATGGGAGCATAGAATTATTCCCCGCATAAAAGGAGGACAAATGTCTTCATATTTGGATGCAAGAGCTAAAATAGTAGGGAAAATATTGTGCTATGCAATGATTCAATCGGGAAGGTTTACTCAGGCTTATTATCAGTATAAAAAGCATGGTAATTTGTATCCAAAAGATAAAATAACGAGTTTAATGCGTTTCTGTTCTATTTCAAAAGTATCATGGTTCTTTTTATCACTCATGCTTTGTATTCGTGAAAGGTGTAGAGTGGTAAGAAGAAAATAAAACATTGTTATGTTGTGCAATAGACAGAAAGAAGAATCGCTGTCTCTGAGTCAGTGTTTTCTTGTTGGTGGTGGACCAGGTATTATGATATTAATACAACCTGTTCTTCTCTTGTTATTTTCTCGCCAACGTATAGATAACACGGCAGTAGATGGAACAGCGCTTATTTTTTCTGCATATACCGTTCTATCGTTTCTCGTAGCAATATGTAGTATGATGGAGAAAACGGTAAAAATATATGCGAAAAATATATTAAGACAAGCCCCGATCTATATATTTATATGTTATATTTTGTATTGCCTCTTTGCTTCCTTTTGGTCAGTTTTACCTATTCTGTCGTGTTACAGAGCGTTCGAGTGCTTGTCAATGCTGTTACTTTATGTTGCAGCTCTATCAAAAGTTTCTACAAGCGGTTCTACTGTTGTGGTGTGTTCGTGGTGTGTGTGGGTTATTTCGTGGATTAACCTCGTTACGTTGTTGCACTCAGCCAAAACTGCTGGTTTAAATTTTAACCAATTGGGTTACATTGGGCAAATGACTTCAACGATTTTTTTCTATGTTGCGCTTACATGCAAATGTAATCTGTTTTCACGAGTATGCATAATCTTTTTTTCATTGATATCATCATCGACAACAGCAAGTATAGGTATGGCGCTTGGCGGAATATTTCTGCTTTCTAAATTAAGGAAATATGACTGGTTGCTGCTTTTTCTTCCCTTTGTTCTTGTTATAATCATATCATATTACGGTGGGATTGAGGAATTATTGAAGGTAACGATTTTTTCAAATCATTCAGAGATATTGGATTCCGATACATCTTCTATAATGGAGCATACGTCTGGTAGAGGTAACATTTGGGCACTTGGTTTGGATGCCTTTCTATCGGAACCTTTGCTCGGTTATGGTTTTGTGGCAGGAGAAATGCATGTTGCAAAGGATATGTCATTTGGATGTGGGGGCCTGATGGCTATGCATAATGGCTATCTTAGTTCTTTGATTGGAAGTGGGCTCATGGGAGGGTTTTTGTTCGTATCCTTCATGATAAGCGTGTGTATATATCCTTCATATAAATTAAGCAAAAAGTATAGGAACATGGTGTATGCATGTGTTACTGTCGTGTTCTTTCATGTTATGGCCAACCCCGGATTGGGGGGGCGTGTTGCCGGAGCGTGGCAGGCTTCGGCTTTGCTAGTCATCATGATGTGTGTAATTTCAATAAATGAGAGGAGATCAAATAATATATGAAAGTTCTGTGGGTAAATCCTATGTTCTTAGATTACAGAGTACCTTTTTACTCTGAATTAAATAATTTATTGCAGGGTAATTTACATGTTGCATTTTCGTCGAGCCGTATACCAAAAAGATGTAGGGAAAAATTAGAAACGGCCATAGGTTCTAATGCCCACGCGTTAGAGAGCGAGGTTGTAATTAAGTTGGTAAACAAAAAGGCAACTTTCGCCAATCGTGGAGTTTGGATTCCTTTCCCTCGTGGCTTAGCTAAAATGTTGGATGAAATATCTGTAGATGTTGTCATTACGGAGGGCTTTTTTCAATGGACGCCGTGGGCTATTATGAAAGCAAAACGTTCGCATGTCCCTTGTTTGGTTGCATACGAATGCACGGAACATACAGAACGTGCCTGTCCATATTGGAGAAGAATGTATCGTAAAATCATAGGAGGAATGTGTGTGGGTTTTTTGACAAACGGTACATTGTCAACCCAATATCTTCAACGATTGCTTGGTAAAATTAAGTCTTGTCCCGGTATTATGGCTGCTGATAGTGGAACACTCGCAAGTTCAGTTTCCCATTTTTCGGAGGTTGATAGACAGACGCTTCGGAACGACTTATTGATTAATCGAGACGGGTTAGTGTATTTGTTTGCAGGAAGCTTTATTGAACGAAAAGGGATTTGCTATCTTCTTGAAGCATGGGAAAAGCATGTACAATTTTTTCCCTCTGATAACTTACTATTGGTTGGGGATGGGGCATTGCTCGAGACGTATAAGAATCAATATTCAAAATTGAGAGGGGTGCGCTTTGTAGGGGCGATAAATTATGATAATATACATAAATATTATGCTATATCTGATGTTTTTGTAATTCCTACACTGGAAGATAATTGGAGTCTTGTGGTGCCCGAGGCCATGGCTTGCGGTTTACCTATTGCTTGTTCCTGCTATAATGGCTGTTATCCTGAGCTTATAAATGATGGAATAAATGGGTGGACTTTTGATCCCCTCAATTTAACCTCCTTTGTCGATGTGCTGGAAAAATTTCATCGTGTGAATATTAAAGAAATGGGGAAGTCTTCCGTTATGATTGAAAAGCAATATACACCAAGAAGGTGTGCCGAAAGAGTATATGATTTTCTTTTAACTTGTACACAATCATGAATATGCCATTAGTCTCAATTGTTACAGTATGTCGAAACGCTGTTAATGAGATCGCCAAGACTATAGAGTCCGTGCTCTTGCAGAAGGGTATTGATTTTGAGTATGTCGTGATTGATGGAAAAAGTTCCGACGGAACTTTGGATGTTATAAAGAATTATGCAGAAAAAGCACATAGTCAGAATATCCGTTTTAGTTATACATCAGAAGCAGATAAAGGAATCTATGATGCAATGAATAAGGGTGTCATGTTGACTAAAGGAAGGTGGATATGCTTTCTTAATGCTGGTGATACGTTTTATAAACAGGATACGCTTTATCAGGTTTTCAAAGGAAAAATCGCGGATGATGTTGGGGTAGTTTATGGAGATACAATAGAAATGTATCGTTTTGGCCAAGTTTTCGTTTCCGCAGATGAAAAAAAAGGGGGTGACCCAATAATGCCATTTTGTCATCAGTCTTCGTTTACTCGAAGGGGGCTGATGACTGAATATAAGTTCGATGTGAAGTATAAAATACTTGCAGACCATGATTTGTTTTATAGATTGAGGAATGACGGAGTTAAATTTTTGCATATACCTGTGGTCGTTTCTGAATACGATGCAATCTATGGCATCTCTGCAAATAATCCCCTTTCGTTGCAGTTGGAGCGTCATAAAATATACGGATTGGACAAATATCCTTTCTACTTTTTGAGGTATATCTATACCGTGGTTAGATCAGGTGCCGTTTCTTGTATGAAAGGTATTCTGCCTACGTGCATTATCGATATGATTATGAAATATAGAAGACGATGAAAGTACATTTTATTACTTTTGCTAGTTCGAATATGAGGCTTGCGTTGGAACGAATTCGCAAGCAGGCTACAGAATCGCGTTTTTTTGATTCTGTAACAACTTATACTGAGGCTGATATACCGCGTGACTATTTTTTTAAAGTTCTAGGCATGTTACACCCTACAAGCCAGCGAAATAGTGTTAAGTGGTATATGTGGAAACCGTATTTTATACAAAGGCATTTATCAAAGATTCCAGAAGGGGATATTGTAATTTTTTTAGATGCGGGGTGTCATATCAATAGTGCGGGGAAAACAAAGTTCAATTATTACTTACAAATGTTAGCAAATGGATGTGGAATTATGGCTGTGCAAATAGATGCGAAACATCCAGAGTATGTGTGGACAAAGAAGGATGTATTTGATTATTTTGGGGTAACAAATAATACTATGTATACACATAGCCCTCAAATTTGTGCTGGACATGTATTCTTAAAAAAGAATAGCACGGCTGTAAAGTTTATAAATGAATGGGTAACGACAATTTTTGAAAATATTACACTCTATGATGATACGCCTTCAAAAAATGAAAATTTTATGGGGTTCATAGAAACTCGATGGGAACAAAGTATCTTTTCCATATTGTGTAAGATATATAATGTATCCACATTGCCCATTTCCGATTTCGAGTCCAATGATTGGGATAATTTGAAGGAGACGCCCATACATGATCGGCGAGATAGAGGCAAAAACATACGCTTACGTTACTATATATATAAGATTCTTTCTGCGTTTACGTGGGGGCGTTTTAGAACCAAATGCAGACGCAAAGTGGAATGGTTCGAAGATTCGTATGGGTTTTATCTATTGAAAGGGGAAAGATTGTGATTCGCGTTTTATTCATAGTTCCTTTACCTCCTCCTGTGCACGGCTCAAGTATGGTGTGTCAGCAGATTCAGCGGAGTGTGAAAATCAACGCTGCATTTCACTGTCGCTATGTGAATCTGTCTACCTCCCGTGGAAACGATGAGGTTGCGGGATTCACTCTTCTGTTGCTGCTGAAGAAGGGGGGCCGCTTTATCGCTTCCTTTCTTCAGACTTTCTGGCAGCTACTGGTCTTTCGTCCCCAGAAATGCTATGTGGCCATTGCCTGTCGTGGCGTGGGCTTTCTGAAAGATGCTCCCTTTGTGCTGCTGGCGAAGATGTTTGGCTGCAAGATTATCCTGCATCAGCACAATAAGGGTATGGCGGGTTATGTAAATAAACCCTTGTATCACTGGCTGTTGCCATTGGTTTATCGCAATGCGACAGTTATCCTGCTTTCCTGGCTACTGTATGAAGATGTTTCTGCCGTGGTAAAGCGCGAGCAGGTGAGAATTTGTCCCAACGGAATCTGAATAAACGATGTTTCATTTTCTTTCCATTTCCAATTTGAATACCTTCAAGGGAATTTTCACTTATGCTGTGTAATAGCTTTCGTAAACATATCCAAAAAGAAGTTTAAGTAAAAAAATTAACCTGTATAACGATAATATGAAAATAGAACAAAATTTCATAAAGGTTTCAATAGGCCTGTCAGCAAAAGATGCTTGCAGGATGGTGCTCCTTCCAAAATCGCGTAGCTCTGCTTTGCATGTTTCACTTTTGACTTCATTTTTATGTACGATTTATATTGTGGCAGGATTATTATTGTCTCAAAAGGAAGGTACAATAAATGAATGGTGGAAACTGATTCCTTCTTTTGGCGTTTTCGGAGATGGAACATTAGCTGTCACGGTATCAGTTGTATTCTTTTGGCTTTTGTGTGCCCTATTATGCTGTTTTATTTCTAATGTCCATTATTTGTCGAAAGAAAGAAAGGCGTTTAGCAGAGTTTTTTATACATTAAAAACAGCAATCCTAGGCCCTTATATAAGGTGGTATCGCCAAAGAGACGAGGCTTCCATGCATATGTTTGCTTCAATGGCAAAGCATAAAAAGGCTAAGTTTTTAGGAATATCACATAACCAGTTGGAGCAATATTTTAAACGGGCGGCATCTTTGCACTCTGTTTTCAAAACAGAGGAGATAGATATCTATTTTGCATCTCTAAAAGTTGGTAGACTTTTGGGGGATGGAAAGATTTTTGATCAGAATGTGGCCAGAAATAAAATGCGAATATCTTCATTTTTGCTTTCCAATCCTGAGAAATTTCCCCATTTGAAAAGTATTCGATTTCATATGTGTAAACGAGACAACATGGTTACGGGTAGCTATTTTGGAGATGTGGATAATGATTTTGAGGTTATGTACAGAGTGTTGTTAACTTCTGACCAGTCGGCCTCGGATTCCATGACAATGAAAGTACATAAATTGGCTTTCGGTATATCTGCCCCCGCGCATGATGCACTGGTGAAAGAGATTAACTCTACGTTTGGAGCAGCGATCGAATTTGCTGTCCCTTTAGGTGAATTTACTCCTTCAGAGTGGAATAGATCGGCTGAGGATTGGGCTAGATTATGCAGTAAATCAAATGTCATGCGGAAAAGTTTCCAGACTATGGTGGAATTCGCTTGCAGCAATGGCGTGAAGTGGGAAGGGGCACGGGTGATGGACGTTGCGTGTGCTTCCGGTGAAACATCGTGTCTGCTTCTTGAGAAGAACATAGAGATGTTGACTCTAGTTGACAGTTCCCCAAATATGCTACGACGTGCCGTGGATACTGTGGCGTCAGTAATAAACGAGAAGGAGTTAAATTGTACGCTATCGAGCGCACTGTGTTATGTGCCAAATCGAGGGAGTTTTGAGTTGGAATTGCAAGAACAGAAATACGACATTATCGTGTTACATCAAGCTCTTCCTTCGGTTGCGTCAACGAAAAGCGAATTGAAGAACTTGGCGGAATGGTGTTATTCTCATCTGTCTGAAACAGGGTGCGTAGTCTTGACCGCTCACAACACAGTGGTGCGAGATATAGAGAGCAAGCGCGTGGAGTATGGGCAAGCAGAAGAGGAGCCTGCAATCGATTTGTACAGAAAAGAATTAGAAAAACAATTAGAGGATATTAATACCTTGTCGAAGATTGTTAAAGATCCTCAGTGCTTATCATGGATTCGAGAATTATGTAACAAGCAATCAAAATGTATTGCTGCAAGCGATTATGATATAGCCCTTAGACAAGCTATTAAGTCTTCATTGCATTATAATTTAGAGCCTATGAGCATATTCGAGTGCGAGGATATTATAAATGCTTTTACAAATGATATCCCGTTCTCGTTCCAAAATGATTTTTCCGTCAGTAAGATCAATGTAGATATGGATTTCCGTCGGAGTTTATGGCACTGCGAGGCTATAGCCAGAACGGCTATCGACACGTCAAAACTAGATATGAAACAATACATCGCTCTGGTAGATAGTATCATTGACAGAGAATCAAAGAATGCAACAAAACCTCGTTATGTAGGGTGTTGGATATTTAAAAAAAGAGAAAGTAGAGGAACTGTCGGTTTTCAACATTTAGTTGACTGATTTGTTGATAACGTGAGTAAATAAAATCATTTCCATTAGAATATATACTGATTTTTGATGTAATAACATAATGTTTCATTTCCTATCCATATCGAACCTGAATACATCGAAGGGTACATTTGCTCTCCTGGATGCAGCAGCGCTATTGCTGCAGCAAACAAGGGATTTTCATGTGCATTTTGTGGGTGCACCGACGGCTGAGATATCTGCTGAGCGTATGCATCAGGAAATAGCAAAACGAGGATTGCAGGATGTTGTCACCTATCATGGTAAACAATACGGAGAGGACAAGGAGACCCGTTTTGCTGAGGCGGATTGTTTCGTGCATCCTACCACGGATGATTGTTTCCCTCTCGTTATCTTGGAAGCCATGCAGCATTCGCTTCCCGTGATTGCAACACCGGTAGGAGCTATTTCAGATATAATAGTAGAAAAAGAAACAGGCATATTAGTTCCTATAAATAATGTGGAGCGCTTATGTAGTCAATTGCAGGATGCAATATTACAATCGTATACATATAAGTTAATGGGAGAATACGCAAAAAAAAGGTTAGAGACCGTGTATTCATTTGCTGCGTTTGAAGAAAGATTAAAAATAATCATACAGAACTGATATGAGTAATGATATAGATATTGTAGTTGCCACTGATGATAGATATGTCGATTATGCAGTGGTTACAATCTGGTCCATAGCAGAAAAAGTGCCGTCATCTATAAATGTCAAGGTGTATGTGATACATGAGGGGTTAGGAGGTAATAGTTGTATGAAAATCTTATCGATTGTATCGTTGCTTCCTAATATCGAAGTTAGGTTTCTTGATATAAAGGGAAGGGTTGCAAATTTGGAATTAGGTGGTTATTTCCTGTCAGCTGTTACATATTATCGGGCGTTCCTTCCATCTTTATTACCGAGTTTGCATAAGGTTTTATATGTGGATTGCGATGTGATTGCAATGAATGATGTGTCTCCTTTGTTTAATCTTGATTTATCCAACTATAGCGTAGCGGCTGTTCAGGATAGAGGAATAAGTCTTGGTGGTGAATGGATCGAAAATGACCGCAATACATTAAAAAAACATGGCCTAAATTTTATGCATTATTTCAATGCAGGCGTGATTTTATTCAATCTTGATTATATGCGAAAAGAAGGTATGGAGAAAAAATTGGAGGATTTAATCAAGAGAAAAGATTTAATTTGGCAAGATCAGGATGCATTGAATATAGCGTGTCGAGATACGTGGTATGAATTGGGGGATGAATGGAATCAAACTATTCACATGTATTCAGATTCCGATTTATCTAATCAAGGTTGTTTAGAAAGGGTGGAAATAATTAAAAAAATTTCTATTTGCCACTTTGCTACGCCTGCCAAACCATGGCTAAGCTTTAATTCTAAATATTCTGTAGCGTGGTGGGCAGTGGCAAAGCGAGCTGGCATGATGACTGTTATAAAAGAAAAATCTTTCAAACACGCAATGCAAGTTCAGAAGAATGTAAAGAACCGGAGCTTGGAGATTGTATACCTTTGTTTATCAAGGTTGTTGCCGAATTGTTTTTTGAGAAAAAAACTATTCGCTCGGTGGAAAACTTTACATGAGCGCCGCCAAATGGCAAAGAATTTTTTAAATAATATCGATTGTTTGTCTTTGATATGAAAATATTTGATTTGAATTATTCAACTCTTGTAGATGAGTTGAAAACTCTTGGGACGTTTGTTTTTTTGCCAAACGTCGGCAATATGGGTGACGCTTTAATAGCAGCCGCTACTGAACAATTTTTTAGAAAGCATGGTTTTGATTGCTTGTCATGGTATGATGCAAACACCCACATGGAACATGATTTGGTGTTTTCTGGGGGAGGGGCGATAACATGTTTTAATCCAAATTTGGAGGAGTTAAAATGGCGATTAACGCGAAAAGAAGTTAGACGGTGCGTAATTCTTCCGCACAGTTTATATAAGGCAGATGAGTTTGTATCTTCCCTAGATGAAAGACACACACTGTTTTGTAGAGATGAAAGAAGTTTTAATTACGCGAAGTCGCTGAATCAAAAGATTAGAATATTTTTAACTCATGATATGGCTTTGTCTCTAAAACGTCTTCCTCAGAGGTTTTCTATACCGAGGTTGTCATATGTGAATTGGTGTATTGTGAGGGCGAGCATGAAATTACATATCCCTCCTTTGGAGAGAAAATTGTATCCGGCGTTTGTAAAGAATGTTTTTGCAAAATCAGAAGACAATAACTGGCGAGAAGGAGTCATGTCTGCATTATCTTCAGTAAGGAAGCAATGTATCAGAGACGGAATATATCGCACATTTGCTTTTCTTATGCGCGATGATGAAGAATCTTGTCAGTCTTCCCCTTGTAAAGGAAGCTTTGACTTGTCTGCGCAATGGTTCGATTGTTGTTGCGATGATATGGTTAATTCATCTGTTGCAGAGTGTTTTCTATCTGCAATTTCCACCGTTGACATAGTAATAACAGACCGATTACACGTTGCGATTGGTGGGTTGCTAATGGAAAAGGAGGTATATGTTATTGATAATATATACGGAAAAGCTTCCGGCGTTTTAAAAAACTCTATTCCTGGCTTAATTAATAGCGAGAGTTTGCATTTGTTGAAGTCTATACAAGACCTTCCAGAAGATTTATCTAGAGTTTATAATATGGGGGATTGATATAATTAAAATAATGTCCATATTAGCTGCTGTAAATTATGAAGATTGCAATTTTGAGTGAACAGAAATGTAAAATTTTTGCCCCGTGGTACAATACTGTAAAGGCATGTGAACGTGAGTTTTCTTTAGTGGAAGAATCTCCCTCTACTTTGTTGTATTTTAAGCCGTCAATTAGAGAAATCAATTCATACATTTGGAGAGTAAATACAGTTGTGCGAAAATATGTGAGTAAGGCTAATCATGCTGCAATTCGCGGAATAGAGGATTATTCATTGCTGAAAAAAATTGATTGTTTAAAACCCGATTATTGTTTATATATAGCAATGGGGTGTGATGACCTTTTCATTAACAAAGAAACGTTGAAGCGATTATCCGCACCTTTAATTGTCTATTGTTATGATACATGGACCTCTTTATATGACAGATGGCTCTGGGCATTTAAGGAAATTAAGCCTCAGCACATATTCCTCGCATACAAACAAAGTGCCGAATATTTTCGTGACTTATTGGGAGAACATGTACATTACTTGCCACAGTCGTTCGATAATGAATTTTTTAAGGACTATGGTTTGGAGAAATCCAGGTTGTTCATGCAAATGGGACGGCAAGTTCCTATTTTACACGAACTGGCTAATACTTACTTAAGCAAAAATCGAATATCAAATGCAGATGAAAACTATTTGTATCCTAGACAAGGAAGTTTGGTTTCACCGACGATGGAAGGTTTGGCTCGCGATATTAATTCAACGTTCTTTTTCTTTGCTGCACCTCAGAATGTGCATAATGTAGCTTTTACTGGCGGAATTAGCGAGGTCACTGCTAGGTATTATGAGGCTATGGCTTGTAAGAGCCTAGTAGTTGGATACAAACCCTTGGATTCATTTGATTATCTCTTCCCTCATGATACTGCAATGATTTCATTAGATTCTAATGAATCAAACTTTGAAAATATAGTCAATTATTGGTTGGATCATACTTCCGAATATATGGAAGCTGTTTCATACAATCACGAATTCGTTTTCAAATGGCATAGCTTAAGTCAGAGATATGCACAAATGCTTAACATGATAGCAGGATAATATGGGAACTTTCTACATAAATGCGTGGCATAGTAATGCGCAAGTTACAGACACCGAACGAGTACTGTTAATTGGTGATATGCGCGTGCACCGCTTGAGACCTTATTTAGAAGAGTGGACGGGCGTGCCCGTCGACAGTGTTGCAGGTAACATTTCGTGCGATGTATGTAGCTTTATCGATTTTGTGAACATTTGGCTAGATACATACTCATATAGTTGTCTTATAATTGAAGAACGCTCCCTCTCTCCTGAACTAAAATCCAAATTAGATAGTTTTGGCCGAACAGTGTGTAAAATTTCAAGAAGTAAAAACTTGAAGTACATTCAAATAAGTGATTGTTTGCAAGAAAAAAAATATTCGCAAGGTGGGCACTCACTGAAAATTTCATTAAGCGGACTTCTTCGCTGTTTTATTCTGTTCCTTATATGGATTTATTGGGGGACTGTTGTATACGGAGCCAAGTTTCCCGTAAGAACCGCATTATTGGTGTTCTCTACATTGAGAAGCCGTAAAAGGATACGTTCGCTTATATATGATTTTTACGCTGCTGACTTATCTAAGAATCTCAGAAAAAGAAAAGGTACTGTAGGTGCAAAAGCGGATAATAAGAGAGAACATACTGAATGGGCTTGCATTGCAATAAATCCAAATGCAGAAGCGATATATATTGGAGACTGCCATATGCGCTACATATATAATGAGCAACATAAAATTTCTGCTGATTTGTTTTCTACTTCTTTGAATGTAGCCGATAATTTGTATAAAAAAATAGCTGGATTTTTCACTTATACAAAGTATAAGAAAATTATATATTCAGTTGGTGTTCATGTGAAATTAGTAGATTTAGATAATATTTTACAATCTGTAGACGAATTCATTACATATATTACTAGTAGCCATCATCTAACACTTTGTACATCTCCTTATGTTATGCCAATAGGAATTTCTAAAGAGCTTGCAATTAGTTGGAATGATAGAATTCATCGTGTAAACGAACATTTAATGAATGCTTCTTATGTGTCTCTTTCAAGTTGCAACATTGTGAAACTTCATGAACTTCAGTTTTCAAGGATTGACTTTGTTCATTTCGACAAAGCTTCATATAAATTAATTAGTGATATCATAAAGGAAAGCGATGTGTGATCTTAAAACGCGTCTATACAATGCATTTTCGTGATGGTAATGGAAAATAGATTTCTGATGCTATTCTTTAATTAATAATATAAAATAGTAATATGATGACAAACATAATTAAAAAAAGTTCAGTTTGCGTATATGGAGAAAATCAAATACGACTTGAAACTGAAGTGAAGGTGGGAGAAACCGTCCATAAGTTTTTTGTGGAGTTTGAGGGCGATGTCGGCGCGAATTGTATAACAGAATGGATGGATCCTTGGTTGCGTATATTGATTTTTGAATTGATCCATGTCGGCGGGAAATGGCGTGTAGAAGGGGCTGTTTCTAAATCTTGTTTGCGTAATACTCAGCGTTTAATGGAGTACTGGAATAGCATTGAGCCAGATAAGTGTAAAGTGGCGGAGATTGAACCCGATGAGATAGTTGATGACAACTCTGTAGTTATAAACAATCTAGCCATATTGCCGTTTAGCGGTGGAGTTGATGCTTCATTTTCTGCGTACCGATATTCACAAGGGTTAGCTGGGCATAAGAATTTGACCATTGCTACAGCATTGATGGTTCACGGAGCAGATATCCCATTAGACGAGCCTTCTTTTTTTGACCGTTCTCTAGACCAAAATATTGACATGCTTAGAAATTTGGGAGTTAACAAGATGGTCATAGCTAGGACTAATTTTAGATTGTTGTGTAACTCCGTTTTCGAGTGGGGGGCATATACCCATATGTGTGTAATAGTAGGAATCTCTAGTTTTTTATCCAACTGGTGTAGCAATTTGGTAATCGGTAGTGCATATCCATATGCAACAATGAACATTCATTGGGGATGTAATCCCATTTCTGATTACATGCTTGCGTCTCGATCTTTTGAGATTCATGAGGATGATTTTTCTTTGTCTAGAACACAGAAAGCTGAGCTTTTGTCTCACTGGGAATATGGGCTCGAACGCTTACGTTTTTGCTGTGATTCTGTTTTCGATAAAAGTGATGTCTTGAATTGTGGGTATTGCGAAAAATGTACCAGAACGATTATGAACTTTCAGGCATGCGGTGTCCAATTGCCAAATATGAGGAAATTAACTGTACTTGATGTGTTGTTCGCTCATGGTATACGGGGAAAGTGCGCAGAATATATCACAATAGTACAATATGCAAAAAGAAAAGGGAATGTTCCTGCATGGATTAAAGCTCTTCAGCTGAAAATTTTTATAGCAAAAGTTATGTATGCTCTTCCTCCGTTTTTGAAGAAAGTTTATAACAAACTTTTGTTTTGTTATGCCGTATTGGCGTATAGAACAATCTGGGAACGCTGTAAGTTTTTGAAAGATAGAAATATACCTATGTAGCTGTAATTCCGCGGCGTAATAAAAAAATAGAACAGTAATTTAAAACGAAGAACGTCGAAAGATGTCCTGCAGAAGTCGTTGTTGTTTCTCGTCAAACTCTAGGGATGATGCCCGATTGGGTTAATGTCATAAAAGGAGTTATGCCGCCTGATAAGTTGTATAATATTCAATAATTAATTTATTATGTCTGAGTTAAAAGCAGGTACTATTCTCAATTATATAAAGTTGTTTATAAGTTTGGGAATAGGTTTTTTCATTTCTCCATTCATTTTGACTAGTTTGGGGAAATCTGAGTATGGTATTTATACTATTGCTGGGACCATAATAGGGTGGTTGGCTCTTTGTGATTTTGGGCTGACCTCATCAACGACCAAATTTTTGAGTGAATATCAAGCTAAGGGGGATTTAGAAGGCTCGGCTCGCTATTTGGGTAACGTAACGGCTCTATTTTCTGTTATTGGAGGAGGTGTGTTAATTTTGGGCCTGTTGATCTATCCCTTTTTAGGTTATTTGTTTCCTAATTTTAATGGTGAAGAAATTCGCATATATAGGATTCTGTATCTAATGACCCTGTTGAATACCGCTTTAATGTTCCCGTTTAGGGGGATATCTGGCATAGCAGCATCTCGCCAAAAATATAAAATACCAGGATTGGTAGGTGTCTTTATATCTTTGGCTACAACATTGGCAATGGTTTGCTCTTTATTGTTGGGATTTAAATCTATAACTCTATGTGCTGTGAATATAGTGTTTGGCGTTCTGAATATGGTATGGAATGCCTATTATTGTTTTCGTTGCCTTAGAACTCGTATTTGCTGGCAGGGATGGGATATACCATTGTGCAAATCAATGTTTACTGTTTCCGTCTGGTTGTTTTTACAGCAGTTAGTTTCCTCTTTTAATTATAATTGTGGATCTGTTATTGTCGGTGCTGTTTCTGGTGCATCAGAGATATCAATTTATTCATACGGGCATGCCTTAGCTTCGTATTTTTTTATGCTATCTAGTTGTATGGCAGGGCTCTATTTGCCGCGAATTGTTTCGATTGTCCAAAACTCTGAATGCTCAATTGCAATTTTGACAGAGTTAATGGTCAAAGTCGGACGGTATCATGTTATTATTTTGCTTCTGCCGTTGATTGGGATAATCTTTTTAGGCAAGGAATTTTTTATAAATTGGATAGGTCATGCTATAGGTAATGATGCCAATGTATCATGGTATGTCGCAGTAATGATGAGTTTAACTTTGTTTCCTGTTTTAGTTCAAAGTTTAGCATGGCAAATTATGATAGCAAAAGATTTGTTGAAATATCAAGTAAGGGTCACTATATTTACATCTTTTGTAATATTTCTTGTTGGTATGTTGTTGACGAGTTTATACGGAGCAATCGGAATGGCCGTCTCATTCACTTGTTCAACAGTTATAGCATTTGTTTCATTGTGGGGTATATACTCGAAGCGTATAGGTTTGCCCATGCTTCGTATATATGCAAATATTTATCGGGGATTGTTTATCCCTTGTATCATAATTGTCGCGTGCGTTGTAGCAATGCAATGCTATCTGTTGCCTTGTTCTGGGTGGTTGGCTTTTTCTTTGAAAGCTTTTATATTAACTTTATTGTATATTATTGTAATGTTTTTCTTATATTTTAATAGGCATGAAAAAACGTTGTTGTTGTCTTTATTTCAGAAGAAACAGAAACTACAAAATAGGTAATGTTATGAGCGGTTGGGTGCATTTTTGCGAACCTTTTATAAAAAGTATTAATTTAATTTTATGCGTATAGCTGGTGCTGATTTGATTCGTTCTCTCGCGATATTTTGTGTGATAGCGGGTCATTTTTATATGTATTCGGGGATTTTGAAGCCAGAAAACTTTTCTTTTTTGGGGTGGTGGCAGTCCGTCGGACGTTTTGTATTTGCAATGGGTGTGCCGCTTTTCCTGTTGCTGACGGGGTATCTGCAGGGGAAGAAGGAAGCTACTCCGAAGTATTACAAGGGGGCGCTGCGGGTGCTGGGGAGTTATGCGGTGTTCTGCCTGGTGACGATTCTCTTCCGCATCTATTACCTGGGTGAGCAGGGGAGTGTGCTGCAGTGGGGGCACAAGGTGTTGGATTTCTCGGCAATTCCGTATGGTTGGTATATCGAGATGTGGATAGGGCTGTTTCTGCTGGTGCCGTTCCTGAATATCCTGTGGAGGCATATCCCCACGCAGCGGCTGAAGCTCGTGCTGCTGGGTACGCTTTATCTCATGACGGCACTGCCGGATATGACGAACCGCTATGGGATGCACCTGACGCCCGGGTTCTGGGCGGATTGTTACCCGCTGTTCTTCTTCTTTGCGGGGGCGTATATCCGCGAATATGGAGTAACGTTGCGTAAATCCTATCTATGGGGGGGGGTATGCCTGATTTGCCTCATCAACCCGGTGTTCAATACGTTGTTTGTGCGGGGGCATAGTATGATTCAAGTAGCAGGCGGTCCATGGGGCATATTCGGAGCACCTCTGGCGGTGGCGGTGTTTGCCTTGCTGTACCGGTGGGATACGCGCCTCGAATGGCTGAGAACGGCGCTGGGCAGTATCTCGAAACTGTCGCTGGATATGTACCTGTGCTGCTGGATTTTTGATGCCTTGTGGTACCCGATATTCAAGGAACGCTGGTATGAAAGCCAGGGACAGTTCGGCGTGTTCTTCTTCGCCATCGTGCCCCTGCTGTTTGCCTGCTCCTACGCCACCGCCTGGGTAAAGGTGAAGCTGCTGCGATTCTGAGTAGATTTTTCAAATAAAGGTAAATATGGATAAAATGGGAAATAAAGTTCAATTAACACATGTAACAGGATTGCGAGGGATTGCTATTCTGTTGGTGGTGTGGTTTCATTTTACCACAAAAAATGGCGTGATGCCGGGATGGCTGACGCTGCCGAATGGATATTACGGTGTGGATGTGTTCCTGACTATCATGGGGTATTTCCTGATAATGGGATTTGCCAAAAAGCCTGATTTGTCGCTTGGACAATTTGTGCGAGGAAAGTTCAACCGCATTTTGCCGCCGCTGGCGATTCTGGTACTTGTGACTGCGCTGCTGAGCCTGATGGTGCTGAACTGGCAGGAGTACCGGGCCATGTGCAAGACCGGCTGCGCGGCCATATTCGGGGTGTCGAATTATGAGTTGATGTATTCGTCTGCCGGATACTTTGCTGATAATACGGCGATGAATCCATTGCTGCATACGTGGTATTTATCTGTTACGCTTCAGGTGTTTGCTTGTGCTTATCTGGTGTTTCTGGTGATGAGACGGGCAAAGAAGAGCGTGTGTATGTGCGTACTGATGCTGCTTGCAGGGCTGTCGCTATGGTATCATCTGACGGGTACTGCCTCGTATTATTCCACGGCGCCCCGAGTGTGGGAAATATTGGCCGGTGGACTTGTATGCCTCTTGCCCGAACTAAAGAGCAGGAAGCTGGGCTTCTGTCTGACATGCGGTGGTTTGCTTATGATTCTTCTGCCTGCGTTGGGGAGGTTTGAAAGTGCGGCGTATTGGAATGTGGTCGTGGTTCTTGGGACGGTGTTGTGTGTGAAATTTGGCTATACCCCCCCCTGCAATATATTAAGCAATAGGGTGTTATGTTTTGTGGGCGATGTTTCTTTCTCTCTGTATCTAGTCCACATGCCGCTGTTGGTTTTGTATAAGGGGATAATGTTTGATGACCCTGGGATACTGGCTGGCTGTGTGCTGTTGATGTTGTCTGTTATTTTTGCTTTTGCATATTATTATGCAGTGGAGAAACGCCGCATCGCATTATGGGCCGGTGGCTTGTGTTGTGCTGTAGCGGTATTGGTGTGTGCCGGTGGCTTTTTCTTCGATTGGCGTAGAAGCCTGCCGGATGCGATTGAACCCCGATATACAGATTGGCAGGCGTGTACTCACACGAAATTGCTGGATGGGTACGATGCGAAAGTGTTGTCTCAGCATACGGGTTGGTATATCTTGGCTGATGGTTCCGGGAAAGCTCCATTATTGGATATGCCTTTTGTGCATCTGGGGGATACCGAGGTGGAGCCGAGTATTGTGCTGCTTGGGGATAGCCATGCGCAGGCTTCGTATATGGGAATTGACGTAATCTGCAGGGAGGAGCATCTGTCGGGCGTATATCTGGCATCCATCATTGCTCCGTTCTGGGATAGAGAGATTCCGAATCAAGGTGGAAATTATTATTACAATCGCAAAAAGGCCGAAGCTTTGCTGGAATGGTTGTCTGCACACCCGGAGTTGGCGACGGTGGTTATTGATCAACTATGGGGGCGCCTGCATGATATGGATATGGACTGGAATTTAAATAGGCTTCCCGCTGATTTTGCGAAGAACGCAGAGTCG
The DNA here is from genome assembly GCA_045654325.1 of Akkermansia sp. Classification (GTDB taxonomy): domain Bacteria; phylum Verrucomicrobiota; class Verrucomicrobiia; order Verrucomicrobiales; family Akkermansiaceae; genus Akkermansia. The sequence goes on from JAZONE010000031.1 coordinate 21,492, forward strand.
TTACGAGTGTTTTGTCGGCGGTTACAGGCAATTGGCAAGAATGTGGTGATTCTGGGGCCTTTGCCAACGTATGGGACGAATCGTGTAGCTGGTTTTGTCCGGTCTTTGCGCAGTACCGAGCCTCATCCCTCTGTTTTGTGTACTCGTGAGAAGTTCATGACTGATTTTGGTGCCATTGTGGGGTTGATGACGGCAATGGAAGCAGAAGGATTATGTAAGGTAGTGTATCCTCATACCGTTCTTGCTACAAAGGATGGGTATCCAGCCATACGAGATGGGATACCGTTGTTTAAAGATGCTGATCATTTGTCTGTTCAAGGCTCTTTAATGGTTTACGCATCTTTGAGCTCAGAGTTGCTGAGAGTTCTTTCTCCTCCTGTATCTCAGCCTGTGTCAAAATGAAGCTGCTGCGGTTTTGATGTGGGGGGAAGGGTATGGAGAATGCGCTGGCTCTTGTGGGGGCGGCGCTTTTTCTTTGGTCTTGACAGGGGGTGGAAAAGGATATAAATTAGGTAGGAACAAATAGTGATATTTTTTTCTGCGATGCTTAAGTTTTTCAAGATGCTGATGATGGTGCCTCTGGTGTTGCCGGTGATGGCTGAGGGGGTGGTGGGGGATACTACGGAGCCGGTGGATGCGGCGGATGTTGTGCGCACGGGGCGGCGGATGGTGCAGCTGGCGGTGCCGCGTGACCGGGCGCTGGTGGGGTGCGCGCCGGTGGGGGCAGGGGGGCCGTTCCGGATTCTGGATGGCAGCCGGGTGCTCTGGGAGGGAGCTGAGGGTGAGGAGTTTGAGGTGTTGCCGTATGCTCCGCAGGTGTATCTGGTGAGCGAGAGTGATGAAAATGTGAGCTGGAGCGAGCTGGGCTGGAAGCCGGCGCGGAAGTACTACGCCAAGAAGGGGATGCATCATGTGGTGCGGGGGCAGGGCCCGAAGGGCAAGAGCGTGGACGCTGGCCCTGCGCTGCGCGAGCTGCTGGCCGGCCGGGTGTGGCACGGTGTGTGCGGCAGCACGTGCACGATTGAGCTGCCGAAGGGCGAGTACCATTTCTACCCCGAGGGTGCGCAGCGCATGAGTTATTATATCTCGAACCACGACCAGCAGGATATGCAGCCGGTGGGGCTGCCTATTGTGGGGCAGCGGGGGCTGAAGATTAATGGCAATGGCTCTACTTTCGTGTTCCACGGGGCGATGCAGCCGGTGCTGATTATGGACAGCAAGGATGTGGAGCTGAATGATATCACCATTCGCCACGATGCGCCTTATTACAACGAGGGCCGGATTGTGGAGATTGCGGATGGCAAGACGACGCTGGAGTTTGCCCCGATGTTCCGCTGGGAGGTGAAGGATGGCCACTACTACCTGATGGGCGATGGCACGCCGCGCAAGCCGCAGGCGGTGCTGGCGTTTGAGCGCGATGGCCGCATGGTGGCTACGGGTAAGGCCGGTGATATGGGCTGGACGACCCGCTGCGAACAGGTGGGGCCGAGGCGCGTGCGGTTCCACAAGGATGCCGCGGCTATGGGGCTGAAGGTGGGCCAGGTGCTGGTGCTGCGCCACTATGGCCGCCCGCACCCGGCGATGGTGATGCACCACGCGGATGGGGTGAAGCTGAAGGATGTGGTGTTTCAGGATAGCCAGGGGATGGCGCTCATTGCCCAGCGAAGCCGCGATATCAGCATCAGGGGCGGTGGCTGCATCTGCGCGACGGGCCGTGTGCACACGGTGGCGGCGGATGCCACGCATTTCTCGAACTGCGCAGGCCATATCTCGGTGAAGGGTGCTTTGTATGAGGGGATGATGGATGATGCGATCAATGTGCATTCGACCTGCCTGGGTATTGAGGAGGTGGTGAGCCCCACGGAGATTATCGCGCGCTATATGCACGGCCAGGCGGTGGGTTTCGAGGTGTTTGCAAAGGGGGAGAACATTCAGTTCATCCGCGGCAAGACGCTGGAGAATCACCCGCAGCTGGTGAAGGCGGCGGGCGTGGAGTGGCTGGATGAGCTGCACCTGCGCATTACGCTGGCGGAGCCGCTGCCGGAGGGGATAGGCGAGGGGGATGCGATTGAGAATGCCGACTGGTACCCGTCTGTGACGTTCCGGGACAGCACGGTGCGCCACAACCGCGCGCGCGGCACGCTGTTCACCACGCCGAAGCCGGTGCTGGTGAAGGGCTGCCGCTTCATCGGTTCCAGCGGTTCGGCTATTCTGCTGGCGGGCGATGCGCAGGGATGGTACGAGAGTGGCCGCTGCCTGGATGTGCGGATTGTGGATAACCAGTTTGACCACAATCTGATACAGCGCTACCAGTTCACGGAGGGTATCATTTCCATCTACCCGATGGTGAAGCAGCCCGCGGAGCAGAAGGAGCGCTACCACCGCAATATCCGCATCGAGGGGAATACCTTCCTGACCCACCGCGTGCCGCTTATCTACGCGATTTCGGCGGACGGCATCACCTTCCGCAAGAATAAGGTGAAGTTCGACGACAAGCACGCCCCGATGCACGGCGGGCAGCCCTATGTGCTGCAGCACTGCGGCGAAACAAATCTGCAGAAACTCTGATTCTCCCCTCCGCGGGGCGATGATGGCAGGATTATGCGCCGCATTCCGGTATGCGTGCGCATTTTCTGCTTGCTTTGCAGATGCGTTAGCCTATAATGCAGGTATGCTTTTAGGCAGGATAGTGAGATTCTACGTGGAGGGGTTCAGCAGCATGACGCTGGGGCGCACGCTGTGGTGCATTATCCTGGTGAAGCTCTTTATCATGTTTGCGGTGCTGAAGGCGTTTTTCTTTCCGTCCTACCTGCAGGGCGGGGCAGAAGAAAAGGGGGATAGGGTATCCACAGAGCTGACGAACCGCGTGATTTCTGAATAGGAGGAATACTTATGGAACCTATTGATTCGTCTCTTGTTGACTGGTCGCGCGCGCAGTTTGCGCTCACGGCCATGTACCACTGGCTTTTTGTGCCGCTTACGTTGGGGCTGGGCGTCATCATGGCCATCATGGAAACGCTGTATGTGCGCACCGGTCGCGAGTTCTGGAAGCAGACGGCGAAGTTCTGGATGAAGCTTTTCGGCATCAACTTTGCCATGGGCGTGGCCACCGGCATCATTCTGGAGTTCGAGTTCGGCACGAATTGGAGCAACTACAGCTGGTTCGTGGGCGATATTTTCGGCGCACCGCTGGCTATAGAGGGTATACTGGCCTTTTTCATGGAGTCCACCTTCATCGCCATCATGTATTTCGGGTGGCACAAGGTGAGCAAGCGCGCGCACCTGGCCTCTACGTGGCTCACCATCATCGGTGCCACGATTTCGGCCTGGTGGATTCTGGTGGCCAATGCATGGATGCAGCATCCCGTGGGCATGGAATTCAACCCGGACACCGTGCGCAATGAGATGGTGGATTTCATGGCGGTGGCGTTCTCTCCGGTGGCTGTGGTGAAGTTCTGCCACACGGTCACCTCCAGCTGGGTGCTGGGGGCGGTGTTTACCGTGGGGGTGAGCTGCTGGTACCTGCTGCGCGGGCTGCACACGGAGTTTGCCCGCGCCAGCATACGCGTGGCGGCCTGGTTCGGGCTGGTGGCGGCTTTGCTCACCGCGCACACCGGGCACCAGAGCGGGCGGGATATCGCAAAGTATCAGCCCATGAAACTGGCTGCGGCTGAAGGCTTGTACGAAGGCGGCTACAGCCAGGGACTGGTGATGGCGGGTGTACTGCGACCCGACGTGGATTGGAGCAAACCCACAGAGGAGGAGCGTTTTCTGCTGAATATAGAAATGCCCGGTGCCTTGTCATTCCTGGCCACACATGAGTGGGATGGCTTCGTGCCCGGTATCCGCAATCTGCTGGAGGGCGGCTACCCGCTGCCTGAGGGCGGCACGGCGCTTTCTGCGGAAGAGAAGATGAAACGCGGCCGCGCAGCCATTGCTGCGCTGGCGGATTATCGCAAAGCGACGGAGCCCGAGGCGAAAGCAGAGGCTCTGCAGCGTCTGCGTGCGGATTTCGCCTACTTCGGCTACGGGTATCTGAAAGAGCCGGGGGATCTGGTACCGCCGGTGCCGCTCACGTTCTATGGCTTCCGCATCATGGTGATACTGGGTGGTTATTTCATAGCTCTGTTTGCCGGGCTGCTTATTGCAGAGAAGTGGATACCGCAGTGGCGCGGGTGGAAGTGGGCGCAGTGGATAGTGGTGCTCACCGTGCCGCTGGCGTGGCTCGCCAGCCAGTCCGGCTGGGTGGTGGCCGAAGTGGGGCGCCAGCCCTGGTCCATTCAGGGGCTGCTGCCGAATGTGGCCGCCATTTCGCGTCTGGAAGTGGGTGCGGTTCAGACCACTTTCATCATTTTTGCGGTGCTGTTCACGCTGCTGCTGGTTGCGGAAATCAGCATCATGGCCAAAGCCATAGCCGCCGGTCCTGAAACTGATAAACCCCTTGCCTGAATATGAACGACATTTCCTTATTGCAACACTACTGGTGGTTCCTCGTGAGCCTGTTAGGTTCGCTGCTCGTGTTCCTCATGTTTGTGCAGGGCGGGCAGTCGCTCATCTGGACCCTGGGGCGAACCGAAGAGCAGCGCCGCATGCTACTGCTGGCCACAGGCCGCAAGTGGGAGCTCACCTTCACCACTCTGGTCACATTCGGCGGCGCGTTCTTTGCATCGTTTCCGCTGTTTTACAGCACCAGCTTCGGCGGTGCCTACTGGGTGTGGCTGCTGATTCTGCTCTGCTTTGTGATTCAGGCGGTGTCGTATGAGTTCCAGCTGCGCCGCGGCAATGTGCTGGGCACCACGACTTACCGTGTGTTCCTGCTGCTGAACGGCGTGCTGGGTCCGCTGCTGATCGGCACGGCGGTGGGTACTTTTTACACCGGCGCTGAGTTTGTGGTGGATAAAGCCGCTGTAACCAGTATTTCCATGCCGGTGATTTCCAGTTGGGCGAATCCGCTGCACGGGCTGGAGGCCGCGCTTGTGCCGCAGAATCTGCTGCTGGGGCTCAGTGTGCTGCTGCTCACCCGCATGCTCGCCTGCCTGTATTTCATGGGTAGCATAGCAGACGCCGCACTCCGCGAAAACTGTCGCCGACGCCTGTGGGTGGAGGGGTCGCTGTTCCTGCTCTTCTTTCTCACCTGGCTGGGGAGTCTTCTGACCTCTGCCGGATACGCTGTGATGCCGGAGAATGGTATGGTGTACCTGCTGGAATATAAGTACTTTAGCAATCTTCTTGATATGCCTGCTGTGTCGGGTGTACTGCTACTTGGTGTGGTGCTTGTTCTGGCGGGGCTTGTGCAGGGACTTCGCGGGTGGGGCAGGGCTTTCTGGCTCGCCGGTCCAGGCAGTGTGCTTGCAGTGCTGGCTCTGCTGCTCTGCGCCGGGTGGAACAACACGGCCTACTACCCCTCTGTGGTGGATATGCAGAGCTCTCTCACCATTGCTAACAGCAGCTCCAGCCTTTTCACCCTGAAGACCATGACCATCGTTTCCTTCATCATTCCCTTTGTGCTGGCCTATATCGCGTGGGCCTGGCGCGCGCTCGACAAAGAGCCGATTACTGCAGCTGAGGTGAACGAAGAACACTGAGTACCCGTTCAGATTTCGAGCAGCTGCCCGGTAGAGATGCCGTGCAGCTGCTCTTTCATCCGGGATTTGAGAAAAGCGAAGGCTGCATCTCCTGTGCAGTGGCCGGTGTAGTAAACCGTCGGCTGGTTCATCAGAATTTCTGCCAACCGGTTGAGGCGGGATTCTTCTGCTGCCACGTCGGCTTTCATGAGGTGGAAGCCTCCGATGAGCACATCTGCCCGGATATGCGTGACAATGTTGAGGATTCCGCGGTGCGAGCAGCCGCTGATGAGGACGCGTCGGTCGTTTTCTTCGATGAGCAGGTACTGCTCGTGCCTGAAATCATCCGCTACCCTGCAGCCGCAGATTTCGGCACTCATGCCTGCGCCCTCGGCAGGGTAGGTACAGGGTATCTCTGAGGCCTGAATCAATGTGTACCCCGGCGCCGGAGAAAACACAGAATCCTGTACCGGAAGAATGCGAGGGTGTCTGGCCAGATCGGGGTTCAACCCAATGTCTTTTCCGGATGCATTGAAATGCGGCTCGAAAGCCTGGCGGCTCACCCAGACACAGGCGTGTTGATTCAGCTCCAGAAAACGAGCCAGCCCCCCGCCGTGGTCATAGTGTCCGTGCGATATAACGGCGGCATCCACGGTGTTTATGTCTATCCCCATCCTCGCTGCATTTTCGGCAAAGGCGGGTGATGCCCCGGTGTCGAAAAGTATACGCTTGCCACATGCCTCTATGAGTAGACTTAATCCGTGTTCAGACACCAGATTCGGGTGACTAAACGAATTTTCAATGAGACAATGTATCTTCATAGACTTAAGTCGTTAAGGCGATACTGGAAACGTAGTGAAAGTGTCGTTTTCGGTAAATCTGAGGTGTTGTGGTATTGTGTACTTACACCTGTAATTTCCAGCCGTGGTCACCGTGGTAAATCATCTGGCGGGTCATGCCGCCATCGATGCAGATATTCTCGCCGGTGATGAAGCCTGCATTCTCCGAACAGAGGTAGAGCACCATATCTGCAATGTCCTCGGGTCGCCCTACGCGGCCTGCGGGGTGCTGGGCGGTATCTGCGCCGGAGTATGTGGCATCGCCAGTCTCAATCCAGCCCGGAGAGATGGAATTGACACGCACGCGACCCGCCAGCGAGACTGCGAGCGCGTGCGTGAGTGCGGCGATACCGCCTTTGGCGGCGGTGTAGCTTTCCGAACCCGGCATGCTCATGCGATCGCGGCTGGAGGAGATATTCACAATGGCTGCTCCGGGGGCAAAATGCCCCTGCAGGAGCCGGGTGAGCATGTAGGGCGCCGCCACACCCACCTGCAGGGCGTAGTTGAACTCCTGCCAGGTACAGTCCGGCAGCCCTTTGAAGAGAGGTGCTGCGTTATTGATAAGGTAGTCCACATGCCCGTATTCTGCGATTACTTTATCGCAGAAGCGCTGTAAATCGGCCTCGCAGGACAAATCGCCCCGGAAATAGGCGTTGTCCTGCAGGTCGAAGATGCAGACATGCGCCCCGGCGGCGGCGAATTGAGCCGCAATGCAGCGGCCGATTCCCTGCGCGCCGCCGGTCACGATGGCAACTTTGTCTGAGAAATTCCGACTCATCATTTGAAGATGACTTCGTTCACGAAGGTGTAGGGCTTCTGCGGGTGGGTGATGCGCACATGCTCAACCCCGGGGCGCAGGGTGTAGCGGCGCACATGTTCACCGGCAGACTTGAGCTCGGCGTTTGATACCTCACAGGCTGCATTGCCCACGATGATAATCTCGGCGGCTCCGGTGGGCACAGCCATGGTGACATCCAGCGGTGCCTTGGAGCAGAAGTAGGGGGAGGCGATGTCTGCATCGGTCAGGCAGCGGGGGTCGGTATCAAAGGCATTGGTCGGAATCCCGATGCGGAAGGTGGTGAGCTTCACTTCTTCACTATTGCTGCTGGTGTTGCGCAGGCTCAGCGAGGTGATGCGGCCGGGGGGCAGGTCTGACTTCTTCAGGTGGATGCGGTTGCCCTCCATCTTCCTGGTAAGCTGCAGGGTCATGCCCGTTTCAAGTTTAGCATGCAGCTCTCCCCACTTGGCGAGGTTGGCGTTTTCCAGGTTGATTTCCACCCACTCAGGGGCAATGGGGGTGGGCAGTTCCAGACAGATGTTGTCCTGCGGTTCGAGGCGGAATACCTCCATTACGCGGTTGATGCCGATATCTCCGGTGTTGCTGTAGGCAGAGAAGTTGCCACCTTTTACCGAGGTGTCCACATAGGGGGGCAGGGCGCGGTTCACAGCAAACTCGCAGATGGAGAGCCAGTTCGGGCGCGGGGTGACGATGCGGAAACGCACATAGCGGGCGCGGATGGGATTCTGAGAGATATTGACAATGGCCATATTACCATACTGCGGGGTTCCCACGGGCTCCCAGTCTGTGCCGTTGTCCGAGATTTCAAACTGCACACTTTCAGGATAATCGCGCTGGCGCGAGCCACCCATGACAAGGCAGATATTGTTGATATTGATGCTGGAACCGTGGTCCAGGCAGTACCACTGGCCTTCTTTCTGGAAGCAGTCATTCGACCAGAATGTGTCGGGTCGTCCGTCCATGATGCGGGGGGCATCGGCCTTCGGGTTGCCGCAGGATGCAGAGAACTTCGGCACCGGGCGCTTCTGCCCGGAAAGCTCGGCATACACGCGGGCATTCAGGTACGAGAAGGCTGCGTTGAGCACGGGAGTCATGGCATAGGCCGCCACTTCCACATCGTCCACTTTGCGCACGCCGTTGGCCGACCATTCATTGCGCAGCGTGCTGCGCATATTGTAGAGGGCATTCACCGTGTCGAAGAAGTAGTGGAAGAGGTATTCATCCTTGGTGGCAAATGCGGTCATGATGGAGGCGCCTGCCACGCCCACGAGCTCAAACTGGTCGAGCCACGGGCGGATTTCCTGGCAGAGCCCGGCTACGGGGTTATTTGTGTGCTTCAGTTCGCGGGCGGCACTCACCATGCGGTCGAACTCCAGCTGCAGAAGCTGGCCGGCCTTCATGTCGGGGGCATCGTTGTTGATGCTGTCGATGAACTTCTGGGCGGTATCAGCAATCTGCACCGATTCCTCACGGAAGTAGCCGTGACCATTCGGGAGCAGGTAGGAGTTGTGGTCGCAGAATACCTTCATGGCCTCGCGGTGGCGTGGGTACAGGCGGCGCATGCCGGCTTCCCAGGTGGTGGTGGATTCGAACTGGTCAATGTTCCAGGTGTAGTTAGCCACGCCGAAGAGGCCCACCTTGCTGGCCTCTGCATGCTCCATGGGATTAGCCACAAAGCCACTCATCTGGTTCTTCATGTCGGGGTCGGTATCAAGCCCGTAGGTGCGGCCCATGGAAAGACGGCTGCGCTTGAAGTCATTGCAAGGCCAGTTCCACCAGATGAAGGTGGGGCGCTGCACATGCTGATTCACCCATTTCTGCCCGGAGAGCGTGATGTCGTGAACCACGGTGTCACCCGTCCACATTACGGGAATGCTCTTATCAAGCCCGCTGCCGAGCGTCCGGAGGAAGCGTTCGTTGGTCCAGCTGCGGTTGTAGCCCGTGGGGCACATGATGAGGGTCTGGTTCACATCCGGGTGCTTGCGGATGAAGTTTTCCAGAATGTAGTTGGTAAGCTGCACCTGTCGCTCCGCCTTGCCGATTTCGCCGCTGGAGTCATCGACCAGCACGCCGAAGTCGCGCACGCCCAGGTTATACATCTGCTGCAGCTTGCGGCAGAGGGCCTCCAGCTGGTCCTTGCCGCCGTTCTGGTTCCAGCGCACGGTGTTGGCGGGGTGAATGGCCCAGACGAAGCGCACGTGATTCTGGCGGGCGTAGCTCACGAGGTCCTTGAGCTCTGCTGCTTTCAGGGCTGGGTAGGGCTGGTAGCAGCCCATACCGTGGTGATAGGGGTCATCCTTGGGGGCATAGATGTAGGTGTTCATCTTGTTGCGGCCCATGAAACGGAAGATGGAGCAGCGGGCTTCGAAGCTCCAGGGCGCGCCATAGTAGCCTTCCACCACACCTCGGGAGGGCAGGTCGGGCCAGTCTACGAGAATGCCCATGGGCAGTTCTCCCAGACGCGTGATTTCGCGCAGGCTCTTGTCGGCAAACACATCGTTGTGGGCCAGCGTGGCATCCTGCACATTGTATAGCATCTGGATGATGGACTGGCGGGCGTAGTAGCGGCCATCATCGTCGTTGGCATAAATGGTAAGTTTGCCGGGGGTGATATCAACCGCATAGCCACCGGGAACATCCGGCAGACGCTCCCACATGCCGCCGCTGCTCTGCGGCGTGCGCATGTGCGTCTGCACATCATTCACGCGGGTGGTTACCGACCGCATGCCGTTGTGCTGCGGCTGGGGATAGATGACGACTGCTTCTGCCACAGGGGCACCAATTGAGAAGAATAGTGCTGCACCCAGAAGGGCGCCAAACACGGATTTGAGCTGCAGTTTCATGTATTGAGGAGAGTAAGTAAGGCGGAAAATGCATGCGCTTTCCGCATATCCCAGCATTCTACTCGTGTGTGCGTGTTAAATCAAGCAGGAAATAACAGATTCCCGCCGATGCTGGAGAAAAATAACCGATATACACCCGAGTCCGGGGAAATTTTGCTCGCCATGGGTACAGAAACGTGCTAAAGTCAGTGGCAACCGACATGAGCGATTCTACTTACATCTATGATAACGTTGGCGAGTACCTGAAGCTGGGTAAGACCATATACAGCCCCACCATGTATCTGGGGCCGGGGCTTCAGCCGTACTGGATGAAGGCAGGTGCGTATGAACCCGTGGCTGAGACTGCCGGAGTACTCAGCGCCGATGACACGAACAAGTTGGTGGAAAGCTGCACCACTCCCGAGCAGCGCGCCAAGCTGGCCGAGGCCGGCGTGGTCGATTTTATTGCTGACGGCCCCTGCGGCAAGTACCATGCCTACATTTACGCCCAGGCCGAAGGCCCGCTGCTGATTCTTGTAACCCTGCATGTGGATGACTACCTGCAGCAGGGTATCGATGCCAAATGCTCCGATATTCACCTGCCTTCCGGCAACCCGCCCTCCTGGCGCCGTTTCGGTACCCTGCAGCCCATGTGGGAAGGTGCTCCCGTGTTCACCAAGGAAGACTGCTATGAACTGGTGGACAGTTTCCTGGGGGAGAAAGAGTGGAATCGCCTCAAGGAGATTGGCGACGTGGACTTTGCCTACCAGAATGACCGCGGCCGCTACCGTGCCTCCGTGGTTTCGCAGCGTCTCGGTTATGATATCTGCTACCGCATCATCAACAGCCGCGTGTTCAGCATGCAGGAAATCAACCTGCCTACCGAGTATGTAGAGCCGCTTACCCGATTCACGAACGGCCTCATTCTGGTGACCGGTGCCGTGGGTTCCGGCAAGTCCACCACGCTGGCTTCCATCATTGATTTCATCAACACCGACCGCCATGACCACATCATCACCATGGAGGACCCCATCGAAACCGTGTTTGAGTGCAAGGGCTGCCATGTGAACCAGCGTGAAGTGCATTCGCACACCGAGTCCTTCGCCCGTGCCCTGCGCGCCGCTCTGCGTGAAGACCCGGATGTCATCATGGTGGGTGAAATGCGTAACCTCGAGACCATCTCCCTGGCTCTCTCTGCCGCAGAAACCGGTCACCTTGTGCTCGGTACCCTGCATACTGGTTCCGCAGCCCGCACCATCGACCGTATCCTCGATGCCTTCCCCGTGGAGGAGCAGGATCACATCCGCGTGATGGTGTCCGAATCGCTGCGCGGTGTGTTCTCGCAGCAGCTTGTTCCCCGCAAGGATGGCAAGGGGCGAGTGATGGCGCTGGAGCTTCTCGTGAACAACGCCGCCGTGGCTAACTGCATCCGCGAAGGTAAGACCTTCATGATTCCCGGCCTGATTCAGACCGGTAAGAATCTGGGCATGCGCCTCATGGACGACTCCCTGCAGCAGCTGTATAAGGATGGCATCATTGCCGGTGAGGAATGCCTGAGCCGCGCGACAGACCGCGTGATGATGGAGAAGTTCCTGAAAGAAAATCCCGAGCCCGCCGCCCAGGCCTGAGTGTAACTGAACCCTAAATCCCTTTTCTGCAATGAACAAGATTGATGTATTTTTCCAGGCCCTGGTGGACCAGGGTGGTTCTGACCTTCACCTTTCTGAGGGCGAGCCGCCCAAGGTGCGCGTGCACGGTGACGTGACAGCCATTCGTGAGGAACCCCTCACCCACGAGGAGATGATTGAGCTGATGGAACCCATCTGCCCGCCCAAGCTGTGGAAGGAGTTCTGCGAAATCGGAGATGCCGACTTCGCTTATGAAATGGACGAGAAATCCCGTTTCCGATGCAATTTCATGAAGCAGCAGCGTGGCTATTGCTGTGTGTTCCGTCTCATTCCTACCAAGATTCTGACCCTGGAGCAGCTCAATGTGCCGGAGCAGATCAAGCGCTTCGGTGAGATGCGTTCCGGTCTGGTGCTGGTAACGGGCCCCACGGGCTCCGGTAAGTCCACCACGCTGGCCGCTCTTATCGACTATATCAACACGAACTTCTCCCGCCACATCATCACGGTGGAAGAACCCATCGAGTTCGTGCACCCCAGCAAGAAGAGCATCATCACCCAGCGCGAGGTGCCCAACAACTGCCCCTCTTTCGCCGATGGTCTGCGCGCTTCTCTGCGTGAAGACTCCGATATCGTGCTGGTGGGCGAAATGCGCGACCTGGAGACCATTTCTCTGGCGCTTACCGCTGCCGAGACCGGTCTGCTGGTGTTTGGCACGCTGCACACCAACAACGCCCGCAAGACCGTGGACCGTATCATCGACGTGTTCCCGGCTGAGCAGCAGTCCCAGGCTCGCACCATGCTGGCCGGTTCGCTCCGTGGTGTGGTAGCTCAGCTGCTCATGAAGCGCTGCGATAAGCCCGGTCGCGTGGCGGTGAATGAAATCCTCTTTGCTACTCCCGCTGTGAGCGCCATCATTCGAGAAGGTGCCACACAGAAGCTGGCCGACGTGATTACCGGTGGCAAGGGCCTGGGTATGCAGTTCATGGATGATGCCATCTGGCAGAAGCTTCAGCAGGGCCAGGTTACGGCTGAAGAGGCCTATATGAAGGCTATCGACAAGGCTCGTTTCAAGAACTTCCTGCCCAAGGATCAGGTAACGCTGGCCAACGCCGGAGGCGCATAATGAATCATTGAAAACCTATTGGCAAAGGACAAATGGAGCAGGGCTTACGCTCGTCTGTTTGTCCTTTGCTTTCTTATAAGATGAAAACTTTTACTTATCTGGCGCTTGCCGCCATGACTCTGGTTTCCTGCAGCACACGGGTGGCTTTTACAACAGATTCTTCTGTGCAGCCCACCGATGTAGGCGTGTTGAAACATCAGGAGTGGATGGTCGTTGGGGGTGAAGATGACCCACTTATTGCGTATCGTGGTCCGGTGACCTTTGTGCCGGTGGGGGAGGGACTGCGCGGCAGCGAACCAGCGTTTGACTTCCGGCACGATGCCCGTTACCGCGAGCACGAGGTGAGCTTTGCTTACCCTGCCGCATCGGGAATGCAGGCGCGAACGGTTCGCTTCGTGCCCGAGCAGACCGCCGAGGTAGTGTTTTCCCGGACCCGCGGCATTCTGATTCGCCCCCGCCATGCTGGCTCTCTGGTTGCTCCCCGCGCCGAATCTCGCATGTGCACAGAATAATCTGAGCGACAAATCAGAAGTTCGAGGGGATATTATGCGTTGGCATAATTAAGCGAAATTGTTGTTTTCGGAGCACGGGACTTCAGTCCCGTAAATCATGGAGAGTTTAATCGGGACTAAAATACGCTTACTTTTTAGAAGTTCGCAACTTTCACACTTCTTCAAGTTCTGATTTGCAGTGTTCCGGGGGTAAAAAAAAGCCCCCCGGAGTCAACAAACTCCGGGGGGATAAGTTGTATGAAGTGTAGGGGGGCTTACATGCCTACGATTTCGTAGCCGCCGTCCACGTAGAGTACCTGACCGGTCATGGAGGCTGCGCCGTCGCTGGCGAGGTAGGTGGCTGTGGCGCCCAGCTCATCGAGCGTGCAGGAGCGCTGCAGCGGAGCCTTCTCTTCGTATACCTTGAACATGCCGGTGAAACCGGACACGCCGCGAGCAGCCAGGGTCTGCACCGGGCCGGCAGAGATGCAGTTCACGCGGATGGGAGCCTCTCGGCGACCCAGGTCATAGGCGAGGTACTTGCAGCAGGTTTCCAGAGCGGCCTTGGATACGGCCATCAGGTTGTAGTTCGGCACTACCTTCTGGCTGGCGTAGTAGGTGAGGGCGGTGATGGAGCCACCGTTCACCATGAGCGGCGCCACGGCGCGGGAAAGGGCGATAAGCGAATAGGCCGACACCTGCAGCGAGAGGTTGAATGCATCGCGGGGAATGTCGGAGAAATGGCCGTCCAGCGTGCCGGGAGCCTTCGGAGCGAAAGCGATGGCGTGCAGAAGCATATCCACATGGTCAGTGTGCTGAGCCACAAAGGAGAAGAAATCTGCGATAGACTGGTCATCTGTCACATCCAGGGAGCATACGGGCGTGTCTTCGCCGAAGTGCTCCTTTACCAGCTTGATGACGCCGTCCTTGAGGCGTTCACCCTGGTAGTTGAAAATGAGCTTGGCGCCCGCGGCGTGCCAGGCCTTGGCGATGCCGAAAGCGATGCTGCGGTGGTTGGCCACGCCGGTGACGATGCCTACCTTGCCTTCTAAGGGTTTTTCTAATGACATAAACAAGTGGTTTGGTGTTAGGGTATGGTATTAGAACATGGGGAACTCCTGCATGATGATGCGGGGGTAGGTGTGAGCCATGCTGATGCCCACATTCTCCATGTGTTTGATTTGCTTGCGTATATCCTCCTCGCTGATGGCGGGGTCGGTGACCACAAACTTGAGACGATAGTAGACGAGCCCGCTGTCCATATCAATGAGAAGCTGCCCTTCCGGCAGATTTGCATTGAGCGTGAGCAGCAGCATGCTGACCTCTGCTCGGTCGGCAGGGGCGATGCGATAGGCAAAATTAACATCAAATACCAGGCTGGAGGGATTCTTCAGCTCTGTGAACATGAAAGAGCAGGGAATATCTCCATCTGTCACCGGCAGGTAGGCCAGACCGATTTTTTCGCTGTCCGGTCCCATGGTGACCCACTGATATGATTCGCTCAGGTCGATAAGGTGCTTGCGAACCTGAGCCAGAAGATTAGGGGAAGTCTGCATATATGGAAGGCTTTGTGGTGTTGGTCATCGATACCGGAATGCGACTTGCGCCCGGTACATGTACCACTGTTCGGATACCATAGTACACGGAAGCTTGAGCCGCGTCAAGCTTTTGTGTGGAAAAAACGCGTGTTTGCCTCTGTCTGGTTCAGCCGTGCTGCAGCTTTTCCACAACGCCGGCGAGCGTCTGCATTTCGTCTGCAGTCAGTGCCTGGGCTCGGCGGTCTATTTCCTCGTGGAAGTGCGCGTAGACTTCATTGAAGAGCTCCATGCCCTTTTCCGTCAGCTTGATGCATATGGCTCGGCGGTCTGCCGGGTTGGTGTTGCGCTCCATGAATCCCTTGCTTACCATGGAATCCACCATGAGTGATGCTGCCGGTACAGTCATCTGCATGCGCTTGGCCAGGTCTTTGAGAGCCACTCCCTTAGGCTCATCTTCCAGCATTAAACGAAGCTGTGAAATGGCTGAGCCCTGGCGGACTGTCAGCCCCAGCGCCTTGCGCTGGGCAGGTGAGTTAAGGGCCTTGATGCTGTCGCGACGCAGGTCATCAAGGATATCCAGAATACGCCTGAAAAGTAGGTGAGGCGATTTAGTATAATTCATGACCTTATCCTACTATATCAGTAGTTCACTGTCCAGCCCAAAAATGAAGCTTATTAAAATTTTGTTAGATGCCATATGATGATAGCTGCCGTGCCCTGAAGAGCGCAAAAATACAGGCGAAACAGGTGATTGGTATTGCAATTTGAGGTAGCTTAGGGTAGAATAATTGTGCTATGACAGATGCCAAGAAAGAACTGCTGAATATTCTGCTGACAAAATCCATCAAGACCGGTCATTTCATCCTGGCTTCGGGCAAGGAGAGCGACCTGTACTGCGACTGCCGCATCACCGCTCTGGATGCCCGCGGTGCCAACCTGATTGGCCAGGTGGGCTGGGAGCTGGTGCAGGAGGAGATTATGCCGAAGTTTCCGAATGTGAAGGCTATCGGCGGCATGACCATGGGAGCTGACCCCATTTCTCTGGCCATCGGCATGTATTCTGTGGAGGGTGAGGAGCCCCTCAAGGTATTCACCGTGCGCAAGGAAGCCAAGGACCATGGCCGAGGCAAGCGCATTGAAGGTAATTTTGAAGCCGGTCAGGAAATCATCGTGGTGGACGACGTGATTACCACCGGTGGTTCCACCCTCAAGGCTATCGACGCCATCGAGGCTGAGGGTGGCAAGGTAGTGGCTGCTCTGGTGCTCGTCGACCGCCAGGAGGGCGGCCGCGAGGCTATCGAAAGCCGCGGCATTCCGGTGTTCCCCATGTTCACCCGCGCTACCATTTTCGGCGATAAGTGAACATGCTGCCCGTTATTGCAGGTGTAGAAGGGCTTGTGCTCACGCCGCGTGAGCGCGAGCTCTTCTCGCGTCTGCAGCCTGCGGGCTATATCCTCTTTACCCGCAACATTGCGGACTACGAGCTCACCCGTGAGCTTACCGATGAACTCCGTCGCCTGACCACCGGGCCGGATGAACCCATCATCGCCATCGACCAGGAGGGCGGCCGCGTGGTGCGTACGGCAGAAATCGGCGTTCAGCTTCCCTCTGCTGCAGCTCTGGCGCAAAAGGGCTGTTCGCATCACATCCGCCAGGCGGCTTACTACAATGCTGCCTGCCTGCATACGCTGGGCGTGAATACCAATTTTGCCCCCGTGCTGGATCTTGCCTCGCCGCATGCGAATGCGCTGCCGAGCCGCTGCTGGGGCTATGATACGCAGAGCGTTATTTCCCACGCCGGGGTGTGGAATCGGGCCACCTTCGGCCGCGGAATCCAGACCTGCGGCAAGCATTTCCCCGGCATGGGAGCGGCGGAATGCGACCCGCACCACGATTTGCCTGTGCTGCACGGCACGCGGGATTCCTTCCTTGCATCGGCCTCCATGCCTTTTACCGCGCTCATGCCTGAGCTGCCCTCGCTCATGATTGCGCATCTGCTCATCCCTGAGATTGATGCCGAGCTGCCCACCTCGCTTTCGCCGGCGCTGGTGCAGGGATTCCTGCGCGACCAGCTGGGCTATGAAGGCGTTGTATTTACGGACGACCTGTGCATGGGCGCTATTGCCAAGCGCTACACCCCCGCAGAATCTGCTGCGCTCGCCCTGCGCGCTGGCTGTGATTTACCTCTTATCTGTCACGATGCCGTCGAGCATCTCGACGCCGTAGCTGCAGCCATTGCCGAGCTCCCTGCCGATATCCTCGAGTCGGTCGAGCGCCGCGTGGAGCGCTTCCGCCTCCACATCTCCACCCAGCGCCCCATGGCCTTCATTGAGTGGAATGATTATATGAAAAACGTGACCGATTTCACCTCTTCCATTGCAGAGGTCTCTGCCACCCCCGGCTCCCCGGTGCAGGGGTATTGATGTCACTCATCGCTGATTTCATCTGCAGTGATGATGATGAAATTGATGAGAGAGCCGACCAGGGAGCAGGGTATATCCACACCGATGAGCAGTACTGCTGCCAAGGGGTATTTGATGATGGCATCAGCTCCGTGTTTCTCGGGTAATGAGATGGTGAGGGTGTTGCTGGCTTTGTCGTAATGCGACGGCGTATCACCGCTGTGAAGGGATATTCCGGGCCCCTGCATACCGGTGGCGGGTGTGGCCATTGCTGCATAGGTCAGTCCGGTTTCTTTATCAATCATTCTGGCGCTGCCCCCATTTGCCGGTAATTCGAAATAGTATGTTTCACGTCGCCTTCGTTCCGGCCCGAGCGGTATTTCCACCGCGTGTCCCAGTTCCGGAGTACTGGTCATGTAGAAGCCGGCTTCCTGATTGCCGGTACAGGTGTAGTCGATATGGACAGCCGCATATTGCTCTCCATTGAGCGAGTATACGCGGGCTGGCGAGTCGGCACTGAGCCCTGGTTTGAAGGTGCAGCTTTCTATCAGGGCTTTTGAAGTGGCGCAGATGCAGGAGCTCAGCCCTGCAGTGAGTACGATGGGGATGAGCCGGGAACGCCTCATGGTGCATAAATGAACCGCCCCGCAACCGGGAGGTTGCGGGGCGGTTCGCGTTATCAGCAGTTGTACATCTTGGTGTAATATTCATCTGCCATGCGGTCGGAATCGAAGGCGGGGCAGATATCGTGCAGGCCGTTGAATACCATGTCCATCCACTTATCGCGGTTATCGTAGTAGAGGGGCAGAATCTTGCTTTCCAGCACGCTGTAGAAGTTGTCGCGGTCGGAGCGGTCGCGGGCTTCGGGGGCCAGGCCTTCCTTTGCCTCGGGAATCATGAAGCAGTTCTCGCCGTCGCGGGCGAACTCGCGTACCCAGCCGTCATTGGTGGAAACGGAGAGGGAGCCGTTCATGGTGGCGCTCATGCCGGAGGTGCCGGAGGCCTCGCGGGTGACTACGGGGTTGTTCAGCCAGATATCGGAGCCGTTCTTGAGGAGGCGGCTGAGCCCGAGTTCGTAGCCGGTGAGCACGGCGCAGCGGGGGTATTTCTTGCTCAGATTGTTCAGACGGTTGAAAATCTCCACGGCGGTGAAGTCGGTGGGGTAGGGTTTGCCTGCCCAGATCATCTGCACGGGGCGGTTGGTGCGCTGCAGCATGCGCTCGAACATGACCGGATTCTCGGTGATGAGCCCCGGACGCTTGTAGGCGGCAAAGCGGCGGGCCCACACGATGGTGAGGGTATCCTGGTCGAAAAGGTGGCCCGTCTGCTCGCCCACCACGCGGAAGAGCTCCTTCTTCAGGGCACGCTTGCGGTGCATGAACGCCTTTTTATCGCGCATGGCGTAGGCTTCGGCCAGCTCGGGGTCCTGCCAGTACTCGCGGTTCTGGGCGTTGGTCACGTGAGTGATGGGGCAGATATCGCTGTAGCCCTGCCACATCTGGCGGGAGACTTCGCCGTGCAGCGCGGAGACGCCGTTGGCCATGTGCGAGAGACGCAGGGCGGCCAGCGTGTAGTTGAAGGTCTGCTCATTCGGGTCGAGCTTGAGCATGGAGCGCACCTGGTCCAGGGAGAGACCATCGAAGAAGGAGAAGTTGGCCATGAGGTTGATATCCATCTTCTCGTTGCCGGCTTCTTCCGGGGTGTGGGTGGTGAAAACGAAGCGCTTGCGCACTTCGTCCACATTGCCGCCGTTGCGGGCCAGCATATTGAAGGCGGCGCCGATGGCGTGCGCTTCGTTCATGTGGTAGATTTCAGGTTCCACGCCCAGTTCTTCAAAGAGCCGTGCACCGCCCTGACCCAGCACGATGTACTGGGAGATGCGGGTCATGGGGTTGGAATCATACAGACGCTGGGTGATGGAGCGGGAAATGTCGTCGTTCTCCGGCAGGTCGGTGGTAAGGAAGAACATGGGGGCAGTGCCGAAGGTTTCCGGGCGGAGATAATAGGCCTTGACCCATACCGGGGCACCGCAGATGCGGATGAGGAACTTGATGTTGTGGTCCTCCAGGAAGCTGTAGTCCTTGCGCAGGTACTGCACGGCCATGGAACCGTCCTCTGCGCGAATCTGGTTGTAGTAACCGTAGGACCAGAGGATGCCTACGCCCACCAGGTTCTGGCGCAGGGCGCCGGCGGAGCGCATGTGAGAACCGGCCAGGTACCCGAGGCCACCGGAGTAAATCTTGAACACGTTGTCGATGGCGTATTCCATGCAGAAATAGGCCACGGACTTGCTGTATTTTTCGTCAATCTCGTAGGGATGCGCGTACTGCGCCGGAAGGAAGGATTTGCTCATATTTTTTAATAAGCTGGGGTTAAGATATGCTGGTTGGCTGCCTCAGACATTCACACGGCAGACAACTCTCCATTTTATACACGGAAAATTCCATATAGGAAAGAAAAAAATGGTATGATTGACGCGGAAAATTAGGGAAGGCGCAGGATAGATGCCGCGGGAGCAGCAGATTGGCTGCTGCACCCGCGGCGTGAGCCCCGCAAGCCGCCGGAGCCCCCCACACGGGCTCCGCGCGGGGCTCTGCATCAGGTGTGCTTGAAGGCCATACCGTCGGCTTCGCTCAGGGCGTTCGCATTGCGGTATTTCTTCAGGTGGCAGATGGCGCGTTTCATGTCTTCTACCAGCAGGGTTGCCATGTCCATGGTGAAGCCCTGGCGCACCATCACACGCATGACCACGATATCCTGCACATTGGCAGGCAGCGAGAAAGCCGGCACCTGCCAGCCGCGCATGCGCAGGCGGTCGGACAGTTCGTAGAGGTTGAAGTCGGCTTCCTCCGGTTTGCGGAAGTGGAAGCACACGGCGGGGATATCCTTGTTCGGGTTGCCGGTGGCAATGAACTCGAAATCTCCCAGCTGGCGGATTTCTCCGGTGAGGTAGGCCGCGACCTGATAGGCAGCCATGTGGATGGCGCGGTATCCCTCCATGCCAAGGCGCACGAAATCATAATACTGCGCAATAATCTGCCCGGCGGGGCGGGAGAAGTTGATGGCGATGGTGGGAATACTACCGCCCAGGTAGTTCACGGCAAAGGTGAGGTCGGTGGGCAGGTCTTTTTCCGTGCGCCAGACAATCCAGCCGCAGCCCAGCGGAGCCAACCCGTATTTGTGGCCGCTGGAGCTGATGCTCTTCACGCGCTTGAGCCGGAAATCGAAGGGAATATGCGGTGCGCAGAACGGAGCCAGGAAACCACCGCTGGCGGCATCCACATGCACATCCACATCCGGGCCGCCGGCGGCAGCCAGTTTATCGAGCACGTGGCAGACTTCAGCCGGGAACTCGTACTGCCCGGTGTAGGTCACGCCGAAGGTTGGTACCACGCAGATGGTGTTTTCATCCACCCGCTTGAGCACTTCTTCCTCGTTCATGCAGTACTGCCCCGGGTTCATGGGGATTTCGCGCATCTCCACATCCCAGTAGCGGCAGAACTTGTGCCAGCATATCTGCACCGGCCCGCAGACCAGGTTGGGCTTGTCGGTGGGTTTGCCTGCGGCTTTCTGCCGTGCGCGCCAGCGCCAGAGGGCGGCCATGCCGCCCAGCATGCAGGCCTCGCTGCTGCCTATGGTGGAGCAGCCAATGGGCTTGCCGTCTGCCGGAGCGTGCCAAAGATTGGCAATCATGCGCACGCAGCGCATTTCCAGCTCGGCGGTCTGGGGGTATTCATCCTTGTCAATCATGTTCTTACTGATGCTCAGGTCCATGAGGTTGTGCACCTGCTCATCATCCCAGGTCTGGCAGAAGGTAGCCAGATTCTGGCGTGCGTTGCCGTCCAGCAGCAATTCTGCCTTGATGAGTTCAAAGGCATCCTGCGGACGCATGGAGCGCTCGGGCATTTTATCGGTGGGCAGGGGACGGGATACGTCCGTAGCCCCGTACAGACTGGTTGTAATGGTGTCGCAATGGGTATTCATGACGAAGGTGTTGACGCTACCATTCCGACCCCAAGTGCAAAAACAGGCGGGTATGGGGCTTGAAATGAGGGACGTGATGCGCTATAATCGGCTGCGTATGAAACGCCACCTGCTTCTGATTCCTCTGCTTTTGCTTACCGCCTGCCAGAAGGATGAACCGGATCAGCCCACCACCCCGCAGGCCATGTATGATAAGGCCCAGGCTCTGCTGAAGCCGAATGTGGAGAACGCCGAATCGGATTTTTCCGGGGCTCTGCAGTGGTTGCGGAAGTCTGCAGAAGGCGGTCTGGTGCGCGCCCAGCTGGACCTGGGTGGTATCTGCTTTGCGGGTGGTCACGGGCAGAAGGTGGATATGCAGCAGGCCTTTGACTGGTTCAGCAAAGCGGCTGCACAGGGAAGCAAGGAGGCGGAGGTGTTTCTCGGTATTATTCAGTATGAAGGCTTGCAGGGCGCGAAAAACGTGGAATCTGCGATTAATCACTGGCGTAATGCTGCTTCAGCCGGTATAGCAGATGCACAGTATCGCCTGGGGCGTGTGCTGGCGCAGACCGAAGATACCCGGAAGGAGGGAATTGAATGGCTGACCAAGGCATCCGCCGCGGTGCCGCAGGCCTCGACTGCGCTGGGAAACCTGTACTACAGGTATCTGGAAAACCAGGAGGCTGCAGCCGCCTGGTTTGAGAAAGGAGCTCTGGCGGGTGACCCGCTGGCCCAGCATATCTTTGCCGAAATGCTGCTCCTTGGCGAGCCGGTGGAAAAGGATGTGGAGCGCGGCATGGCTATGCTGCGCATGGCCGCAGGCCAGGACTACAAGCCTGCCATGGCCCGCCTCATCAACGTGCTGCGCAATGCCACCAATGCCGCCGATTATGAAAAAGAAGCGGCCGCCTGGGATGCCCGCCTCCAGGAATTGATGAAAGAACCGGTTAACGGGCCTGGAAAATAATAGAAATCACTGAGGCATGAATAAAATAGATACCTACGTGGATACCTGTTTTCTGATGAATCCGGCAGGGCGCAGTTATGTGCTGAATAATCGTATCAGAGTTAAGATTATACTTGCGGTTCAGCGGGAATTGGCGCGTCACGGTACTAACCCCGAAGCAATAAAGGCTCAGACGGTGATAACGTCGAACCCGGAATTGTTTGAAAAGTTGACGGCTGAGCGGGTCGAGGAAACGGAAAGGCGTTTGTATCATCAGGAAAAAGATGCCTCTGCCGACCGGATTTTTCGCACCATGGCAATCCGGTGCCAGGACTTCGGCAAGAAGATGTGCCTGCTTACGGCTGATTCGGCTCTGGCGGATGCCTTGAGCGTGTATGAAGGAGTCAGTATCATGTTCATTGACCGCTATGATAAGAGTCGCGTTGTGCAGGAATGGCTCGCGTATAAGTCAGAACGTGTGAAACAGTCTCAGCGGGAGGTGAGCTCGTTTCTGGCAGAGAAAGATATTGTGCTCTCATCCTCCGGTTTGCAGTCTGCCGGACTCCGCCAGTTTCTGCAGAATATTGCAGCTCTCGGGGCTGAGCAGCAACACCTGCCAATCCTGCATGAAGAGACTATCAGGATTGTTCAGCATAACATGCACCTTGAGAAAGAGGTGCGCGACCTTCTGGCTTCCGGTAAGGTGATTCGTCACAAAAAGATGCGAGAGCAGAGCGGCACGGCCTTTTACTGCACTGAGGCAGCCCTGATGGAGGATATCTATTTTTCCCGGAAGGAGGGAAGGGGTGTCTGTATTCTGGTGTCGGGAGAGGATGAACTGGTGAGGCGATACGATGCCCGCACCCGCGGCGCAGAACCCAGCGCTGATGCGATTTGTTTTTATGTGTTGAATTCATATGGAGAACCCACGCCATTGTTGAAAGCCTGGTTTTTGCTGCGTGAAGAGGAGCCCGACTCGCCAGCCGAGAATGCCCCGCCGGAACATAAACCGCTTTCTCCTGCGCTGCCGGATGATAAAGCAGCTCTCGAAAAGCCGGCTTCGCTCAGTATGGAAGAGGTCGCTAATCTGGCTCGTACATATAATCAGAAGGTAGGGATGCGTGTGCGACAGGGGAAGGCTGACAGCATTGCAGATGAACTGCGAAGCCTCTGCCCTGAGCAGGCGGATATCATGCTTGTTCTCGGTATTCTTTCAGCCCGCCGACAGAATAATACATCTATGGTCAGTGAGTTGATTCAAGCGAGCAAAGCGATTCATCCGTATTGCCTGGAGAATTGGTTTACGGCCGGAAACGGTGCCAATTCCCCCAAAGCAGCAACCATGGTGAAGAGTGATGTCTATTTCAAGCTGACAAAGCAGATCATTGCCAGCAGCCAGAATCTGTCTCCATGCAAAGGCTTGGTTCAGCGACTCAAACATCTCAGACAGAGTGCTCCAGAGAACGTAGAGGTATTGCTCCGGCAGGTGCAGGCCAGGGGGGCTAAATAAATGGTCTGCGCACCTGCTTTTGTGTTGACTTGCGCGCCTTTTACTGCTATAAAATCTGCACCACGTTATGTTACAGGAATACTTTTCAGCCCTTATTCAGTTGATTGCCGGCTTTGGCTTTGCCGGTCTGATTATTGTTCTGAGCATTGTTTTCGGCCGTCGCTCGAAGAAGCGCGCTGCCATGGGGGTGCCGTATGAGTGTGGTAACGTGCCGGAGGGTGAGGGTTCTCCCTCTTACTTCTCCATCAAGTTCTACCTGGTGGCCATCCTGTTCCTGGTATTCGACCTGGAGGTGATTTTCCTGTACCCCTGGGCTCTTGGCTTCCAGGATGTGGTGATGAACAATGGCGAGGCATTTGCCGCCATGACAGCTTTCATCGGTGTGCTGATGGTGGCTTACCTTTATGCCGTGGGCAAGGGCGCTATCACCTGGCACCGCAACCCCGCACCCCGCCGCTGAGATTCGCCTGTGTGCGTATGATTTTTTCTGCAACTGCCGCGCGGGTGATGACCCCGGCGGCAGTTCTTGTTTTCTTACCGAATAGATTTTGATATGATGAAGACGACAGCCGCCGAACGCCGCGAGTTTCTGTTCAGCTCGCTGAAGGAACGTATTCTGATACTGGATGGTGCTTGTGGCACCATGGTGCAGAAACATAAGTTGACGGAAGCCGACTACCGTGGCGAGCGCTTTGCCGGTTTTGCCGGAGAGCTCAAGAATAATAATGATGTGCTGGTGCTGACCCAGCCCGGCATCATCCGCGGTATTCATGCAGAGTATGCTGCGGCCGGGGCAGACATCATCACAACCTGCACTTTTTCTGCAACCCCGCTGGGGCAGCATGAGTTCTTCCACATGGCTGAAACCGGCGAACGCGGTCAGGAATATTACGATGGCGTGCTGGCCAACGCAGGGCTGGCTGAACTGACCCGGGAAATGAATCTGGCCGCCAGCGCGCTGGCTCGCTCGGCGGCAGAAGAAGCCGAGGCACGCGAGAACCGCCCCGTTCTGGTGGCCGGCTCCATCGGTCCCATGGCTGTGACGGCTTCTCTTTCCCCCAAGGTGGCGGATCCGGCCTACCGCGCCATCAATTTCGAGCAGCTGCGCCAGGCTTATCGCCAGCAGGTTATTGCTCTGGCAGATGGCGGGGTGGATATCCTGTTGCTGGAAACCATTTTCGATACGCTGAATGCCAAGGCTTGTCTATACGCAATCGACGAGTTGCGTGAGGAGCGCGAGCTGCCGCCCGTCATTATCAGCTTCACCATCACCGACCGCGCGGGTCGCACCCTCTCGGGTCAGACCGTGGAGGCTTTCTGGAACAGTGTGCGCCATGCCCGACCTCTGGCTATCAGTATCAACTGTGCCCTGGGTGCCGACCTCATGAAGCCCTTTGCTGCCAAGCTGGCGGAGCTGGCTGACTGTGCTGTGTGTCTGTATCCGAATGCCGGCTTGCCTGATCCCCTCAGCCCCACTGGGTATGAGCACAGTGCAGCGCACATGGCCGGTATCCTGCGCGATTATGCACAGGAGGGCATGCTTAATATCGTGGGTGGTTGCTGCGGTACTACTCCGGAATATATTGCTGCTATCCGCGAGGCGGTGCGGGGCTTTGCTCCTCGCACTATCCCGACTTATGAGCAGGACGGAACATTGCGTCTCAGCGGGTTGGAAGAATACAACCACCACCGCCGCGATGGCCTGCTGTACGTGGGCGAGCGCTGCAATGTGGCCGGTTCTCCGAAGTTTGCGCGTCTGGTTCGCGAAGGTAAGCTGGAGGAAGCGCTGGAAATTGCCCGCACACAGGTGCAGAAGGGGGCTCGTGTGCTCGATTTCTGCTTTGACGACGGCATGATTGATGGTCCGGCCACCATGACCCGCTTCCTGAACATGGTGGCCGCCGAGCCGGATATCGCCGCTGTGCCCTGCATGATTGATTCCTCCAAGTGGGAGGTGATTGAAGCCGGCCTGCGCTGCGTGCAGGGCAAGGCCATTGTGAACTCCATTTCCCTGAAGAACGGCGAGGCCGAGTTCCTGCGCCAGGCTCGTATCATCCGCCGATTCGGTGCAGCGGTGGTGGTCATGGGCTTTGATGAGCAGGGGCAGGCCTGCGGTTATGAAGACCGCGTGTGCATTGCTCACCGCGCATATGATTTACTTACCCGCGAGGTTGGATTTGCAGATGAGGATATCATCTTCGACCCCAATGTGCTGACTGTGGGTACCGGTTTGCCTGAACACGCCGACCACGCTCGCAACTTCTTCCGTGGTGTGGCTGAGATTCACCGCTGCCACCCGCTCTGCCACCTTTCCGGCGGTATATCCAATGTGAGCTTTGCTTTCCGCGGTAATAATCCCATCCGTGAGGCCATGCACAGCGCTTTCCTGCATCATGCCTGCGCCGGTGGGCTTGATTTATGTATCGTGAACGCTGCGCTCATGACCCCGTATGAGACGATTCCCGTCCACCGTCGCAAACTGGTGGAGGACGTGCTGCTGAATACCTGTGAGGACGCCACCGAATGCCTGATTTCCTATGCTCAGGAACTGGCCGAAGCCCGCGAGGCTCTCAAGAATGCCGGAGCAGGGGCTTCCGCACCCGCGCCGCGTAAGCAGGCAGACTGGCGCAGTCTCTCGGTGCAGGAGCGTCTGGCTCATGCGCTGGTGAACGGCATTACGGAACACATAGAGGCCGATACCCGCGAGGCTCTGGAGCTTTGCGGCAGCCCGCTGGCTGTTATTGAAGGCCCGCTGATGGATGGCATGAAGCAGGTGGGCGAGCTGTTCGGCTCCGGGAAGATGTTCCTGCCCCAGGTAGTGAAAAGCGCCCGAGTGATGAAGCAGAGCGTGGCTATTCTCACCCCGCTTCTCGAGGCCGGGCAGGCTGGTCAGTCCGCAGCGGCCACAGTGGTGCTGGCCACGGTGAAGGGTGATGTGCACGATATCGGCAAGAATATCGTGGGGGTGGTGCTGGCTTGCAATGGTTTCCGCGTGGTTGATCTGGGCGTGATGGTACCGCCGCAGGATATACTGGAGGCCGCCCGCCGTGAAAATGCCGCCATGGTGGCGCTTTCCGGGCTGATTACTCCCTCGCTGGATGAAATGGCCACTGTGGCTGCCATGCTTCAGGAAAGTGAGCTTCGCATTCCTCTGCTGGTGGGTGGAGCCACGACCAGCCCCCTGCATACTGCGCTGAAGCTGGCACCGCATTATCCGGATGGCGTGGTTATCCAGACGGCAGATGCCTCCACCATCGTGCCGGTGGCTTCGGCTCTGGTGGGTAGCGGTCGCGATGCCTTTATCACAGAGCACAAGGCTGCGCAGGCTGAGATGTGCGCAGCTCATACCCAGAAAGAGCAACCCGTTATGCCTCTGGCCGAGGCCCGTGCCCGAAAACTGGTGCCCGGGGTCCACTCCCAGCCCGGGCCCGCTCGCACCGGCGTCTTTACCGTGGGGGTACCCACCGGGTGCACCTGCCACACTCCGCAGCCGGATTACCCGCTCAGCTGGCAACAGCTGCTGGAGAAGGCTGACTGGAGCATCACTCTGCGTACTTTCGGTATGCTGGGCGGTGATGAGCAAAAACGCCGCGAGGCCGCTGCTCTGAAAGCCGATGCTGAGGCTCTGCTGCAGCGCGGTATCGCGGAGCAGCGCCTGAAAGCCCGCGCATGCTTCGGAATCTGGCCGGCCTCGCGTCTGGGTGATGATGATATTCAACTGCCTGATGGTGCAGTGTTCCATACCTTGCGTCAGCAGAAGGCCGGTAAGGAGGTCTGCCTGGCTCTGGCGGACTTTGTGGAGCCCGAAAACGGGTATGTCGGTGCCATGCAGATGGCTATTACCGGTGCCGATGAGTGGGCTGCTGAGCTGAATGATGCCGCTGATCCTTACAATGCTCTGCTGATTGCAGCAGTAGCCAATATGTTGGCTGAAGCTCTGGCAGAGTGCACCCAGGACGTGATGGAGACAATCTGGCTGCCCGCCGGAGAGAATTGCATGGTGCGCCCTGCATGTGGCTACCCCAGCCAGCCGGACCATGCTGAGAAGCTTACCGTGTTCGCAGAGTTGGATGCAACGGCTCGAACCGGTGCTACTTTGACAGAGACCTACATGATGCAGCCTTCTGCCGCAGTGTGTGCCCTGGTGTTCAATCATCCGAAGGCCAGATATATGACCGTGGGTCCCATCGGCCCCGACCAGAGGGCTGATTACGAGCATCGAAGCGGGCATAAGCTCCGCTGATGATTCAGTAACAAGAAAGCCACCGGTAAAACGGTGGCTTTTCTGTTGCATTTGTCTTGTAAAGGTGGTATCAGCCTCGGAATTTGGCTTTCTGGTGCTGCCAGATGGCGAATGCTATTGTAAGAACATTGGGAATCCAGAGCACAATGTAGGGAGTGATGCCGCCGGCTTTGCGGGAAAGCTCACAGAAGACGAGAGCTACGAAATACGCCGCTGCCACCAGAATGCCGATGGCGAAACCGGTTGAGGTGTCTTTGCGGCGGGCTGTAATGGCCAGCGGCACGCCGATGAGAGAGAAGACGATACACGCGCAGGCAAAAGATGCTCGCTGCGTACCTTCGGTCTCGAAAGAACGGCGGATTGTCTTATCTCCCATGGGTAGCCTGTAGTAATTTACGTCTTTGCGGACTTCTGCCCATAACTTGTCGGCGCAAGGAAATGCCGGGCGGGCAATCGCTATATCCTCGTATGATTCCAGTTCGTCATTATTCAGCTGCAACGTGTAAGTGCTGTGATCGAGTATATAGGCAATTTCGCTGTTGGTGAATCGATTCGGTTTGAGCTTACGGAAATTCTTCACCGGAATATGAATGCGCAGCGGCATAACGCCGATGGCCGGCATGTCCGTCAGGCCTCCCCCACTACGTTCAATACGTGCATTTCTCAACGTGAGTGTCAGCAATCGGGTCTTGGTATCGAAATCACCAATCGTGGCACGCTCTGCATGAATGGCGTCAAAATCACTTCCGACGGAGAGACCATATGATGTGGGGTATACATGAAGCCCTATCAAATCATCTCCTTCTCGGTGTTCAATGTAAAGCTGCAATTTGTCTAGTTTTGTGACACTCTGACTGGAGCTGAGCAAATTGCGGGGGTTACTCATAGCAGCCTGCATCACCAGATCACTCATGGCATTTTTGCCCTTTGGAGAAACTTCGATGTTGATATAGAAGCAGAGCGACGAAAGTGCAAAGCCCAGGCCGATGGCAGGAAGACTGAGTCTCCACAGGCTGAGACCTGCCATGCGCATGGAAGTCAGCTCATTGTCTGCAGCAAGACGCCCGTATACGAGAAGCACCGCTGTCAGGAATCCCCAGGGAATGGAGAAAGTGAGAGAGAAGGGAATAACCTGCAGAATGAAGTCAACCACAATCGAGGGCGGTGCGCCACTTTCCACCAGTAGCTCATGCAGCTCTTTGAAAAGCTGCCCGAGCAGCAGTAGCATTGTCAACGAGAGAACCCCGAGAAAGGTTATCATAATAAGTTGCTTCAGAATATATCGGTCGATGGTCTTCATTGCTACGCCCAACATTCTAGCACATTTGAGCGTACTTGCAAACATGAAATTGAAGTTTCGGCTATTTTCGTGCTGAAAGCGGGCGTCAGCGGCAGTATTTCAGCTTGCCATGAGTCTTCAGGCATAGTATCATACCGCCATGACCTTTCTTGAGATACTCAGAGCCCTGTTTGAGATTCTGGTGCTCTGGGCTTTGTTCTACCATCTTTACCGCGCGGTGAAAGATTCACGCGCGGCGGCTATGCTGGCCGGCCTTATCGCCACCGTTATTCTGGGTTATATCCTGCTGGAAATCACGCACGCAGTGGTGCTCAAACAGTTGGCGGCCCTTATCATTGGCCCGGGTACATTGCTTGTCATTCTCTTCCAGCCGGAGTTGCGTACCGCGCTTGCCCGTTTCGGTTCCAACAGGGTGATTGCCCGTCTGCTTGGCAACCAGCAGGAAAATCAGGATTTTGTGTCTCTTGTGCGTGAGTCTGTTTCCTATCTTGTATCCAAACGCTACGGCGCTCTCATCGCTATCTGCCGCTCTAATAAACTGCAGGAATACGCGAAGACCGGTACGGAGCTGGATGCTCACTACACGCGTGAGCTCATTGGCACCATTTTTATGCCTAAGACGCTGCTGCACGATGGTGCCGTCATCGTGAACAACGAACGGATTGTGGCAGCTGCGGCTATCTTGCCCGTTTCTAACCGTGAACTGAAAGACCGCAGCATGGGCCTGCGCCATCGCGCCGGCATCGGCCTTGCGGAAGCATCGGATGCAGTTGTTATCATTGTATCCGAGGAAACCGGTTCGGTTTCACTGGCGGTGGGTAATGTAGTGCAGCGAGATATCAATCTCGACCTCCTTTCCGAACGATTAACGAAACTTCTTTATTCTCATGCGACACAGGATCAGATTGCGGAAATTGGTGACCACTAACTGGCAGGCCAAGCTCATATGCCTGGCGGCTGCGGTGGTGGTGTGGCTCATGGTGAACCACCTGCTGGTGAGAGGTGCCAGCCCTGAGTGGGATATTGATGATATTCGACTCTCCATGCCGGAGTAACTACGATGAATGCCTATTTTGTAACCGGAACAGGTGTGGGCGTGGGTAAGACCCATGTGGTCTGCGCGCTGCTGCGCGATTTGGTGAAACGCGGATTTTCGCCCATGGGATGCAAGCCGGTTTCCTGTGGCGACCGCAAGGAACTTCGCGCCATGCGCGAGGCCGCCGGCGCTCCCACCACAAATCTGGAATCTATCAATCCTCTCTATCTGCGTACTCTGGCTGACCCCCGTATGGGTGCCGAGTTCGAGCGCCGCACGGTTTCCATCCCGGCTCTGGCTGAGCAGTGCCTGGAGCTGGTCGGTCACTATTCTCACCTGCTGGTGGAAGGTGTGGGCGGCTGGGAAACGCCGCTGAGCCCCGGGTGCACCATGGCGGATCTGGCGGCAGCACTGAATCTGCCGGTGCTGCTGGTGGTGAGCAACTGCCAGGGAGCAGTGAGTCAGGCTTCTCTCACACTCCGCGGCATCCGCGAGCGCGGACTGGAGTGCCGCGGCATCATCCTTAACCAGCAGAGCGAGGAGTGGGATACCGCTGCAGTAACCAATCGCGCCATGCTCGAGGAATATACCGGACTACCCGTGCTCGCTGAGCTGATAAACGGCGAGGATGAAATAGATTCTGCTGTCGTGTTGGCATGAGGCCTGGCCTTCGACCTGACATTTGATACAAAAAAGAATCCCGGTTTCTGATGAAACCGGGATTCATTGTGAAAGGAAGGAAATCAATCAGCCCTTCAGGGAGGAAGAAGCCTTGAAGGTTACCACCTTGCAGGCGGGGATGGTGATGGTACCACCTGTGCGGGGATTGCGGCCGGTGCGGGCGGGGCGTTCCTTCGTTTCGAAGGTGCCGAAACCTACCAGCTGCACCTTCTCCGTGGCAACAGCCTTGGTGATGGCGGCAAGGGTGGCGTTCAGGGCATCGGCGGCGCACTTCTTGGTGGCATCCGGGCCGAGCTCTTTCTGAATGGCGTCAATGAGCTGTGTCTTGTTCATGGTAATATGCGGTAACTTTTGAGATACTAGCATTCTAAAGCGCTCAACTCAAGCACGAAATATCATTCTTTCAAAAAAATTATCAGTTCTGTGGCATCGGTACGAGCTCTGCAGCTTTTCGGTAGGCGATAATCTGAGAATCGCGCATATCAACCACATACGGCGTTGCGTGGCGGAACCACGCTCCGGTGTTCATCAGCGTGCGGCGACCGTACTTCCAGCGGCCGCTGCGGTGAAAATGACCGAAAATAACACACTCGGCTTCGGGGAAGAAGGTCCGGGCAAATCGTTCAGCCCGGCGGCCGCAGGTAAGCCAGCCCCACACAATGCCCAGCGGGCGTTGCGGCGGCCAGAAGCAGTGCATGAACCCACGGAGCAGGGGATTGCGGTATCCTTCGCGCCGCATGATGGGCGGTACCAGCTGGCACATTTCGCGCGAGAGTTCCACCCGGCTTTCCAGGTTCTCGTCCGCATCCGGGTGTGTGGCAATGAGGGCGCGGCATTCTTCTTTGTGCAGCAGGTATTCCCAGCTCCAGGGGGCTGCTTCCTTGTAAAGCGCGTGGCCGTGCATGGCTACCACCCGGCCACCCCAGAATTTTGCCACCAGGGCAGGGGTATCCGGGTCGTGGTTGCCGGAAATCTCCACCAGCTGCACACCGTGCTCGCGGCAGAGACTGCGCAGTTCCTCGCGGGCGGCCAGCCCTTTGTCTCGCCAGCCGCTCTTGCGGGTTTCAGCCATGTCACCGGCCACCACCAGCATGCCTATGCCCTGCAGCAGAGGCGCCAGCTGCTCCACGGGCGGGGCTTCGCAGCGCTCGTGCCCCAGGTGCAGGTCCGAAATGAAGCGCACAATGCAGCCGGGCGGTGGCTCGATGTTGATGATGCAGCCCATGAACCGAAAAATTACAGGTTGCGCTGGCGCACGGCTTCGTACAGGCACACGCCCGTGGCCACCGATACGTTGAGACAGGGCACTTTGCCGGCCATGGGGATGCGTACCAGGAAATCGCAGTTCTCCTCTGTCAGGCGGCGCATGCCGTCGCCCTCTGCCCCCATCACCAGCGCAATACCGCCCTTGAAATCGATATCGTACAGCGAGCGGTCGCCGTGGTCGGAGGTGCCTACGAACCAGATGCCGGCATCCTTCATCTGCTTCATGGTGCGGGCCAGGTTGGTCACCTGCACAAAGGGTACATTCTCCGCCGCGCCCACGGAGACGCGCAGCACGGTTTCGGTGATACCCACGGATTTGTCCTTCGGCGCGATGACGGCTGCCACTCCTGCGCCATCGGCTGTGCGGAGAATAGCACCCAGATTATGCGGATCCTGCACACAGTCCAGCACCAGGTAGAGCCCCTGCGGCTGTTCCTCCAGTATATCCAGCAAATCGCCTTCGGGGCGGGGTTTCACCACGATGGTGGCGGGGGGTTTCTTTTCGAATTTAGCTTCACTCTTGGCTGTGTGCTTGTTGGCGCGTGCGGTGCGGTCGTTGAATTTCATGCTGGGTCTTGTGTTAAGATGTTAAGGGCTTCTCCGGCCATCATGAAACCGAAGGTGCCGGTGATATGCGTGGCGGATCCGAAGCCGCTGGCGCAGCCTATGCCGCCTTTCTGGTGAGCTTCGCGCTCGCAGCTCACTGTGCCATCGCATTTCGGGAAGCGCGGGCGCTCGGGTGAATATACGCAGCGGATGCCGATTTCCGGGCATTTGTCCTGCAGGGGCAGGCCGTATTCGCGGCGAAGTGTCTTGCGCAGCTGGGAGAGCATGTTGTCGCCGCAGCTGCGGGCCAGATCTGCCACCGCAATGCTGCCGGCATCAATCCGTCCGCCAGCACCGCCGCAGGTCACCAGCGGCACGCCGCGCTTCCAGCATTCGGCTATGAGGTGAGCCTTAGGGCGCATGCTGTCAATGGCGTCGATTACCACGTCCGGCTGCGTATCGAACAATCGTTCCGGTTTTGCTACGGTGTAGAAGGCCATGACTTCCTCCACCTGCACAGCGGGATTGATGGCGCGCAGCCGCTCGCCCATGGCTTCCACTTTGGCTCGGCCGTAGTTACCGTCCAGCGCGTGAATCTGCCTGTTCGTGTTGGTGATGCACAGGTCATCCATATCCAGCAGGATGATGCTGCCCACTCCGCTGCGGGCCAGCGCCTCCGCTGCCCACGAACCCACCCCGCCTATACCCACCACCGCCACGCGGGCTGCGGCCAGTCGCTCAGCAGGTTTCACTCCATACAGGCGGGCTATGCCGCCGAATCGTTCCACATCCATCATTTTTCGTCGTAGGCGCGGGTAACGCGCTGAATCTTTGTTGCCTTGCCGGTGGCGGTATCCACCTCGATGAGGGCACCGTTCACCATGGCGGGGAACCCCGCAATCGGGAAGCGGTT
Source organism: Akkermansia sp. (assembly GCA_045654325.1). Lineage (GTDB taxonomy): Bacteria > Verrucomicrobiota > Verrucomicrobiia > Verrucomicrobiales > Akkermansiaceae > Akkermansia. The sequence goes on from JAZONE010000031.1 coordinate 55,102, forward strand.
GGGCAGGTTGGTGATAAGCCCCTGCAGCACGCACTCGGCATCGCGGCCGATGACCCCGTCCCGGCTGCCGCACATGCCGGCATCCGTCAGGTAAGCCGTGCCGCCGGGCAGAATCCGCTCATCCGCCGTCTGCACATGCGTGTGTGTGCCGATGACGGCGCTGGCCACACCATCCATGCGGTAGCCCATGGCTATTTTCTCGCTTGTAGTCTCGCCGTGAAAATCCACCAGCACCGCTTCTGCTCCCGCCTCGCGCAGGCGTAGCGCTTCGTCGTAGCCCCGGGTGTAGGGGTTCTCTGCTCCCGGTCGCATGAAGGTGCGCCCCTGCAGACACAGCACCCCGAGCCGCCCCTCGGGCGTATCGATGATGCAGCTGCCGTTTCCGGGTGTGCCGGGCTGCAGATTGAACGGGCGCAGCACCGTTGGTGCCTCGGGCAGCCAGGGAATCAGGTCAGATTGATCCCACACGTGGTCGCCCAGGGTGATGACGTCCACCCCGTTCTCCATAAACTCTCGCGCCAGCCGTGGAATGATTCCCTTGCCGCCGGCTGCATTTTCGCCGTTCACCACGACTGCATCCACCCGCAGCTCTGTCCGTAACTCGGAAAGAGCTCGATACAGGGCAATGCGGCCCGGTTCGCCCACCACGTCTCCCAGAAAGAGAATCCGCATCAGTGGTGAGGGTTGTGTCCACAGGGCACCACCGTCACGGGGATGCTGGCGGCGCGCACCAGTTTTTCTGCCGTGTTACCCAGCAGAATAGAGGTGAGCAGGGAGTGGTGGCGGTTACCGATGACCAGCTGTGTGATATTGTGGCGGCGGCAGAACTGGTGCACACAGTCCACAATGTCGTCACTCTCCTCGGCCTTGGCGTAAATCGGGATACCCCACTTCTTGCTTATCTGCTCGCCCAGCTGTTTGGCGCGTGCATCGGCAATGGCAAGTACCGCCTGGCAGGCATCCATGCGCTGGTAATCCACCATCGGCACATTTCCCGGCAGGTCTCCTGCGCCCATATTGCTGCCGGAAAGGCTCCCTGCGGCATCAATGATGCAGGGTTCCACGGCATGCAGCAGGTACATCTTTCCACCTGTCTTGCACACCATCTCAGCCGCAAAGTCGAGCACGGCCTGCCCTTCTTCACTAAAATCGGTTGCTGCTAATATTCTGACCATGACCCCATAATATCACGCTTTGCGAATATAGCCAAGAATAATCTGCCGCTGTGGTGGCTGGTATTTGAAATTTCTTGACTTCAGGTGGTGGTTGTACTATGACTCCTTTCATGAGAATGCGTGTGATTTTTTCGATGCTGGCTGCTATGCTGTGCCTTCAGGCACCTGCTGCAGAAGTTCCCGGTCTGGGTGTGGATGTGTTCCGAAAGATTGTGAAGGAACAGAAGGGGAATGTGGTGTTTTCCCCCGCCAGTCTGGAGGGTGTGCTGCGACTGCTGGAGCAGGGGGCCCGCGGTGAAACGCTCAAGGAGTTGCATCTCCTCAGCATGCCGGAGCGGCTGATTCCTTCTGCCATGTCTCCCGCAGAGGCAAATGCTCTTTTTGTGGATGATGCGCTGAAACTTAAACCGGGTATCAAGGTGGATGAAGTGATTCCCACCCCGCTCCTGACAGATGCAGTCCGGAGTGCCGATATGGTGAATGACTGGGCGAAGGAGAATACCCGTGGAATGATTCCCATCATTATCAAGCCTTCAGATCTGCAGGGCAACCCGTGCATGATGATTGCGGCCAATGCCATCGCCCTGGAGGAGAAGTGGCAGGTTCCCTTTGAACCGGAATCCACAGAGCCTGCTCCCTTTCACCGTGCGGATGGTTCGGAGTGCGAAGTGCCCATGATGTTCCGGACGGGTCGCTATACCTACGCCGAGGGCCTGGACTGGGAGGCTCTTGCGCTGTTCTTCCGTCCGCAGAAGAAGGAAGGTGTGCCCGGTTGCTTCATTGCCATTCTGCCGCAGGGGAATGCCCGCGATTTTGCTGCTGCTCTCAGCCCGGAGAAGTTTGATTCCATTTGCAAGTCGCTTGCCGCGGCGGCTCCCCGCCAGGTGCGCGTCGGCATGCCCCGTTTCGAGCAGCGCACCGCCACTTTCCCGCTGACCAATGCGCTCAAGGCCTGCGGTCTCCGCCAGATTTTTACCCCGCAGGCTGATTTGTCCGGCTTTGCAGATGCTCCGCTCTACCTCAGCGAGGTGCTGCAGCGTTGCTATGTGAAGGCAGATGAGCAGGGCGCCAAGGCTGCGGCTGTTACGGTGGGGGTGATACGTTCCTGGTCGGCCCGTCCCCGCCCCGTGATTCCTTTCATCATGGATCGCCCCATCATCTGGGCTATTACCGACCTGGAGAACAGCACCTCCCCCTTGTTCTTGGGGCTTTTCGAGTCTCCCTGAGGCGTTTTGTCGTGTCAAAATGCTTGAAAATAAGGAGGAAATGTGATATAATGCCGCGCGTGGGAGAAGCGGATAAACAAGCTGTGCGATACACCTCATACTACGAGCATTATCTCTGTGCTGAAGAACCCGATGTCACAGAGCGTGCTATAACCTGGGACGTTGCAATAGGCCTGCAGTCTGTTGATTCCTTGCAGGTTTCTGATTACCTCCGTTCCGTTGCTGATGAGCATATCAACGGCTATATCAGCATGGCTGAGGTGCAGAGCCGCGTAGCCGGGTATTATGAGCTTCATGCTGCTGCCAACGATACAGACGAGGCTGATAAAGTGGCGGCAAATATTGCGGCGCTTCTCCATGAGCCGGCTTTTGTGTTCAGTCCCGCCGGGCTGATATCTATTCACAAACGCCTTTTTCACAACGTATTCAAGTTTGCCGGTAAAATCCGCGAGTATAACATCACCAAGAAAGAGTGGGTGCTGGATGGCGATACCGTGCGGTATGCGCATGCTGAAGAAATCCTCATGGCTCTGGATTATGATATGCAGCGCGAGAAGCGGTTTTCGTTCAAGGGAATTTCACAGGACAAGCTGGTAGAGCATATCGCGCACTTCATTTCGGGTATCTGGCAGATTCATCCGTTCCCCGAGGGGAATACACGGACAACGGCTGTGTTCTGCATCAAGTACCTGCGGGCAATCGGGTTCCGCGTGAGTAATCTCCCCTTTGCCTTTAATGCCAGATATTTCCGTAATGCTCTGGTCCGTGCTAATTATTCGAATGTACCTGCCGGCGTCGCGGCAGATTATTCGTTCCTGATGAAATTTTTCAGAAATCTCCTTCTGGGGGAGAATCACTTGCTGAAAAGCAGGTTCCTGCATATTCATGCAACGCCGACAGGACAAGCAGCAGGACAAGTAACAGGACAAGCAACAGGACAAGTTGCTTCACTCCCTCGCGTTCCGGTATGCCCGTTTATTGTGCAGCTGCTTGATGTAATGGGGGGAGAATACCAGTCTGTCCGGGAGATGATGTCGCATCTCGGCTTGAAAGGTCGAGATAATTTCCTGAAAAATTATCTGAATCCCGCCATGGAGGAAGGTTTCGTCTGCATGTTGTATCCGGAGTCGCCACGGCATCCGCGGCAGAAATACCGCCTTACGCCCAAAGGGCAGCTTGCCTGGCAGGAGATACAACATTGATTGCGGCAAAATGACGCGGTAGTAGCTGCGGCAAAATGTGCACATGCGGCAAAATGCCGCTGTTTGAGCATGCTGGAGTGGGTGGTGAAAATATTTATGACAACATGCCAAGTGTTTAAATATAAGTACTTGTGTAAAATATGCGCGTATTGTTCCGGAAGTTGGCACGGAATTTGCAACAGAGTAAGGTAAGAAGCGTCTGCGCTAGTGCAGACCAATCGGATTTCAAACAACACAACAAAATAGAAAGAAAATACACCATGAGCAAAATACTCGGTATTGACCTTGGTACGACAAACTCCTGCATGGCCGTCATGGAAGGCGGTCAGGCTACTGTTCTGGAGAACAGCGAGGGCGCACGTACCACCCCCTCCATCGTCGCTTTCACCAAGAACGGCGAGCGTATCGTAGGCCAGGCTGCCAAGCGCCAGGCTGTGACCAACCCCCGCAACACGGTTTTCTCCGCCAAGCGTCTCATCGGCCGCAAGTATGCCGAGCTGACCGCTGACGACAAGAAGGTTCCCTACACCATCGTGGAAGCCGCCAACGGCGACGCCCACATTCAGGTGGAAGTGGGTGGCGAGACCAAGGTGTACTCCCCCCAGGAAATCAGCGCCATGATTCTCGGCAAGCTGAAGGCTGATGCCGAGGCCAAGCTGGGCGAGACCATCACCGAGGCTGTGATTACCGTGCCCGCTTACTTCAACGACGCCCAGCGCAACGCCACCAAGGCTGCCGGTGAAATCGCCGGTCTGAAGGTGCGCCGCATCATCAACGAACCCACCGCCGCCGCTCTGGCCTATGGCCTGGACAAGGGCAGCAATGAGCAGATTGCCGTGTATGACCTTGGTGGTGGTACCTTCGATATCTCCGTGCTCGAAATCGGCGACGGCGTGTTCGAGGTGAAGGCTTCCGATGGTGATACTCACCTGGGCGGTGACGACTGGGACAACGCCGTCATCAACTGGATTCTGGCTGAATTCAAGAGCCGCGAGGGTATGGACATCTCTAAGCAGACGGATGCCCTGCAGCGCATCAAGGAAGAGGCTGAAAAGGCCAAGATTGCCCTCTCCTCCACCCAGAGCTACGACATCTCCCTGCCGTTCATCACCATGGACGCTACCGGTCCCAAGCACATTCAGCTCACCCTGACCCGCAGCAAGCTGGAGCAGCTCACCGAGACCCTGCTGGAGCGCACCGCCCGCCCCGTGCGTGAGTGCATCTCCGCTGCAGGTCTGAGCACCAGCGATATCAACGAGCTCGTGCTCGTGGGTGGTATGACCCGTATGCCCGCCGTGCAGGAGATGGCCAAGCGCCTTGCCGGCAAGGAGCCCCACAAGGGTGTGAACCCGGACGAAGTGGTGGCCGTGGGTGCCGCTATTCAGGGCGGTGTGCTTACCGGCGCTGTGAACGACGTGCTGCTGCTCGACGTGACTCCGCTTACCCTCTCCATCGAGACCATGGGCGGCATCGCTACCCCCATGATTGACCGCAACACCACCATCCCCGTGCGCAAGAGCCAGGTGTTCTCCACCGCCGCTGATAACCAGCCGGCTGTAGACATCCGCATCTGCCAGGGCGAGCGCAAGATGTTCAACGACAACAAGCTGCTGGGCAACTTCAAGCTCGACGGCATCCAGCCCGCTCCCCGCGGTGTACCTCAGATTGAGGTGACCTTCGACATGGACGCCAACGGTATTCTCAAGGTGACCGCCAAGGACAAGAACACCGGCAAGGAGCAGAATATCTCCATCCAGGGTTCCTCCGGTCTCTCCAAGGAAGAGATTGAGCGCGCCAAGCAGGAAGCCGAGGCCCACGCCGAGGAAGACCGCCGCAAGGCCGAGAATATCGAGGTCATCAACAAGGCCGATTCCCTGGCCCACAACGTGGAGCGCCAGATCAAGGACATGGGCGACAAGGCCCCCGCCGAGGTGGTGAAGCCCATCCAGGACAAGGTGGATGCCCTGAAGAAGGCCGCCGAAGCCAAGGACGTGGACAAGGCTAAGCAGCTGACCGAGGAGCTCGAGAAGATGCTCTCTGAGCTGAACGCCGCTGCTCAGGCCGCTGCCCAGCAGGGTGGCTGTGCCGGTGGTTCCTGCGATGCTGGCTGCGATTCCTCCGCCGACTCCGGCCCCCGCAAGGCCAAGAGCAAGGTGGTGGACGCCGAAGTCGTAGACGAGTAATTTCAGAACGCGCAGCGTTCTGAGGTGCAAAGTACGAAGAGGGAAGTTCGAAGTATAGAGTTCCCGCTGATGCGCAGAAAACTCAGAACGCTGCTTCTCAACAAAATCAAAATTCTTAAATTAAAAATCCAAAATACACTACTATGATCAAACCATTAGGAAATCGTGTGCTCGTGGAGCGCGTGGAAGCTGAGACCAAGACTGCAGGTGGCCTGTTCCTGCCCGATACCGCTAAGGAGAAGCCCCAGGAAGCCATCGTGCGTGCCATCGGCACCGGCGGCCGCGACAAGGACGGCAACGTCATCCCCTTCAACGTGGCTGTTAATGACAAGGTGCTCATCACCAAGTACGGCGGCACCGAAGTGACCTACAACGGCACCACCTACACCATCCTGAGCGAGAACGATATCCTCGCCGTCATCGACTAATCAAATTAATCATTAATCACTAATCATTAATCATTCCATTTATGGCTAAGCAACTTTCATTCGACGAATCCGCCCGCCAGAGCCTGCTCAACGGTGTGACCAAGATTGCCAAGGCTGTGAAGAGCACCCTCGGCCCGGCCGGTCGCAATGTCGTCATCGACAAGAAGTTCGGTTCCCCCAACATCACCAAGGACGGCGTGACCGTGGCTAAGGAAATCGAGCTCGAGGACGCCTACGAGAACATGGGCGCCCAGCTCGTGCGTGAGGTTTCCAGCAAGACCAACGACATCGCCGGCGACGGCACCACCACCGCCACCGTGCTGGCCGAGGCTATCTACCGCGAAGGCCTGCGCAACGTGACCGCCGGCGCCAACCCCATCTCCCTGCAGCGCGGCATCAACAAGGCCGCCGCCGCAATCGTGGGCGAGCTCAAGAACATCTCCAAGCCCGTGGACTCCACCAAGGAGATTGCTCAGGTGGCCACCGTTTCCGCCAACTGGGACTCCGAAATCGGTGACATCATCGCCGAGGCCATGGACAAGGTAGGCAAGGACGGCACCATCACCGTGGAAGAAGCCAAGGGCATCGACACCTCTCTGGACGTGGTGGAAGGTATGCAGTTCGACAAGGGCTACCTCTCCCCCTACTTCGTGACCAACGCCGACACTATGGAGGCTGTGCTCGAGAACCCCTACATCCTCATCTTCGAGAAGAAGATCGGCAACCTGAAGGATTTCCTCCCCCTGCTGGAGAAGGTTGCCAAGAGCGGCAAGCCCTTCCTCATCATCGCTGAGGACGTGGAAGGCGAGGCTCTCGCAGCCCTCGTGGTGAACCGCCTGCGCGGCACCCTGAATGTGGCCGCTGTGAAGGCTCCCGGCTTCGGCGACCGCCGCAAGGCCATGCTCCAGGATATCGCCATCCTCACCGGTGGCCAGTGCATCTCCGAGGACCTCGGCCTCAAGCTCGAGAACGTGGATGTGGACATGCTCGGCCTTGCCAAGCGCGTGGTCATCACCAAGGACACCACCGTCATCATCGAAGGCGCTGGCAAGTCCTCCGACATCTCCGCCCGCGTATCCCAGATTCGCCATCAGATTCAGGAGACCACTTCCGACTACGACCGCGAGAAGCTCCAGGAGCGCCTGGCCAAGCTCGCCGGCGGTGTGGCCGTCATCAAGGTGGGTGCTGCCACCGAAACCGAGATGAAGGAGAAGAAGGACCGCGTGGACGACGCTCTGCACGCCACCCGCGCTGCTGTGGAGGAAGGTATCGTTCCCGGTGGTGGTGTGGCCCTCATCCGCGCCCAGAAGGCCGTGTGCGGCCTCAACCTCACGGGCGATGAAGCCACCGGCGCTGCCATCGTGTACCGCGCTGTGGAGGCTCCCCTCCGCCAGCTGGTGGCCAACGCCGGCCGCGAAGCCGCCCTCATCGTGGAGAAGGTGAAGAACCTCGAGGCTCCCACCATGGGCTACAACGTCGTGTCCGATGAGTACGAGGACCTCCTCGTTTCCGGTGTGGTGGATCCCACCAAGGTGACCCGTTCCGCTCTGCAGAACGCCGCCTCCATCGCCGGCCTCATGCTCACCACCGAGTGCCTCATCACCGACCTGCCCGAGAAGAAGTGCTCCTGCGGCCACGGCGCCCCCGGTGCCGACGCCATGGGCGGCATGGGTGGCATGGGCGGCATGATGTAAGCCCCCATCCACTGAGGACGCAGTCCGAAATTTCACTGAGCGAGCCCCGGCGAACGAAGTTTCACTGATAAGCAACGCTTAGCAATTTCACCGACCGCAGGGAGATTTCACTTCGCACCCTGTGCGAAATAAATCCCAGCCTCAGATACCAGATTATAAAAATCCCAACAACCCAAGTCAGAGTAAAGTCTACTCATAACAACGCCCAACAACCCAGCGGGGGGGTGCTCCCCCGGAACCCCCCCCCCGGGGGGCAA
>JAZONE010000032.1:0-3332 GCA_045654325.1 Akkermansia sp.
GTAGCCACCGGCCAGAAACTTGAGGAACAAACCACCCTGCAACAGCAGCTCGCTGCCTTGCGACAAACTGCTGCCGCTCTGAAAACACTCACGGCACAGCTCCCGGCTGACCTGATAATAAAAGCATGCGAGAGTATTCCAGCAGAGCCTCAGCAGCGCAGCCAGGCAATCGCCACCTTCGCAGCCGATACCGGCATCACCCCCGAATCTCTGGCGGACGAGCACCTGCTTGCCCTGCTCGGCTGGACCGATGCGCTCTCCGCCGCACAGGCAGAAACGGACCGCATAGCCAGAGAGGAAGCCGAACGTAAAGCCAGAGAGGAAGCAAAGCGGGCAGCCAGAGAAACAGCCCGCGACGAGCTGGAGAAACGAGGGATATCCCCGTCAGAATACGATAGCAAGATTATCGATGCAGCCAGTTATGACAAACCGGAAATACTGCGGCTTCTCATAGCCGCCGGCGCAGATGTGAATGCTACTGATTCATACAGCTGGACACCGCTCATCAAGGCAGCTTGGGAAGGACGCGAAGAGTGTATCCGCATTCTGCTGGAAGCGCCCGGAATTGATGTCCATAAAATAAATAATGACAGCAGCGGCGTCGAAGCTTCTGCTCTCGGATTCGCTGCGACATATGGTCGGCCGGAGAGCATAAAGGTCTTGTTGGAATCACCAGACCTCGACATCAACGCTCCCGTGAGAGACGGTAAGCCAGCGCTCTGCGTTGCCGCTCGCAATGGTCGTCCCGACTGCGTCCGGGCTCTGCTGGGGGCACCCGGAATCGATGTCAACAAAGAAAACCCGCTGTACGAAGCGGCATACCGAGGCTCCCCCGAGTGCGTACGTCTGCTGCTGGAAGCCCCGGGTATCAACCTAAATCAGGAAAAAGCGCTGCAGGCGGCAAAAGACAAGGGGCATGTGGAATGCGCCGCGCTGATTGAAGCCGCCATGCAAGGGAAGCCCCTGCCTGCGGCATTCCCGAAGCTTTCGAAACAGGAAGCCCGCCGGCTCTTAAGCGCCAAAGGAATCGAGCCGCAGGAATATACAAGCGAAATGTATTCGGCCAGTGTATTCGGTTACGCCGACACCCTCAAGCTGCTCATTGCCGCCGGAGCAGATGTGAATGCTCCGAACAACGGCTACCTTCCCCTGGTCAACGCTGCAGATGACGGACGAACGGAATGCCTGAAAATACTGCTGGCCACCCCCGGCATCCAGGTGAATAAAGCAAACAAACATGGCCGGACAGCGCTGTGGATCGCAGCGTATGATGGGAGCACAGACTGTGTGAAACTTCTGCTGGCGGCTCCTGGGATAGATATCAACAAGGGAGATGGAAGCACCCCCCTGCAAGCGGCAGAAAAACAACATTACACCGAATGCGCGCGCCTGATTCGTGAAGCAGGAGGGCGATAAGCTCTCACAGCTCATCGAAGGACGCAAAAAGCGCGGCAGTTGCAGAACTGCCGCGCTTTCAGTGTTTTGAAACAAAGGGATATCAGGCATTAGCCACCACGCCATCGCGGATAATGAGCGTGCGGTCGCCCCGAGCGGCGATTTCGGCATCGTGCGTCACAGTCACGAGAGTTTTACCGCCTTCCTCAGCCAGACCGAAAAGCAGGTCGAGAATCTGATTGCCATTTCTGGAATCGAGGTTGCCGGTCGGCTCATCGGCAAAGATGATGGCGGGGTCATGAGCCAGAGCTCGGGCAATGGCCACGCGCTGCTGCTCACCGCCGGACAGCTCATTAGGCAGGTGGTCCATGCGGTCTGCCAGGCCCACACGCTCCAGCAGGTGCTTCACTCGCTCCGTGGCCTCTGTACCGGCCACGGCGGTGGCCAGCGAGGCGTTTTCCAGGGCCGTAAGCTCAGGCATGAGCATGTAGTTCTGGAAGATGAAGCCCATCATCTTGTTGCGGAAAAGGGCGCGCTTGCGCAGGGAGAGGGCATAGATATCCTCGCCATCCACCACCACCTTACCCTGCTGGGGCGGCTCGAGGCCAGCCAGCGTGTACATGAGCGTGGTCTTACCCGCACCGCTGGGGCCGCAGAGAAACACTTTCTCTCCCTTGCGGATGTGCAGATCAAGCCCGTGAAGCACCTCAATCTGCTTCTTGGCAATGGAATAGGAACGATGAAGGTTAAGAGCCTGAATCATGAGCGTGAAAGTTCAATGTTATCAATAAGTCGCACATCACCGAACCAGGCGGCAACAGCCAGCAAGGCAAGGCGGTGGCTGCTGACAACCTCGTGCAGGGTTTCGGCGTCCACAAGCTCCACATAATCGCAGCGCACGCCGGGTATGGATTCCAGATTAGTACGCACTCGGCCGCAGATGGCAGCGGCAGGTTCACCGGCGGCGTAGGCCTCTGCAGCAGCCAGCAGGTTGCGACGGATGGCAGGAGCGGCGGCGCGGTGCTCCGGAGTAAGGCGCACGTTGCGGCTGGAAAGCGCGAGACCATCCTCACCACGCACGATTTCCGCACCGTGGATGGCAATGGGGATATCAAGGTCGCGCACCATGCGACGGAGAATGGCCAGCTGCTGGTAATCTTTCTTGCCGAAGATGGCATCCGTAGGCTGCACCAGATTGAAGAGCTTGCTCACCACCAGGCACACGCCGGCAAAATGCCCGGGTCGGCTTGCGCCGCAAAGCACGGTGGAAAGATGCGTTTCCTCCATGGTGATGGAGCGGTCGCTGCAGTACATGGTGTCCGGCGAGGGCATGAACACCACATCCACCCCGCACATATCACAGGTTTCCAGATCCTGCGCAGGGGTCTTCGGATAGCTCGCGAGGTCACCGGCGTTGTCAAACTGCACCGGATTCAGGAACACGCTGGCTACCACGCAGCCATCTGCCCCGGCCAGTTCACGAGCCTGGCGCAGCAAGGTGGCATGACCCTCGTGCAATGCACCCATAGTGGGCACCAGCACCATGCGCTTCCCGCGGTGAGGCGCCAGCATGGTACGCAATTCTTCCTTTGTAAGAGCTGTCTGCATGCGCGTTATACTACCATAATTCTGCCACGTCTTCAACCCACCATGACAGGGATATTCCCGCCCGAAGCGCCGCAGGGGCAAAATTCCGTCCATGCGGCGGCATAATCAGTCAATCATCGGAGCACGGGACTTCAGTCCCGAGTATACGCTCTTAGCAATGAAAAACGGCACTGCGTTCATAGGAATCGCAGTGCCGTGAAAAGAACAGCGTCGCTTGCGGACGTGGCCTAAGCGCGCAGCTTAGGACTTGTAACGCAAACGCTTCTTGTGGCGGTTCTGGCGCATGCGCTTGCTGCGCTTGTGCTTGTTGATCTTGGCCTTACGTCTCT
>JAZONE010000033.1:0-1816 GCA_045654325.1 Akkermansia sp.
CTTTATTGCCGAAAACGCACTTGCCGCCGCCTGGCACATCAAGCCCGGTGTTCTTCGCCGCCTGCTGCAGCGCGCCGGCATCTTCCCCCGCACCGTGCAGCACACCCTCAGCGGTGTGCCCGGCGTGCCCGAAGGCGCAACCATCACCCGCCGCTACTACCCCGCCCACCTTCACCCCGCCGCATCATGCAAGCCCTCAAACTGACCAACCCCGAAGACATCCACGAGCCGCAGAACCTCGAAATCCTGGCAAAAGTCTGCCACACCCTTGTGCCCGGCGAAAACTGGACATGTACCAGGGCAGAAGATACCCTGCTCGAGTTCGAGTGTGATACCTTAATCATTCAATTTAAAACAACTCTGGAATTATGACACCGCAAGAAAAAAATCGATATGCTGGCCGAATCCTGCACCACCCTGACCGAAACCGCTGTCAGAGACTTCCACCGCGGAGATTATGAGCTCACCCTCAGCCGTCTCTCGCAGATATCCGTCTACCTCGACCGCATAAGGGCCATTGTCTACGACACCCAGCACGCTGCAGACTAACCAGCCCGGGCCCAACTACCCACCACTACCCCATGCCCCGCCGTCCCCGACACCTGACCATTAAAGAAAAACGTGATTTTTTTGCAACCATCGCACGCGATTCTACTGGCGAATACTCGACCTCTGACAAATTCAAAGCCATTATCGAGGATACGAAGCTGCTAGAACTCGAAAAAGCCGAAACAGCAGCAGAGGAAGCCGCTGCAAAAACGAAAATCCTAGCCAGAGGAATACCCGAAGAACTTCTGCAGTTTTTACCCCCACCCTTGACAAATGACGAACAGAGCGAACTATAACCCTCTGCTGGTAAAAGACGCACTTGGCCGCCGCCGCTTCATGTGCCCAGGCGTTTATTACCCGGAGGAAAAGACAGAAAACGGCACCACGTGTTTTGACTCTCCCACCCCACCCCCGCACAGTCTCACCACCGAAGCCGTTGCCGAACGCTTGCAAATGACACCGCGAAGCGTCCGCAGCATGATGGCACGCCATGCCATCATGCCCACCGCATGGCATCGTGCCCACTACTGGCCACTAAAGGCCATTGAAAAACTTGAAGCCGCGCAACTCGCGAAAGCCACCAGCGTCCCGCGTGGTTACATACGCAGCAAGAAAGCGCTTCTCATGCTCATGTGCTCCCCCTCAACGCTCAACCGCTACGTAAACGCCGGTCTGCTGCACCCCCTCAAGTTCAGGATGATAAACAGTAACCGCGTTCATAAAACATTCTTGTACAAGGAATCTGATGTGAAAAAACTCGTTGCGCGCATCAAAGCCAAGCGGGAAATCCAGCAACAGAACAGGGTGGCCAGATACATCATGCTTTATTCTGACGACTGACCACACAATTTCCCCACAAGATCAACAGCGGAGTATACCATATATGGGTATGCTCCGTTTCTTTTTGCCGCCGCTTTTCGTCGTGCGGTAGGCGCTCCGCCGCCTGTCGGCGGCTCCGCGGTCGCTGGCTGCGCCAGCCTTGCCGCCGTGGACGGCGGCAGGAAGCCCCACCACAGGCCACGGGGGGGATGCCGGTGGCACAGTCAGCCTACTGCAGCAGTTGCGCGCTACCGCGCACAAAACTGGCGCAAAGCCCCGACCCGCGCAGGAATCACCCAGCTCCGGCAGTACCCGCTCCGTCCCCGGTGCCGCCTGACGGCGGACAGCCGGGGCCCCGTCGCTCGGGTGCCCAGCGCTCGCTCCGGCTCGCTCGGGCACTTGCGCCGCTGCGGGCGCGCCGTACCGGCGCGGGCGTTCCGCCATCCCG
>JAZONE010000034.1:0-35992 GCA_045654325.1 Akkermansia sp.
GTGGCAGAGGCTATTGCCACACATTGAAGCAGTGCCCTCTGCCGCCCACTCCTTTCGTCGGGGCTCCCTTATCTTTTGTTTGTTAGCAGGGGCTGCGCCCGCTGACGCGGGCTTACCCCTGCCTCACCTCTACCGTCCCTGACGGGACTCAAGTTCCGCGGTCGTGCCGACCGCAAACTACTCTGCAAATTCCGATTTATCGCTCATTTGTTATAACCGGGGGTGGCTTCTGATGAAACGGCATTCATTCATCAGCGGCTGCTGCAATCTTCGGGACACATGAGCAGCGCGCTCACGCCGCAGACGCAGGTGAATAAATGATTGACGCCGCTGCGGTTTATGCTATACTAAGGGATAAGTAAAAACTTGATTCAGATATGAAGAAGCGGACACTCCTCATTGGTCTTGGCGGCGTGGGCGGGCAGGTGTTGCTGGCCTGGCGGCGAGCTGTGGCAGCAGGTGGTATGCCCCCGGTGGGGGATGATGTGGCCTGTGTGTACCTGGATGCCGCAGATGATGTGGTGAGTACTCCTGAGTGGCAGGAATATGCCGCTGATGTGCCGTTCCTGAATATCAAGACAGAGGCTCGCAGCTTCAACGAGATGGAGCAGAACCCGGAGCTGAAGAATTGTGTGGCGGGTATGCGCTGGCAGGTGGCTGAGCGGCTGCAGGTGCCGGTGTATGAGGTGGAAAAGGCGCTTTCGGGGCTGCAAGGTGCGGGTGGCTGGCGGCGCTACGGGCGCGCGCTGCTGCTGCAGAGCTGGGGTGCCGTGCTGCGTGAGCTGACGCCTCTGGTGGAGGGGGTGGAGCAGCTGGAGTGCCATGTGTTCTTTTCTGCCGCCGGCGGCACCGGCAGCGGCTGCGCGCTGGACCTGCTCTACTGGCTGGAAAAAAACTGCCTGCGCAAGCCGGGGAGCGTGCTGCTGCCCTATGCTTTCTTTGCCGGTGAGTCACCGCAGGAGCAGAGGCTGGCCGCAGAACTGGCAGACTGGATGGACCTGGCCGATGAGGATTTGCTGCCGCACTGCTACCTGAGCACCCCGGTGGCGGACCTGCCCACCCAGGTGCAGACGGTGGCGCAGGCGCTGGCCTGCGGGCAGCAGTTCTTCTACATAGGTGGTGAATACTATGACCACCTGTACGACTCCATCCGCCCGCGCGGCACTGCTCCGGGGGATCGTTTCGCTTCCCTGGGTTATGCTTCCGGTCCGGTGGATCATCTGGGGTGGCTGAGCGGCATCCGCAGCCTGGCCGGGCTGACCGCCGAGGGCAAAGGTCCGCGAAATGTGCTGCTGGTGGCTTTTCCCCGTGCGTTGGATGACACCCTGCGGCTCGAGTGCATGGTGGAGGATGAGCTGGAGGAATCCCTGCCTTTCCGCCTGAATGATACGGCTTTCTGCAGCATGGCGCCCGGCGATGAGGCGCAGGCTATATTGCTGCAGAGTGGTATAGGTGCCGCCCGCAGTGTGGCGCTGAGCCGCCTGGCCGCTCTGCCTCCAGTGCAGGATTTCTTTGCCTCGCGCGATGACCGAAACTAAGCTGGTATAACCCAGGCGGGTATGTACCCCGTGCTTGTTGTTGGTGTGGCTGCCGGGAGGATTGACAAGCGGGGACTATGTGTGTATAGTGCCCGCATGGGCAGGCGAATACTGATTTTTGGCGCTACCGGTCGCACCGGGCAGGTGCTGCGTGAACTGGCAGAGCAGACCGGGTATGAGGTACTGGCTCCCGCGCATGCGGCGTGCCCGCTGGAGCAGGCCGGGGCTGTCAGTGACCTGGTGCTGGGCAGCGGGGCGCAGCTGGTGGTGAATTGTGCCGCTATCAGCGGTTTGGAAGCCTGTGGCGATGACGCCTTGCAGGCGCATCTGGTGAATGCCGTGGCGCCTGCTGCCATGGCGCTGGCCTGCCGCCACACCGGGGCACGTTTTGTGCATCTTTCCACGGACTATGTGCTCTGCGGCCACAAGCCCGGGCTCAAGGACGAGAGCGCTAAGTGCAAACCCATCAACTGCTACGGCGAGAGCAAACGCGAGGGTGAGCTGCAGGTGCTCGAGGCGTTGCCCTCAGCGGTGGTGGCGCGTGTGTCGTGGGTATGCGGCAACCCGCGCAAGCCTTCATTCATCGAAAGTACCGTGGCGCGTGCCCTGGCCGGGCAGCCTCTGGCCGCAGTGGCAGATAAGGATTCCCTGCCTACCGATGCGGCCGATATCGCCCGCGTGGTGCTGGCACTGGGGGCGGGAAGTTTCGGAGGCGTGGTGCATCTTACCAGTGTGGGAGAACCGCTCAGCTGGTGGGAGTGCGCTACGCTGGCACTGAAGACCGCGGTGGAGCAGGGGGCTCTGCCCGAGCTTCCGCCCGTGGAAAAACAGTGGCTGGACAAAGTTCCCTTCTTCCGCGAACCCCGCCCTCGCCACACGGCCATGAGCAGCGCTCGTCTCACCACGCAGCTTGGTATCCCCATGCCCGGCGCGGCAGAAACCGTTGCTGCTGTTACGCGCCGGTACCTTGCCGCCCGGTAAAACGCGCGAGATTGCATTTTTTTGCATTCGGGATGCAATCCCTTGAAAGAATGGGCGATATACGGGCGTATAACAGATTGTATGTTGAAGGTCCGGTCTCTCCTCATAACCGCAGCGGCGTTGGCCATGGTTGGCCAGGTGCAGCCGCTGCAGGCTCAGCAGACAGAATTCCCCGCGCATGCTCTGGCGGCAGAGCAGCATCCTTTTCTGGAGTGGGGCGGTGACTACCCCCGCTGGTCGCTCATGACACCGGAACGCGGTGTGGCAGATATACGCCTGGCGATTCAGCGTGCACAGGAGCGCATCGACGCCATTTGCCGCGTGCAGCCGCAGGAGATGACCTGGGAGAATACTTTTGCCGCTTTCGATGCCGTGGATGTGGAGCTGGGCTATGCGGACCAGCTGCTCAGCAACCTGGCTTATGTGATGGATTCGCCCGAGGTGCGCGCCGCCATGGATGAGGTGACGCCGCTGATTACGGAGTTCGGCGCTTCCATCACCGCGAATGACAAGCTCTGGGCTGTGATGCGCACCGCCAGCACCCAGCCCTGGGTGCGCCGCCAGTCCCCCGCCCGCCAGCGTTTTGTGCAGGAAGTGGTGGATATGTTCAAGGACAGCGGTGCTGACCTGCCTGCCGATAAGAAAGCCCGCAAGCTTGAAATCGAAAAGGAAATTGCCGCGCTGCGTCTGCAGTATGAGAAGAATTGCAAGGACTCGACGAATGCCTGGCAGCTGGTTATTACCGATGCTGCCCAGCTGGCCGGTATGAGCCCGGAGTGGATGGCCCGCGCTGCCGCCAAGGCCCAGGAGAAGGGATTCGGCACGCCGGAGCAGCCGCAGTGGCTCATCACGCTTGATTACGCCAGTGTAGGAGATGTGCTGCGCCATTGCGATGTGGCTGAAACCCGCCGCAAGTGCTGGGAGGGCCGCTGCTCCGAGGGCGCTACGCCCGAATACGACAATGCCCCCGTGGTAGACCGCGTGATGGCGCTGCGCAGCGAGCTGGCTACCCTGCTGGGCTTTGGTACTTATGCAGACCTGGTGACCGCCCGCCGCATGGTGGGCAGCGGTGCTGCTGCGCTCGAGTTTGTGGATGATATGATGCGCAAGGTGAAGCCGGCCTTTGACCGCGACACCGCGCAGCTGCTGGAGTTTGCTTCGGCCCGCGAGGGTCGCCGCGTGACCCAGCTGAACCCCTGGGATGTGAATTACTACCTCACGCAGATCAGCGAGAAGACCTGCGGATTCGACAGCGAGGCGCTGCGCCCCTACCACAAGAAGGAAAATGTGGTGGCCGGTATGTTCTCGGTGTTCGAGGGCCTGTTCAATATCCGCATTTCCGAGTTGCCCACCCGCTGCCTGCAGCCCGGTGAGCAGCTGGCCGAGGGCGAGGTGGAGGTCTGGCACCCGGAGGTGAAGCTTTACGCGATTCATGATGTGGCCACCGGCCGCCACCTGGGCTCGGTGTACATGGACCTGCACCCCCGCAGCACCAAGCGCGACGGCGCCTGGTGTATGGGCGCCCGCCATCACACCACGGTGAACGGCAACCGCCCGGCGCATCTCTGCGTGGTGGTGTGCAACCTCAAATCCCCCACCGCAGGCAAGCCCGCCCTCTTCACGCACATGGATGTGCTCACCATTTTCCACGAGTTCGGTCACGCGCTGCACAGCATGCTGAGCGATACCGAGCTCTACTCCCACGCCGGTACCCGCGTGGCCCGCGATTTCGTGGAGCTGCCCAGCCAGCTGAATGAGAACTGGGTGTGGATTCCCGAAGGTGTGATGTCCTACGCCCGCCATTGGGAGACGGATGAACCCATGCCTGCCGATCTGCTGCTCAAGCTGCAGAAGAGCCGCTTCTTCATGCCCGGGTTCGATATGATGAACCAGCTGCGAATGGCCAAGCTCGACCTGGAGATGCACATCAACTACGAGACCAAGTTCCGCGGCCGCAATCTGGATGACGCCAGCCGCCAGCTGCTCGACCCCTGGACCCTGCCGCTTACCCAGTCGGCCCCTTCCATCATGCGCTGCCTGTCGCACTGCATTTCCGGTGGCTACGCAGCCGGGTATTATTCCTACAAGTGGGCCGAAGTGCTCGCTGCCGATGCCTTTACCCGCTTTGAGAAAGAAGGCCCCACGAATGCCGCCACTGGCGCCGATTTCCGCCGCGCTGTGCTCAGCACCGGCGGCAGCCTGCCCGAGGCAGAGGCCTTCCGCAACTTCATGGGGCGCGACCCGAATCCCGACGCCCTCCTGCAGCAGCAGGGTATGTAAAAAAAAGCCCCCGAGCGAAAGCGAGGGGGCTTTTTTCATCCATTTGCGCCGCAAATGGATTTCATGCGCCGCAAAGCGGGGCGATTCATTGAGGCCCGCAGGGCCGACCACTACCTCGACGAGTGGCTGAATACGGCGCGACAAATTGGACTTTGTTGAGGTGAGCGAAGCGAACAAACTTAAAAGCCCGCGTCAGCGGGCGACATATCAGTAGCGAGGGGTGAAGAGGGGCGCGCGTAAGCGTGCCTCTCGCAACCCCTCGTTTGATAAATAAACAAATAAAACCCGTGAAACGGGTGACATAGGACTTTGGCATTCAACATTTCCACGGCTTCCCGTCTCCGGGCTCACGCCCTACGCCGTGGCAGGCTGTCACCCGTTCCACGGGTTCCGGATTATTTTTTGCATACGAGGGGTTCCGCCCGCCAACGCTACGCGTGACGGGCTCTACCCCTCGCTATTGATATGCCGCCCTAACGGGCTCAAAATTCCGCTCGCCGTTGGCTCGCCAAATTCCAATTTATCGAGCAGTTTGTTACGCATGGGGGGGCTTCATCCAGGTGTACCAGCATAGCCGCTGCGCGGGTAAGTAAATACCGCCCCTGACGGGGCGGTATGAATGGAAGTGTTATCTGAAAACGATTTGCCCGTCCTCGGAATCGATGAGAATCACGCTGCCTTCGGGGTATTTCCCTTCGAGTATGGCCATGCTGAGCGGGTCGAGGATATAGCGCTGAATGGCTCGCTTGAGCGGGCGGGCACCGTACACAGGGTCGTAGCCGTGCTCGGCCACCAGGGTGGCGGCGGCATCGCTGAGCTGGAGTTTCAGCCCGCGGTTTTCGAGGCGTTTCATGACGCGGCGGAGCTGGATTCCCACAATCTGCCTGAGGTCCTCACCCTGCAGGCGGTCGAAGATGATAATCTCGTCGATGCGGTTGAGGAACTCGGGGCGGAAGTGGCCGCGCAGCGCATCCAGGGCGCGTGTGTTGCGGGTGGCGGCATCGGTTTCGTTCAGGATGAACTGGCTGCCGATGTTGCTGGTCATGATGAGCACGGTGTTTGTGAAGTCCACGGTGCGGCCCTGACCATCGGTGATGCGGCCGTCGTCCAGCACCTGCAGCAGCACGTTGAAGACATCCGGGTGGGCTTTCTCAATTTCATCGAAAAGCACCACGCTGTACGGTCTGCGGCGCACCGCTTCAGTGAGCTGGCCGCCCTCATCATACCCCACGTAGCCTGGAGGCGCACCGATGAGGCGGGAGACGCTGTGTTTCTCCATGTATTCGCTCATGTCGATGCGCACCATGGCGGCTTCGTCATCGAAGAGGAATTCCGCCAGTGCCTTGGCCAGTTCGGTCTTACCTACGCCGGTGGGCCCCAGGAAGATGAAAGACCCCAGCGGGCGGTTCTCATCCTGCAGGCCGGCGCGGGAGCGGCGCACGGCATCGGCCACGGCTTTCACGGCCTCCTTCTGGCCGATGAGTCGCTGGCCCAGGCGTTCCTCCATGTGCAGGAGCTTCTCGCGCTCGCCTTCCGCCATGCGGGCGGCGGGAATGCCGGTCCAGGTGGACACGACCTTGGCAATATCGGCCTCGGTCACTTCCTCCTTGAGCAGGCCGGTGCCGCTCTTCTGCAGGGCGGCCAGTGCTTCGCGGGCTTCCCTGGCGGCGTGTTCGGCCGCGGGAATTTCGCCGTAGAGGATGGCGGAGGCACGCCCCAGATCCCCCTGGCGCTGGGCCTGCTCGGCCTCGGTGCGCAGGGTATCTATCTTCTTCTGAGCCTCGCGTGCTTTCACCACCACGTCCTTCTCGCTCTTCCACTGGGCTACCATGGCATCCACCTTTTCCCGGGTGTCGGCCAGTTCGCGGGTGATTTTCTCCAGGCGTGCCTTGGAATCATCGTCCTTTTCCTTGGCCAGCGCCTGGCGTTCCATTTCCAGCTGCATGGCGCTGCGGTTCAGCTCGTCGATTTCGCTGGGCATGGAGTCCAGCTCGATCTTGAGACGCGCGGCGGCTTCGTCCACCAGGTCTACTGCCTTGTCGGGCAGGAAGCGGTCGGTGATGTAGCGGTTGCTGAGCGTGGCGGCAGCTACCAGTGCGCCGTCGGTGATATGCACCCCGTGGTGCACCTCGTAGCGTTCCTTGAGCCCGCGGAGAATGGCAATGGTGTCCTCCACACTGGGTTCGGCCACATACACAGGCTGGAAGCGGCGCTCCAGCGCGGCATCCTTTTCGATGTACTTGCGGTATTCGTCCAGCGTGGTGGCGCCTATGGTGCGCAGCTCGCCGCGCGCCAGGGCAGGTTTGAGCAGGTTGGCGGCATCCATGGCGCCATCTCCCCCGGCACCGGCTCCCACCAGGGTGTGCAGCTCATCGATGAAGAGGATAATCTCGCCATTGCTGGCGGTCACTTCCTTGATAAAGGCCTTGAGACGTTCCTCGAACTCGCCGCGGTATTTGGCACCTGCCAGCATGGAACCTATGTTCAGGCTCACGAGCCGCTTGCCACGCATGCTTTCCGGCACGTCGCCGTTCACGATGCGGCGCGCAAGTCCCTCTGCAATGGCGGTCTTGCCCACGCCGGGTTCACCGATGAGCACCGGGTTGTTCTTGGTGCGGCGCGAGAGTATCTGCAGCACGCGGCGGATTTCCGCATCGCGCCCGATGACGGGGTCAATCTTCCCCTGGCGGGCACGGGCAGTCAGGTCGGTGCCGTATTTCTCCAGGGTCTGGTACTTCTGCTCCGGGTCCTGGTCGGTGATGCGCTGGTTGCCGCGCACTTCCTTAAGGGCCTCCAGATACTTAGCCTTGCTCAGGCCGCAGTTTTCCAGCAGCGGGGAAAGGGTGGCATCTGCCTCGAAAATGCCCAGCACAAAGTGCTCCACGCTCAGGTAGTCGTCCTTCATGGCCTGGCGCTGCTGCTCGGCTGCGGTAAGGGCACGGTCCAGCTCCGGGCCTATCCCCGGGCTCTGGGCTACCGCGCCGCGCTGCCGCGGCTGGCGCTCCAGCTGGGCGGTCAGCTCCCGCTGCAGGCGGTTGCTGTCCACCCCGGCGCGGGTCAGCACAGCGCTCAGCACGCCGTCTTCCTGCTGCATCAGCGCCAGCAGCAGCTCTGCAGGGTAAATCTGGGCGCGCCCGGCAGACTGCGCCGCTTTCTGCGCTGCCTGCAGGCCTTCCATCAATTTTGTAGTAAGATTATTATTCATCATGCAGGTGAGATGCTACCCGATGGGGATTTTGTTCAAAATATTATGCGAAGTTGTAAATTTTTGCGTATCGGCATGGAAAATTGGGAACTCTGATAAGTCAGCGTATCTCGATAAATTGGACTTTGGCGGTGAACTTCATCGGAGCACGGGACTTCAGTCCCGAATACACTCTCCGTGATTTACGGGACTGAAGTCCCGTGCTCCGAAAACAACTTCCGCTTTGGTGCTCTTTTAATCCAGCGCGTAGCGTGCGGCGGCAACGGCGAGGAACACGGCGGTTTCGACGCGCAGGATGATGGGGCCCAGGCTGGTGGGCAGGTAACCGGCGGCTTCGCCGGCGGCGTATTCGGCGGGGGAGAAATCACCCTCCGGGCCGATGAGCAGCACACATTCGCGGGCACTGGCACTGCGGGCGGTTTCCAGCAGCTCGCGCAGCGGGCGTGCGTGCGGCACGATGGCGCACTGCAACTTGAGCGCGGGCAGGTCGCTGCGTTGCAGGAACGCGGCGTAGCTCTGCGGCTGTTCAACCACAGGCAGGGAGTTCACGCCGCACTGCTTGCAGGCCTCGAGCACGGTGCGGCTCCATTTGGCGGTCTTGGCGGCGGCTTCTTTCGCATCCAGGCGCACAATGGTGCGTTCGGAGATGAGGGGGATGATGCGCTGCACGCCCATTTCCACCGCTTTCTGGACGATGAGGTCCATGTTGCTCCCCTTGGGTATGGCCAGCGCGAGCGTAATGCCCGCTACCGGGGGCAGGGGAGCCAGCGGGCGCAGATCTGCCAGGGTGAGGGAGCTGCTGCCACCGGTAGAGGAGATGCGGCCCACGGCAGCCTGGCCGCAGCCGTTGAACACCTCGCATTCGTCGCCCACGCGCAGGCGCATGACTTTCAGCGCATGCTTCGCTTCCTCGCCATCAATCCCGATGGCGGTTCCGGACAGAAGCTCAGCGCCCGGGGCATAGCACCTGTGCATGGTAACGATTCGGTTGGAATTACTTCAGATAACGGGCGGCGCGCTTGCGGAAATCGGCCACCTCGGGCTGGTTGCTGTCCTTGAGCTCAGTGCAGAAAGCCTTGAGCGCCTTTTCCTGGCCGGAGGAGAGTCTGGTGGGGGTTTCCACCTGCACCTCGACCATGAGGTCACCGCGGCCGCTGCCTTTCAGGCTGGGCATACCCTTGCCGCGCACGCGGAAGATGGTGTTGCTCTGGGTGCCGGCGGGCAGTTTGAGCTTGGCGGGACCATCCAGCGTGGGCACGGTCATTTCGCCACCCAGGGCGGCATCCATGAAGGGCACGGGCATGGTGCAGTGCAGGTCCATGCCATCGCGCGTAAAGATATCGTGCGGCTTCACCTCGATGAACACGTAGAGGTCACCGGTCTCGCCGCCGTTGGAGCCGGCGTCGCCGTTGCCGGTGGAGCGCAGCTTGGTTCCGTTGTTCACGCCGGCGGGCACGCGCAGGGTCACCTTCACGTCCTTGTGCACGCGACCCTCGCCGCGGCATTTCGGGCAGGGGTTGCTGATAGTCTGGCCGGTACCGCGGCAGGTCGGGCAGGTGCTCTGCTGCACAAAGAAACCGCTCTGGCGGGTTACCACGCCGGTGCCGCGGCAGGTCGGGCAGTCGTGGAAGCCGGCGCGGCCATCCTTGGAGCCCGTGGCATTGCATTCCTCGCAGGGTACCAGACGCTCCACCTCCAGGGTCTTGGTGCAGCCCTCGGCTGCTTCTTCGAGCGTGATTTCCAGGTCGGTGCGCAGGTCAGACCCGGGACGGCGGGGGTCGGCCTTGCGCCGAGCGCCACCACCCATGCCGCCGAAGCCTCCGAAAGCACCACCGAATATCTGGGAGAACAAATCGGCCGGGTCGGTGAAACCACCGAAACCACCGGGGCCGCCGGGGCCACCCATGCCGCCGTTCTTGAAAGCCTCGTGGCCCATGCGGTCATAGGCCGCGCGCTTATCCGCATCGCTCAGCACCTCGTAGGCTTCACCCAGTTCCTTGAACTTCTCTTCCGCTTCCTTGTTGTCCGGGTTGCGGTCAGGGTGGTACTTCATGGCCAGCTTGCGGTAGGCCTTCTTGATGGTGGCGTCATCCGCATTGCGGTCAACGCCCAGTACCTCGTAATAATCCTGTGCCATGGTGGTGGGTAGGGGTTAGGATTCGGGTGCGGCTTCTTCCCTGGCGGCGGCGGTCACCACATTCACCGGGCGCAGCAGGCGGCCACGCAGGTTATAGCCGCGGCGCAGAATGCGGATGATGGTACCTTCCGGCTGGTCGCTCGGTTCGCTCATGATGGCCTCGTGCACGTTGTGGTCGAACTCCTGACCGGGGGCGCAGTCGATGGCTTCCACTCCCTGGCTGCTCAGGAAATCAGCCAGCTGCTTCTGCACCATGCTCATGCCGATGTAAATCATCGAGCTGGTGTCCTGCTGGGCCATCTGCATGCCCATTTCAAAATTGTCAATCACCGGCAGCAGCTCTTCCAGCAGGCTGCGGTTGGCGTATTTGGTGAAATCCTCGCGGTCTTTCACGCAGCGCTTGCGGTAGTTATCATACTCAGCTGCTGTGCGCAGAGCCATTTCGCGCCACTTGGTCAGCTCATCCACCGGCTGCTGTTCTTCAGCAGACGTTTCCTCCGCCTGAGTCTCCGGCGTCTCGATGGGTTCTTCCTCGGGTGTTGGTTTTGTTTCTTCTTCGCTCATGTGCCATATCATACGCCATAACATGCCCGCGGTCAACCCCTCTCCCGCGTCATTCCCCACTACCGGTTTGCCTGACCAGAAAATAATCAGGACAGTTGGAAACGACCTGAGTAATATATTGCGAATCCGGCGAACCGGAGGGGTGCCCGCGTGAGTGTGGCAGACACGTCCTCTTTCGCCGCCGCTTCAGTGAAAATGCAAGGAGATTAAAAGCCCGCTGCGCGGGCGACATATCATTAGCGAGGGGTGAAGAGGGGCGCGCACCAGCGCGACCCGCGGAACCCCTCGTACGGATAAAATAATCCGGAACCCGTAGCACGGGTGACAGAGGCCTTTGCTCCAGATATAGCTGTTTACCATGTTATTTCATCTTGCCATTCAGTATACAAATCGGTAGAATGGGAGGCACACTTTCAGAAACATGGGGAGATCTTTCACAAATGTAATCATACACATTATCTTTCATATTAAAAATGCAGAAGTTGCCATGAAAGAGGAAGATTTGACGCAAATCTTCAGTTATATCGGGGGTATTATCAGAGCATCATCCGGTTTTGCGTATACCATTGGCGGACGTCCTGACTATATACATATTTTAACCTCTTTACCAATAAACATCTGCATCTCTGATTTTGTTCGCACAATTAAGGCGAATACAAGCAAGTGGATTAAAACCCTCAATACTGAGTATAAGAATTTTTCATGGCAAGAGGGTTACGGCGCATTTTCTGTCAGCGCATCTAAAAAACAGGCTGTTATTGACTATATCCATCACCAGAAAGAACATCATCAAAAATGTTCAGCTCGTACAGAGTTTATACATTTTCTGGAAAAACATGGATTACCTACTGATTACATACCAGTTTAACACAGCTTCCTGTTATCAGTATCCACAAAGTTCAACTTGTTGACATCATTAGAGGGCACCATGCTGTTCGATAAATTGAGTTCTGGCGAGACAAAGCAAGGCGTAATTCAAAAAGGCAGCAAAGCGACAGAGGGCTGGAGAGGAGCATGCGCCAGCCGACTCGCACATAACTCATTTGATAACTAAAAAAGCTTGGCAAACTGGTGCCATGGTACTTTGTTATGCAACATTGCCGCGGCTTTCCGTCTCCGGGCTCACGCCCTTCCGTCTTCGCTGAAGCTTTGCCGAGACAAGCCGCCGTGGCAGTCTGTCACCCGTTCCACGGGTTCCGGATTATTTTATCCGTACGAGGGGTTCCGCCCGCCAACGCTACGCGTGCCGGGCTCCACCCCTCGCTATTGATATGTCGCCCGCGTTGCGGGCTTTTGAATTCGATTTCTGTTTTTCCGGCAACAAAAAACGCTTCCGGTTCAGCACCGGAAGCGAAATTTTGTTAGCGAAAGAGGGTAAACCCTCCAATCACTTACTTAGCCTTTACGGGTTCCACCACGGGAGCGGGAGCAACGGGCTCAGCGGGAACCTGCTGCTGCTGCTGCTGCTGGCAGGACACGAAAGCGGCGGCCGTAAGGGCGAGGATAGCGATCTTCTTCATAATTATCTACTAGTTTTGATGTTGTTTGATGCACCAATCAGACACGAATTGCCTGACCGGCTACAAGCAATATAACACCATTCTTTGATAAATCAAGCCTAAAGTCAAAAATTAGAGTGTGAGCAGGCATAAAAAAGTCACACCCGCCCTTCTGGACGGGTGCGCATCAGGAATTAAAGTGAAAATGGAAAGGGGCGTGCCCTTTCAGGTATCACTTACTTGCCCTTCACAACTTCCACCGGCTGGGGAGTAACGATCTCCTGGGGAGGAGTCTGCTGCTGCTGCTGCTGCTGGCAGGACACGAAAGCGGCGGCCGTAAGGGCGAGGATAGCAATCTTCTTCATAATGATACGTTTGTTTGTTATTGGTTTTGAACACCGACCGGACCGGATTGCCCAGTGGGTTGCGGGGTGAATTTACCATCATTTTTGAAAATTGCAAGACTTTTTTGCTTCAAAAATGATAAAAAAATGATAAAAAGGTATTTTGCTGTAGACTTGGTGGGGTATTATGCCGGGAGAGGAATATGGAATTCCGGATACGCCTCTGGCGCAGTTGTGTATCAGTCGCGCCGAAGGCGCGGGGCCTGCCTCGGCGAAGCAAGCGCGGCGCCAGCCGTGACGCGAAGGCGGGAACTTGCACATTCAAATTTCTACTTTCTACATTCAAAATCGCCCCGCCTGCCTTTGCGGGCAAGCGGGGCGGAAAAATCGCGTAAGCTGCGGTCTTTTATGCCAGAGCTTCTTCGGCGAGGAGCTTGCAGTTGCGCAGGTCGAGCTTGCCGGTGGGAAGGATGGGGATGGCTTCCACGGGCACGATGTACTTGGGAGCCCAGAGGGTGGGCATCTGGCGCTCGGCCAGGGCGGTGCGGATGTGCTGCAGGATTTCCTTTTCCTGCGAGCTGCGCTGGTGTTCCTCCAGAGCGGAGAGAAGCACCAGGGCCTCGCCCTTCTGCGGGTCGGTCACGCCGGTGATGGCAATCTGCACGCCACCTTCAGCCGCGGGGTCGATGTTGAAGATTTCGGTAAGCGCCTGCTCCACGCCTTCGTGGGGAACCATTTCGCCGCCAATTTTGGAGAAGCGGGAGAGACGGCCACCCAAGGTGATGAAGCCGTTCAGATCCATGCGGCCGATATCGCCGGTCTTGAACCAGCCATCCTTGAACAGGGTGGGGTTCAGGTCAGCCTTGCCCACATAGCCGGTGAAGATATTGGCACCCTTGAACCAGATCATACCCTGCTCAGTGAGAGGCAGTTCCTTGGTGTCGTCGTCCACATCGGTGATACGCACGGCGATACCGGGCAGCGGCACACCGATGGTGCGGGGCAGGTGGCCGGGCACGTAGAACTTGGACTCCGGCAGCATGGGGGCGTTCGGCATGTTCACGGCGCACACGGGGGA
Organism: Akkermansia sp.; assembly: GCA_045654325.1. Lineage (GTDB taxonomy): Bacteria > Verrucomicrobiota > Verrucomicrobiia > Verrucomicrobiales > Akkermansiaceae > Akkermansia. The sequence continues at coordinate 13,627 of JAZONE010000034.1, forward strand.
GGCCTCGGTCAGGCCGTAGCCTTCCAGCAGGGTTACGCCGCAGCGCTCCTGGAATTCCTTCTCCAGGTCGGGCTGCAGTTTCTCGGCACCCACGATGAAGTAGTTCACCGCCTTGAAGGTTTCCTTGTCGGCGCGGCGCAGCATGGCGCGGGCAAAGGTGGGGGTGGCGCACACCACGGTCAGGTCGTAGCGCTTGCACAGGTCGCACAGGCTGCGGGCATCCGTCGGGTTCGGGTAGGCGCAGTAGCTGTAGCCGGTAAGCAGCGGCAGCATCATGGTCACGGTGAGACCGAAGCTGTGGAAAATCGGCAGACTGGCCAGGAATTTCTCCTCACCCAGCGGGATGCGGTTGGCGCACTGGGCCACATTGGCCAGCACCATGCGGTGGCTGAGCACCACGCCCTTGGGCTCGCCGCTGGAACCGGAGGTGAAGAGCATCACGGCCTCGTCGTTGTTGCGGCGGGCATCGGTGTCGAACATCTTGCAGATGACGCTGGCCGGTGCGGCCTTGGCCATGAGCACGTTGGTGATGAGCGTCTTCTTGTTCAGGTTCTTCAGCAGGTCTTCCACGATGATAAGCTGATCCTCCGGCGGCCAGGGGAAGGTATCCAGCTTCTGCATGAACTTGCGGGCGGTGATGAAGGTCTTCAGCCCGGCCTGGCGCACGGTGCTTTCAAATGCAGCCTTGGAGGAAGCGTAGTTGATGAGTACCGGCGTGGCACCGGCCAGCAGGCAGCTCAGCGTGGCAATGGTGCCGCCGGGACCCGGAGGCAGGATGACGCCGATGCGCTTGTCGCCGCGTTCCTTCAGCATCTTGGCCACGGTCATGGAAACACCCAGCACCTTGAAGAAGGGCAGCGTGGCGTGCGTCATGCCATCGATGATTTCGGCCTTCGGAGCGGCCTTCATGGACTTCACCAGCGCGGTGGTCAGCGAACCGCGCAGCAGCGGCTGGGCGGCGTAAATCTCCGCACTGCGCTGCAGCCAGGCAGCCATGAGTCGCTCGCCGGTCTTCGGGCCGGGGTGCAGCTGCGGCAGAATGCTCAGCTCTTCGCTGTAGCCGGGCTTCGGCTCGCTGCGGAAAAGGTCTTTGATATTGTCATCATAGTAGCCCACGAACACCGGCACGGGGGAAATGTGCAAGCTGCCCACCGTGGAGAGGAAGGGGGAGGGCACGTCTGCGTGGCAGCCGCGGGTCTTGCTTACCATGCCCGGCAGGAACACCACGCTGTTCCCCTGGTGCATCTGGTCCAGAATCTGCTCACGCACGCGGCGGGAGGTGGTGTTGCGGAAATCGAAGTATTCGATGTGCACCTTCTTCTTCGTCAGGTAATCCATCACTTCCGGGTGCGGCGGGAAGGTCGGATCCACCAGGTAGCACACCTTGCCGTCCAGCAGCTTGTGAAGTGCCTTGCCCACCGCCACGCTCAGGCGGTTCGGCATGTAGAAGCCGGGGCTTACGATGTTTTCCTGCCCGGTCACATTCACCGGGTTTCCTTTAAGACTAAGCAGACTTACCATAAATTCGTGTTGTTTGAAGAGTTTCGTGTGTGTAGAAAGTTGGCTGGCTTTAAAAAAAGCCGCCCGACTGTGGTTGTGCAGCGGGCGGCTTTTGAGCCCACGGACTCTATGCTAGCATATTATCCGGGTGATTTCCAGCGTAAAACGCCGGGATTCGATTAGAATCTGTAGGTGGCGGTGATATCACCCACCACGGCGAAGTTGCGGAAGGGCTTGTACTGGTCGCCGAAAACGCGGGCTTCGGACCGCTCGTTGGCCTTCATACCACCCTTGCCCAGCCAGTTGCAGCTCACGGAGGGGGTGATGATGAAGTTCTTCTTCTCGTTCACGAACCAGGGGGTGGAAAGCTTGATCCAGAAAGCCTGGGTGCCGTTGGAGCAGGCATTGTAGGCGGAGTTGTAGAAGTCGGCGGTCCAGCTCATGCCGAACTCCAGGATGCCGGCCACGGTGATGTCCTCGGGCGTGCCGACGATGGGAGCCTTGAAGCGGGCGTGAGTCTCGAACCACCAGCCGTCGATGGTATCGAACGTGCGGGCGATGTTCAGGTCAGCAGAGAACCATGCTACGGGGGTCACCTCGATGGTGGTGAAGAACTGCTGCATGTAGGAGTGGTCGTTCAGGTCGTAGTGCTTGGAAACTACACCCGGAATGCCACCGTGGATGTAGTCGTGCCCGAATGCCACATTCCACTTCTCCTTCGTGTACTTCACGCTGTTCCGCAGAATGAACTCGTTCTCCACGTTCTTCTGGGGCATGGTCTTGTTGGCATCATACAGCTCAGCGGGAGTCTCGCCGTTCGGGCCAACCTGGGCGTAATCCCAACCCGGTGTGCCGGGTGCAATCTGGGCGTTGCCGCCAAGAATAGCGTTGTGGAACTGATCCTGAGACATCGTGGGAGCGCCATACAGTGTGTGACCGGAGAAGGGAGCCTTGTAGGAGATGGCACCGGCGTAGCTCCAGAAACCTTCCTTGCCGAAGTCGTAGGCAAGCTGCACGGCACCCATGCCGTAGCCTTCACCCTGAATCACCGCGCGGCTCACTACATAACCATGCAGCGTGTAAGCCGTGCCGGTACCAATGTGTACTGCGCCGCTGAGACGCTTGAAATCCTGAGGAGCAGAAACCGTGTACGTGTCCGTGGTGGCCTCACCGGCAAAAGCGGTGCTCATCATAGCGGCGGCCATCATCGTAATAAGGCTCTTTTTCATATATGTGTGTGTAGTGTTGTTTTTTTTCGGTTTTAAGGGAACCAGCCTGCCCTTCAGGCTCTCGCAGAGACCCTCTGGGGTGGCTCCGCATTCATTCTACCTGATACCTCGAGTATGGTCAATATAAAATTCTAGACTATACTCTAGATTTTGTGTAAATTCTTTATTTTTTTAGCTGAATTATGTTATTTTCTTGGGAAAATTTGGTTTTTCTGAAAATATTCAGGGTAGAAAATGACACAAAATGACACAAAAAGTAAAAAAATGATGAGAAAATCGAGGGAAAGAGCCCGCCATCTGCCGAAGGGGTCGCATACGCGCGCGCGGTTAATCTTGACTTAGGGGTGATTCTGGGGTAGTGTGGGTTTGCGTTCCTGTGCGGGCTGCAGCAGCCGCGGGGAACGGGAGGAGTATCCTATGTCAATCTTTCAGCTGGTTACAGACTATAAGCCATCGGGCGATCAGGAGCAGGCGATAGCCAAGCTTCTCAAGTCGCTGCGTGCGGGGAATCGGCATCAGTGTCTGCTGGGTGTGACCGGTTCGGGCAAGACTTTCACCATGGCTAATCTCATAGCGGCGCAGGACCGGCCGGTGCTGGTGTTGAGCCACAACAAGACCCTGGCTGCGCAGCTGTATTCAGAGCTCAAGGCGTTTTTCCCGCACAATGCGGTGGAGTACTTTGTCTCTTACTTCGATTACTACCAGCCGGAGGCTTACATTGCCAGCACGGATACCTATATCGAAAAGGACAGCGCCATCAACGAGGAAATCGACCGGCTGTGTCTGAACGCCATGCGCTCCCTTCTGCTGCGGCGGGATGTGATTGTGGTGGCCTCGGTATCGTGTATCTATGGTCTGGGTGCGCCGGAGGACTACCGCAACCTGACCCTCTCGCTGCACGTGGGGCAGGAGATGGATCGCGACGCTATGCTGGCCTGCCTGGCCGAGCTGCTCTTCGAGCGCAATGACTATGACTTCCAGCGAGGGCGTTTCCGCGTGCGTGGCGATGTGGTGGAGGTTTACCCCGCGCAGAGCGATGGTGAGGCCATACGCGTGGAGTTCTTCGGCGATGAGATAGATGCTATTTCGCTCATCGATGCGGGGACCGGGCGCGTGCGGGAGCGGCTGCAGAGCTACCTCTTCTTCCCGGTGAAGCAGTATGTCTCCGCCCCCGAGAAACGCCTGCCCGCCATCCAGAGTATCCGTAAGGAACTGGCAGAGCGTGTGGAGTGGTTTGAGAAGAATAACAAGCTTATCGAGGCGCAGCGACTCAAGATGCGCACAGACTATGATCTGGAGCTTATCAATGAAATAGGCTTCTGCAAGGGGATTGAGAACTACTCGCGCCACCTGGCAGGACGTGCCCCGGGCAGCACCCCTTCCACCCTGCAGGATTACTTCCCCGCGGACCATCTCACCATCATCGATGAATCGCACGCCACAGTGCCGCAGATCGGCGGCATGTACGAGGGTGACCGCTCGCGCAAGCAGGTGCTCATTGACCACGGCTTCCGTCTCCCCTCTGCGCTGGATAACCGCCCGCTGCGGTTCGATGAGTTCATGAACCGCCAGGCGCAGCTCGTCTATGTTTCCGCCACCCCCGGCCCCTTTGAATACGTGAACTGCGTGGCAGGCAACAAGAGCTACATCCCCGTGCTCAAGGCAAAGCGGGGTAACACGCACGCACGCAGCCGCGAGGCCAGCCAGGCCATTACCCACGCGCCGGAGGGTTTCCGCGGGGTATTCTTCCACCATCTCAGCGAGCTGCGTGTGCCGCCGCACTCCAGCGCGGCACCGGTGGCCAGCTTCAACCCCACCGGGCTGGCTCAGCCGCTCATCGTGGAGCAGCTCATCCGCCCCACCGGCCTGCTGGAACCGAAAATCACCCTGCTGCCGCTTGATGGTCAGATTGACAAGACGATTGAGCTTTGCCGCCAGCGCGTCTCGGTGCGCGAGCGTGTGCTGGTAACTACTCTCACCAAGCGCACGGCAGAGGACCTGACCGATTACCTCCGCAAGGTGGGTCTGGAGGTGGAGTATATCCATGCGGATGTAGATGCCATCGAGCGAGTGGAGATTCTGCGGAAGCTGCGTGCCGGTAAGGTGGATATTCTGGTGGGTATCAACCTGCTGCGTGAAGGCCTTGACCTGCCGGAAGTCTCACTCGTCTGCATTCTGGATGCCGATAAGGAAGGGTTCCTGCGCAATGAAACCAGTCTGGTGCAGACCGCCGGCCGCGCCGCCCGCCACGTGCATGGCGAGTGTGTGCTTTTCTGCGATGTGATTACGGATTCCATTCGCCGTCTGGTGGAGGAAAGCGACCGTCGCCGCGCCATTCAGCAGGCATATAACGAGGCGCATGGCATCACCCCGCACAGCGTGAGCCGTGGCGACCAGAGTACCCTGCGTCTCTATACCCCTGATGAGGAGCTCGATGAGGAAGACGACTTCGGTGCTCTCATGGCCGGCGAGGGGGATGATGAGCCGGATGTGGCGGCCACCATTGCCCGCCTGGAGAAGGAAATGCGCGAAGCCGCTGCCCGTCTTGATTTCGAAGTGGCTGCCGTTCTACGCGATAAGATGAATTTCCTGAAAAATGCCCGGCGTTGAGCGCGCTGGAGGACGGGTGTGAGAGACCCGGCGCGAAGTTACACGAAAAAAAGGCACTCCAATCGGAGTGCGAGGAAGAGGTGCATGTTTCACCCCTTTTCGGGGTGAAAAGAACCCGCGTCCGCCCCCTCGCCCCTTGCTGACGCAAGGGGTAAACCAGCCAGAAGAGTCTGGCTGGCGAGGGGCTGAAAAGCTCCATCCGTCTTCGCGACAGCGTCGCTACGCCGTGACAGGCCGTGCTTTCCAGCCTCATCCGTGCAGCATGGTGAACCATGGTCACTTGACGAGGTTGCGGGTATGAGAGACCTGGCGCGAAGTTACACGAAAAAAGGCACTCCGATCGGAGTGCCTTTTTTTCGTGTAAAACGAAGCGGACGGGGCTCGAACCCGCGACCTCAGCCGTGACAGGGCTGCGCTCTAACCAAACTGAGCTACCGCTCCGTCGGTTTTACCGTGTCTCCCACTTTGCAGCGGGGACGGGCGCATTATACAGACGACGGCGCGGTATTGCAAGCCTTTTTTTGAAAAAATGTCGTATAAGTATCATTTTTTTGTTCTGAAGTCGCCGGATTTTCTTGCTACGCGTACGATTAATGTGAATTCGGCGATTTTGAATATGGGGCTTTCCTCGGGCAGCAGGGTAATTATCGGAGCACGGGACTTTAGTCCCGTCCCCCGTTAACGCCTTAAACCGCCGGGACTGAAGTCCCGTGCTTCGATAATGGAAAGTATGGCTTCACGCAGCCACAAAATGATAATTTACCGCTGAGCTTTGGGATATATGGCAATTGTACAGAAGGTGGCTTTTTTGCATTGACATGGGGAGATGGGTAGGGATATGATAAGGGGAGTATGTTAGAGCGTTTCTATATTTTTCTGCATCACCCGCGGATAGTGGCATTGCGGCGGTGGGGTGTGCTGTGGTTATTTTTCATAGCGCTGGGGTTGGTGGGCTGGCGTGTGCAGCTCTGGGAGAAGGATTTTTCGGGGGTGATGCCGCTGCATCTTATCCTGTATCTGGTGGCAGCACTGGGAATTACGGTGTTGCCGGTGGTGGTCTGGCTGCGTGAACGTAAAGCCTGGAAACTCTGGCGGCAGGCTCAGGCACAGGGCAGGATGCTGCGTCTGCAGCGCGGCTGGTGGGATTTGTGGTTGCTGGGGCTGCTGGCCATCGGCACCCTGGTGCTGGTGTCGTGGTATGATATGCGGACGGAGGCGCGCAGCGAGCTGCAGTTCAGCTGCCTGGGGCCGCATGGCGATTACCGGTTTGCCCGGGCCATGAGCCGGGGAAGCGGAGCACCTGCTCCGGAGATTGGCGAGCGTCTGCCGGCTCTTGCTCCGCATCTGCATACCATCTACCTGCCGGACGGTGATTACGATGTACACTGCTCCACCGGTTCGCTGGCTTTCTACATCAGCCTGAATCGCAAGGTCTACAGCTTTACCATGAGGCTGCAGCCGGCGGAGGACGGGCAGGGGGCTCTGCAGTACCGCTACTGCCGTCTGCGCACGGATGATGCACGCTTCCGGGTGATGCACCAGCTGGAGCGCGGTGCCACCTACGGCCACTGGCTGCAGGAGCTGCCATTTGAACCCTGCGAGGCAGAGGATGACAGATACCTGAGCTACGGCGACTACGCTTTTCTTATATTCCCCGCGGGGGCTGAGCCCACGGAAGCAAACGCACGTTTGTTCTATATTTCGCTCCAGCCCTGACCCGGTGTGAGAGTTCTTTTCAGAGGTCACATTCAGTAGGTCCGGGCGACTGCTCAATTTTCCAAGGCTTTGAGTCCGCTGCACTACAATTTCCTTGACCCTGGTGGCGTGGGTGTAGTATCCTTATCGCGCTTAAAGCCATGTTAGAGACCATAGATAACATTTTATCAGAAGCCAGCGGTTTTCTCTGGGGGTATATCCTCATTTTTGCGCTGCTGGGGACGCATCTTTACCTGACCTGCCTGCTGCGTTTCCCGCAGCGGCATTTCTTCACTGGCCTGCGCCTGTATTTCGGCGGCAAGGGAGAAGGGCAGATATCGCAGTTTTCATCGCTCATGGTATCCCTGGCGGCCAATGTAGGCACCGGCAATATCGTGGGTGTGGCCGTGGCGGTGACCAGTGGTGGTCCGGGGGCGGTGTTCTGGTGCATGCTCACCGGTGTATTCGGCATGGCGACGCGTTATGCCGAAAGTCTGCTGGCCATCCGCTACCGCGTGCGCGATGAGAAGGGTAACCTGTTGGGTGGCCCCATGTATGCTCTGGAAAAGGGCCTCAAGTGCAAGTGGCTGGCTGTAGCTTTTGCCGTGGTGACCGCCATTGCGGCCTTCGGTATCGGCAACCTGACCCAGGCCAATGCCGTTTCTCAGGTGCTGGCCAGCAGTGCGCTGCAGGTGCCTACCTGGGTGACCGGTACGGTGATGGTTCTGCTGGTGGGGGCTGTGCTGCTGGGCGGTCTGCAGGGTATTTCCCGCGTGTGCACCGCGTTGGTGCCCACCATGGCCATTGTCTATGTAGTCGGTTGCGTGGTGATTCTTTGCACCAACAGCAGCTACGTGTGGCCGGCCATCTGCCACATTGTGGATAGCGCATTCAACCCGCAGGCGGCAGCCGGCGGCTTTATCGGCTCCACCATCATGCTGGCCATGCAGCAGGGCGTGCGCCGTGGCCTGTTCTCGAATGAAGCCGGTCTGGGTTCCTCCCCCATCGTTTCCGGTCCTGCCCAGACCCCGAACACCGTGCAGCACGCTCTGGTGTCGTCCACCGGTCCGTTCTGGGATACCGTGATTATCTGCACCCTCACCGGTATCACGCTCACCACCTGCATCATGGCTCACGACCATATTGATACCACGGATGGCGAGCTGCTCACCTATGTTTCCTTCGCCACGCTGGGCGGCTTCGGCAGCACCATGCTCACCATCAGCCTGGCGGCCTTTGTGGTTTCCACCGTGCTGGGCTGGTCATATTTCGGTGAGCGCGCACTGGAGTACCTGGGTGGCCGGCGCCTCGTGGTGCCCTACCGTGTGCTCTGGATTATCGTGGCCTTTGTCGGCTGCGTCATCCCCAAGAGCAGCATCGTCTGGAACTTTGCAGACCTGGCAAATGGCCTCATGGCTCTTCCTAACCTCATCTGCATGGTCGGTCTCTCCGGCGTGCTTGTGGCTGAGACCCGCTATTACCTCTGGGAAAAACGCCTTTCCGAGGTCGATAAATCCCTCATTACCGAAGAAAAATCGGAAAATTCAGAAAAAATCTGAAAAAATCAACCTTTCGTGAAAGAAATCTGACCCAGGGGGCGTATCTCTTATAACAGTCCACCGGTCGCGGTGAAGGAGAGAGCGCCGCCGGCCATTCAAAGGGAGGACTGAGTTTCATAGGTAGTAAGTTGGGCGGGGCATTGCTGAACAAGCAATGCCCCGCTTACTTATTTATTTTCAAGGACTAGGCAAGAGAGATGTTTTTCCCTGGTGCAGCTTGTCGCCAGATGTCGCCAATTTTTCGCGTAAATTCTTTATTTTCAGCGGCGGGGATGAAAACTCCGGACGAACTGGTTTATGCCATATATCCCTTGACACCGCCGGCAGCTCGGTTATAATCAACGGCAGATATGGTTTACAGGACACAAGCTCTTCATCAGGAACAGGCTGACCGCCTGGCGAACTGGCAATTCTGCAGGGTACTGCGCTTGCGCTGGATGCTCTGGCTGGGCTTGCCTGCTGTCATTTTATCCTGCAGCCGCATGCCGTGGCTCTGGGCGCTTCTGCTGGTGGCGCTTGTGTACAGCATTGTGCTGCCGTTGCTGTGGCTGCGCTTCCGCCGTGTGTGGCGGCATGAGTGTACCCGCGAGCGTGGCTGCGGATTCCTGACGGTGACCGATGCCGGCGTGATGACCGAGGACGAGGGTCTGACCTCGTTCTATCCCTGGGTGTTTTTCCTGAAGGCAACGCTGGTGGGCGATGCTCTGGTGCTTACCATGGCGGGGAACAACGACCGTGTCTGGAATATCAAGGACAGCACGCCCGAGCGCCGGGAAGCCCTGCTGCGCTTTGCGGAAGAGCACGTGGGTAAAGAAATGGCACCGCCTGTTCCGCCGCCCTGCAGCGTGTATGGTGCCACAGAGATGGCGCAGCCGGAAACGCTGGCTCAGGTGCTGGAAATGGGCGATATGATGCAATACCTGCGGAATACCACCAGCCTGTGGTACCGCGCAGTGCTTGCTCTGCTTTCAGCCGCCTTCGCGGTTATCTTCGTGCTCCGCGGCATTGAAACCGAATGGCAGGAAAGCAAATGGGCGATTTACAGCGCCATATTGGCTTTCCTTGTGTACCGCGCCATCGTGTTCCTGCACCACCCGGGGCGCTACCTGCTGCAGCAGAACCTGCGGGCTTTCCGCCACGATGCGGGCGCTCAGGACTCCCGCACCACCGATGGCCGGAGCGAGTTCATTCACCGCCGGAACGGCAGCTGGATCCGCGCTGACTACGCTGCCATGCACCAGGTGCTGAAAGGTCGCCACGTAAGCCTGGCCTACATCCAGCACACCTATTTTGCCTATCCCCTGGGCTCAGAACCTGCCGCACTTCCTGCAGCATCCCCCTACATTCCGCGCAGAGCTCCGCTCTACACCGTGCTGGCCGGGGTTGCGGTGATGCTGGCCGCAGGGGCGTATCTGCTCTGGGACTGCCCGTACTGGCCGTACAGCTACCTCATCTGGCTGCTTACGGGGAACTAAGGGAACATTGTCCGCAGCTGTTAGATTAGTGATGGAAAGGCGTGAGAAGAAAACCGCGGTGGCTTCAGGCATGGCCTGGGCATTATTCAGCCCGATTGTTGTGATTCTGGGCGGGTTGTTCATGCTGGTAATGCTGGCTCTGCTGGGCATGGAGGCCGGCATGCTGAAGGCTTACTGGCAGAGCGAGCGTGTGTATGCCGCCGCAGCAGAGTCAATTGACCCGGTGCACGAGGGCTGCCTGGTTCGGGTGACCGGCCCGCTCTGCACGGATGAGACGGTGAGTGCCGGGAATCTGGGCAGCTACACCGGAGTAATCGAGATACAGAACCATACTACCATTGCATATGCGGATGCGTTGCAGCTGGGGCAGTGGCAGGTACAGGGGCTGTATGCCAGGGGGATATCTCCGTTCTGCTATTTTGCCATCAATACCCCCGGCGTGAACTGGGTGGAAGCGGGTGATGAGCATCTGGCGCTGCTGCCCTCCGGAGCCGAGGTGACACTGGTCGGGCGCCAGCGCGGCGGGGTGCTTGATATGGCCGACCCGGCGGCTAAGGCAAGGCTGGGTAAACCTGCCCCCGGGTTTCTTGAGCATGTGAATGATTCCCCGAATGCGGATATCTCGCTGCATTCCTTCCAGGGAGTTGCCTTTTTCGCCTTCCTCGCCTATTTCGGTATCTGGCTGCTGCTCGGGCTGGCCATACGCGGCTCTCTGCGGTGGGGAATAACGGCAGGTGCGGTAATACTGCTGGTTGTCTGTATTGTGGCGGCTATTGTTTAATGATTCGAGAATAAGCACGTTGGGATAGTATATGATAAAGGTGAAATCTTTGAGCATATCGGGGGCACTGTTTGTTGTTGCGGCTTTAGGGCTGAGCTCTTGCAGCTGGCGCTGGCCCTCTCTGCATACGGCAGAGGCAGTCCTGCACTGTGATAAGCAGGTGGTAGTGTGCATCACAGAACCAGGTTCTATATTCAAATACAGATACAAGGGGCTGGATTGGTATCCCATCAAGCTGGCCCGCGCCATAGATAAAGGGAAAAGCATTTATCGGCGTGGAGATGGAGCCGCCTGGTGCATACAGGATACCACCGACCGCTACCAGATTCTGCAGGAGAGTGTGCGCACCTGTATGGTTCCGCGTGTAGAGCATTGCACCACCCGTGTGAACGGCGGGATGCGTTTCGACCAGGCCATCATGGAACAGGATTTTCCGTACTCAAAGGCAAAACGCATGGAAATAGCCGGAGATGAGGTGCGCCTCAGTATCCATGGTCCGGGTGAACTCTGTATGCCATATCAGGAAGTCCGCAGTGCCGTCGCCGGTATGCCGATAACGGAGACACCCGCCCGCCCATCCACCGGGCAGCGTATCGCCGCCGCGCCGCTGCAGGTAGTGGATTTCACCGCCACCGCTGCCATGCGGGCTGCGGAAGCAGCTGCCATCATCGTTCTCCTGCCTCCGTCTGCCGTATGGAATGGCATTGCCAAGCTCTTCAATGGATAATATCAAACGCGTAACATGTCACATCACTTGTAAGAGGTCATGGAAAAAAAAAAAGAAATACAACGCGTTGGCATAATTACCAATCATCGGCAAATTGGACTTTGGCGGTGAACTTCATCGGAGCACGGGACTTCAGTCCCGATTACACTCTCCGTGATTTACGGGACTGAAGTCCCGTGCTCCGAAAACAACAATCTCGCTTAATTATGCCAGCGGACTGCCCGGGAAGCCCGGTATGTTATTCCCGGGCATCCAGGGTGGGGCAGCGGAAATAGCCGCTGCCCTCAGCCACGCCGTAAAACACATAGTCAGAGTCCGCAATTTTCACGTCAGGCACGCCGTCTGCGTTCGCATCGCACACCAGCACCCGCTGCTTAGTAAGACCCAGGGTCAGGTTGTAGTGCTTGCCATTCGCCGCGGGGAGAGAGATGCGCAGGCGATGCACCCAGGAAAGGTGCCGCAAAGGCGGAGGTATCTTATCTCCCGCTTTAAGCACTCCGGATAAGTTCATCGGAAGACGCAGCTCACCATGGCGCAGGTGCCAGGTCTCCGGCTTCTGCTCGGAATCGAGCTTCAGGCACATGGAGAGATCCAGCATGTATCCAGGCTGCAACTCCACCTCACGCGAGCCTCCCGGCAGGGGCAGAAGCACGGCCATGCGGGAGCGGGAGCTCTCCGTGGGCTTCCCCATGTAGAGCACCTGGCCACTCAGGCGGTATGTTCTGGCATCTCCCTCAAAACGGGCCTCACTGTGTGCTCTGTCCGCCAGCTCTCGCAGCAGGTGCCAGCGCCCATTCTCCCGCCGCCAGAGTTGCACCGCGCGCACAGAGCTATCCAGACCGGAGGTCCACCCGGGGTTAAAATCCATCTTCCACACATAGTCCTCACATAAGGGGGAGGAGTCCATAGTGGGGCTGCCCGCCCGCTGGATGACATACGGCACATACTCATGCGCCCCCGCCCGGACAGAGCCGGGAGGAGGGGAAGCAATATAGGTCACATACGGCTCCGCTATCTCCACCTTCTCGCGATGCGGGCTGATGAAAACGCTGTTGCGAAGCAAGGGAAGCTCCAGACTCCGTGTTTCATGTGGCTGCAGCACACACTCCTCACGCAGCCGGGCCCGGTACACCATGTCGCACATGGCTGGTTGCCCCACTATCCCATTCACCTTGAACAAGCCTGGCAGCAAGCGCACCGGAATATCCAGCGTGTTGTGTACCTCGACCCGCACGCTGCCGGACTCAAAGCCCATGTAGCGCAACTGCACATACTGAGGGGCATCTGCAAAACTGCCATCCACCGCCATATCCGCCATGATATGACCGGTAGCCGTGAGCAACTGCAGCACCGTGCCATCCCAGTTGTGAAAAGCTACGTTATCACATGCTATTTCAAAACTACGCAGCTGAATCGCCCGCCACTGTTCGCGCTCACGCCGCACCAGCATGTAGCGTGCGTATACTGCTTCGTTCCGTTCCTCCCGCCCCTCTTCAAAACGCAGCAGGTAGACATTCTCCGCCAGCTTTTCCGAGCGCGCCTTTCGCATCCCTTCCATGCGCAGCTGAAGCGCACGTGCAGAGCCTTCCCATACGGGTGACATACCACTGAACCTGTACAAAGCAGCAGCTTTCAGCAGCTCTTCCTGCGTAGGTTCGGCAGACGGTTCTGCCCAGCAACACAATGCCCCCAGAAAGAGCGCGCTTAATACTCTGCTCACCATCTTCGCCATCCCTGCCTTATACTACAGTCCCCAAGCGGAGTCAATCTGAAAAATAACCTTAAGGCACTTGGCTCACTTCATCAGCATTGGCAACAAAAACGCAGGAAACGCGCAACAACACGCCGGCTGCGAGCGCCTGTTTATTAGAAAAAAACGCACTTTCTGCCATTTTTTTGTTGCGGATTCGGTGCCGGAAAGTATTATTATAAGAAAAGGAGATACCCTGGTGAACAAGATTAAACTTCGAAAATTCTGGAGATACACAGGCTACACGCTGGCTGGGTTGCTGATTACCCTGTTGCTGGCGGCAGGGGCCGGTGCTGTGTGGCTGTGGGGGTGGACGTGGAAGGGAACTCCGCAATTCCACGAAAGCTGGACTCCGGAGGAACGGACCGCCCTCGCTGAATTTGACGTTTTTCTTCAAAAATCTTTCGTAAACGAAAGTTTGCTGGCACTTATGGGATTGCCCGAAGATCTGCACCCCATGTCGAAGGCACTTCTGGCAAAGACTATTTGTGGCCCGGTGAGTGAGCAGCTCCGGCATATTGCTGAAACCGGCGATGCAGCTATACCCGGGGTGGAAAACCTGGTGGGGCGCGGGGTAACGCCAGCACTGCTCGCTTCACAGAGTGCTCATTTCGGTGCGCTCAAGGCATTGATTCGTCACGGTGCTAATCCGAATGCCGGGTTGAACATCGAGCCGGATGATTCAGAACCGGAAAATCTGGTGGAGCTTCCTCTCACTCCCCTGATATCCGGAAAATTCATCCATCCGGATAAAAATATTCCCTGGGCGGAACGTCGGGTTATAGCTGACTTTCTGATTGAACATGGGGCAGATATCAATGCAGACCGGATTATCGGGCTTTGCTGCCTCATGCCATACATGCTGCACGAGGAAAAGGATAGTGCCCCGTTGCTCTGGGCCATCGAAAAGGGCTACAAGGCCACAGGCGAACACCTGCAACTCATGATAAATTTTGAGGGTGCTCAGCTTGAATTGATTGAAGCTATGCTGAAAAGCAATCCCGGTTTGTCCAACGCAGTTGATGAAGGGAGGACGCCACTGCAACACCTGACTAAAATTGCCGCAGTGGATTCTCAGCGATTGGGAGAGCTTGAAGCTATTCTGAAGCTCCTGCTGCAATACGGCGCAGACCCCACACTTCTTCCGACCGGTACAGACGAGTATGACGAGCCGGAATCCCGCCTGCCCCTGCAAATCCTCCGGGATAATCCGCCCATCCGCAGCAGACTAAAAGCAGATGCCGCCCCCCTCCTGCGCGATACTCTGGAATACGCCATCTGGCAGCGCATGTGCGAGTTGCTGGAAGCGCACAGCCCGGCCGCCAAGTCGGAATGAACGCAGGGTTGAATATGAGCGATGTTTACAACCGTTGAGTCTCATCTCACCTGGCTTCCTCTCACCATTTTACACACTAGTATGTCCGCCATTTCCCGAATCCTGGTCTCCACGGCCCTGAGCCTGTCGGCGTTGGGGCTGAGCTCATGTGTACGCAGTGACCTGGGCGATACAATTGACAGCATAGGTAAAACTGTTGCCAGGCCACTCCCCTCCCGCATGGGCAGTGATGAGTATCCCCCTTTTGAGTGTACGGTGGAGCTGTATCGTAAGGACGGACAACTCTACATTGATATGCCTCTGGTGTATGTGCCGGAACGCCGTATGGGGATTGACTATGCGAATCCGCTGGGAAGTCCATACGGAGTGCTCACTCTCAATACCCCCTATACAAAAGAAGAACTGCAGAAGCACCCGGAATCCCGCATCGTTATCACCGGCGAAAATCTGATTACAAAGCACCTGCCGCACCCAAACAAACGGGGAGAGCAAGGAGTAGTCTGTTTCAGAGGGGTGACTTTGATTGCGGAAGTAGTGAACCCGCGATACATCCGCATGCGTGAAGACAGCAGCCGCGGGGGAGGGGTGGTAGAGTTTCGCGTGGTGCCCGATTTTGATACATCGAAAGCCGAATATCTGGGACGCTATAACTTTACCGACTCACGACAGGTAGCACAGCAGCTTCCCGCTCGCCGCAGCTGGTATAACTATGCGCTCATGCCATTGACCGCAATCGGTCATGTGGCCGATATTCCCCTGAGCCTGTTTCTCATGCCGCTGAGCTTCCCTTTCGAAGAGTGGATAGAGCCCAACATGGACTACACTCGTGTTTATGACCCCGAACGTCCTGTAGATGCTACATCTGACGTGGTGGATTCCTCCACGCCAAAAGACGAGTCCGGGCAGGAATGAGCCCCGACGAAAGGAGTGGGCGGCAGCCTGCCACGGCGACTTGTCTCGGCGTAGCTTCAGCGAAGACGGAAGGGCGTGAGCCCGGAGACGGGAAATTGTTGCAACACATTATTGCTCCGGCAAATAAAGAATATTTCTTGGACTCAACGACAAAGTCCAATTTATCGCGCATTTGTTATAACCACGGGGCTTCTGATGAAACGGCATTCATCTATCAGCGGCTTCTGCAATCTTTGGGACACACGTGGAAAAATCAGGCATTTCGCATTTTTTGCTGCGAATTTGTGTCCGGGATGTGTTAATATAAGCAGAGATAACACACCACACCACCATGAACATTTTCTCCAGAATTCTCCTGATGGCAGGCCTGCTCTGCACACCCGTTCTCACGGCTTCTCCGGCGCCTTCCGGCATGATTTCCCCTACCGGTTCTGTTACGATTGACCAACAGCAGGGAGATCACATCGCGCGGGATTTTGTTGCACTTTCTGCAGATGGTCTCACTCTCACCATTATGCGCCTCTCCCCCGCCGGCAACAGCACCCGCAGCTTCCGCACCGATACGCCCCGGCACTTCCGCATCGGCGGGCATACCTTCATCTTCACCACTGACGAGAAGGGCGATATCACCCGTATCATGCGGCACAGCTCTGGCAGTACCCCCGATGGCCTGCTAATCTACCCCAAGCCGGGTGTGCTGCCTGGGGTTGTTTTCGAGCTCTGAGAAAAAATTCTTGTTAATGCCCGACAAGAATCATCTGTGATATAGCATCGCTGTAATGAGCGAATCCCCCATACAGTATTATTTGCATAGTCTGCTGCAATGCCCGGCTGAAAATCTGCCTGCATTTGTGGAGGCTGGAGTTCCGGAGACTGTGCAGAACTGGCTGGCAGAAAGCGCTGAACGGCAGCAGGATTTTGATCTGCTGATGGCGGCTGCACGACAGGAACCGTATATCACAGAATATGAGGAAATCGAGCATGTGCTGGATAACTTCGGAGCCGATGATGGTCAGGGATGGAAAGAGCTCATGGGCTGTGTGGATGCCGTTGGACTGGCCATAGATGATGGAGATTCGGAGCTCGAACAATTTGGCATGGCGATTGTACGCCTGTTGCTGGAAGCCGGAGATTCGCCCGATAATGACTACGCCATAGCCATCTATTCCGGCCCCTTACACTACGCCTGCCAGGAAGGGTACCTGCAACTGGCTGAGCTGTTATTGCGCTATGGGGCAGATCCGGATATGGAGGATGTAGATATGTTGACCCCATTGCACTTTGCGGCCAGGTATAATCAGCTGGATTGTGCAGCCCTCCTCATCAAGCACGGAGCCATTGTAGACGCGCCTGACATCGCCGGGTGGACACCTCTTCGCCGCGCAATCCTTAACCAGCACGAGAACATGGTGGCACTTCTGCAGAAACACGGAGCCCGCATCACCGAGTTTACAGAAAAAGACTGGAACCGCTACCTGAAAATGAAAAAAAAGAGGCATAACCGATGAAGTCGAATTTCCACAAAATTCTGACCACCACAGCCCTGTGTCTTGCGGCAGGTGCTTGTGTGGGGTTGTCCAGCTGCGGCGTGTGCTTGAAAGAACAATACTGCAGTCAAGGTTATCGTCCCGGTATCGATTATAAGACGCTTGCCTCGGGGGAACTTCCGGAGGTTTGCAGAACGGAGAACATGAGACATTCCATGATTCTTTACCAGCAGCTCGGGTATGTGAGCATCGGGCGGATGAGTTTTTGTGGCAGCTTTCCGGAGCTTGATGAGCTGAAAGAGTTTGCGGCAGAGCAGGGGGCACAGGTGGTATTGTATAGTTCAAAAGAAAATGGTGCCATCAAGGGTACTACACAAGCGTTTGGCGGGTACGCATATCCGGAGCCTGCCCCCGAGCTTGACAGCTATGACCAGGAGTACGAATTTCTCTCCAAACGACACGATAGATGACGCGTTGGCATAATTAAGCGAGATTGTTGTTTTCGGAGCACGGGACTTTCTTGTCTCGGCGAAGCCCAAAGGGCGTAGACGGAAGTCCCGTAAATCACCGAGAGTGTAATCGGGACTTCCGTCTTCGGCTTTGCCTACGCCGTGACAGGAAAGTCCCGTGCTCCGATGAAGTTCACCGCCCAATTCCCATTTATCGATGATTCACTTATTGCTACGACCAGCAAATCTGAAACAGTCCCAGACGAGCAGTAAAAATATGCAGAATACACGCAACAAAATGCCCGCAGCGTGCGTCTATATAATAGAAAAATCAAAAACACGGATGATACGCAAAACCTTTATCTCTTTCCTTTTGCTCACACTGGTGGCTATTGGGGCAACGATGGGGCTCATGCTATTACACCATAATGCGTGGATAGCGCAGGGAGAATCACCTGTCCTTTGGGATTGGACGTATGTCCTGATGGAGGGTCTTATACCTTTTGCCGTGGCTCAATATGTAGCTGTAGCGGGAGCTTTTGCTCTGGCCTGGGTGTTGTGGTCCAGCAAATGGCGACTGGTCCGTAACATCCTCATCGTGTGGGGAATCACATGGTTGCCGGTGGTATTCGTCTCCACGAAAGATGTCTGTGCTTCTTCGGGTGGTCCGTTTAACTTTCCGATGTCCATGTTTGCAGCTCCGCTTTTCGCTTTCTTCTGTTTGGTAGAGCTTGGAGCTGCTCTGCTCTTCCGCGTGTTCTGTCCTGCACGGGGCAAGGTAAATCCAACGGCAGAGCAGGTGAAAAATCAAAACATGAGCACGACGAAACGCGATTAAGAAAATCTGCACTTTCTGGCATTTTTTATTGCGGATTCGCTGCCGGGAAGTATTATTATGGTTAGAGAGAGAAATGAAGACCTGTTTCCTGAAAATCATTATCGCCGTAGCGATCTGTTGGGCTGTCATCGTATTTCTGCTTGGTTTTATTCCCTGTGCCGCAGAGGTTGATGCCAGAAATGACTATATCGCACGTATGGAGAGGTCTTTGGATTTGAGAAAAGAGTTTGCTGCTCAAGGTGTCACCTATTATGGCATGTGCGGTCATGTGAACAGCTACTACTCTTCTTTTCTGATTCATACAGACAAGCCTTGCGAGCTTCCGCCTGCTGTTGATAACTATTTTCGCAATCATCCGCTGAGAATGTTTACTGAGGTAGAACAGATTCTCTATTCCCCCTCAGGAGTTGTATCCCCAGAGATATACAACACTCAATACTATTGGTAAGCCGCTCCTTATGAACAAATCTTCCATGCCCCTCATCCACAGAATACTGACCACCACAGCCCTGTGTCTTGCGGCGCTGGGACTGAGCTCGTGCGACTCCCGAGATATTCAACGGGACGCCGCATTCCGTTGGTATCACAACGGGAACCATTATGTGATAGAGCTGGAAAAGGAAGTGCTCACCCCCCAGAATGTAAATCAAAGTGGGCTGATGAGCAGCGAAACAGGCCGGAGGACCTACACTCCCTTGCAACACTGCATTAAGCACGGAGATGTGGAAGGAGTGAAAATGTGCTTGGCGCTGGGTGCCGACCCGGAAAAACGAGTGGAGACCATGCACCATGAGCTATTGCCGGGGAGTAAAGATTTTTATCAAGGTACGGAGGGCTACACGCCGCTACACCTGGCGGTGTATCTGAAGCAATATAAGATTGTCGAATTGTTGCTGGAAGCCGGGGCGGATATTGAAGGGCCTCTCGGTCCGGATGGTAGTACACCGTTGATGAGTGCTGCCTATTGGGGGGATGCCGACATGACCCGCCTGTTGCTGAATAAGGGAGCAAATGCACAAGCGGAAACCGGAGGAAAATGGTGCTGGGAATCTATTTATAAAGGAAAGACCGCTATGGATTTTGCCCGGGAAGGCGGTCACGCCGATTGCATCGAATTGCTGATGCATCATAGGGAAAAGAAGCAGACCGAGTAGTATGACCATACCCGCCACTATCAAAAAAATCCTGACCACCACAGCCCTGTGCCTTGCGGCGGTATCCTGCGTGAGCTGCACCCAGTTTTGTGCCCGTTTTATCGATATGGGGCAAGTAAGTGCCGGTATTGAGATTACAGACCCCAAAGAAGTGTATCGAGTCGGGGACCGGCACTATATTCTGGGCAAAAAAGCTGAATTTGCGTACAGGCACGATTGGCTTTGGAAAGAGCTTAAAAACAACGGCGGTGAATACACGCGTATACCGGGCTCTGAAACCGGTAGTCTGTATCACGAGATATCGCCGGATTCCGAATACGGGGAGGAAAGCTATTACCTGAAACGCGATGCAGAATGGCTTGCCGAATTGCCAGGGCCCCCATCCGGAAAAATCATAACGTTCAGCGACAAGATGCCCCACGGTGTTTACGAAAAGAAAACCCGGACTACCGCGCACGCGCTGTACGCTTACCCACTTGCGGCGGCGGCTTTTGTTGCGGTAGATGTGCCGTCTGCTCTCATTTATTCGGCGGTCAATATTCTCATGATTCCTTATATATTGATGGAGTGAGAGAAACTATGCAATAAAAATCACTATTAAACGATTATGAGTACTTTCCATAAAATTCTCGCCACCACAGCCCTGTGTCTTGCGGCGCTGGGACTCAGCTCGTGTATCAGCACCACTCACCGCGTCGTTAAAGCGTGGGGACAGAGTGCAGACGAGGTATACTGGGTCAATGAGCTGGGTGGCACAACCGACTGCCTCTATCGCATCGGGAATGAGCTTTATGTACAGGCATACCGCAGTAGCGGAGAGGTTACTATGGGCGGTATAAGCCCATGGGGAAATTATCTGATGCTGGACTGGAAAGAACCGAAATATGATGTGACTCCCCATACGGATAAAGCGGAAAAAGTCTGGTTGCGTCTGGTAAATGAAAACTGGAACGACGTGCGCCGCGAGTTCCGCTACGGTTGCCGTGAGTTGCTGTCGGAAGACGTACACATTCGCGTTTCTTGCAAGGATGCGCTTACACAGTTACCGCCCGATGCCGTTCGCCTTACCGTGCCTCGGAAAAGACGCGTTGTGCTGCATGCGGTGGACGGACTAACCGCTGGGATGAATTGCGAATTCAGCTTCGAGTCGAAAGAAGAGCGCCCCTCCACCTATATCTCCGCAGATGCGCACGCGCTGTACGCTTATCCCTTGTCTGCTATCATGTTCGTGGGGGTAGATGTTCCGGCTACTCTTATCAGCCCGGTGTGGGTAGTCCCGGCCACAGTTATTGCTCTTTCCCAGTATTATGGTAGATAATCGCCTTGCAAGAGATGTTTCATTTTAGGTGGGCACTCGGTGAGTTTTCTGGTATTTACCCGCAATGCGAAATCAGAGTGGGGTGGAGGTGCGTGTGCAAGACGGTGAAGTGTGGCTCACCCAAAAAGCCATCGGGCAGCTCTTTGGTGTAGACCGAAGTGTAGTGACGAAACATCTGCAATGTATATACGCTGGACACGAAGCCGATGAAAGTTCAACTTGTGCAAATTTTGCACAAGTTGCAAAAATGCAGGAAACGCGCAACAAAATGCCCGCCACGAGCTTCTATTTATTAGAAAATCCCGACTTTCCGGCTTTTTTTGTTTCGGATTCGGCAGCGAAATGTGTTAATATAGGAGTATGGAAATAAATCACATTTTTGAGAGCTTTTTATGAAAACAATTTTATTTACAGCCAGCCTGTTATTTGCTCCGCTGTGCCTGGCAGACGCGGAGAGGGAGCATTTGATTTATGAGGCCGACTGTTTCGTGGACACAGAACTACGTTGCCCCTCACCGGATGGACAGTCCGAGCTGGTGTATCGAGGCTCCCGCCATGCAGAGCAGGAAGACATAAGTGTGGTCAACGACATGGTGATAATTCTGAAAAACGGGAGAGAAATCCCCCTCGGCGCGCTTTTCTGTGCCATGCCGATATACAAAGCCAATATCATCCGTCAGCCGTGGTCACCTGACGGCAAATGGCTGGTATTCCCCTCCGGCCGCTTCTACTATTGCTTCTACCCGGTAGCAGCGTTGCACGATAATTGCTTCAGCAGTAAGAATTTCAGAATGCTCTCTGTGACACAACCATTTATGCACACTATCGGCGAGAGAGAAGACGGATCGATTATAAGCGAAATCCGACAAAGTCGCTTCATACTTGAAGGCGGACATTGGGAGGCGGATGGCTCCTTTACATTCCGTGCCGGATTGTCTGGCTATTTAGCTCCTTATTCCGCATCTGTTTCAGATGAAGGCGTTATTTACAAACAAGAAGGTGATATGGTTAATCACCGTCCATAACTCATTTACAAGGGCTATGAATCAGCGTTTCCGCAAGAGATTATTCCACAGAATCCTGACCACCACAGCCCTGTGCCTTGCGGCGATGGTTGTTTCCGGCTGTACAAAACTGAACTTGGTAGAGCAGCTGAATCCGGAGGATAGGCGCGTGCCTATTGTTGATGCTAATCCTAAACGTTTCACCCTTTTCGAGTTGAATGGTAGCTATTATGTACCCCTTACCGTGTATATGGGTAAGGAAGATGTGCCGATATTGGGCTGTCGAAGTGCCAATGTGGCTGGGCCGTTTAGCGAACGTGTAAGTTATACGCCGGACCCTGCAACAGCGCAAGTATGGTTATTTCCGCTCAGCGATAAAGAAGCTACCGAGTGTTTGGAAAAGTTGCACCCGAACAAGACTGATATTGCGGTAAAACAAGAGCACGACATCGATACGGCGCCCATTATTGCCTCCTCATCCTTTGATTTCAAACGAGCTCGAGTCTGTGGTAAAGTGCGCATGTTTTGCCCGCAAAGTGTAC
>JAZONE010000035.1:0-5419 GCA_045654325.1 Akkermansia sp.
CTGAATTTGATGAATTATGTGTAATTTTGCACTGTGATATTGAATAGTGCGAGCAAATCATTTAGATAATGAATAAGGAATTAACCATAGAGGATATTCAGGAGATTGTGGCGAAAGATGAAAGCCGTTATTTGGAATTGAAGCAGACCACAGGGGAATTGTACAAGGCAATGACCTCGGCTTGTGCTTTCCTCAATACGGATGGCGGTTGGGTGATGTTTGGCATTACCCCTAAATTGAAGATCGTTGGCCAAAATGTCACTGACCCTACAAGACAGGAAATAGCAAATGCTTTGAGAAAGTTTGAACCGGCCATTGATATTCCTGTGCAATACATTGAGATTCCCGAGAAGGAAGGTTTTTATGTCATTGCGATGTATTTCAATCCACCTGCGCCAACGCAAGCTCCTTACACATTCGATGCACGTCCATATTACAAAGTGGAGAATACGACAGCAATAATGCCGAGAGAAATGTTTGAGGCAAGAATCCGTCGTAGCAATCCAGGTATGTTCAGTTGGGAGAAGCTTAAATGCCAGATACCGTTGGACGAAATCGACAGAGATCGTCTATATACGGTAGTTCAGATGGGTGTGAATAAAGGACGTATCCCAGGTTCTGCTCTTGCTCTTCAAGACACATCAGCGTTGCTTACCCACTTTAACCTAATGGATAGCGACAAGGATGTACTCAATGCGGCTTGTGCTCTGTTTGCAAAGACTCCGGATAAATACCACAATCAATGCAAAGTGAGGTTGGGAAGATTCGAGGGTACAACTATGTCGGAGTTCCGTGACCATACAGTTTGCTATGGCAATCTATTCGAGCAATATGATGCCATCATCAATTTCTGCCAGAAACACATGTTCCTTGCAGCAAGAATGGATGAGGTTGAAAGAGTCGAAACGCTGACCGTTCCTTTTAAGGTGGTCAGAGAGGCTACCCTAAACACCATTATCCATCGAGATTGGGATGCATTTAACCTAACGCCAAGCATAGCTATTTTTGACGATAGAGTTGAGTTTCAGAATCCAGGTGATTTCCCTCTCGGAAGCACCTATAAGGACTTTATAGACAATCCTCATTCGTCACCAGTCAATCCTAAGATTGCGGATGTGTTCTTCAAAAGCGGTTTGATGGAGGCATGGGGACGAGGTATTGCCAATATTTTCGATGAGTGCGAAAAATATGGTTTGCCAACTCCGGAATTCAAGGTGGGGCACAAAATAGTGACGCTTGTTATCCGATTCAAGAACTCGATTACTCCACATAGAAAAAGTGATGAGCCTGTAAATGAGCCTGTAAATGAGCCTGCGACTGGTACGCGATGGCCTGATTAGAATTTAACACCGAAGTGATAAAATGATGAACGAACAATCTGCTGAATTCCTGAGTGAGTATCTGGAAACGCCTGCCCCCACGGGGTTGGAAATGGAAGCCCAGCGTCTCTGGGCGGAATACATCAGGCCCTACACCGATGAGGTGCAGTGCGATGCCTACGGCTCGACCTGGGCGCTGCTGCGCGCGGAGCAGGAGGGGGCTCCCACCCTGATGCTGGATGCCCATGCCGACGAAATCGGCTTCTCCATCCGCTATATTGACGACTCCGGCTTTGCGCGCGTGGAGCGCGTGGGCGGGAGTGATGTAGCCATCGCCCGCGGGCGCCGCATCCGCTTCATCGGGACAGATGGCGAGGTCATCGGTATCACCGGCAATACTGCCATTCATCTGCGCGGTGGTGCTGCGGATGAGAAGGCTCCCAAGCTGCATGAACTCTATGTGGATTTCGGCTGCGATTCTCGCGAGGAGGTGGAGGCCCTGGGTCTGCACGTGGGCAGCGTGGGCGTGTACTGCGATGGCCCGCTCATGCTGAACGATGGCCGCCGCCTGGTCTGCCGCGCGCTGGATGACCGCCTCTGCGGGTTTATTCTGGCAGAGGTAGCCCGCACCCTGGTAGAAAAGGGAATAAAGCCGGCGTGGAATGTGGTGTTCTCCAACTCCGTGCAGGAGGAAATAGGCTGCGTGGGCGCGGGTATGCTGGCCTTCCGTCTGCAGCCGGATGCCGCCATCTGTCTGGATGTGACCCATGCCACTGACTCCCCCGGGCTGGACAAGGGGCGCTATGGCGACGTGCGCCTGGGGCAGGGCGGCTGCCTCAGCTTCGGCCCCGTCTGCCACCCGAATGTGAACGCCCGTATTGAACGCCTGGCCTTCGAGCAGGAAATTCCCCTGCAGCGCGAAACCACCGGCCGCTCTACCGGTACCAACACGGATCAGGTCTACCGCTCCCGCAGTGGTGTGCCCGCCACTTGTTTCTCGCTTCCCCTGCGCTATATGCACAGCCCCGTGGAAACCGCCGACATGCGCGACGTGCAGAGCTGCATTGATCTCCTCGTTGCCTTTGTGGCCGCTCTTCAGCCGGAGGATGATTTCCGCCACCGGCTGTGAGGAGCTCCGTACAGAAACAGAGCGGGAGGAGGATTGATGATTGACTGAATGCGCTGCGTCAGTGGCGCAGGGAGCTGGGCTGATAGTCATTCGTCAACAAGAAGTACGATAGGTATCAACCCGACTCTCTGGAAATAAAAAGAACCCGGATTTCAGAATCCGGGTTCTTTCTTGTTTATGTTTTGGTGAAATCTTAGAGTACTCGCTCAGCGGTAATGTCCACTTCGCTCTGCAGGGGAACGGGAACCACAGGATTATCAGGATCGTCTTCCACATTATTGTCCATTTCGGCGTCTTCCTCGTCAACTGTGAGCTTGGTCACAACCAGCTTACCGGTGACAGGGGTTTTGTCCGGCCAGGAGGGCAGCTTGAGGTCGATGGTGTAATCGGAGCTCTGGGGGTCGACCTGACCTTCGTTGCCGTTTTCATCCTTGATGCGAAGACCAAGGAAAGCCAGAACGGAGTTCTCCTGCAGGTTGGTCGGGGACTGACCGGTCACGTGGATGGTGATGCCTTCATCATTCTGCTTCACTGTGATGGTAACTTCGTCCTGTTCGGTCATTGAAGTATCATTGGAACCGGATTCGTCCTTGTATGAAACGAAACCATTGTAGTACTGTTCGGTCCCCTCCGGAGTTTCCTGGGGATCACCCTTGCGATTGCCGAAGGCAATTTCCATGACGGCGAAGTCGCGCTTGAACTGATATGTTTTGCCGGCAGTGCCTTCACCGCCGCCGCCGCCGCCGCAGGAGGTGAGAGTCAGACCTGCAACCAAGCCGCAAAGGGCTACGAGAGGAAGGAAAATCTTTTTCATATGTTCCGTAAATTTGTTAAAGGGTGTAATAAGCCTTACTAAGGCTGTAGTCTAGCATAGGCGCGTGGGAAAGCAAGAAAAAAGTTGGACTGCGTGGCATTTTTTTTATTACCCACGGCCGGAATGGGAGTATGAGTGGTCGCAGAAGTGATGAAACGGAGCCTGAAATGGGTTGATTTTTGATGAAAACGGGGTATACCAGACCACATGAACCAGGAATATATTACCGCTGAGGAGTTATTGAAGGATAGCGCCTTGAACATAGTGGATGCCGCGCGTCTGGTGCTGGAGCTGCAGGAGGCTCTGGGACGCCGGGTGCGGCGGCGCTCGCGTGGCACGCTCATGGAACTGATGCGAAAAACACTGCATGCCGGGGTGCAGGTGCTGGAGCAGGAGGCACACACCGTCACACTGGAGCAGGCCGCATGGGCCAGCGTGGAAGCCAGGAACGCGCGGCTGAGACCGGTTTCTCGCCGCGATTTGCGTTATTATGTACGCCGCCTGCTGCGTGTGGATGAGTTCAGCCGCATGCCGTTGCGCAGTATGAGGCCGAAACAATGCCGGGAGCTGCTCCAGAAGGCCTTTCCCTCCTTCAATAACGGCTACGTGAAAGCCCGGGCTGTGCTGCACAGTATTTTTGCCTATGGTATACGCCAGGAATGGTGCGATTCTAATCCCGTCAGCCGCATAGATGTGCCGCGGTTGGAGGAAAAGACCATAGAGCCCCTTTCGCCGGAAGCCGCAGAGAAGTTGCTGGAACAGGCTAAAGGAAGTGATATGCAGCTTTCTCTGCGCCTGATGCTTTATGCTGGTCTGCGACCAACGGAGGTTGCCCGGTTGAAACCGGAGGACTTCTGCTGGCAGGAGAGGGTGGTCATCATCCGCCCCGCTACCGCTAAAACCGGCGGTGGGCGCGTGGTGCCGCTGCGGGGCTGCGAGCATCTGACGCCCGGACAACGGATTATTCCCCCAAACTGGCAGCGCCGCTGGCGCGTATTGCGCAACCAGGCCGGGTTTGACCACTGGGTGGCCGATACCTGTCGCCACACTTTTGCAACCTACCATGCTGCGTATTTCCGGAATCTGCCCGAGCTGCAGCTCGAAATGGGGCACAGGAACCTCAGCCAGCTGCGCAATCGCTACATGCGCCCAGCCACCGCAGCAGCCGCGCAGCGCTTCTGGGAAACAGCACGGCATTGAAGCAGACTTTATCAGAATTTATTCATACAATCCATTGATTATCATATTATCTGTTCCGGCGATTCACCCAGGAGTGCAGCCTTAGTAAGGCTTATTACACCCTTTAACAAATTTACGGATCATATGAAAAAGATTTTCCTTCCTCTCCTGGCCCTCTGCGGTATGGTTTCTTGCTTGACTCTTACATCATGCGGCGGGGGAGGTGGCAGTACTGGATACTCGGGCAAAAAAATACGCTATTACTCTCCGCTATTTGCCGGTTCCATGTTAGTGGAGTTTGGTGATAAAATAGACGAAACTTCATATGCCGCCTGGGTATCGTTTGGTGAGGAGAAGGAGAGTACTCCGTATCAAGGTAAGGTCACGATACAGGTCGGAGAAGACAATCCTGCGGCTCCCAGCGAAAACGGCGAGCAGACACGTCTTCAAATAGAACTGCAGGGTTCAGACAACTTCGGCATAGATGAAGGTGTACGAATGTACTTTGCAGAGTTTCTTCCAGATGAATTTGATATTGATGGTACCCTTTACGGATTCCCCAAGCCTGTCATTACGATGACATATACATCTAAAAAGGGAGGTACCTATGCTTCCACCTTCACCTTTATCGGAGACAATCCTGATACGGAGGATAAGGTAGAAATAGACTTCGAGACACCGATTACCCGCGATGGGATGACGTTCAACTTTGAATAAAAATCAACCGTTTTTAATTTATAGCCAATCTTTAAAGCTGCGGAGCAATCCGCAGCTTCAATTTATTCCGGTATAAGCAAAACAATTATGGGGACTCTAATAAGTCAGCGTATCTCGATAAATTGGAATATGCAGAAGTACGAGGTACGAGGTGGGAAGTGCGAAGTATAAAGTCAGGCAGGCTGCGCCTGCAGGTGTTTTCTATTGATAACAAATGGCGAGCCGCAAGGCTCGCGGAACTTTCACTTCGTACCTCCCACC
>JAZONE010000036.1:0-29602 GCA_045654325.1 Akkermansia sp.
ACAAAGATTACGCGTTGACATAATTAAGCAGTAGCGATAAATCCGAGATTGGCGAGCCAAAGGCGAGCGGAATTTTTCGCCCACAAAGTGGGCGAAAGATAGTAGGCCGGGGTAAGAGCGCGTCAGCGCTCGCAGCCCCGGTTGGCACATAAAAAATAATCAGAGCCCACGGAGTGGGTGACAGAGCGGTGGCCTGACTCATTGCCTTTGTTCTGTCACCCGTTCCACGGGCTCCGTTCAACTTTTTGTTATTGCAGGGGCTGCGCCCGCTAAAGCGGGCTGACCCCTGCCTTTCATCTTTCGCCCACTCCGTGGGCTCAAAATTCCGCTCGCCTATGGCTCGCCAGCTCTTCGACAATTGCCGATTTGTCGGCGATAGGCTTATCATGCCAATGCATTATATATTGCGTGCCCCGCAAATCTGAAACAGACCTGATTTTGCTCCGTCGAGCGGGTGTCGTGTCCTCGTTGTTCAGGCTTCCATGGCCTTTTTGAGCATGCGGGCTATGCCGACCGCACCCCGTTTGCGGGCAATATCGAGGGCGGTCTGCCCCTCGTTATTGCGGATATCAGGATCGGCACCGTGTCGGAGGAGGGTTTCAGCACATGCGGGGAGACCGTATCTGGCGCATTTCATGAGCGGAGTCATCCCGGAGCCCTCTTCGCGGACATTGACACGCACCCCATATTCCAGGATGAGGTGCAGGCATTCGGAGGATTCGGTGGCTGCTTCGTGCAGCGGGGTGTAGCCCGGAGAAGATTCAGCATCGGGGGAAGCTCCGCGTTCCAGAAGAAGCCGCGCGCATTCGGTGTGATTGTTGCTCAGAGCATAATGCAGAGGCGTGGGACAGGTCGGACTGCAGGCGTTAATATCAGCCCCGGCATCCAGCAGAATCCGGACGCATTCCGCGTTGCCGCTTACCGCGGCCATGTGCAGAGCCGATGTCGTGCCTTTTTCCCTTGGTTCAACGGAAAAATCATGACTGAGCATCAGACGGACACAATCCGGGTTTCCGCCGCGGGCGGCGTGCATAAGGTGGCTGAAGCCGACTTCATCCACTGCGTGCGGGTCAGCACCCTTGCTGATGAGGTATTGAGCCAATCCTGCATTCCCGACAGTGAGGGCTTGTTTCAGCGCTGAGGAAAGGTAGGCCTGGTAATCCATGCCGGGAGGATTGCATTCCGCCAGCAGCTGAATACACTCGGTATAATCCTGTTTGATGGCTATGTCGAGTACGGTATGGTCTGAATTATCCCGCAGAGTGGGATTGGCCTTGTATTCCAGCAGCACCGCGACTGTATCCTGCTGGTTGTTGTCTACCGCATAGTGGAGTGCGTTCAGCTTAACTTTGTTGCGACTGTCAGGCTTTGCTCCGGCCTGCAGCAGAAGCCGTGTGCATTCTGCATTGGTGCCCTGTGCTGCAAAGATGAGCATCGGCCAGTTATCCACACCCCTGGTATTCGGTTTTGCCCCGTGTGCCAGGAGAAGCTGTACGCATTCGGCACTACCAGCCTGGGCCGCTTCCATGAGGGGAGTCATGGTGCCAGGGCTGTCATTCGAGGAAAGCCCAAGCTCCAGCAGGAGTTTCACCATGCGAGCCTGCGCGTTTCCGGCAGCTTCGTTCAGAGCCCGTGGCTGCAGTTCAGCGCCCTTGTCCAGCAGGTATTTCAGGCATGCGCAATGCCCGCCTGCAGCGGCACAGATAAGCGGTGTCCGGTAATGGAATGGTGTGGAGATATTGGCCCCGGCATGCAGCAGCACCTCAACGCATTCGATACGGCCGTGGGTGGCAGCGATACACAGCCATTCATCCAGCCGGTGGGTTTCAGCTGCGTCAATCATGAGTTGAAGACAGGTCGCGTGACCACGCTCCAGGGCAATCTGGATAGGTGTGTCGCCCTTTTCATTATTGTCCTCATCATCCTCTTCCTCATCGTCCTCCTGCGTTTCCTGCCAGAGCGGGTCTGCTCCATTCTTCAGCAGTAACCGGGTCGCTTCTTCCTTGCCGTGGAAGGCCGCATAGTGCAGAGGTGTCCATCCGTGTACATTGGCATCGTCCACCGAATCGCCGGCTTTCAGCGCCTGCCGCATGAAATCGGTGCGGTTCTGTGCTGCAGCTACCATGAGACTCGTTTCGCCAGCTTCTTCATTGACGATGAGTTCCTGAACGGCCGACAGCATCTGATTGCCGAGCCTGCGACCGAATTGGGAAAGTTTGTCGAGCATACCTTTTGAAGGCAAGGGGGTGGCGCCATGTTCCACCAGGTATTTCACGCAGGTAGTACGCCCTTCGTTGGTGGCATAGTATAACGCAGTGCGTCTTTGTGCGTCAGTCTCGTTCAACGGTACACCATGCTCCAGTAGCAGCTCCACGCAGTCAATCTGTCCGTAGAAAGCAGCCAGACAGAGCAGGGACAATCCATCTTCATTGCGAGCAGAAGGGGAGCCGCCGTGGCGCAGCAGCATTTGCAGGCATTCGGCATGCCCTTCCTCCACGGCAATCTGCGTGGCCTTGTTCATCGCTGCTTCTGGCAGGTCGGAGCTGGCAGTGAGAATGAGCCGCAGACATTCCACCCTGCCATCCTCAGCAGCGGCAGAAAGCGGTGTCTGTCCGATGAAATTGGTGCAGAGTACATCTGCTCCCTTGTACAGGAGCTGCTGCACACATCGGGGATGATTTTCCTGCACCGCAAGGTGCAGGGGGGTGAAATGCTGCTCTTCTGTAGCTGCATTGACGGGTGCTCCGGCTTTAAGAAGGTGGTAAACGCATTCTGAATGCCCCGCAAAGGCTGCGTGGTGGAGAGCCATCCATCCGTTTTCATCCCGGGTGCGGGGTGAGGCTCCATGCGCCAGAAACAGCCGCAGGTTCTGGTGTTTTCCTTCCTTTGCGGCATAAATGAGGGCATCCTGACCGGAATCATCACATGCAGCTAGCAATTCGGTCTGCATGGGCAGGAGTTCTGCATGATTGTTGACTGCTGCCAGCATCAGCGCTGTGGTGCCATCGTGTGCTGCCAGTGCCGGATTTGCTCCCATCCGCAGAAGCTCTCTCAGAACCTGCCTGGAGCCTGCACTTACTCTATCCGCCGCTATCATCAACGCCGTCCAGCCATCCTCGTCGCGCGAGTCAATGTCGGCTCCGTCGCTCAGAGCTTCGTATACTGCGGGGAGATTATCATCATAGACCGCATTAAACAGCTTTTTCTTAAGTTTCTTCTGACTGGGGCGTTTCATGGCTTGTGTCCTCATATTGTACAGGATAGAACGGGGTAGTCAAGTGTAAGTGAATTGAATTGCGAAGTACGAGTTACGAATTACGAAGTATTGTAGTTAGGCGCGCGGAGCGCGCATTGATACTGCCGCGCCGTAGGCGCGGGGCCAGCCTCGGCGTAGCAAGCACGGCGCCAGCCGTGACGCGAAGACGGGAACTTGCACATTCAAAATTCTACTTTCTACATTCTACATCCACAAATGCTCTGTGCGTTGTCTGTGTATTATTTCCTTGAGTCAGTATGAGTGGCATGGTAGACTACAGCACATGAAAGCTCTTCTTATCAATGGTAGTCCGCATGCAAATGGCAACACTTTCCAGGCTCTTTCCATGGTCGCTGAAGCCATGAATGCCGCGGGTGTGGAAACGGAGATTGTGCAGATTGGCACAGCACCTGTGCAGGGATGCATCGGCTGCCGGGCCTGCCTCAAGACCGGACGCTGCGGCATGAACGACGAGCTTTACAACCACATTTACAACCAGCTCGATGAGATTGGCGGCATTGTCATCGGCAGCCCCACGTATTTCGCCGGGCCGAATGGTGCTCTCTGCTCGCTGCTCGACCGCCTCTACTATTCTGCCGGTGCCAAGCTGGCTTACAAACCCGGGGCTACGATAGCGGTGGCTCGCCGCGGTGGCGCCAGCACCACGCTCGACCGTCTCAACAAGTACATCACCTACAACAAGCAGCCGCTGGTGAGCTCCTTCTACTGGAACATGATTTACGGCATGCGCCCCGGTGAGGTGCAGCAGGATGCCGAGGGTGTGCAGACGCTCCGCCACCTGGGTCAGAATATGGCCTGGCTCATGCAGTGTATTGCCTCCGGACCTGCCCACCCCGAGCTGGGCGAAGAGCGCGCCTGGACTCACTTTATCCGTTAATTCCAATATACTTGAACTATGTTTATCTTTACAGTGAAGCAAGGCCACTGCGCCATTGTCGAAATGTTCGGCAAGCCTGTCTCTGTCAAGAAGAGTGGCTTGCAGTTCCGCATTCCTTTCCTGCAGCGTCTGCGTGATGTTTCTCCCGCCTGGGGGTCGCTGACCAATAAGGACGGCTACTTCATCGAGCTGACGGAACAGTTGCTCGATACGCAGCCGCGCTCCTGCATTACCAAGGACAATGCCACCATGCAGATGAACTGCGTGATGCGTTGGCGTATCACCGACCCCATCAAGGCGGTGTACGAAGTGGAGCGGCTTCATCAGTCGCTCATAGAGCTGGTGCTTAATGAGATGCGCTCGCTTATCGGTAGCCGGAATCTGGACGAGATTCTGTCCTCCCGTTCCGAGATGTCGGAGAAGGTGACCCTTTCTGTGGCTTCCACCGCAGCCCGCTGGGGCATTGCCATTACTTCCATCGAAATCAAGGAACTCACCACCGATACGGAAACCCGCGAGGCTATGTTGCGCCAGATGGAGGCCGAACGCATCAGCCGCTCGACCGCCTTGCAGGCAGAGGGTGAAAGCACCGCTAAAATCCGCCTGGCCGAAGCTGAGAAACAGGCGGCTGTGTTGCGTGCCCAGGGTGCTGCGGAGGCACTGCGCCTGGCGGCCGAGGCTGAGGCTGCCTATGTGGAGCGGCTCGCTGCCATTATCGGTGCCGATGCCGCGGCCAAGGTGCTGATGAACCGTCAGGCTCTGGAGGGCTACGCCACTATTTCCACCAACCCCGCTTCCACCGTGTACCTGCCGAACAGCGTTCCGGCCGTGGTGGATCTCAAACGCTGATGCTGTCCATGGATTCTGCTGTTCTTCTCGCCGATTTCTTCGGTGTGTCAAACGGGGTGTTCCTGCATTGGATGCTTGCCATCAGCCTTACCCTGCTGGTGCTCGATGTATTCTGCAACACCGAGGTCCTCTCATGGATTTCTCTGCTGGTGTTTGCCCTCTGGGGGACGATGCAGTTTGACCTGCCGGTGCAGTGGATGGTGCTGGTGTTCATCCTCATCCTGATTCTCAGCGCAGTGCTGTACTACACCATCTGGACGCATGGCGTCCGCCGGTTGGTGATGGATGTCATCATGCGCAAGGCTCCGAAGGAGGCGCAGGAGAGCCTTGCCGGCACCCGCGGGCGCATTCTCGGTGAGGGCGATTCGCTCTGCATCAAGTTCGGCGACCAGATTCTGCCTGTTTCCGCAGGTTCTCGCGATGGTCTCGCCGCCGGCGATGAAGTGGAAATCGTTGCTCTTACGAATGGCTTCGCGGAGGTACGCCGGCTGACGGAATAAAGCGCCGGAGTATTTTCCGGTCCGGCGAGGCCATCGGGATGCTTTCCAGCCGGTCGAGGGGGATGAACTCCTCGCCCTTGCGGGCTGCGGTGTCTTCCGGCGCCTGATAGAGGTGACGCGTTACTTTGTAGCGCGTCACGCTGTATTTCTGGCTGCAGAGTTCCGGCAGCCTGGTCAGCTCATCGGGGTTGCGGCGGGGGAGTCGGTACATACCCTCGTGCCGCTTGCCGTCGGTTTGTTTTTCGAGAAGAATTCCGGCCTCGGTGAGCAGGAAGATATCGTGATGCTCGACCGCCGTGATTTCCTTTCTGGGCATCTTGACAGGCAGAGCCTCGGGATTGGTGGCGCGGCACCATTCACGCACCGGGCAGAGCAGGCAATTCGGCGCGCTGCCGGTGCAGATGGTCTGGCCCAGCTCCATGAGCGCCGAGTTGTACGCCCGCGGATTGCTGCGGTGCACCATATCTGCTGCCATTTTCCACTGTGCTTTGCGGCCGGTCGGGGAATCCACGGGGGTGGAGTCGTTGCACAGGCGGGCAAAGACGCGGGATACATTCGCATCCACCAGCGGGGCGGGGGTGTTGAAAGCTAAACTGAGCACTGCACCTACTGTGTAGTCGCCGATGCCGGGAAGGGCCCGGATTTCTGCTTCGGTGTGCGGGAAGATGCCGCCATGTTGCTGCACAATGGCGCGGGCGGCTGCCTGCAGCGCGCGCACGCGGCGGTAATAGCCAAGCCCCTCCCACGAGCGCAGTGCTTCTTCCTCGCTGGCGGCAGCCAGGTGGGCAGGTGTGGGGAATTGCTCCATCCACCGTTCGTAGCGACCAAGGACCGTGGGGATGGTGGTCTGCTGCAGCATGATTTCGCTCACCAGCACAGCCCAGGGGTCGGTGGTGCGCCGCCAGGGGTAGTCGCGGCCGTGGACGGTAAACCAATCCACCAGCGCCTGGGCGATTTCCTGCGCGTGGGGATGGCTCATCTGTTTTCAGTGGTGTAGATGGAGATATCTGCCTCGCGGGTGCCGAGTACGGCCTGAGCGCGCATAAGTGCCTTGCGGGTGGACATGTTCGGGTTCTTAGGCTCAATGAGGAAGATGTTGCTCTCTCCCTTGCCGCAGCCTTCCTGCAGGAGTGTCAGTACACCGCTGCGCTGTAGGATGCGGAATACCTCGCGGCTGGCACCGGAGATGATGATATGGCGGCCTTTTTCGCGGATGAACCGGATGAGCTCTTCCAGGGCGCAGACTGAGGTGGCATCCAGATTGCGGGCGTTGCGCATGCGCAGCACGACCACGGCAAGACTCGGGTCCTCTGCAATACGGGCGACCTGGCGGCGGAACATATCTGCCGCGCCGAAGAAGATATCGCCCTCCACGTGTACGATGGAAATCTGCGGCAGGCGCTTCTTGCTGTGGGCCAGTTCCAGCAGGGTGCCCTGGTCATCCAGCGTATATTCCACCAGTTCGGGTTTGGCCGCTTTGCGCAGGAAGAGTGACACCGATATGACCACGCCCACGAAAATGGCGATGTGCAGCGGCAGCAGCAGCGCTGCCACAAAGGTGACAAAGAGCACCACGGCATCTCCCGGGGTGGAGCGGAAACAGATGCGCAGAAGCTTCTTGTCGTACAGCGAAATCGCATTCGCCAGCACCAGCGCGGCCAGCACGCTGTGCGGAATCTTCGAGATGAGTGGGAAGTTTGCCAGAATGAAGGTGATTCCCAGGCAGATGAGGCCGCAGTATACACCGGCAAATCGCGTGGCTGCTCCGGCGGTGTAATTGAGCATGGAGCGAGTGAGCGAGGCCGAGCAGGGAAGTGAGGTGGTGAGCGCAGATCCCATGTTGGCCATGCCCACGGCGAAGGTGTCCTGGTTCAGATTCAGCGGTTCACCGGTCTTGGCGGAGAGCGTCTTGCTCATCACGGTCTGCTCCAGCGTGGAGAGGAACGCAATACCCACAATGACGGGGAAAAGCTCGTTGATGTATGCCGGCAGTTCCCACACGGCGGGCGGGTTGCACACCAGATCGCTCATGGTGAAATCCTTGAGCATACGTACCCCGGCAAAACTGCCGCCTGCCCAGGGCTGGCTCAGTACCCAGTTCAGGATACTCATCACTACCAGAATCACAGCAAATGTGGGAAGCCGCTTCAGGTATTTCTTCAGCGGGATGAACATGGCAAAGCTCAGCACGCCGAGCACGATGGGCTGCCACTGCACGAGGTGCAGGTTGTTCAGAATGGCGCTGGTCATCGTGAAGAAAGAGCTGCCGGCGTCCACATCGTTAATGCCCAGCACGTAGCGGGTCTGCGAGGCAATGATGAGCGTGGCGGCACCGGTCACGTAGCCCACCAGCACGCTGCGGCTTACGAATTGCAGCATTTCGGTGGCTTTCACGAAAGCGCCGATAACGCAGAGCAGACCGGCCATGAACACGATGAGCGGCACGAAGATGTGTGGCTGGCTCTGGATGGCGGGGGATGATGCCAGAAAGAAACTGGCAAGCATGAAGGCGGTGGCATTGCTCGGACCACTGACGGTAAGGCTGCAGCGCGTGAAGAGCGGGGCAATGAAAGTACCCACGGTGGCAGCCATGATACCATAGATGCTGTCCAGCCCGGCCATGGCGGCGAAGGCCATGCCCTGCGGCAGCCCGACCAGCGCCACATCAGTGGCTGCTTTCAAATCGCGCCCGGCCTTGCCCAAGGTGTAACCCTGCAGCGCATGCCGCGCCGGCAGAGGGTCAATCATACCCTGCGCCAGAAACTGACGCATGCCTTTCCATCCCCAGCGAACTCTGTTAGCAAGCTTGCCCATTTACCCTTTTATTTTATCACCGCCTGCACCATTCCGCAAGCTGTTTCTGCAGCCAATGGTGAAACAATGGGGCTGTTTTAGATTTGCTGACTCATTCTGCCAGTCAAATTGGAAGTTGGCGAGCTAACGGCGAGCGGAACTTTGAGCCCGGAGGGCGGCATATCAATAGCGAGGGGTAGAGCCCGTCACGCGTAGCGTTGGCGGGCGGAACCCCTCGTATGCAAAAAATAATCCGGAACCCGTGGAACGGGGGGCAGAAGCCGTGGGAAAGTTGAAAGCCAAAGCCCTATGTCACCCGTTTCACGGGTTTTATTTGTTTATTTATCAAACGAGGGGTTGCGAGAGGCACGCTTACGCGCGCCTCTCTTCACCCCGCTATTGATATGTCGCCCGCTGACGCGGGCTTTTAAGTTTGTTCGCTTCGCTCACCTCAACAAAGTTCAATTTATCGGGTTGCATGGTGATTTCCTGACTTATTAGAAATCCCCAATCCCGATTTTGTAGCTACTGCTTCATTATTCAAACGCGTAATCTTTGTTCGTTCATCACGTTAGCTGGTTCTGGTGCATATATATCTACCAGTAAATTTGAAACAGCCCCGAAACAATGCACATTCACCGGGCCTTAAAGCATTTTTCTTGACGCTGGGAATGCGGGTGGATATACTGCGGGCACATGGAGTCCCGTATTCAACAGCATCACCCCCGCAGCTGGCAGCTGGCACGCGAACTGTGGCAATTTCCCAGCCGCGGGGCGATTATGGGAATCCTGAACGTGACTCCGGATTCTTTTTCGGACGGCGGTCTGCATGATTCCCTGCCGGCGGCGATGGCGCATGCCCGGGAGTTGGTGGAGCAGGGGGCAGATATCATTGATGTGGGTGGTGAATCCACCCGCCCCGGTTCAGCAGAGGTGGCGGTGGAAGAGGAACTGCGCCGCACGCAGCCGATCATTGCCGCTTTGCGGGCAGAGTTCCCGAAACTCCGGCTTTCTATTGATACCCGCCATGCAGAAGTGGCTCGCGCGGCCTTGCAGGCTGGGGCGGATGTGGTGAATGATATTACCGGGCTGGCCGATGCGGAGATGCGCTGCGTGTGTGCGGAGATGCCCTGTGGCGTAGTCATCATGCACATGCAGGGTACGCCGGAAACCATGCAGAAAGCTCCCCGTTATGATGATGTGGTGGCGGAGGTGCGGGATTTCTTCGCCGCTCGTGTAGCGCTGGCGGTGGCATCAGGAATCGCCCCGGAGCGTATCTGCCTGGACCCTGGAATCGGCTTCGGTAAGACAAGGGCGCATAATCTGGCGCTTATCCGGAATCTGGAGTCGCTGCGAGTGCAGAATCTGCCCATGCTCATGGCGCTTTCCCGCAAACGCTTTCTCGGGGAAATTCTTGGTGAGGGGGCGCTGCCGCGTGAGAATCCTCTGCCCACAGTGGTGATGAGCCTGCTGGCCGCCGCCCGTGGTGCCGATATGCACCGTGTGCACGATGTGGCACCGCTGAGGCATGCGCTTATGTTGAATGCGGCGCTTGAGGAATGACACTTTTATTCAACGCCCGCAGGAGAATCGGCTGAAGCTCTTTCATGTCCAGCGCTTTGTCCTCCAGCCAGGCTTTTGCGGCGAGCTCGATGATTTCCGCCAGTGTTTCGGTCCGGATGCGGCATTGAAGCTGCAGATCAGCACCTGGTTCGCCCGCTGTCACCAGCCAGAAGCCGGGGGAATCGTCGCAGGGCTGAGCCTGGAGCGGTGCGCCGACCTGCTTGCTCAGCTGGGCTACGAGTTTTCGCACCAGTGCGCGCCCCAGCAAGGAATCTGTAAGGAGCGTGATGGCTTTGCGCGTTGCAATATCTTTCAGCATGGATTTGAGCATTTACTTAGCAATTTTCCTGCGGAGGTTTTCGGAGTAATTTTCCAGGGGAATGTCGTAGCCCACGTAGCAGCGCCGGCGAATCTGCTCAGCTGTTTCGCCGGACGTGTGCTGAACGGCTCCGTAATCAATGAGAAGCCCGGCAATACTACCATTATGAAGGGGCAGGAAGTCATATTTGCGGGCCATATGGGGTACCAGTGTGCGGAATCCGCTGATGAGTCCGGTGGAGCAGTTGTCGGAGATGGTGTTGTACGCGCGGTGGGAGGATTCGGCTTCGCGTGCCAGATTGATGTAGTGCTGGAGCAGCTTGCGGGCTCCTGTTTTTTTGATGTTGAGGGGATAAATGCTCAGATCCTCGTGGCGGATGTTGGTGCGCAGACCGTAGATGTCTTCCTCCGTGCCGAACAGGTACAGAATGCCGAAGCGTTTGTAGAGCCCGGGAATGGCTCCCTGTTCCTCACCCTCTGGCACACGAGTCTCGGCGGAGACCGCAATGCGGCGTCCATCCGCAAAATGGAAACTGAGCATGGTGTGGCAGATGGCGGTCATGCCATCCCAGTGGCATTCGGCAAAATCTACGCCATCCAGGGTGCTCAGGTCGTAGGTTTCTGTGCGGTAGCGTGCATCGCTGTCCTCTTCTGTGCGGTAGCGGAAGTCGCGGATGTTCCGGATGGTGAGCATATCGCCGTCCTGGATGAACTCAGGAGCAACAGCCCACGGCTTTTGCCAGGCGGCCGGAGCAGGGCCTGGAATGAGCAGGTAGGTGATGCTATTCACCACCACCAGGAGCCAGAGTACCAGATGCACCGAGGGGCGGCTGCGTTTCCACCACCAGATGGCTGCGCCTGCAAGCAGAAGAGCTGTGGGGATAATGCTGACGGGTTGGTAACACCAAAGCCCGAAACACCACGCCAGCGGCAGGATGAGCAGGATGGTAGAAAGAACGCCCGCCAGAATCAGAAACGACTTTTTCATTCGAAGCGTATGATGACCGGCAACTCAGGGGCTGCGCCACCGGACTGCAGGGTTTCAATATCAGCTGCGCTCAGCCAGCCGCGTACTCCGGTGAATGTTTCAACGTAGGCGTGACTGCCGCGTGCGGCAAGCAGATGCAGCGGGGTAGAGGGAGTCAGGGTCATGATGCCGGTTCCCTTGGTGTCTGCGATGCTGCGCAATTCGGTGGATTTCAGGACGTATGCCACATCTGCCGGAGGCAGCGATGATAAATCCGGAGTCTGGCGGGTGGTGTAGTACCCCCAGTCGGCAAGGCAGAGCAGGGTGGCAACCAGACTGATGCCGGTGCAGGTCTGCAGCCAGGGCTTGGATTCCTTCCTGCGCAGGATAAGCAGGGCGATGCAGAGCAGCAGTACAGCGCTGCTTACGATGCTGGCTACCCACAACTGAGAGGGCGTGAGCAGCGTGAAAATATCATCAGTAATACTGCCGGAAGGCAGAAGAGCTCCTTCCTTGCGCTGGATGAAGGCGAGATTGGAGCGGGCTTCGCTGAATCCGGGGTTTTCCTGCAGCGCGCGGGCGTAGCACAAGGCTGCCTTGCCGGGCTGATTCAGGCGGTAGTAGCAGTTGCCCATGTTGTACTGGCGCAGGGCATCCGGGTAGTTCTGCACGCTCTCCAGCTTGGAAATGGCCTTGCTGAACTGGCCGCCCTTGTAGTCATCCTGTGCGCTGTTGGCCTGAGCAAGCGGCAGAATGCTGAGCAGCAGGAGCGTGGCCGTGGTGCCGATGCGGCGCAGGGCGCGCATGATGATGTTGCGCTCCTGCGGGCTGATGCTTGTTTCGGCATCCGGGCGGAAGACTTCCTCGTCGCGGCGGTCGAGAATCTGCTGCAGCTCTGGTGTCATGCTACCGGGGGCGACGTGCGTTTCGATGTAGGCTCCCACGCCTTTCAGGAAGCTCAGACCATCCCGGCGGGCTGCCAGTTCATTGAGTTCACGCTCGCGGGCACGGCCTGCGGCTCCGGCGGCCATACGGTTGCGTAAAGACTTGATAATCATGTGGGCGAAAATCATCAGAGCGGGTGCGTAAAGCAGATACCAGAGCCAGCGCGGCAGGGTGATGCTGTTGCCGTACATGGCGCGCGGCATGTAGCCGTAAATGTCGGTCATTTCTGCAACCGGTATGGTGCCGGCAGGCGGAGGCTCGGCTACTGCCGTCGTCTGGATTCCGCTGCCTGCAGCGTCAGTTTCACGCCACTGCAGAGGAATAGGGGCTGTGGCTGCCTGACGATATTCCATGCGCTCCGGGTCAAAGTAGGAGAATGCAAATGAGGGAATGCCGCCTACCTCTGCTGTAGGTCTCAGAAGTTGACTAAACACCATGCCGAGGGGTTCTCCGTTCGGCCCGACGATAGGCTTTCGCGTGGCAGGCACAAGTTTCCAATCGGCGGCATCAGTGGGGGCGGGGCATTCGAGCTGCTCGAGGTTACCGGTGCCCTTTACGGTGATTTCAACCTCTACAGCTTCGTGCATGGCGAGAGTCTTGGCCTGGGTAGCAGCCGAAATGGTATATTCGCCCACCATGTTCGCAAAGTTGGCAGGTGCACCCGGGGGCAGGGGAAGGGCACCCAGTGTGAGCACGGGCAGCTCTGCCTCGGCGCGCATAAGGGAGAAGAAGCCCTGACGCTGTTCGAGAATGATTTTGCCTGCCACATCAGAATTTCCCTCACGGAAGGGGGTAAGAGTACCGGTAAAATCTACCGTTCGCCAGTTTTTATTCTTGGCGTATGCGGTGGTGGTGCCGATGGCCTGGTTATGAATCATGGCCAGGACACCCTGAAGCGTGGGCTGGAAGCTACCCACGCGCACGTCCACGGAATTAAGCTGAGGTGTGCCGACGGGGTCGATGCCGCCGGGCAGCAGCAGCTTCACCGCGGTTTTGACCGGCTGGTGGACGTAGCCTTCCTTGATATCAGTATGCCACAGCACGCCGAAGCTGACCGGATCCTTGCTCCAGCGGATGGCGCTGGTGGAAACCACGGGCAGCGCCGGCACCTCAATGGTCTCGGTACGGCCGGAATTGTATTTGACCTCCAGTGCGGACACTCGCACTTCACCGGCGGCATCCGGTGTAATCTGCAGCGGATATACCTCCATGGCGGCACGATTCGGATCCATGGGGTTCGCGCCGGCGTAGTGCTGCATGATTTCCAGGCCTGCGTTCTGGACAGTAGGCCGCTTTTGAATCATGAATAAATCTTCGCCTACATCGGTATCCACGAGGTAAAGCACTACTTTCTCGCCGGGCAGTGCTACATCCACAGACCACACCGGCACAATTTCGGCCAGTGTCAGACTGCTGAAACAGCAGATGAGAGTACAGAAAAGATTGATAATGTTTTTCATGAAATTTCTTTAGTCGGGTGTTTAGTAGTCTTTGTCGGGCGGGCGTACCTGTACATCAGCATGAGGAATGGGAGAACCTTGCTCCTCGTCCATATGGCTGCGGAGAACGGCCGCAGCGTAGCGGCGGGCTTTCTCCTCATCGCTGGGCTGGTCATCCTTCTGTTCTTCTGCTTCAGCAGCCTGCTGCTGTTTATCCTGCTGCTGCTCCGGCTCGTCCTGCTGCTGTTGCTGCGACTGTTGCTGCTGCTGTTCGTCCTGTTGCTGCTGGTTCTGACGATCGTTCTGTTTGTCCTGCTTATCCTGCTGGTCCTGGTCGCCGTTCTGTTTATCCTGCTGCTGTTGCTGCTCGTTCTGATTGTCGCTCTTGTCAGAATCTTTCTGTTGGTCGTCCTTATTTTCCTTGTCGGAATCCTGATTCTGCTCCTTATCCTGATCCTGCTGCTGTTCAGAATCCTGGTTCTGGTCGTTCTGGTTCTGCTGCTGGTCCTGATTCTGCTGGTTCTGCTGCTCTTGCTGCTGCTGCTGTTGCTTCAGGCGTTCAATCTCTTCCTCAAGCTTTTTGATGAGTTGTTCGATGCCGGCAATGTTCTTCTTCGCGCGTGCGAGACCGGGTTGAAGCTGTAGCGCGTCACGATAAGGCTGCATATCCTGCTTCAGAGAATCTACTATCTTCTGCAGGGCTTCCGGTGTTACTCCTGGTGGATTGCCGCCGCTTTCTGAGATTCCTTCTTCTTCTGAAGTGTTTTCTTCATATAGAGCGCGGAGCTCGTTGAAGGTCTGTGTTGCGTTCACCTGCCCCAGCTGGTACAGAGCAGCTGCCTGCAGTTCCCGGTCTTCATCGAGAAGAGCAAGGGAGAATGCTTCCTTTGCCTTTTCTGCTTCGTTCGCCTGCATGTGGGCTACGCCCCGGCTGTATGCTGCTGCATTTTCCTGCTGCGGTGCAGCAGAAAGTTCAGGTGTCATGCCACCTATAGCCAGAATGACAGCAAGCCTTTTAGCCTGTTTCCATTCGGTGCTGCTGATCATGGTCAGGACGAGAAGAAAAAGGGCGGTTGCAGCAAAGGGTGTGAAGAGGTCGTTGGGGACTTTGTTGATGGAAAAGGCTTCTTCGTGAGTATCGATTTTGCGGACTGCGGCCTGGGTGAAGGCTGTCAGGTTGGCGTTGGAATCCATCACAAAGAAATCGCCGCCGGTAGCCTTGGCAAAATTGCGGAGCGATTCGGTGTTCAGTTTACTGATAACGTGTTTGCCGTTGGCATCCTGCCACAGGCCGTTTTCGCCTTGCACATCAGGGATGGGACCACCTGCAGCAGTGCCGATGCCGACTGTAATAACCAGCAGCCCGCTTTCCTTAGCTTCCTCAGCTACATCCAGCGAGGAGTTTACGGTGTCTTCGCCGTCACTGAGGATGACAAGCGCATTGGTGCTGCCTTCAGGAGTGCTGCGCTTGAAATCCTGCATGGCTTTGCGGAGTACCATGCCGAAATTAGTGCCGCCTACACCGGCCCAGTTGCGATTCACCTGCTCGAGTGCGTCACGCAAGGCGGTGTGGTCGTAGGTGAGCGGGACTACGAGGTCAGCCTCGCCGGAGAAAACAATAAGCCCGATTTTGTCACCCGGCAGAGCATCGATAAGTTCGTACGCTGCTGCGCGAGCCTCAGCAAGGCGCGACGGCTTCACGTCCTCTGTTTCCATGGAACGTGATATGTCTAGTGCTATCAACAGGTTGCGTCCCGTAGTGGTGGCTCCGCCTTCACGGTAACCATTGATAGGGCGTGCCAGCGCCACGATGGTGCAGGTAAGCGCCAGTAAGGCCAAAGTGGCGGGTAGAGCCGTGCGCCAGAGCGGGCGCTGCTGCACCAGCTCGCGATGTTCGGAAGAGATGAGTCTGCGCCAGCCCTGGCCTGTGCTGCGCCAGGCCAGTACCACCAGCACAATCAGCACCGGAATGAGAAGCAGAAACCACAGAATATTGGGGTATAGAAAACTCATGGTCGGGGAGGAAAAATCAGGGTGCAGGCCTGGGGCGGGCAAAATTCAGCACGATGCCCAGCATCAGGAAAAGGGCTGCTGCGCTCAGAGACCAGGGGAAGAGCTCATCGAAGCTGATGAGTGTTCGCTTCTTAGCTTCAGTTTTTTCGAGCTTGTCGATGCTTTCGAATGCTTTCTGCAGGCGGGCACCGCTGCTGGCGCGGTAGAACTGTCCGCCTGTAATCAGGGCAATCTCTTTGAGTGTCTTTTCGTCGAAAGTATCGATGTTCGAGGTGTAGCGGGACAGTCGCTCATCCTTGCCTATGGCGATGGTGAAAATCTTGATGCCGAGCTCGGCGGCCTGCCTGGCGGCATCTACAGGCGTGATGCTGCCGCGGTTGCTCATGCCGTCCGTCACCAGAATGATGACCTTGCTCTTGGTTTCTTTGCGTTCATCCAGTCGGAGAGCGGCAGAAGCGATGGCTGTGCCGATAGCTGTGC
This sequence comes from Akkermansia sp., assembly GCA_045654325.1. Classification (GTDB taxonomy): domain Bacteria; phylum Verrucomicrobiota; class Verrucomicrobiia; order Verrucomicrobiales; family Akkermansiaceae; genus Akkermansia. The sequence continues at coordinate 16,022 of JAZONE010000036.1, forward strand.
CATCTTCTGCAATGTAACCGGCGCGCCGGTCATCGCCAAGATAAAACTCCCGGATGATATAGCTCACGATACCGTGGTCAAGGGTGAGCGGACTGCAGAGTTTTGCCTTGCCGGCAAAGGCCACGAGGCCGATACGGTCATTCGGGCGGCCGCTGATGAATTCACTGATAACGTATTTGGCTGCCGTGAGTCGGTCGATGGCAGCCCGCTGGGTACGGCCTAATCTGTCCTTGGTGGAGAACAGCATGTCCTGCGTGGCCATGGAGCCGGAAAGGTCGCAGGCAATCATGATATCGATGCCGCTCACGGTTTCTTCCGTATGCTGGTTTTTCCACTGCGGGCGTGCCAGTGCGATGATGAGTGCCGCCATGGCCAGTGCAAAGCAGATGGGGCCTATACGCCCTGCCAGGGTGGCCGGCCGTCGCAGGCGCGCGGCTGCAAAGCGGATGGTCGGGTGCACCAGGCTTGAGGTTGTACCTTTGCGGCGGCGCAGGAACAGGAAAAGCAGAATGGCTGGCAGCGCCCAGAGCCACCCGGGCTGGGCAAAGGTGAACTCCCGGGTAGCCTCCATGGCAGCGGTAGTGGTGGCGGTAAGCATCATGATATGACCTCCTGTCCTGCTGCTTTAGTTTGCTCCCGCTCAATCTTGCTTACGAGCTGGCGGGCGGTTTCAATGAGATTGTGCACTAACATGGCATCCTGAGCCGTTTCGCCTGCGTACTTGAACTCCACCAGCCTGTCCAGCAGATCACGTGTTTCCAGCTGGCAGCTCACCGGTACGTTGGCCAGTGAATCCATGCGCTGCGAGAATTCCTCGTGTGTTTCGAACAGGGCGGGGTCCTGGGCCTGCCCGGCGAGGAAGGAACGCAGAATCATGGAAAGGCGCAGCGCGCATTCGCGCATGGGCGGCAGCTGGGCATCCAGCTCGGTAAGGGCATTGAGAGCTTCCTGCAGCGGGGTGGCTCCCGGTACGGCGGGCAATCTGCGGCGGCGGATAAGCCACCATGCTGCGAGTGCTGCCAGAGGGACGACAATGGCGCATACCCAGGCCAGCGGCACCCAGAAATCGGTCACCATGAACTGGTCTGCCGGTATATCTTTTTCCAGCGTGGGAATTGCCTGTAAAATATCTGTACCCATAAATCAGTGAGCGAAAACGCGGCTGCGGCGGTTGAACATCTTGCGCAGCGCGGGGATGAAATCCTGTGTGGTGAGCAGATCCAGCGAATCGATGCCCAGCTGGTTGAAGACGCGCTGCCATTCCACGCGGTGCGCCTGCATGGCTTTGGCATGCTGCTGGCGCAGCAGCTTGTCGCTCAGGTCGCCTTCGAAAAGTTCGCCGGTTTCCGGGTCGCGGAAGCATATGCGCCCAGCCGGTGGCAGCTCGATTTCCGCCGGGTCCTGCACGCGCACGGGTATAAGCTCATGCCGGAAGTTGAGCTTGCCGATAGCCTGCTTGTCCACCTCTGAGAGGAAATCGCTGATGAGGAAGACCATGGCGCTCTTGCGCTGCGTACGGAGAATTTCGGCGGCTACTTCATCCACGGTATCATCACTCCCCTCTGCCGGTGCGCTCAGAATCTCGCGCACCACGCGCTGGCATTGCTTCATGCCTTTGGCGGGCGGCAGGTAGAAGTGCGGGCGGTGGCCGAAAAGCAGCAGCCCCACCTTGTCGCCATTCAGCGCAGCGCTGTAGGCCAGTACCGCGGCAATCTGCGCAGCATATTCGCGCTTGGTATCAGCTATGCCGGCACTGGCGTAGTCCATGCTGCCGCTCACATCCACAGCAAGCAGCAGCACTTGCTCGCGCTCCTCGTGGAAGGTGCGCACATAGGGCGTGCCGGTGCGGGCGGGTACTTTCCAGTCGATGAAGCGGGGCTCATCGCCCGCACGATACTCGCGGAAATCATCGAAATCAAGCCCCTGACCACGGAAGCCGGAGCGGTACTGCCCGGCAAAGGTAGCGGTGGACATGCGGCGCGCCTGCAGCTCAATGCGGCGCACTTTTTCCATGATTTCCTGCGTTTTGTCCATAGCGGTTTACGGTACGGGAACCTTGGAGAGGATGCTGTCGATGACGTTGTCGCTCGTCTTGTTGGCAGCTTCGGCCTCGTAGGAAAGGAGGATGCGGTGGCGCAGAATGTCGTGTGCCAGATCTTTCACATCCTGCGGGGTCACGTAGCCGCGCTGGCGCGTGAACGCAAGAGCCTTGGCTGCCAGAGCGATATTGATGGTGGCGCGGGGGGATGCACCGGCGCGCACCATGCCTTCCAGGCGGGAATCCACCTTCTCGGGTGTGCGGGTGGCGCGTACCAGATCCACGATGTAGCGCTGCACGGCGGGGTCGATGAAAATCTGATCCATGAGCGCGCGGGATTCCTCCAGCTCCTCCACGGTAACCACCTGGCTGGTGTGGGGGGTGGCCATGGTGCTGCTCATCATCTCAAGCACCTTAAGCTCCTCATCGCGGCTGGGGTAATCCACCACCACCTTGAAAAGGAAGCGGTCGAGCTGGGCTTCGGGCAGCTGGTAGGTGCCTTCCTGCTCAATGGGGTTCTGCGTGGCCAGCACCAGGAAGGGATTGGGCAGGGGGTAGCTGCACTCACCCAGGGTCACCTGACGCTCCTGCATGGCTTCCAGCAGGGCGCTCTGCACCTTGGCAGGGGCGCGGTTGATTTCGTCTGCCAGAATCAGGTTGGCAAACACGGGACCCTTCTTGGCGGTGAACTGACGCTCCTCCGGGTTATATATCATGGTGCCCAGCAGGTCAGCCGGCAGCAGGTCCGGCGTGAACTGGATGCGGGAGAACGCCGCCTGCATGGTGCCGGCCAGCGCTTTGACGGAAAGGGTTTTGGCAAGACCCGGCACACCTTCCAGCAGCACGTGGCCCTTGCAGAGCAGGCTCAGAATCAGGCGGTTCACCAGCTTCTGCTGGCCTACCACCACTTTGGCCATCTCCTGTTTCACTGCGCTTACCCAGGCGGATTTCTGCGCAATTTGTTCGTTGAATTCCTGTGTGTTCATGGTCGTGATTTGCGCACCAGTCTACCAGCTGCGCGCGTTTTGGCAAGTTTCTACAATGTCAGTTGACGCAGATGACGGGCACTGCGTTCAAATATCAGACTCATCGTTAGAGAGGATGACAAAAACGGCGCACCTGCTGAGCGGTGCGCCGTGGAAGAAACTGGTTGAATCGGGAATGTAATCAGGCTTCGGGGCAGGCAGGGCCTTCGCCGTACTGGTTCGCCTCGCGGCTGGCCTGGCAGTAGAACACAATCAGGATAATCGCGCCAACCACGGGAAGTAAAACCCACAGGAGATTCCAGCCGCTGCGGCCGGTATCGTGCAGACGACGCACGGCCACGGCCAGACCGGGCAGCAGCAGGGCTAACTGCAGGATGTTTGTGATGACGTTCGTGACCTCTTCACCTACAGTCAGGGCCCCGACAAAGCCGACAACAAAGCCGATAATGAATGTGGAGAGAGTCCAGTACCAGAATTCGGAGCGGCTTGCGCGGCCTTCGAACTTGGCATAGCGCTTCAGACAGCTGGTTAATGCATTGATGGGATTGTACGATACGGTAGTAGTAGACATAGTATATAGGCAGGCTTTTCTTTCGTCCTGCGTTTGTGATTTTATCAGGAAAAAAGACATTGTCAACGATTAATGAAAAATTGTGTGCGGATTTCTTGCATCGGCAGTAAAAATCTGCTAGTATGCCAGCATGCAGAACATCATCAGCACTTCCGAGCCGGTTATTCAGCAGCTTACTCATGAGTGGTATGGTAAGCCGGTTGTACCTGTGGAGTATTGTTTCAGTATTGAGGATGATTGCCTTGTCTTCCGTGCATCTCAGGCGGCTCCGGTCACGATTCATCCCGAGGCGCAGCCCGGCGTGTTCAAGGAAGAGCTGTGGATGTACGATACCGCTGAGTTCTTTGTGGCCGATGCCGAGGGTAAAAATTACATGGAGTTCAACCTCTGCCCGAATGGTGCCTGGTGGGCCTGTGCATTCTGTGGCCCCCGTCAGCCGCTGGCCGGGGCAGGGGTTCCTGATGCGGTAGAGACTATCGGCAGCGTCACGCCCGGTGGCTGGGGCTGCAGCGCCCGCGTGCCTCTGGCTTACCTCCGCAGTATCGGCATTGATGTCCGCAACTGCCGCCTGGCTGCAACCTGTATTCTGAACAGCCCGGATTACCAGTTCTGCACTACCTCTGATGACCTGAGCGGCGAACCGGATTTTCATCGCCCTCTCAGCTGGCAGATGGCTGCTATTCAGTAATATATGAAGGCTGCTGATAAAACAAATGTGATGCGTCTTCTGGAGCAGAAGAAGGTAGCGTATCAGCATTATACCTACGAATCCGAGGGCGCCATCAGCGGGGTAGAGGTAGCGGCGCTGCTGCAGCAGAACCCGGCGCAGGTATTCAAGACCCTGGTGACCACCGGGCGAAGCGGAACGCATTATGTTTTCGTAATTCCCGTGGGGACCGGGCTCGATTTGAAACTGGCGGCCAGGGCAGTGGGTGAGAAGTCGCTCGAAATGCTCAAGCAGAAGGATCTGTTGCCGCTCACCGGCTATGTGCACGGCGGTTGCTCACCTATCGGCATGAAAAAAGCCTTCCGCACCACCATTGATGCCACGGCGCAGAATTTTGATTCCATCATCTTTTCCGGCGGACGCATCGGCTTGCAGGTGCAGGTTTCGCTGGCAGATCTGGCAAAGCTGGTGCGCTTTCAGCTGGCAGATATCACGACCGGCCTCATTCATAATTGAAAATGCACCATGAAGATAAGCCCTGTAACAAAGAAAAGGCTGTTGAGCTGCGCCGCCGTGGCCGGTGTGGCGTTGAGCGCATTTTTATTGCCGGGCACCGTTGCGGCAGCAGCCCATGCGGCCGTTTGCCCGGCGCAGTTCATTGCCCCATAAAATGGCCAGGCCGGCGGTGAGTCCCAGCAGCACTACGGCATTGGCAGCGCACATGGCGGCTTTCACACAGCGGCGGTGGTGCTTATCTGCCATCCATTGCTCCACCTTTTCTTCCGTTTCCTTGATTTGTTCTTGGTCCATGCAGGTACGACTCCGCTTCCTCCCTGCTGTGCTCAAAAACCTTTAGTTCTGGAATGCGGAACGGGCGCGGCTAATCCTGCATCTTGCCTCCGAAGATGCTCTTATTCCGTACCTCCTGGGGTAGGTTCCGGTAATGCCGCTCCCCGTCATCCTGCAGAGTCATGATGCGGATTGCCTGTTCCACATGGTCTGGAGGCAGAGGGGCTTGTTTCCTCCGTTTCTTCCGATAGCGGGGTGCCCTCCTGCTGCGGTAATAGTTGAAAACCAGGCTGAAGACCAGAATGCCGCTCAGATAACCGAAGAACTGCGCCATTCGGCCCATGGTCTCGTGTCCATGGAAACAGACGGCGACAACTGCTCCGAACAGAATGAGGATACCGAGGGCTCGCTGGGTGTAGCGAGACATAGCAGGGGGGAGAGTTTGCTCAGTTTTTCTTTTTCTTCTTCTTTTTCTTTCCGGTCGTGGAGGCTCCGGCGGAGTCCGAAGAAGCCGTTCCCTTGGCGATGGCATCTTCCAGAATGGCTACCACCTTCTCCAGCTTTTCCCGGTATTCGTCGCTGTCGGCCTTGGCGAGCATATCTCTGGCATATGCCAGCGGTTTGACTCCTTTGTCATTGGCCAGTTCAGGGTCGGCCCCGCAGCGCAGCAGGGCCTGAAGCGGCTTTACCTTGGCTCCGGTGATGCAGAACATCAGCGGCGTATTGCCATCCACTATTCCGATGAGACTGTTGCGATAGGTCACGGTCTTGGCAGGGAAGGCAATTTCATATTGACTACACTTCTGGTTCGGGTCGGCACCAGCTGCGCAGAGCAACTCGACGGTCTGAGAATTGCCCACCATGCATGCGATGCACAGCATGGTGGCTCCCGTAGTGTCAATCATCCTGACATCCATGCCGTTCTTGAGCAGATAGGCTACCTTGGCGGCGTGTGCCTTGTCCGCTTCTAGTTTGCGTTTTTTGATTTTGGGATTCAGTTTGATATCTTCGTCCGGTCCGTTATACTTCAGCCCAATTGCAATTCCTGCAGAATCCCGGGAATGCAGGTCGCCGCCGGCCTCAAGGAACATGTTGCCGAATTTCTGGTAGCTCGCGTCACTTTCCATGAACCTGGACATGGCAGAGTAACCGTTTTTAATCGGGCAATTCGGGTCGGCTCCATCTGACAGCAGCTTGCGGGCCAGCTTGTATCTGGTGTCGCCGTAAAGCTTGGCTCGGTTCTTGGTGCTGATTTTATTCAGGTCGATGTTGACGATTTCGAGCAGCTCCGGGTGGTCTCCTTCGGCCACCAGCTTCATCTCCTCGTTCTTTTCACGTATTGTTTCCTCGCTGAAACGCGGCGTGAGCTGGCGGCCCGGCTTCAGCTTGGCTTTCTTGCGCCAGGGAAGGTTGGCAATTTCATTATAGACCGGCATGCCGTTCAAGTGCGCACCGAGCAGCCATTTGCGGGCGCAGGTCTCGTTCTTTTCCACGCCATCGCCATCCCGGTAGGCCTGGTACAGCTTGTAACAGGCATCCGCGTCCTTATCCGTCCGCTTGTAGAGGGCTTCGAACTCCGCTTCGGTCAGAGCCTGAGCCGTGCAGACCATGGCCAGAATCATGCTGGTGAGAAATTTGCTCATGTCTGTATTATAACCTTTTCATGGACAGAAACAAGTAAAATCTGAATGTTAGAGTGAGCATAGAGGGAACTTTTTTCATTGTGATTGACTATTGTTGGAGAGTAGTCTAAGATTGCGGCATGGAGACTCGTGTGATTGAGGTGGATTCGCTGGAGGATTGCTGCAAAATCTATAAGGAAGCCGCTGCTGTGTTGGCAGATCTGGCAAAGCTGGTGCGCTATCAGCTGGCAGATATCACGACCGGACTCATTCATAACTGAAAATACACCATGAAGATAAGCCCCGTAACAAAGAAAAGACTGTTGAGCTGCGCCGCCGTGGCCGGTGTGGCGTTGAGCGCATGTCAGCAGCAGTATCAACCGACTGCCGGTGCGCCGCTGGCCCCGCCGGAAACCATGCCCCCGGTTTCTGATAAAGAGAAACCGAAGCAACTGCTGCCGGGCAGGTATATCATCAAACCGTGAAACGCCCCCTGCAGCTTACCCTGTGTCTCACGCGCAACTGCACGCTGCGCTGCCGCTACTGCTATGCCGGCGCCAAACGCGCCCAGAGCATGAGCCGTGAAACGGCGGAGCTCGGTATAGAGGCCGGGCTGGCCGAGGCATTGCGCACGGGCAGGGGAGTGGATATGGCATTTTTCGGCGGTGAGCCTCTGCTGGAGTGGGAGTTGTTGCAGTATTGCCACGACTATTTTGCCAGACGTGCCGCCGAACTTGGGGTGGCGGTGCGCTGTGGCCTGACTACCAATGGAACATTGCTTTCCCGCGAGCGGCTGGCCTGGCTTGCTGAGCGTGATTATCTGGTCGGCCTCTCGGTGGATGGCTCATCCGCCATGCATGATGCGAACCGCTGCTACCCGGATGGCCGTGGCAGCCACGCGGATGTGGCGCGGGCGCTGGAGCTCATGCGTGGGTTTCCTTCGCTGCGCAGCCGTGTCATCTGCGTGGTGAATCCGGCGAATCACCATCTGCTGCTGGAGGGGGTGGAGTGGCTGCACCGGCATTATCCCGGGGCGTTTACTCTCAGTTTTGATTACTGGAGCGAGTGGTCGGATGCCCGGTTTGAATCGCTGCGCCTGCAGCTGGAGAAGCTGGCTTCCTTTGTGCTGGAATCCTACCGCGCCGGCGATCCGCTCCGCGAGGATGGGATGGAGGGCAAAATGCGCACGGCTGTTTCTCCTCCCCGGAGTGGTTGCGTACACTGCCGCATTGGTGAGCAGGAGCTCGCCGTATCGGTGGATGGCCACTTCTTCCCCTGTTCCCGTATGGTGGGGGTGGGTGATGAGCCGGAGATTTCGTTTGGCCACGTGAAGACCGGAATTGACCGCGCAAAGCAGAATTATTACATTGCCACCCGCGGGAATGCTACCCCCGAGTGCCGGGTCTGCGAAATCCGCCACCGCTGCATGAACTCCTGCGGCTGTACCAACTACGCGGCTTCTGGCGCCATCAACCGTGTGTCTCCTTTCCTCTGTAATCTGGAGCAGACCCTTATCATGCTGGCGGATAATGTGGCCGAAACTCTTTTTGAAGAGAAAAATCCTCTTTTCATGCGCCGTTTTTATAGCAGAAAAGCAGATTAAAAGTGCCGATATCAGGGCAAACTGGAACAAAAGTTGTCATTTTTGCAGAAAAGGCTTGCTAAGTGAGGCCTTTAGCTGTATCCTTTGCGCCGCGCGGGTTTATTAAAAATCCGGTCGTTGGTCCTCCCTTTCCTACAGGAAGCAGAGCCCGCAAGGAGGGAAACCCGGCCACACAAACACACTAATATGTCTGACGAAATCATTCAGGAGCAGGGGCCCATCAAGCTGGCCCATTTCGAGATTCCGAACACGCTTAAGCGCATCGCTGACCCGGAGGATCCCAACCACGTGACCTTCATTGCCGAGCCTATCGAGACCGGTTTTGGTCACACCCTCGGTAACTCTCTGCGCCGCGTGCTGCTCAGCTCCCTGGAGGGTGCTGCCATCACCAGCGTGCGTATCGCCGGTGCCCAGCACGAGTTCACTTCTCTGCCCGGCGTGGTGGAGGACGTGACCGAAATCATCCTCAACCTCAAGAAGGTCAAGTTCAAGCACTATGGCAAGGAGCCCCGCACCCTTTCCCTTCGCGTGACGAAGCAGGGCGTGGTGACCGCCGGTGACATCCAGGACGACCACATCTACTCCGTGGTGAACAAGGATCAGGTTATCTGCCACCTTGACCAGAGCACCATCTTCGACTGCGACTTCGAGGTGAACGTGGGCCGTGGCTTCCACACCGCCGACGACAACAACGACAAGGACCGCCCCATCGGCGTGATTCCGATTGACTCCATCTTCTCCCCGGTGACCCGCGTGAAGTACGCTGTGGACAACGCCCGTGTGGGTCAGATGACTGAGTTCGACAAGCTCGTGCTCGATATCTGGACCGACGGCCGCGTGAGCCCCGCCGATGCCATGCTCCAGGCCGCCAGCATCATGCGCCACCACCTGGACGTGTTCGTTGACGCCGACAGCCGCCGCGTCGAGTTCGACAAGGCCAACGGTGGCGAGCAGGACGCCAACACCGCTCAGCTCCGCAAGCTGCTCAACATGAGCGTGAACGAAATCGAGCTCTCCGTGCGTGCCGCCAACTGCCTGAACAACGCTAACATCACCACCGTTGGTCAGCTGGCCATGAAGACCGAGAGCGAAATGCTCAAGTACCGCAACTTCGGTAAGAAGTCCCTCAACGAGATTAAGGACAAGCTCGTGCAGCACGGTCTGTCTCTGGGTATGCAGTTCGACGCCAAGCTCCTCGCTTCTCCCGCTCCCGCTTCCCGCATGCGTGAGAACAATGATGAGATTCGCGCCACCGACCTGCAGGCCCTCATCTCCCACAATATCGACGCCTTCGGTGACGACGACGACGAATAAAGATTCCAATAAACAACACATTAAACCACTAACACACCATAAAAGACTATGAGACACGGCGTTAAGAAAGCCAAGCTTCAGCGTACCGCTTCCCACCGCAAGGCCCTGCTTGCCAACCAGGCTTGCAGCCTGATCAGCCACGGCCGCATCACCACCACTCTGGCTAAGGCCAAGGCCCTGCGCCCCTACGTGGAGAAGCTCATCACCCTCGGTAAGAACGGTTCCCTGCACGCCCGCCGTCAGGCCCTCGCTACGCTGCCCCAGCCCAAGGTTGTGGCCAAGCTGTTCAGCGTGGTTGCCGAGGCTACCAAGGACCGTCAGGGTGGTTACACCCGCATCGTGAAGCTCGGCCAGCGCATGACCGACAGCGCCCCCATGGCTCTGATCGAAATCATCGACCTGCCCCAGCTCACCGCTCCCGTTGCTCCCGCCACCACCACCGCTACCGGTTCCACCTCCGAGGAGGCCTGAGCCGAAGCGCTGAGCGAATAAGCTTAAACCCGCCGCAGTTGTTCACGCAGCTGCGGCGGTTTATCTCCTCTACTCATGAAAATTATTCCTGACTGGATGCGAGGCGCGCTGGGGCGCACATGGTGTATGCCGGTGCTCACCGTGCTGGGTATCTGGCTGTGCATGTTTGCCGTCTGTTGCGTTGGTTACGCGAGCAGTGGAGCAGGTGTGGTGATGCGCATGCTCCTGGGATGGGTAAATTCTGCCGTCTGGCTCGTGGTGTTGCTGCTGCTGCTGGGGTTGACCGCCTGGCTTCTGGTGTTCACGATTCGCCGCCTGAAACAGCGACAGTGGAGGGCCCTGCTGGCCTGGGTATGGTCCGCTCTGGCGATACCGCTCTTCATGCCTGCCATAACGACGGGGGCGTTTGTCAGCGTCATGGCTTATTACGATGATTTTACGCTCGGTATCAGCGTGCCGCAGGAGTGCGCCCCTGGTGAAAAACACGCATTGGCGGTGCCGCGGAGTATGCATTTCCAGCCCCCGCTGCATGAAGGGGATGATGCCGAGCTGCCCGACGTGGTTCAGCAATATGCCGATTTGTGTAAGGTGGACCATTCCATGAGCGTAAGTGTTGACGAAGTGCTTCCCACCACGGCCGCGAATCTGGAGAAACTGGCGGCAGAGGCTCCGGAACTGCTGCATGAGTATTGTATGCGAGCATATTGTCACGAGGTCCTGACACCGGGATTCCAGGCGAGCCCGCTTCTCGAGAGCCTGTACCACCCGGAAAAGGCTGCGTGCATCGGTTTCTGTCTCGAGGATGATGACTGGGAGCCTGCGTTTGCCAATGACTGGCGTTATCTGGGGTATAAGCAGAGCTCTGGTGAGTCTTTTAGGTTTTCTCTGAAAGGGATGAAGCTGCTGGATGAATCACTGGCCCCGCTGGCTGCCAGCCCTGACCAGGAAACGCTGGATTCTCTGGTGCCCGCTTTGCCTGACAAGCCGTTTGTCGTGCTTGCGCAAATGGGGCAGCCCGGAATGTACAGATTGCTGCTGGTGGCTCCGGCTGATTATCCTGCCGGAACCTTCTGCGTGAAGGCCCGGGAATATACCAAGGGCAAGGAGCTCAGTGTGAGGGATACTCAGCTCCAGAGCATGAGAACCAGGGCGTATCGCCGGATATGCCAGCTTTCGGAACCGGTTGACTTTACCGTGTACAGCGGTGAGTGGGGAGAATACTATGCCTCTGTGTGGGAGCTGTATTTTACCCCGGCCGGTGGTTCGGAATCCCGCTGTGTGAACTCACAGCTCTACCTGATGCAAGGGTGGAGCCGGTGAGAATTAATCGAGCTCGTTCATTTCCCCGGTGGCCAGATAGGTGGTCAGCCAGTCATCGAACACGGCTGCCGGGGCAAACAGGTTGCCTGCATAGCGCAGGGTGAAATCCTCTGTGCTGGTGTAGGGGTATACCTGCATCTTGTCGCGGGTGCACCAGGCGATACCGCTCACGGGCAGGTCGCAGTACTTCTGCGCCAGTTCCTGCGCCACCGGGTGCGTGGCAAAGGGGGAATCCGCCACGGCACGTTGCACCAGCGGGGCTTCCATGTTGTACTCCCCGTCCTGCAGCAGAAAGAAGGCTAGCCATCCTTGCGGAGTCAGCACCAGCTCGATGCTTTGTTCATCGTTGTACCAGAAGGCGTAGTCCTCCTCCAGCGTCATTTCCGGGTTATCCTTGCCCAGCCCCTGGTAGAGCTTCTCCAGATTCCGGCGGAAATCCGGCGCAAACATACCGGTGAACTCTGCCGGCGCAGCCGGAAGCGCTGCCGGTCGGTTTGCCCTGGCTCGTTGCAGCTGGCGCAGGCATATGTATGCCCCCACACCGGCTACGACCAGCCCCGGCAGGAATAATCCGCTGCTGCCGCTTTCCTGGTCCCATGATTGATACGCCACTACCGCCCCAAGCAGGGCTATGGCCACGTAAGGTTTGATGCTGGGTGTGTTTGCTGCCATGCCGTCACCATCATAATTCATCCGCTCTTCTTACTCAAGCTATTTTATTAAGGAAAACTTAAATATCGCTTGACTAAACACCGAGAATCTGATATTTAGTCGGCATGCGAATCGTGATGATGGCAACGGGGGATATCGCAATACCCTCATTTCAGGCACTTGCCGCTACGGGAGACGTGGTGGCGTTGATAACGCAGCCGGATCGTCCCGTGGGGCGCCACATGGAACTTACGCCGCCGCGTGTCAAGGTGGTGGCGGAGCAGCTGGGCATACCCGTATTCCAGCCGGAGAAGATGCGCGAAGCCGCCGCAGTGGAGCAGCTGCGTGCGTATGAACCGGATATCGTGGTGGTTATGGCATACGGCCAGATTCTTTCGCAGGAAGTGATTGATGTGCCGCGTATTGCCTGTATCAATGCGCACGCCTCCCTTCTGCCGCGTCACCGCGGTGCAGCCTGCATACAGGCCGCGATTGAGGCCGGCGATGACGAAACCGGAATCACCATCATGCACGTGGTCAAGAAGCTGGACGCCGGCGACATCATCTGCCAGGTATCCATACCCCTGCGTGGTACGGAAACGGCAGAAAGCCTGCACGATGACCTGGCTCAGATGGCCCCGGATGCGCTCATGGAGGCTATATCAGCACTGGCAGACGGGGTGGATATGCGCGAAGAGCAGGATGAGAACCTGATGACTTATGCCCCCAAGTTGCTGCGTTCACACGGTCAGATTGACTGGAATCAGCCTGCACTGCAGATATCGCGCAAAATCCGGGCCTACCATTCCTGGCCGGGCACGTTCACGATTTATCCTTCGGTGAAAAGCGGGCAGGATAAGACGCTGAAGATTTACCCGCCGGTGGATTTGTTCTCTAACATCCGGAAGCCCGCCGATGCCGTGCCCGGCATGGTGCTGGAATCCGGACCTGACGGCATGCTTATTTCCTGCGGTGGCCGCCGTGGTGGTGCCATCCGCATCACGACCATGCAGCCCAGCGGCGCACGCAAGATGAACGCCGAAAGTTTCTTTGCCGGCCACAAGATTATGCCCGGCACCATTTTAGGAATCCCCACAACCCCCACCGTATAAAACCTATGGCACCGCGACAGAGAGCAGAAAACAAGAAGATGCTGGGCTTGTATGTAGACAGTGCCCTGGTTGAGAAGTTCCAGAAAGCCTGTGCATACTACGGCCAGACCATGACCTCCGCCGTTACCCTCTTTATCGAGGAAACAGTGCAGGAGTACGAGGAATTGCTCAAGGAGGAGGGCGAGGAGTAATCAGACGCCCTTTACCTGCTACCCATTTTCCCCGACGCGGTGCTCCGGCACCGCGTTTATTTTTGATGCTGTTTCAGATTGACTGGTATTACCCTGCAGCCCGATAAATTGGAATTTGTTGAGGTGAGCGAAGCGAACAAACTTAAAAGCCCGCGTCAGCGGGCGACATATCAATAGCGAGGGGTGAAGAGGGGCGCGCGTAAGCGTGCCTCTCGCAACCCCTCGTTTGATAAATAAACAAATAAA
>JAZONE010000037.1:0-13573 GCA_045654325.1 Akkermansia sp.
CGAGCCCCCTGGTGCCCGGCGGTGGGAACAGTAGCGCTTGGGTTAAATATCCGTTAAACCGAATTACCGAGCCTGTATAGTAATTTCACCCCAGGTGCTGCGCTTACCGGGGTCATTACCATAGGTAATTTCCAGTTTCGGATTCTTGAGGGCCTTCTTGACCGTGAGGATGATATCCTTCTGCGTTCCGGCAGCCCAGGACACCTCGCAAGGCTCATTATGGGAGGCAACGCACTTGTCACCATCCATAAGGCGGAGGCTCTTGACGATGATACCATCGCGGCCGGTGGTCAGCTTGAAATGCACGGCATAGGTGCCGGGCTTGGTGATGGGCACATCATGCATGAGCATAGGAACAGGCCCGGAGGGGATAATCTGGTCGCTCCAGCCCTGACCATAGCGGTACTGGCGCACCCAGTCACGCATGATGACAGGTGCGGAAAGCCCCAGGGGGGATTCAGGGTCGAGCTTCTTCATCTTCCTGGCATACTTGGTGATGAGCGGGCCACCGGCCATGGGGCCATAGGAACGACGGATGTGGCCAATGGCCGTAGCGCAGGCGCGCTGTTTCTGCCAGTTGGAAAGTTTAGGATTCTCCAGCACCTGATCCAGACGGCCCAGGAAATCCTCCATCGATTCATTTCCATTGACGCCGAAGCCGAAATCCAGAGCACCACGGAAGCCGTGCTTATCCTCCGGGTCGTTATTGCGCATGGCTTCTTTCAGACCACCCGGCCAGTCGATACCGGATACGCGGGAGGATTCCAGCAACAGGCGGTTCTTCTCAGCAGCATCAGAAGCGGCTCCGGACTTGTCGAGCAGCGCCTGCTGCTTTCGCTTGGCATCCATCTTCTCCTTGACCAGAGCAGCCACGCCCTCTACAGAGGCATTCATGAGAGCCTCGCCGTGAATCGACGCATACTGACGCCCGCCCTTCTCATAGAAAATGAGCGCGGGGTAGGAAATATCCGCCATATCACCGGGGTAGCCGAGGTGCCCTCGCACCTCATTCACCTTGGCATTGGTCTTTTCCGTGCGGTTCTGATAAATGGGAGCCAGAATCAGCGCGGCATCACCGGCAGCAGCCCTTACGCCCTTATCGGCGATAAGCTTCTTGCAGAGTTTTTCGCCATAGCGGTCCCAGCCTTCCGGGTGGATGAACAGGATGTAGCCGTCATTCGTCACCTTCGACTTGGCAGCCTCCACGGTGGGGAACTGCTGAGCCGCCTGCACAGGAACGCTTACAGATGCCAGCATGGTGGCAGCCAGCAGCAATGAAAGAGTTTTCTTCATATTCTTGATTATGTGGAAATGGATTATTAAGCAGCGGGTTCACCGAACACATAGATACCATTGGCGTGGAACACCTCCGGGCCACCGGGGCGAAGAACGCGCACATAGAGTGCCTTCGGGCGTTCTTTCTCCAGATTGAAACGGATGATGTAATTACCCGTGTCCTTGATGGCTTCACCCGCGTCGTGCCAATCGTCATCGCGACCGGTATCCGACACCTGCACTTTCACCGGGCGGAAGCGACTGATGAGCGACCACTGGTTGGTACCGGCAAAGACCACGCCGGTCACGTAAGCATGCTTGGGAAGCTTCACTGCAATCCAGGGGTTGTTCTCGCGGGCAGTATGAATCTGGCCACCCTGTTTGGTGAGCAGCCCGGAGTGAGTATGGGGGGCATCCCACTGGCTGGTGCTGCTGGCAAAGGGAAGACCACCCTCCGACACAAGCTTACCGGCAAATCCCTGGAAGTCAGGAATGTCGGCAGTGCCGTGAATTTCCTTCGGATCAATCATCTTGCTGATAGCATTGAAGGTAGAGGCATCACGGGCCTTTTCGGCGGCAAGAAGCAGACCACCCAGCATCTTGGCACGCTGTGCGGAAGTCATCGACTTGCTGGAGCCAAGAGCCTTGATTGTCTCATCGGTGAGGCGCTTCTTTCCGGCCTCGCTGAGCGAATCAGAGATTCTGTTGCCCCAGGCCATCATCATGCCGGAATACGCATCATGCGAAGACGAGGCCGACAGAGCCTTGACGTAGAGGTCCACGGTCACATCTTCTGCATTGCCGCCAAGCCTCTTGCAGGCCTGAAGCTGAGCATCGGCAAACTGCTCCACATACCAGCGGTCGGGGCCCATCTTGTCGGCCTTTTTCCAGAACAAGGCGCAGGCTTCCGCAAGGTCTTCACCACTCATGCCGCTGTTGGCCATGCCGTTGATGATACCACGCTTGAGCAGCTCTGCAGCCTGCTCCGGGTATTCCGAGGCCATACCGCTGCACAGGCGCGAGTTGAGTTTCTTCCAGGCCTTGGCGTTCTTCGGCATGTTGGAGTTCATGAACGAAACGTATTCACGCCACATCGGGTAGTTCATGGGCGCTGCCTTGGCTGCCTGCTCGTAGCAATCGAGGGCCGTATCCATCTTCTTCGCGGTCCAGCAGAGACTGCCCAGAATCCTGAAAGCGTTGGAGAGGCGGGTCTTGGTGGCATTCTTCTCATCATACAGCGAGTCCGTCAGATGCAACGAGCTGTAGGTATGGTTACCTTCCCAGGGAGTCCAGTGCAGGCCACGCTCCCAACTGAGCGAGTAGGCGGGAACCCACCTGCCGTCCACCAGCACAATGTAGGCGCAGTGCCCGGGCTCACCGGCGGTAAGAGCCGGCACACCATTGGCGCAGGCAGAGGCAGCGCCGAAATGCGAAAGACTGCCGCAGACACCACCCACATTCTTGGTAAGCCACATGTGGTTATCCGTCTTCACGCCCTCCCAGGGAGCATAATAGTAGGCACCGTGAATGCTGTCGCCATACACATTATCCAGAATATAACCGCAGCGCCAGCAGCTGCCGGGGTACTGCCAATCCGGCACGTGCACATTATTGAGGGCCCATTCGAAAGCCGTAACCGTGCCGGAGCGGTGGTTGGGTTTCCAACCGCAGGCCACACGGCGATGATGCATGGGCAGGTTACCGAAGGAGGTATTCAGTCTGCCCTCTTCCCAGTACTTCAGGAAGTATTGGGCACGGTCGATGGCATCCACCGTCCTGAGATCATAGCGGGCATATTCCAGGGCAACGGCAGTGGTGGTATCGCGAGCCACGCCTTTCTTCAATGCGCCGGAATCAGCCTCGGCAATGGCAGCGATAATCTGCACCACGCGGGCAAACTTCGAAGCCTCGCCCGAGAAAGCAATCTGCTCCATCCACTCCACATCGGCCAGAATGGCGTTCAATACCTTTTCGCATCTGGTCAGGTCAATGGTGTATTTTACTTCTTTCTGAAGTCTCTTCAGATCCTTGCGCGCGCAGCTCAGGCGGTATTCCGCATTTTTCTTTTCAGGACCGCTCTTGCTCTGCACCTCTTTTTCCAGGCGTTCGATTTCGGCTTTCTTCCCCTGCTCGTTCTTCTTCAGGTTCTCATTGAAGCGCTTATTTGCCTCCTGCTGACCCACCTCGAGGTTAGCGAAATGGAACATGAGCAGGAGCTTCTGATTCTCCTGGTCCTTGAGGAATGCCTTCACCTCCTTGCAGCTGTATCCGTCAAGTCGCTTATTGACCTCGGCCATCAACTGCTGGCGCAACTTTTCCGGATTCTTCCATGCTGAAGACTTAGGCGCGGCAACCGCTGAGGGCGGTGCCTGCTGCGCAACTACCGGCAGCTGACCACCAAAGACCAACGCCGCTATGGCTATAGAATAAATTGTTGTTTTCATCACTCAAAAATAACAAGCAGCCATAGTTTACCATCCGTGCATCTTCGTTACAAGTCTAAAATCCTGCGATTTGAACAGATTTTCGCGACCAATCCGGGCTTGACCCGACGGCGGCCTCGGGGTATACTGCACGGCATGAGTAATTATGCGCTGATTCTCGCAGGTGGTAGCGGCACGCGTTTCTGGCCGCTTTCGCGCAATGCCAAACCCAAACAGCTTCTCGATTTGTTCGGCAGCGGCACCATGCTGCGCCAGGCCATCGACCGAGTGAAGGGGCTGGTGCCAGCAGAGAATATCTTCATTCTCACCAATCACCTGCAGGAGGCCGAAGTTCGCCGACAGGCGGCTGAGCTGCCCGCTGAAAACATCGTGGCTGAACCCGCCCGCCGCGATACAGCACCCGCCGTGGCTCTGGGCGTAGGTCTCATCGCCGCCCGCGACCCACAGGCCAACATGATTATCATCCCCAGCGACTCACTGATTCTGGATGACGACGCCTTCCGCGCGCTGGCAGAGGATGCGCTCTCCCTGGCCGGGCGCGAGGCCGCCCTCATCACCATCGGCATCAAGCCCACCTGGGCCTGCCCCAGCTATGGCTACATCGAACGCGCCGGCAAGCTGGAAGACGCTGCCCTCAGCCACAATTGCTACGAGGTGGTGCGCTTCCGAGAAAAGCCGGATGCCGCCACCGCCGCCGGATACCTCGCCAGCGGCAATTTCTCGTGGAATGCCGGCATGTTCATCTGGAATGTGGCTCACGTGCGCAGCCAGCTGGCCGCCCACAGCCCCGAGCTGTCCGGATTCATCGACCGCCTGACCACCACCGCCGACCTGCCGCAGTTCATTACAACCGAGTTCCCTCAGCTCACCCCCATTTCCATCGACTTCGCCCTGCTGGAGAAGGCCGACCGCGTGCTCAACTTTGAAGCTACCTTCGACTGGGACGACGTGGGTTCCTGGATTTCCGTGGGCAAATACCTGCCCCAGCAGGAGGGTGGCAACGTGAGCAACAGCCCGCTGAGTCAGGTGCAGGCTGGCAACAATATCGTCTTCACCGATTCCGGCAAACGCGTGGCCCTCGTGGGGGTGGATGACCTCATCGTGGTCGATACGGGTGATGCCTTGCTCGTAGCCCGCCGCTCCGAGGCCGACAAGATTAAGAACATCGTCTCCGGCCTGCCGGAAAACCTGGTCTGATGCACCCTGCCCTCGGTATAGACTACGGCGAAGCCCGCATCGGCATAGCCGCCACAGATGCCTGCGGTATCCTGGCACACCCCGTGGAAAGCATTCATCTGCAGCGCACAGAGCCGCTGGAGCGCATTGCTACCCTGGTAAAGGAGCGCGGCATCCGCACCCTGGTGCTGGGGCTGCCGCTCCGCATGGATGGCACCGAAGGTACCGCCTGCGCCAAGGTGCGAGCCTTTGGTGACAAGCTGCATGCCCGTCTGCCCGAGCTGCCGCTCATCTATGTGGATGAATACCTGACCACCACCGTGGCGCAGGAAAAACTGCACCAGGCCGGCAAGAAGGCAAAGAACTTCAAGCCCATCATCGACCAGGCCGCCGCCGTGGAAATCCTGAACAACTGGCTGGATTCCCAGCCCCCCATGCTGGAGGAGTTTTAACCTGCCATGGCATCAGATTTCCGTTCTCTGGCCGGTATTCTGCTCTTGCTGGCACTCTGTATTCCGCCATGGCTGGGCTTGCGCACCGTACCGGAAACAGACAGAAAACGCCCCGTCTGGATGGAAATCGCGCTTAATTTCCTGTGGAGCGGCACCATGCTCACACCTCTTATCCTCTTCATCTGGAATACTGAGGTAGATATCGCCTTTACCTGCAGCATCATGCTCTGCTCCGCACTCATTGCGCCGCTGTATGCAACGCGTATCTCATGGGGCCTGTCCTGGCGGCAGGTGCTCAAGGCCTGCATGGTAAGCCTGGGCTGCTTCCTGCTAGAGGCCGTCCTGTTTTTAGGTGCATCCGTCCTGTTTTCAGTAGTCTTGCTCTGCCTGGAAGCAAGCTGACGCGTTGGCATATCATATATTGGAGTTTGGCGGGGGAATCCATCGAAGCTCCATCCCTCCGCGGACGTAGAGTTAACTCCAGCTTTGCGATGCAGGCGTTATCATCGGACTTGGCACGTAAGCTGCCCAGCATAATCTATCAAAATAGCGATGCTTATGCATGTTAATCAGGCAAATTCCTGCAAAACTTCAACAAAATCGGCCAAAGATACTTGCAAATACCGGGGCAGAGTGTTACAATCCTCTGCGGAGCCGTATACCGGCTTTTGAATTTTCAACCTAAACTAATCAACCATGTCACTCAAATCATTCTTCAATCCGAAGAGCATTGCAGTAGTCGGCGTGTCTGCCGACCCCACCAAGCTGGGCGCCGTTGTGTTCAACAACATCATCTCCGCTGACTACAAGGGCAATCTCTATGGCATCAATCCCAAGATGGCCGGTCAGGAACTCTGCGGCAAGCCCTGCTACGCCAGCGTGGACGCTCTGCCTGAGCCCATGGATCTGGTGGTTGTGCTCGTTCCCGCCCGTTTCACGGAGGGTGTGATTGACGCCTGCATCGCCAACGGCACGAAGAACATCTCCATCATCACCGCCGGTTTCGGTGAAGTGGGTGAGAAGGAGCTCGAGCAGCGCATCGCTCAGAAGTGCCTGGACAACGGCATCAACCTGCTTGGCCCGAACTGCCTTGGCCACATCTCCACCTTCGACAACGTGAACGCCTCCTTCGCCGACGGTTTCCCCGCCCGCGGTAACGTGGCTTTCGTGTCTCAGTCCGGTGCCTACTGCTCCGCCATCATGGACTGGGCCGCCGGCAAGGGCATCGGCTTCTCCCACTTCATCTCCATCGGCAACAAGGCCGTGATGGGCGAAGACAAGCTGCTGGCCGCTCTGAAGGACGACCCCAACACCAACGCCTTCGTGTTCTACCTGGAGTCCCTCAAGAACGGTAAGGAATTCCTCAAGGTGATTAAGGAAGTTTCCGACACCAAGCCCTGCGTGATCATGGAGCCCGGCAAGAGTGCCAAGGCCCAGGCCGCTTCCCTTTCCCACACCGGTTCTCTGGCTCCGAACTACCGCGTGCTCGAGATGGCTCTGCAGGGTGCAGGCGCTATCCAGGCTTACAACGACCGCGAGCTCTTCGGCCTGCTTGAGGTGCTGCAGTACTGCAACCACAACCAGTTCGACGGCAAGGTGGCCGTGCTGACCAACGCCGGTGGTGTGGGCGTGCTTACCTCCGACCTCTGCGAAGAGGCTGGTCTTGACCTTGCTCCCCCCAGCGACGAGACCAAGGCTGCCCTGCGCGCCGTGCTTACCCCCGAGGCTTCCCTGGGCAACCCCATCGACGTGGTGGGCGACGCCAAGGCAGACCGCTACGAGGCTGCCCTCAAGGTGCTCTGCGAGAGCGGTGAGTACAAGAACATCCTCGTTCTCCTCACTCCCCAGCGCGTGACCGAATGCCCCGAGACCGCTCAGGCTGTCATCAAGCTGGCTCCCCAGTACCCCAACGTGAACATCTACTGCTCCTTCGTGGGTGGTGCCCGCGTGGACGAAGGCCGCGTGCTGCTCAACGAGGCCAAGATTCTCAACTACGAGTACCCCGCCGACATCGTGCGTCTGCTCGGCCTGCTGAAGGCTCAGATGGCTTTCCGCGGCAAGAAGCTCGCCACCTGCGAGACCGGCGAAGTTCCCGCCGAAATCAAGGCTGCCGTGACCTCCGCCAAGGAAGCCGGCCTCGCCTCCCTGCCCCAGGAGACCGTGAACATGCTCATGGACCACTACGGCATCGATTACCCGAAGTGCGGCAACTTCACCGATAAGGAAGAAGCCCTTGCTTTCTGCAAGACCATCTTCCCGAACGCTGTGGTGCTCAAGCTCTCCGCTCCCGATGCTCTGCACAAGACCGAAATGAAGGGTATCTACCTCAACATCAACGACGAGGCTTCCTTCAACGAGGCTTGGGAAGGCCTGTGGGGCTCCATCACCAAGTTCCAGCTCAAGGGCGCTTCCGTGCTCATCCAGGAGATGATTACCAAGGCCACCGAAACCATCATCGGCGTGAACACCGACAAGAACTTCGGCCGCGTCATGGTGTTCGGTACCGGCGGTGTGTACACCGAGGTGATGCGCGACACCACCATGCGCATCCTGCCCACCGACGACTTCTCCGACATGATCAAGGAGACCAAGGTCGGCACCATCCTGAACGGTGTGCGCGGCGAGGCTCCCAAGGCCGTAGGTCCGCTGGCCGACACCCTGGCCAAGGTGCAGAAGCTCGTGCTTGAGATTCCCGAAATCACCGCTATCGACGGCAACCCGGTTCTCGTGACCGCTGACCGCGCCGTGGTGGTGGACTTCAAGATGATTCTCAAGTAATCTTCCTGATTCCGTTTCCTGCAACGCCCGCTTTTCTCCGGAAAAGCGGGCGTTTCTGTTTGATTTTACCGGAGGTTCATGCTAGATTCGTTTCACACACCATCGCCCCCCATGAACATTCTGATTTTCTTCATCGTTTTAACAGCAGCTATCGGCGGGGAGTTTCTGACCATCTACCTCTCCTACCTTCCCGTATCGCGCCGATATGCAACACAGAAGCAGATGCTTCATGCCTCCTTCGTGGTGACAGCCTACAGCATGATGGCCGGAACCCTGCTCGGATTTGCCGATTTGCCCCGCTCCCTTTCCTTCCTCGTCGCAGCAGCGCTGGTGCATTTCATGGGGCGCAGAATGCTGCAGCAAAGCAACAGACAGGCCTGGGTCTCCTGCCTCATCTTCATCGGGCTGGCCCTTCTGGTGGGACTCACCTTCACCTGTCTCATGCACACAAGCGATGCTTTCCGGGCGCTGATGACGCAGACCTATAAGTAAACGCCGGCAATCTGCATGGATGCTCCATCCCCGCCCCATGCATATCACCATGCATATCAGCCTTGGATTTTACTTTACTCCAACGGAGAAACCTGCTACTCTGGCAAGCATGGCATACTACCTCATCGGACTATTTCTCTGCATTTGCTGCGCCTGGCGTGTGCGCCGGCAGCAGCAGGGGAAACGACTCCTTCTGAGTAACATTCTGCTTATACTGAGCCTGCTGATGTATGCGCCATTTATCCTTCAGGCACTCAGCAGCCCGCTTCCCATGCACGCTTTCTTTGCGGCGCAGTATATCACCCCTCTGGTGGCAGCTCTTCCCCTCTTGTTCTACAGCAGAAAGCACCCGGTGAAATGGTATGCAGCCGCACTCATCTGCGGCATAGGCGCCGCCATATTCCTCTGCTACCTGTTCTACGTGCAGCAGATAATCATTAGCACCCCCTATGATTCCCCCGTTCCCTTCTGGGTGGAAATCTGGCTGCCGGAAATCATGACACCCTGACACTCCGGAGACAACACGGATTAGGCTTTACTTCACTCCCCCGTATATATACAATAACAGCATCGGATGATGCATTCATCCGATACGTTACAGTTGTACATAGCCATGAAACTGCGCTTAAACCGAAGGTTGAAACAAATAATACTTGCCGGGCTGGCATGCTGCGTGTCAGTCTCTACCTCGGTTATGGCCGACACTCGGGTTCTGGCTGAAGGTATTGATCTCAACAACATCAAGCAATCTGACCGTTTTTTCGATACCGGCAAAGGTTATTATTTCGGCTGGGGAATGCATTACTGGCCTGAGCTGGAAACACTGAGAAAGCAGTACGGAAGCTTCTCCTTTCTTGGTGATCTGTACGACAGAATACCCAGCGGAGCAAAAAATCTGAATTATGTAAAACTGACAGATGACGCCAACACCTGCTGGGCGCAGGTTTCCATGAATCTGGTCGAGTACTGGAACTCATACTACGGCGTCTTCTGCAAAGATTCCCGTGGTCTGCTGTACGGACGCACCTATGATAAACAATATCTCGATGAAGCAGGCGGCACACTTTCACTGAAGCAGAATCTTGTATTTCTTGATGTTTTTGAAAATGAGGCCAGCCACCTCTACGACTATATCAACTGGTACATGACGGGGAATGACAATTCCTCTGCGGCCAGGATTGAAAAAACGAATCGCGGGGGATATTGGACGGAGTATTTCGGTTCTGCCGAAAACAATCCGGCCTATAAATACATGACCGCATCCGATTACACGTACATCGATTTCTACAATTACAGCATAGCAGAAACGGCGAGTGCCCTGGTCGAGCATCTGGGCTACACATACAAGAACGGGGAATACGTACAAACAGAAAAGGGTAAGCTGGTTTACCTGCAGATTCAGGGGGCTGACCCGTCCATATATCATGCCATCACCTGTCATGGGCTCGTATTCGACGATGACGGGAATCTGGACTACCTGTATGTCACAAACTCGGATGATATGGAATACAAGCTCTTCAAGCTCTATGTCAAATCCGACGGACGCAGAATCTGGTTGTACACGAACGAGGTATGCACCAAACGCTGGGAATACGCGGAAACCACCTGGTCTATCTATCTACTCGGTTCCATTGAAACGCCGCAGATTCTCAAGAGCATGCTGGCGGAGTATGAGGATGTGGACAATCCGCTGCGCTGGACCGGCAGCAGCAGTACTTGGAAGACGCACGCCAATTCCAACATCAGCCGCGCGCTGCCCACGGACTCTACGGGATGGAAGGTGCGCGTAACGGGTGAAGATTACCCCATCTACTATCTGGACGCCGAACGTAAAGTTCTTTTTGATGATTCGGCTTCCTCTGGAGCTGTTACAATAAGCGGTACCGCCTCCACCGCAGAAATGGCACTCAATAATCAGCAACTGGCCTATTCTTTCTCCGGTGACGGTTCTGATAAAATTCTGGCTGATACCATAACGGCAAACACCAACGGAACGGCCAGCTTCTCAAATGTGGGAGTAAGCGGCAGCCAATTATCACTCAGGAACTATACGCTCGCACTTCTCAGCGGAGCCGGTTTCAACTATACAGAGGGCAACCTGACCGGCTCAGCCAGGTTACAGCTGAATGGAGGCAGCGCAGAGTTTACCTCGTTAACCCTCCACTCGGGAACAGCGCTGGAGATGCTCAGCAGCAGTTCCCTGACAGCAACTACCCTCAGGGCTGAAAACGGGAGCAGTTTCCTCTTCTCTGCCAGCGATGCTGTGCTCACCTTTTCCGGGCAGCTCTCGTCAAATGGCCCCATTTCCCTCGTGTGCAACTCCGGGACCTACGTCAACAACGAAACCTACGCGCTGATTACCTTTCAGGAAGAGCTGTACGATTGGGAATCGCTTTTCTCCGTTAATAACGGATTACTGAGTTTTTCCGGGAACACACTTTATTTTACCTACGTTCCCGTTCAGATGACCTGGAGTTCCGGCAACGGAACCTGGGCAGCGAACACGTGGAAAAACGCCGCTGTCGATACGGATTTTGTCCGCACCCTGTTCACCGGAAGCTCATCATATACGGTAAACATCAGCGGACAAGTAACCCCGGCAGTAATTGAAGTCACCAATGCCGGCGGCACTATCACGTTCAACGGCAGTGGCAGCATTATCGGCGACACTCGCCTGCTTAAGAGCAATGCCGGCACCCTGGTCATCAACACCGCCAATTCCTACACCGGTGGCACGGCCATCTCCGGGGGAACGGTACAAACCGGGAATTCCAAAGCCCTCGGTACGGGTGAGATTCATCTGCAAAACGCCTCACTTGACCTGAATAAGTACGCTCTGCAGAATGCCATTACCACCAGCGGTACCAGCCGCATTCTCAACGGCGGCAATTTTGCGGGGCAGCTTACCGTCCTCGACGGAACACTTTCAGGCGACATCCGTCTTTCTAAGGTCGCTGATTTCAAGGGATGCCATATTTCGGCCAATCTCAGCGGCAATGGCCAGGTCAAGCTCAGCGACAGCGTTACACTTTCCGGCAACAACTCGTACACCGGTAATACTTATCTGAACTCCGCTCAGGTACTTGCCAAGACAAGCACTTCTCTGGGCTCCGGGAACATCCATTCCAACGGAACAAGCTCTATTTCGGTGAGCGCAGGAGCCTCACTTTCCCTGCACAACACCATTTCCAACGCGGGTCATCTTACCCTTTCCGGTAACTTCGATGTCTCGGCCATCAGCCGCCTTGCTATCGACGATACCCGCATTGATATCGCCGGTACTACCGGCACAAGCGGTTTTAACTGCACAGGCGCATACAACAAGCAAATCATCAAAGGGGGCACATTCAGCACAGGCTCGGTCGGAATCACCAGTAATGGCCACCTGCTTTCTCTTGACTCCAAAGGAGTTGCCACCTACAGCGGCACTATCAATTACGACTCCTATCTCCTTGCAGCCGGAGGAACCGCCGGTATTTCAGATATTTACAGAATTGCCGCACAAAACCGCGTTACCGCGCCTGATATCATACTGAACGGCGGCACTCTGGAAATGGATTCTGCCATCACAGGCGAACTCACACTCAACAGCGGCACCCTGCTCTTCACCGGCTCGGCAATCAATGTCACCGGCACGCTGTCGCTTGAGGGGCACATCACCATACAACTGGACGAATCCTACCTGCAGGACTCGACTTACACCCTTTTCTCGGGCATTCATTCCGGCTTCTCCGCAGATGATATCACCTTTGTTACCGCTGGACCCCGCCAGAAAGTCACGCTGATTACCAATGCTGCAGCCAACTCCATTCAGGTAAAAACCGAAACAGGCCCATCACTCCTGCTTTGGAATGGCGACAAAAAAGCCCAGTGGGCTGAAAATGCAGGATATTACTGGAAAGACGCAGATACAGGCAAAGAGCTACAATATATTTCCGGCGACCATGTTGAGTTCTGCACGCCCGGTACTGTCACCTTGGCCGGAGACCTGCGTCCCGGTCGCATATACGTTTCGGCAGAAAAAGCGGTTACATTCACCAGTGACAAAAAAATCCCTGGTTATCTTTCCGGAAAATCCGAATTAATCAAAACCGGCACAGGAGCCCTGACTATCAACACCAACAACCGGACATGGACTGGCAACATTACCATTGAAAACGGCACGCTTAAAGCCGGCAATGCTGGTGCACTCGGGCATGGCGATATTATCCTGATAGGCGGCACGCTCGATCTGGCTGGAAAAGAAATCGATAATGTTATCACCCTCAACGGCAGTGCATGCATCAAAGGTGGTGCTAAATACAAAGGCAAGCTTACACTCAACGGTGATTTGTTGAAAGGGTCTGTGGTCAACATCACCAGATTCGCTTCGCTGGCTGCCGGCACCGTGGACGGCACGCTCTCCGGCACCGGCATGGTGCAGGTGTCCGGCGCTGTGACCTTGGGCGATGCCGCCAAGGTGACGACCACCCAGGGGCTGACCGTTGCCGACAGCGGCGCCCTGACCATCGGTGCCAAGGGACTGGCTATGGATGCCAAGACCTCTACCCTCACGATTGATGGCGGCAGCCTTGCTTCTGCGGGTAAGCTGAGCGGCTATGCCATCTCCATGTCCGATGGCGCCGCCCTTACCGTGAGCAATGCCAAGCCCATGGCGGTGAACTTCAAGGGAGCTGCTTCTGCAACGGAAAATTCTGAATTGTCCCTCTACGGCGCATTTACCGCAGCTGAGCTTGACCTGACTGGCAGCAAGTTCACGCTGGAGATGGATCCGAAACTGGTCGATGCCAAGAACCAGCCCAAGGCGCAGAGCGTCACCATCAACGGCAAGGGAACCGACAGCTGTCTGGATGCCGCCGAGATGGTGGTGGCGGGCAAGATGAGCGTAACCGGCAACCTGGAGCTGAAAAACAATTCCTTCATCCGCCTTTACGACCCGAGCGGTAAGAATGCCGC
>JAZONE010000038.1:0-9706 GCA_045654325.1 Akkermansia sp.
GGCTTCCATAGAAAAATGAAATTAATTCAACGCCGCGCCTATGGCTATCGTAACTTTCAGAATTACCGATTAAGAGTCTTAATTGAATGTGGGCACATTGTGATATGAAAATTCAAATTCCACACTTTTTGCTATTGACCCCAATGAAATACACGGGCAGGCCCGTGTATGAAATCCCGGCATGCGCCGGGATGAAATGCAGGGCGTTGCGCCTACACGAAATACCAAGGCTGTGCCCGGGTACGAAAAAAAGCGTATCAGGCCGGGCCTGATACGCTTTTTCAAGTATGGAGGCGAGGGGAATTGAACCCCTGTCCTGGACACTGTTGACGCAAGCATCTCCATGTTCAGACGCAGATTGCTGCTCTCACCGGTGGTCCGCTCTGCGTCGGCCTTCCACCAAGCCAGGAACCTGTGGGTGTCATACCGTACGCGGTTCCCCCGCACGGCACGTGCCTACTGAGCTAGGATTCGCGGCCTTAGTAGGCGTCAGGCGTTGAATCGGGCGCGTTAGTTACGCAGCCATTGCGTATTCGTTCTTGGAATAGGCATTTGATTGTTTGAGCGGCTTTTAAGGAGGCCAGCCGATCAACCTCCACATGCAGCCGGCGCCTCGAATGTTCAGTCGAAACCGGGACGCCCCCATGTATGTGTATCCAAGGTATTAGTGGACAAAAAAGCCGGTTTCGTTGAATCGAACCGGCATTTTGTTGTTCCTTGGAGAACACGCCCGTGAGGATTCGAACCTCAAACCTTCTGATCCGTAGTCAGATGCTCTATCCAATTGAGCTACGGGCGCTTTATCCTTTTCAGGAGCCGCAAGCAGTGTTGCGGTGACCGCAGTATACAGGATGCTCCCCGCAGAGTCAAGACAAAATTCTAGTTTTTTTGCGAATTTTTGCAAAAAGATGGCGAAAACTGCCCGAATCGGCGGGAAAATCAGCCGAGTCGCTGCTCAAAATCGGCGTAGGAGAAGCGCTTGGCGGTGGAAATGGAGCCATCGTGGTGCAGGATATCGATATCCGGGTGGGGCACACCGTTGAAATGGGTGGTTTTCACGATGGTGTAGTGGCTCATGTCGTCGAGCACGATGGTGTCGCCGATGCTCAGCGGGTGGTCAAAGGAGAAGTCGGCGATGACATCGCCCGCCAGGCAGGTGGGCGCACCCAGGCGGTAGGTGTGCGCTTTTTCGCCTGCATCGCCCGCGGGGGAGTAATGCTCGCCGGGCAGGCAGACGGCGGGGGTGCCGGTGCCGGCGGGGTGCAGGGCGTATACATCCGGTCGGTAGGGCATTTCCAGCACATCGGGCATGTGGGCGCTGGCGCTCACATCGAGTATGGCGTGGTGGTAGCCCAGGGATTCAAATACATCGAGCACAGTGGCGCGGAGCACGCCGGTGTGAATAGCCCAGGCTTCGCCGGGCTCCAGGTAGACCTCGAGCTTGTACAGCTCGCGTATTTCGCGCAGCAGCTCCACCAGGGCGGTGCGGTCGTAGTCGGGCTTGGTAATCCAGTGGCCGCCGCCGAGATTCAGGTAGCGGATATGCGAACCGGCCAGCAGGTGGCCGCACTGCTTTTCGAACGCGCGGAAGGTATCTATCAGCTCCTGAGCGCCCTGTTCGCAGAGGGTGTGGAAATGCAGACCGGAGATACCGGTGAGGTCGGCCCCCTGCAGCTGGTCTGCAGGAATCCCCAGGCGCGAGCCCGGCACACAGGGGTCGTATATAGCGGTGTGGCCGGTGGAGTAGCAGGGGTTGATGCGCAGCCCCAGCTGCAGCTCACCACGCTGCACGCGCGGATGAGCCAGGCAGGTGGCGCGCCAGCGCTGCCACTGCGGCAGGCTGTTGAAATCGATATGGTGCGCAAACTCCAGCAGCTCTGCCAGCTCTGACTCGCGGTAGGCGGGGGAATACACCGCCACATGCCCGCCCAGGTGCCGGGCACCCAGCCGCGCCTCATAGAGCCCCGAGGCACAGCACCCCGCCGCATACGGCCGGAGCGCTGCCAGCCCGGCAGTGGTGGAAAAGGCCTTGAGCGCCACCAGCAGGTGCGCACCGGAATCTGCCGCTACCTGCTGCAGCATGCGGGCATTGCGCTCCAGCGCCTGCTGCGAGATGAGAAACTGAGCCACGCGCGTGAAAAAGAGTCTTATTTGCGGCGGCGGCGGTTGCGCACGCGCTTTTCTGCTGCTTCCTGAGCGGCCTTCTCATCAGCAGCTGCCTGCTCAGCGGCGGCCTGCTCGGCAGCCTGTTGCTCGGCAGCAGCCAGGCGGGCAGCGGCCTCCTGGGCAGCTTTCTCATCGGCAGCGGCCTGCTCGGCGGCAGCCTTCTCAGCAGCGGCTTTTTCCTCCTCGGCCTTCTTGGCGGCCTCCTGCTGAGCGGCCTGCAGCTGGGAACCCACCGAATTGATGGCCGGCACCAGCGCTTCGAAGCAGCGCTTTGTTTCAGCCTTCACTTCAAGCCTGGGGCTGCTGGCATTCAGGCTCTGGCAGATTTTGGCAGCCATCAGCCACGAACCAAGCGCTTCCTTGGGCTTGCCGAGGGAGTTGTCCAGATTACCCAGCGAGGTGAGCAACTTGGCAAAGGAAATGGACATATCGGACGACAGGCGCTTGAGACGCTCTGCGAGTGCCTTACCCTTCATGTAGGTAGAGTGGGCTTCCTCGGGGTCATCCACCGCGCGCTGGCAGTCGCCCAGGCAGCGGTACGAATCCAGCAGATCCGTGGCAGCCTGCGAGAGCTTCGGATCCACGTCGCCCTCCGGCAGTTCGGTGCCATCCACCGGGGCCACGGCTTTATACAGCGCCTCGTCAATCTCCAGCGCAGCCTCGTACTTGACCAGAGCCTCTGCAGCCTTGCCCTGGGCCAGCAGGCAGACACCCATGCCGTTGTGGCAGCTGCTCAGCATGCGGCGACAAACAGCAGAGGAACGCTGATCTTCCGGCAGCAGCTCCACCTCTTTAAGCACCTGCTCATAAGCAGTATATGCCTTGGAGTGTGCACCCAGGTCGCGGGTGGTGGCGGCTATCTGCAGCGCCAGACGCACACGCTCCTCAGAGGGCTCACCCTTCTGCAGCGCTGCGTAGTACGCGCTGAGCAGCTCCAGCATATCCTTGGAAATCGTGTTCAGCTGCGGAAAGGCCTCCGGGCTCGTTACCTTCTGACCAAGCGTGTACACCGCGTGGTTGAACAGTGCTTCGCGTGCAGCGGCCAGCTCGTCTGCTGCGGGTGCTGCTGCCTCAGCAGGTGCTGCAGGCGCCTCGGCCGCAGCGGGCTGCTCAGCGCCGGCTGCCGGTGCTGCCGGCGCTTTCTCCTCACAGGAACTCAGAATCATTGCACCCCCGAGCGCCAGAGCCGCCGTGCCGCAACCACACCATTGACGAATACCGGAATAGAAAATCATACGCGTCCTATTCTGCATACATAAAGCCGCGCCGTCAAGCTCATTCTGCCCCTGCAGACTCAAAAAAGCGGTCGGCAGCACATCACTCATTCACAAATTGACATTTTTTTGCCGGAAATGCAAATTTTTGCTTGTCTTTTACCTTGCATATTGGCTAGAATGAGGAGCAACGAAACGACATGAAACATTTCCATCTCTTCAAACGTATTGCCTTGACCTGCGGCCTGGCCGCTGCCGCCACCCTGGTAAGCTCCTGTGCTTCCCACTCTCCGGCTGAAATCCGCGCGCAGCAGCTCACCAGCAGCACTAACCGCACCGTGTTCAGCTACAACGACGCTTCCTCCCCCAGGAACCGTCTCTGCACTGAGGCCGGCCCCATGCCCGAAAATGTGGCCCGCGCCCTCGATATGTGGCTGCGCAACTCCACCATCAAGAACTTCTCCTACGCCTACCCGCAGTACTACATCGCCATGACGGATGCCAAGGGCACCCAGCGCGTGTGGGGTATCTGCACCGATGGCAAGGCCAACATGATCGGCCTCCTCATCCCCCGCGATGGTGTGGCCGCCTGGGACCTTCCCTATGTGGGCGCCTACAAGATGTATGTCTGCGACTCCAAGGAGCGCCGCAACATCTCCGACGCCGTCATGACCTACCTTGCTGAAGCCGGGTACGACGGCTACCGCATCGAGGCCCGCAAGACCAGCGGCCTGACCGAAGACAAGTACCTGGTTTCCAAGCCCAAGACCCTGCGCGAAATCGAAGCGGAACGCGCCGCTGAAGAGGCCGCCAAGAAGGCCCAGGAAGCCGCTGCTGCCGCCGCCAAGGCTGCCGCTGCTGCTGACCAGGATGCCACCGAAGGTGATGGCGAAGGCTCCGGCGACGAGGAATCCTCCGACGATGAAGAGACCACCGACGAGGAGACCACCAGCTCTGACGAAGAGGAATCCACCGATGAGGAGGAGTCCTCTGACGAAGAGGAAAGCACCGACGAGGAATCCTCTGACGAAGAAGAGGAACCCGCCGATGAGGAAGAAGAGGAGCTGTAAAGCCCCCGCCCCAACAGTTTTCTGTTCCTGCTATCTGCACCCTGCCGCTCTCTCTCCGCGGCAGGGTGCTCTGCTTTTCTCCTACAAGCCGGCAACGAACAGCTTGAGCCATCTATTCCCGGCATCTCATCATCTGCAATTTTTTATACCGATACTTTATCTTTGTATTGACACTCTGACTGTTAGGTGAAATTAAACACCTGTCACTGTTTGTCCCTCCTAATGATGCCGTAACTCGTAAAATTCTAATCTTTTACGACTTTTATGCTTGCATCTGCATCGCCAATGCTGTATTGTGAGCCAGTTGGATTGTAGCAAGTCTGCTCACTTCTCAATGCGCAAGAGATGAAACGACTTGAATAGTCTAATCTAAACATCTAATAATCAATCCTTACTAACATGAAGAAAACTATTATCACACTCCTCGCTCTCTGTGGTGTGGCAAGTGCGGCAAACGTCACCAAAGACGATTTTGAAGACAATCTGAACCGTGTCAGCATCTTACTCGATGATGTTGCGACCTCTTTCAGCAGTGGTACTTTTGCGCTTTCTTTTGAAGTGGAATCCTCGTACGCACTTGATTTGAGCTTGCAAATGGGAGATGGCATTAAAGGTGGAGAATCATTTTACATTTCAGTTTCAAGTAACAACACGTACCTGTCTATAACAGCTCCCAATCTTGACCTGATGAGTAGTATGGTCATGTTTCCAGCTGAATACAGCGGCAGCTTCCTCCTTCAGTGCGTTAACAATAATGGATTTGTTATAACCCTGAGTCATTTTGATGAGGGAACACAACTTTTTACACCGATACACGAAGTTACTACCAATTGCACTTTCCCGTCTTCTTTAAATACCGCAACATTTAAAGTGGGTACTTCTAACGGCAATAGCTACTCGCCTGTGTCTGAACTCAGGACATGGGAGGGTATAGTAACCGAAACAGAGATGGCAAATCCACCTGCTGCCCTCTCCCCTAATGTTCCTGAACCGACCACAGCCACGCTTTCTCTGCTGGCTCTGGCAGGTCTGGCTGCACGCCGTCGCCGTCGCTAAAGCTATGGCGTGACAAGCCGCCGTCGGGCTTCTCTTCAATACGCCCAGACAGACCGAAAGTAAGGAACAACTACAAGTTCAAGTGGGGTAGCCAAGCCCTGCATCGCGCGACCGCCCAAGGTTTCATAGCCGAGGGCGGTTTCTTTTTATCTTCATCTCTCTCCACCTCTTACTAATCAAAGTAAATATTTTATAATGAGAGAATAGATTATCAAGAAATGGAATGGGAACAATGGCTCTCTCTTCAACAGCTGGATAAGCAGTGTGATTTTGTTCTTCTGCACATTTACAATTATCCCATAAAATGGGGAAAATCGTATAATACTCAAATGAGTAAACTTGAGCAATTTTTGCATCCTGAATCGCAACAAAAGTTGCAACAACGTTGCAAAAAAAACTCCTGACTGCTTTATTTTCAACAGTCAGGAGATTCGTTGTGCTAGTCTCGCCAGGATTCGAACCTAGACAGAGGGAATCAAAATCCCTAGTGCTACCTTTACACCACGAGACCACACCGAGTATGGGCAGCCAGCGTGGGCTGCGGGGACACTTTTACCACAATGCGCGGTGGGTGGCAAGCACAAATTATGTACTAACTGCACACAGATTGCGCTTGCGCGGGCGGGGTGGGTAGGCTAGAATGGGGCGGACGTTATGGATTATGCCCCTTTGATAGAGAAACGCCGCGAGCGCCTGGCGGAGCTGGAGACCCAGATAGCTGACCCGGCGCTGTTCGAGGACCGGCAGCGTGCGGGTGAGCTGATGCGCGAACACCGGCGCACCCAGGAGCTGCTGCGCGACTGGGCTACACTGCAGAGCTGCCTGCAGCAGATTGAGGAGAACCGGGAGCTGGCCGCCGCAGATGACCCGGAAATGGCCGAGCTGGCCGCCGCCGAGCTGGCAGAGCTGGAGCCGCAGGTGGAAAAGCTGACGGAGCAGATTCAGTACAGCCTGCTGCCGCGCGATGCAACGGAGGACCGCGACGCTCTCGTCGAAATCCGCGCGGGCACCGGCGGCGATGAAGCAGCGCTTTTCGCTGCAGACCTGCTGGGCATGTACCAGCGCTATGCCGAGACCCGCGGCTGGCGCCTGGAGCTGCTGGATGCCAGCCCGAACGACATTGGCGGGTTCAAGGAGGTGACAGCCCGTATCTCCGGCGAGGAGGTGTTCCGCTACCTCAAGTACGAAAGCGGCGTGCACCCCGTGCAGCGCGTGCCCGCCACGGAAACGCAGGGGCGCATTCACACCAGCACCGCCACGGTGGCTGTGCTGCCCGAAGCAGAGGAGGTGGACGTGGAAATCCGCCCGGAGGACCTCCGCATCGAAACCTGCCGCGCCGGTGGCGCCGGCGGTCAGCACGTGAACCGCACCGAATCGGCCGTGCAGATTTTCCACCTGCCCACCGGTATCATGGTGCGCTGCGAAAATGAGCGCTCGCAGCTCAAGAACAAGGAAACGGGCATGCGCATTCTCCGCGCCCGCCTGTTCGAAATGAAGCAGCGCGAGGCCCAGGAGTCCTACTCCGCGCAGCGCCGCGCCCTCATCGGCTCCGGCGGCCGCGAGGAGAAAATCCGCACCTACAACTTCCCGCAGAACCGCTTCACCGACCACCGCATCGGCTACACGGCTTATAACCTCGACATCGTCATCACCACCGGCGCGCTGGATGATGTGATTTCCCGCATGCAGCACGTGGAAATGGAAGAACGCATGGATGAATTGAAATGACCATGAAAACGATTCAGGAGGTGCTGAGCAGCGGCACTGCGTATCTCGAAAGCCGCGGGGTGGAGGGCGCGCGGCACTCCATGCAGAGCCTGCTGGTGCATGTGCTGGGCTGCAACAAGACCTGGCTTTACCTGCACTACGATGACCCGCTGCCCGAGGACAAGCTTGCCCCGCTGCGCGACCTGCTCAAACAGCGCGGCCAGGGGGTTCCCCTGCAGCACCTGCTGGGCAGCACTGAGTTTTTCCGCCGCGAGTTCCGCACCGATGCCCGCGCCCTGATTCCCCGCCCGGAGACCGAGGAGCTTGTGGAGCTGGCGCTGCAGATGGCTCCCCGCCGCCCCGGTATGCGCGTGCTCGACATGGGCTGCGGCAGCGGCATCATCGGCATCACCCTGGCGCTGGAGCTGGCCCGCCAGGCGCCCGAGGTCGTGATGGCCGATATTTCCGAGGCGGCCCTCTCCCTCACGCTGGAGAACGCCACCGCGCTGGGCGCGCGGGTCAAGACCTACCGCAGCGACCTCTTTGCCGCCTGGGATTCCCCCGCAGAGGGCGCCGTGCAGCCGCCGGAGGGGCGGTTCGACCTGGTGCTGGCCAACCTGCCCTACGTGCCCGAGGGCGAGGAAGTGGCACCCGAGGTGCAGCACGACCCCGCCACCGCCCTTTACGGCGGAGCCGATGGGCTGGACATCGTGCGCCGTTTTCTGCAGGAGGCGCTGCCGCACCTGGCCACGCGCGCGCTGGTCATGCTCGAGGTAGGCCACGACCAGGGCCACGCCACGGCCGGACTCATGCAGCAGCTGGGCTACACCCAGTGCCGCGTGCTCAGCGATATGAGCGGCAAACCCCGCTTCCCCATGGGTTTTGCCCCGCAGGTTCAGGAACCGGCCGACACCCCCGACACGCCCGATGCTGCAGATTGAATACCACCTGCTGCCCGCGGTGAAACGCAGTGTGGCGGGGCTGGGAAACCTCATCCGCTACTCGCTGGCGGCCTGTGCCGGGCTGGCGGTGGCTGAGCTTGTGCTGCTGCCTCTGCGCCTGCCGCTGGCCGGCATCTTCTGCGGCATGATTTCCTCTTTTCTGCAGGGCTGGAGCCTCATGCTCCTGGCCCTGCTGGCTGCCTGGTGCCACAGCGTGCTGCTCGCAGGGCAAGGCAGCAGCATCACCCGCTGGCTGCTGCGTCTGGGCGCCCTGCTGGCACCGCTGATGCCCCTCTGCTGGGTCTACACCCTGGCCACCGGCCGTCTGCTGCTCTACCGCCAGACCGAGCTGCCGCTCATCCTCGGCGTGTTCCTTGTCATGGCCGCGGTCGTGAATATACCGCGCATGGCCGCCGCCCCCTGGCAGCTGCAGTTGCGCGTGGTGGCGCTTCCCCTGCTGCTGCTCGCAGCGCAGATATGCGATACCCCCGGACTGCTGCTCCCCTGCGCCGGGCTCAAGATACTGGCTGTCTGGGCAGCCGCAGCGCCCCTCCGCCTCCTCTCCAGCACCGCCCCCCGCATCATCTCCATGCCCGAAACCGACGCCTGAGCAGAAGAAGGTAATCATCAAACCGGAATTGGGCGACATGAACTTCATCGGAGCACGGGACTTCAGTCCCGTAAATCACGGAGAGTTTAATCGGGACTGAAGTCCCGTGCTCCGAAAACAACAATCTCGCTGAATTATGCCAACGCGTAATATCCACGCCAAAGTCAATTGTGAATTTGAAAAATCTGCACAAAAAAACGCATAATCAGGGACTTTTGGCTTGACTTTGAAGCATTTTTGGTGCATCTTTGCGGCTCACCAAACCCAATATATCTGAGTTATGGCAAACATGAATGTTATTCTCGCTACGAAGATCGAAGGTCTGGGCTGTGAAGCCGACCTCGTTACCGTGAAGGCTGGTTACGGCCGCAACTACCTGATTCCTCAGGGCCTTGCGTTCGAGGCAACTCCCGCCAACCAGCGTTTCATCAACATGCTCCAGAAGAAGCGCGCAGAGCGCGAGGCCGCTGAGCTGGCCAACTTCCAGGAGATCGCTGCCAAGATTGCTGCCGTCACGGTCAACCTGACCCTCGAGGCCGGTGAGAATGGCAAGGTGTTCGGCGCCATCACCAACCAGCAGATTGCTGAAGGTCTGGTTGCTCAGGGCATCGAAATCGACCGTCACGCCATTGAGCTCGAGAAGCCGCTCAAGAAGTCCGGCACCTACGAGGTGGCCGCCAAGCTTCACGCCCAGGTGACCGCCACTGTGAAGGTGGTGCTGGTGGTGAAGGGCGAGCAGGCTGAAGCCCCCGCCGAGGCCTGATTTCTGCGGAATCTGACCACTTTTTAAGCACGAACCGCACCGGGAAACCGGTGCGGTTCTGCTTTTTCTGCCCGGTATAGATTGGAAGTTGGCGGCATGAAATGCCGCCATGTCCCCATGCGTCAGCATGGGGATTTCTTACATCGGCAACGCCGATGTATTTCATGCGGCTTCGCCGC
>JAZONE010000039.1:0-24076 GCA_045654325.1 Akkermansia sp.
AAGCAGTGGCCTTCCGTCTCCGGGCTTACGCCCTACGCCGTGACTGGCTGCCGCCCACTCCTTTCGTCGGGGCTCCCTTATCTTTTGTTTGTTAGCAGGGGCTGCGCCCGCTGACGCGGGCTTACCCCTGCCTCACCTCTACCGTCCCTGCGGGACTCAAGTTCCGCGGTCGTGCCGACCGCAAACTACTCTACAAATTCCAATCGGGCTGCATTGTAATTTCCGGACTTATTAGAAATTACCATTTGTCCTTTGTGCATTTCTGCAATCTCGGATTTGTCGCTACTGCTTAATTATGCCAACATGTGCCATTATGACTTTCTGGGACGGTGGGGTTCCAGCATGTGCTTGTTGTCGCTTTCCTGGTTGCGGGCGCGGCGGCGTGCTTCACGCTGCAGGTGAGCCTGCATGGCAAAGGGCTTTTTGCGGCCGCTGGCGGGGTGGTAGGAACCATCCGGTGCCATGTCGCTTGCCTGGGTGTTGTCCTTGAAGCAGGCATCCAGAATTTCCAGGATGCGGTGAGCCAGCTGGGGTTCTTCAATGGGGACAAGCAGTTCAACACGGCGGTCGAGGTTGCGGCTCATCCAGTCGGCGCTGGCCATGTATACCAGCGGGTTACCGCCGTTGTGGAAGTGGAAGAGGCGGGCGTGTTCCAGGTAGCGGTCCACGATGCTGGTGATGCGGGTACAGGCCTGAGCCTTTGCCGTGGTGGGTGCCCAGCAGCAGATGCCTCGTATGTTGAGCTGAATGCGCACACCGGCTTCCGCTGCCTGCTCCAGTGCCTGCATCATCTCCACGTCGTTGAGTGAATTCATCTTGGCACGGATGATGGCGCGTTCGCCCTGCTCGGCACGCCGTGTCTCGGCAGCGATGAGCTCGAGCAGGCGGCTCTTCATGGTGGTAGGGGCAGGGTAGATGCGGCGGAAGCGCATGAGGCGCGTGAGCCCGGTCACGGAATTGAAGAACTGCGAGGCATCCGCTCCCAGGTGCTCGTTGCAGGTGAGTAGTGAGAGGTCGCTGTAGATGCGGGCAGTCTTTTCGTTGTAGTTGCCGGTGCCGATGTGGCAGTAGCGGCGCAGGCTGCCGTTTTCCCGGCGCACGATGAGCAGAATCTTGGCATGTGTCTTGAAGCCTTTTACCCCATAGACCACTTGCACGCCTGAGCGCTGCAGCTTTTCCGCCTGCGCCAGGTTGTGGCGCTCGTCGAAGCGGGCTTTGAGCTCTACCAGCACGGTAACCTGTTTGCCGGTTTCGGCGGCGCGGCAGAGAGCCGCGATGAAACGCGAGTTTTCCGCGGTGCGGTACAGCACCTGCTTGATGGCAATGACATCCGGGTCCACGGCGGCTTCCTCGATAAGTTTCACCACCGGTTCGTAACTTTCGTAGGGGTTGTGGATGAGGATATCGCCCTGGGCTATGTTCTCGAACATGGTGAGCGAGGCATCCACCCCGGCCGGCCAGCAGGGGGTCCAGGCCTGTACCTTGTGCTGGTCATTCCCGGGTTCAAAGGCCATCTGCCCGAAATCCACCAGTCGCAGCAGCCCCGGCACCAGGTAGGTGGCGTCGCTGTCGGCTCCGACGATGCCGGATATGCGCTGCACTACGGCATCCGGGGTGCCGGTGGGCAGCTCCAGGCGCACACAGTCGGAGAACTTGCGGGCTACCAGCACGCTTTCCATTTCGCGGGCAAAGTCGCCGCCTTCTTCCTCGGCCACGGCTATATCGCCGTTGCGGGTGACGCGGAACGGCGTGGTGCTCAGCACCTGCTCACCGGGGAAGAGCAGGGCGCAGAACTCGCTGACCATGTCCTCCAGCATCACGTAGCCGCTGCGCCCCAGTACAGCGGATTGTACCCGGCGGGGCAGCACTTCCGGCAGGGTGATGGCCACGAAGCGGCTTTCTGCTGCATCGGCGGGTTGCAGCTCCACTCCCAGAATCAGGCTCAGATTCGGCAGCATGGGGGGCTGTTCCACCTCCATGGCCAGCGGGGTGAGGATGGGCTGGATGTTGCTGATGAAGTATTCTTCCAGCGCTGCGTGCTGGGCTTCGCTGAGCTCGCTCAGGCGCAGCGGGCTCAGCCCGGCTTCTTCCATAAGCGGCATGAGCACCTGCTGCAGCAGGCGGTACTGGTCATCCACCATGGCTCCGGCGCGCTGGCGGATGCGCTCCAGCTGCTCGCTGGGCGAGAGCCCGGTCAGATCCGGCTTGAACTTGCCGGTCTGCCGCAGCAGCATGAGCCCGCCCACGCGCACCTGAAAGAACTCGTCCAGATTGCTGGCGCTGATGGACAGGAACTTCACGCGCTCCAGCAGCGGAAGCTCCGGGCGCAGGGCCTGGTTCAGCACGCGCTGGTTGAATTCCAGCCAGGATATTTCACGGTTGATATACATGGGCGGGAAAAGAGACTCTTATCAGCTCATAATCCTAGCACATCGCTTTCCGCGGGGTCAAGCTCAATCCTTGCGCTTGCCCTTCTTCCTGACCAGTTCGGTGGACACCGCGGCTACTACATACGAATCGATGTAGTCTTTGCTGAATACAATGTCCGGGTCCTGATTTTCGTCAGCATTGATGCCGGCAATGGCGAGGTCTACCTTGCCTTGGCGTACGGCTTCCTTCAGGTCGTAGTAGTTCATGTCCATGAAGGTGATGGAGGCATTCAGATACGCGGCCAGTCGCTGCGCGTACTCGATGTCAAAACCACGCAGCTCTTCGCCTACCAGAAAGCAGAGGGGTCTCACCTGGCTGCAGGTGCCCACCACCAGGTGGCGCTTGGGTGATTTGGGTGTTTCGATGTAGGGCATGCCGCCCAGTCGGCTCGATTTGAACCAGCGCTTGTACATGTCCTTGTAGGTGCCATCCTGCCGGCAGAGGTTGATGAAGCGGTTGATTTCGCTCCGCATATCAGCATTGCGCTTGGGAAGAGCCATGACGATTTTCACGCGGTCCATGCAGCCGGGGAGTACGGTGATATCCGGGTACTGGGAGGCCTGGTAATCGGCGGAGTGGCTGTTGAAGAGGAAGCCGTCCACCTTGCGCTGGATGACGCTCTGGAAGGCAACGTCCGGGTTGCGGAAATAGCACAGACGCGCTTTGGTGAATTGCGCCTCCCCTGCGCGCATGGCCTGACCACCCATGGGTACAGCTACCCGGTATATGGACTTGTCCAGATCATCCAGCCGGCTCAGCGTGCCGGTGAGGTCGCCGGGGTCATCCTGATAGTTGGAGTAGCCGCAGAAAAATATGGCGACTCCCAGAAGAACAGCAGCGATGATAATCTTTTTCATGGTATAGTAAGTGGCTCTACCCTAGTCTACACCAAATCAGCCGATTTTCCAGTAAAAAATGAACTCCGGTAAAAAAACGGCAGTGGACGAGTGTAACCCGCTTCGTGCCGCCGGATGCAAAACAGGCAGGTGCCGCGTGGACACCTGCCTGAAAAATATCAATGCCGGGGGCTTTACTCCCACTCGATGGATGCCGGCGGTTTGGTGCTCACGTCGAAGAGCACGCGGTTGATGCCGGATACCTCGTTCAGAATGCGGTTGGAAGCCTCGCGCAGCAGGT
This sequence comes from Akkermansia sp., assembly GCA_045654325.1. Classification (GTDB taxonomy): domain Bacteria; phylum Verrucomicrobiota; class Verrucomicrobiia; order Verrucomicrobiales; family Akkermansiaceae; genus Akkermansia. The sequence continues at coordinate 3,568 of JAZONE010000039.1, forward strand.
CGTAGGGCAGCTGCACCCAGTCGGCAGTCATGGCGTCCTCGGAAACGATGGCGCGCAGGTTGGTGGCGAACTCGTAGGAACGCTCGTCGCCCTTCACGCCCACGGTCTTCACGGGGATGAGGCCGGCGTAGGCCTGCCAGCACTTGTCGTACCAGTCCCACTTACGCAGCGTGCCGATGAAGATGGCATCGCACTCGCGGATGATGTCGAGGCGGTCCTTGGTCACCTCGCCGGGGCAGCGCACTGCCAGACCCGGGCCGGGGAAGGGGTGGCGCCACAGGATGTCGTGCGAGATGCCCATGGAGGCACCCAGTTCGCGCACTTCGTCCTTGAAGAGGAAAGCCAGCGGCTCAATCACCTTGCCTTCTTCCTGCATCTTGAGCACACGCTCCACGCGGTTGTGGTGGGTCTTGATGACGGAGGCCTTGCTCTTGGCGTTGGAGGCGCTTTCAATCACGTCCGGGTACAGGGTACCCTGAGCCAGCATTTCGGCATCGCCCACGGCATCCCAGAACACGTCGATGAACAGGTTGCCGATGATGCGGCGCTTCTTCTCCGGGGCGGTCTCGCCGGCCAGAGCAGCCAGGAAACGCTCGCTGGCGTCCACGGTCTCAATCTCCACACCCATGCGGGCGAAGTTGGCCTGCACTTCCTTGGCTTCGTCCTTGCGCAGCAGGCCGTTGTCCACAAAGATGCAGCGCACGTTCACGCCGGCTTCATGCAGCAGCACGGCCAGCACGGTGCTGTCCACACCGCCGGAAACGCCGCACACCACCTGCTTGTCGCCCACCTTGGCGCGGATGTCTTCGATGAGCTCGCGCTTGAAGTCACCGATGTCGAACTTGGCCAGGTCCTTGGCGTAGGAGAGGAAATTCTTGAGGATGGTGCGACCCTCGTGGGAATGGGTCACCTCCGGGTGGAACTGGATACCGAACATCTGCTCGCCCCACTGCAGGGAAACCGGCACGCCGTCGCTGTTGCGGGCGATGACGCGGCAGTTGTCGGCCAGGTGGTCCACGGTGTCGGAGTGGCTCATCCACACCTGGGAAGAGGGGCTCATATCAGCGTACAGACCCTCCAGCTTCTCCGGCACCAGAGCGGCGGGGCCGTACTCGCGCTTGTTGCTGGGGCGCACGGTGCCACCCGTCTTGATGTTCAGCAGCTGCATGCCGTAGCATACACCCAGAACCGGCACGCCGAAGGAGGTGAGCCATTCAAAATCAATATCCGGGGCATCCGGCTCCGACGTGCTGCGCGGGCCACCCGAAAGGATGATGGCACCCGGCTCGCTGATTTCATGCAGATCCTCCAGCGCATAGAGCTTGGCGAGGAATCCCAGCTCACGTACGCGGCGCACAATCAGCTGCGTGTACTGTGAGCCGTAGTCGATAACGGCAACAATGTGTTTGGGGGTCATAACTCGCCGCCTATTGTAGCAGATAGCGCTAGCGCTTGCAAGCCTAATCAGCTCGCTGTAGGTGCTCTGATGTGCGGATTGCGTGCTTGACACTGCCCGGTGCCTGTGATACAAGGACGCATGGCTAAAAATTATCTACCCACTCAGAATGCCGGTATCTGGTCCACCATTGGTGTGGGCCTGCTCTTCATAGTTGGCGGTGCAGGTGCGCTCATCGCCATGAATTGTTCCAACGAAAAGGTGGATGGCGGCTACGCTGCCTATGTGTACACCAACCCGATTTTCGGGGTCAAGGAGTTCCGCGGGGTTATCAAGGGCCCGGGCGGAACAGGTTATGTCTGGCGCCAGAAGGCTATTCCGATTTGCGTGACCCCGTACACCATGACCGAGACTTTCGATGATATTCGCGCGGCAGACCAGCTGAAAATGAAGGCCGAGGCCTACCTGGTATACCGTATTGATGCCAACAAGGTGAAGGAATTCGTGGAGAATTACGGTGCCATTGCCGATGTGCCGAATACCCCGGACGAAATTGCCAACGATGCTTATAATTCCTTCATCTGCCAACCCTTCCGCACAGCGGTGCGCACGGCCATTGCCCAGTTCCGTGGTCTGGAGGCTCCCTCGAAGATTCCTGAGATTACCCAGATGGTGGAAACCAGTCTCCGCAAGCAGCTGGAGGGCACACCCTTTATCGTGGAATCCGTGACTATCGGCTCCACCCTGCCGCCGGAGAGCGTGACCGCCGGCATCACCAAGAAGGTGGAGGCTACCCAGGAGTATGAGCGTCAGGCTATCATGCTCGAAATCGCCAAGCGCTCCGAGGAAATCGCCGAGGCCGAGGGTCGCGCCAAGGCCAACCGCATGAACCAGGAGGCACAGGGTGAGCTGCTCCGTGCCAAGGCTGAGGCCGATGCCAAGCTCTACGCCAAGCAGCAGGAAGCCGCCGCCATTGTGGCCATGAAGAAGGCCGAATCCGAAGGTATGATTCTGGAGGCTGCCGGTAAGAAGGCTCTCAACGAGGCTATCGGCGAGAATATCATCCGCATGGAGACCATCCGCAACCTGGATAGAATCAAGTTCCCGCACATCCTCGTGGGCAGCGATGCTGTGAACCCGCTCTTTGATGCGCTGAACAATCTCCGCAAGGCTGTGGCTCCTCCGCAGCCTGCCCCCGCCCCTGCGCCGGCTCCCGCCGCACCGCAGATGTGAGTTCACCCCTCAACAAAAAGCCCCGCCAACCAGCGGGGCTTCATCGTAGCACGGGACTTCAGTCCCGTAGATTACGGAGAGTTTAATCGGGACTGAAGTCCCGTGCTACGATGATTGGTAATTATGCCAGCTTCAGCAGACGCTTGTTTTTATTGAAGAAAGAAAACATGGTGGAGAAAATCAGGTATTCTGAGCGTTGCGGAGAAGTTGTTCCACCTCGGTGTGGCCGCGTTGGGCGGCCATTTCAGCCGGGGTATTGCCGTGTATATCCAGCAGCCCGGGGTCTGCGCCTGCAGCCAGCAGCAGGGGGACCAGGTGGGGCAGGTTGTAATGGGCGCAGGAGTGTAAGGGGGTCCAGGCATCGCGGTCGGCCAGGTTTGCATCTGCTCCTGCGGCCAGCAGGGCGACTACATTTTCCGGGCAGGCGGTTTCCGCATCCCGGCAGGCAATGACAGCGGCATGCAGCGCCGTTACTCCTTCGTCTGAATCCCGGGTGTCGATACTGGAGGCCGCGCCTGCCTCCAGCAGCAGGCGCACGGCCTCGGCATTGCCGCACCAGGCGGCACAGGCCAGCGGGGTGGTGTTGAGTTCATCCGGCTGGTGCACATCAAGCCCATCTTCTATCAATGTCTGCAGCCAGAGGGGGAAGGGGGTGTGAATCGCGATATCCACTTCATCCGGGGTAAAACGGGCACCGGCATCGTAGAGTAGCTGCATCACTTCCCTACCGGGGTTGTGGATGAGAGCCGGCACGCTGCCGCCATGGGCGCTTCTGACGCGGGCATCGGCCCCGGCCTGCAGAAGAAGTCGCACCATGTCGGCATTACCACCATCTGCCAGCATGAGTGGCGTGTAGCCCATCGCATCGGTGGCGTTTACATCCGCCCCGGCAGCCAGAAGCTTCCGGACCGTGTTGATACGGCCGTCTTCCACCGCAAGGTGGAGCGCGGTGGTGCCATCATCCTGAGCCGGAGGAAGTGATGCGCAATGTGGAGACTGTGGCTTCATGGTTTCAAATCCCGTTGAGTTGAGTAAGCCGGTGTGTATGCTATTGTCTATCTTATGGTTAAGTGTGCGTGAATTGCATGAATGCCACTTTTCTAAGGAAAAAGTACCGAAAAAATGCCACTTTTCCAAGATAAAAATGGGGGTAAAATGCCACTTTTCCAAGAATTTGGTGCTGGGCAGGGGGATTGTGTTGTGCTAGAATGGCGGCATGAGAACGATAGTGATGCTTCTTGCCCTGGTGGTGCCGGTTATGGCTCAGGAACAGCCCCGCCCCGCGTACTGGGGGGCAGGGGGACAGATGCCGAAGCGCCCGGCGAAGCCTGCGCATTGGGGTGCTGCCGGCAAAATGCCGGAGCGCAAGGATGCCCGCCCTGATGCCCACCAGCGCATGCTCGATAAGTACGATACCAACAAGGACGGCCGGCTGGATGAGGCTGAGCGCAAGGCCATGAAGAAGGATTAATGATAAGTGATTAATTGGGGGCGCGAGTGAAAGGAGAAAGCAGGTATGCCTGAGGGACTGTATTCCTTGCTGGAGTTTCTGGTGGTGCTTGTCGTCCTGTTTCTGCGCAGCCGCTTTCCCGGCTGGCTGGATTTCATGCCGCTGCGGCTTGTGTTGGGGGCTTATTTCATTCTGGTAGCGGAGCTGGTCCGGTTTCAGATGTTTCAGGAGTGGGGTGCCATTGCCGAGGAGCTGAGCCTGTGGCTGCTTCCTTTCGGTCTGCTCCTTTGTTTTCTGTGGCTGGTGGGCGGCGTGCTGGCGCTGGTGCGGCGCGCTACCCGCTACCGCGCACTCACACTGCTATCCTGGCTGGGGCTCATTGTCCTGCTGGTGCTTCTGTAGACCATTCCGGATGAAAACGCGCTAAACGGCGTGTATGAAAGGTGAAACAGGCGCTGCCTGAGCGAAAACACGCGCCGTTCGGCGCGTGTAAGGGGGAGAACCAGTATATTTGCTTTACATAGGGGCGGAAGCGGTGTATGCTAGGCGTGTACCAGTATATCTTTACCGCAATATAACATCGCTATGATGACATCCGCGCAGATTCGCCAGAGTTTCCTCGATTTCTTTCAGGAAAAGCAGCATGCCGTAGTGCCTTCCGCCTCGCTCATGCCGCAGAGCCCGGGCCTGCTGTTCACGAACGCAGGCATGAACCAGTTTGTACCTTACTTCCTGGGTGTGTGGACCCCGCCGTGGAATCCCGCCCGCGCTACCGACACGCAGAAGTGCATTCGCGCCGGCGGTAAGCACAATGACCTGGAGGATGTGGGCCAGGACTCCTACCACCACACCTTCTTCGAGATGCTGGGCAACTGGTCCTTCGGTGACTATTTCAAGAAAGAGGCCATCGCCTGGGCCTGGGAGCTGATTGTGGAGCGCTGGGGCTTCCCCGTGGAGCGACTGTACGCCACCGTGTACGCCCCGAACAAGGAAAAGGGCGACCCCGGTGAGTTCGATCAGGAGGCCTATGATATGTGGGCCGAGCTGTTTGCCTCCAAGGGCATGGACCCCAAGGTGCACGTGGTGAACGGCGGCGTGAAGGATAACTTCTGGATGATGGGCGAGACCGGCCCCTGCGGCCCCTGCTCGGAGCTGCACGTGGACCTGACCCCCGAGGGCGATACCCAGGGCCGTCTGGTAAATGGCGACAGCGACAAGTGCATCGAAATCTGGAACCTCGTGTTCATTCAGTACAACGCCGAGAGCGATGGCACCTTCCGCCCGCTGCCGGCCTGCCACGTGGACACCGGCATGGGTTTCGAACGCGCCTGCGCCATGATTCAGTGCACCAAGGGCTTCACCGATTTCTCCCGCCGCGTCTCCAACTACAGCACGGACGTATTCCGCCCCATTTTCAGCCGCATCGAGGAGATTTCCGGCCGCAAGTATGTGGATATCTACCCGCAGGATGCCACCCCCGAGCAGAAGGAAACGCTGCGTGAGAGCGTGGCTTTCCGCGTGATTGCCGACCACATCCGCACGCTGAGCTTCTCCATTGCCGACGGTATTCTGCCCGGCAACAATGGCCGCAACTACGTGCTGCGCCGCATTCTGCGCCGCGCCGTGCGCTATGGCCGCACCCTGGGTCTCGAAAAGCCCTTCCTCTCTGAGCTGGTGGACACACTGGCCGGTGAGATGGGCCGCGTGTTCCCCGAGCTGGTGGGCCGCAAGAACACCATCAAGGAAGTGCTGCTGCGTGAGGAAACAAGCTTCAACGAAACCCTGGACCGCGGTCTGGAGCTCTTCGATAAGGAAGTGGCTGCCAGCGGCAAGGTTTCCGGCGATTTCGCCTTCAAGCTGTACGATACCTACGGTTTCCCGATTGACCTGACCGCCCTCATGGCCCGCGAGCGTGGGCTTGAGGTGGACACCGAGCGCTTCGATGCCCTCATGGAGGAGCAGCGCCAGCGCGCCAAGGCTGCCCAGAAGAAGCAGGTGGTGCGTGCTCTGGACCTCAAGACCGAGCAGGTAACCGAATTCACCGGCTACACCGAGGACTCCACCACCGCCACCGTGACCGAGGTGCACGAGGCCGATGGTATCCTCTTCGTCATCACCGACAAGACTCCCTTCTACGCTGAGATGGGTGGCCAGATGAGCGATGGCGGCACCCTTTCCGTGGGTGGCGACAGCTGCCCCGTGATTGGTGTGCAGCAGATTGGCCAGGCCCGTGCTCACCTCATCTCTGTGGCAGATGGTGTGACCCCCGCTGTGGGCGACACCGTGGAGCTGCAGCTCGATGTGGAGCGCCGCCGCGCCCTGGAATCCCACCACAGCGCCACGCACCTGCTGCACAAGGCACTGCGCACGCTGGTGAGCGAGGATATCGCCCAGCAGGGCTCTCTGGTGGATGCCGACCGCCTCCGTTTCGACGTGAACAGCGGCGCTATCTCCAAGGCCGACCTGCGCCGCGTGGAGGTGCTGGTGAACCAGTGGATTGGTGAGAACCTGCCCGTGGTCTGCAATGAGTACCCGATGACGGAAATCAAGAAGCACCCGGAAATCTGCCAGTTCTTCGGCGATAAGTACGGCGATGTGGTGCGCCTGGTGCAGATGGGTGGCGAAGCCGGTGCCTTCAACGGCGTTTCCATGGAACTCTGCGGCGGCACGCACGCCGCCACCACCGGCCAGCTCGGTTTCTTCAAGATCAAGAGCGAAGGTGCCATCGCCAGCGGTGTGCGCCGTATCGAGGCCGCCACCGGTGCTGCTGGCTACGCTGTGGTGCAGGATATGGTGAGCGCCCGCATTCCCGAGGGTAAGGAAATGCTCGACAAGCTGACCGAGGCCAACGGCAAGCTGGCCGACCTGGGCCAGGCCATCGTGCCCGTTCCCTCCAATGATGCCAAGCCTGCCCAGAAGCTGCGCGAGGCTAAGGATATCGCCACCATCAACGCTCTGCTTGATGACTACAACGCCTACTGCGACAAGCTGAAGGAAGCCGCTATCGAGGCCGAGAAACAGCTGAAGAAGGCCCAGGTGGCTGCCGCCGCCGGTGCTGCCGATGCGCTGCTGGCTGAGAAGCTGACCGGTGGCAACGTGGTGGTCTGCGCCGAGGGTGGCAACGAACTGCTCACCGAGCTCTTCAACGGCCTGCGCAAGCGCCACTATACCGCAGCCGCCTTCCTGGTCTGCGACGACGGCGTTAGTCTTTCCCTGGGTGCCTACTGCGGCGAAGCTGCACAGGCTGCCGGGCTGAAGGCTGGTGATCTCATCCGCACGCTGGCTCCCATCGTGGGCGGCAAGGGCGGCGGCAAGGCTGACATGGCACGTGGTTCCGGCAAGGAAATCGCCGCCAAGGATGCCCTGCTGGCCAAGGCTGCTGAAACTCTCGGCTGAACAACAACTTACTAACCAAAACCAATAGAAAACTGAAACTATGTCTACTCCCCAGCCTCCGGTATACCCGGATGAACCCAAGATTCCGGTGCTGCCCAATCTGCTGACAGCCGGTAACCTGCTGTGCGGTTTCTTCGCTATCCTCACCATTTTCGAGGGTATGAAGTTCCCGTCCGGCACAGAAGAGGCATTTGTGCATTACCAGAATGCCACCTACCTCATCTTTGCTGCCTGTATTTTCGACCTGCTCGATGGTCGCGTGGCCCGCATGTGCAAGAGCGATGGCCCCTTCGGTCGTGAGTTCGACTCCATTGCCGACGTGGTTTCCTTCGGTATTGCTCCGGCCATGCTGCTGGCTCAGGCCGTGCTCTTCAACCTGGAGATTCCTTACCTGGGCTGGGGCATTGCGGTGCTCTACCTGCTCTGCGCTGCCCTGCGCCTGGCTCGTTTCAACTGCATGGCTGCTGCTCCCAAGAAGCCGAATCAGAGCATGGACTTCGTGGGCCTTCCCGTGCCCATGGCTGCCGGTGCCGTGGTGAGCACCATGTACCTGGTGATTGACCTGACGGCTAACCGCGGCCTCATCATTCCCCCGGTCTGGCAGTATGTGATGGCCGCCGTCATGGCCGTGGTGGCCATCCTGATGATGAGCCGCGTCATCTACCCCAGCTTCAAGCACGTGAACTTCGAGAAGCGCGGCACGGCCATGGCCATCCTCATGGCGGTCATTGCCATCTGCGCCTTCATCTTCTTCCCCTGGATTGCCCCGGCGTTCATCTTCGTGTGCTACCTGGGCTATGGTCTGGTGGTGCGTCCCTTCCTGACCCGCCGCATGCGCCGCGCTCTGGAGGTCGCCGATGATGACGACGCCCGGGTCTGATTGAGGTACAATTGACAAGGTACAATTGACAATTGAAGAGTTCCCTGCGGCCCCGCAGCAGCTGCATGACAGGCTCGCGGAATATTTAAATTGTACTTTGTACATCGCACTTCCCACTTCGTACTTCCCCATGCCGTCTTCACGCATTCAATGGATTGATTTCTGCCGCGTGTGGACGGCATTCTTCGTGGTGTTGCGCCATGTGGACCGTCCCTACGGCAGCTTCAACTACATCATCGATTTATTCAACTACCGCAGCCTGATTTTCTTCTTCTTCCTGGCGGCGGGGTATTTCACCCACAAGGCTGCAGCCGGGCAGTGGCTGGACTGGAAACGCGCGCGCACGCTGCTGGTTCCCTTTGTGTTCTGGACAGCGGTGGCCTCCATCCTTCTGCTGCAGCCCATGATGCACTGGTCCCAGACGCTGGCTGGGGATTTCAGCTGGTTCAGCTGGGGTCTGATTCCGCGGGAAATGGGGCTGCTCAACTGGTGCTACTGGGATTTTGACAACGTGCCGCTGTGGTTCCTGCGCACGCTGATTCTGCTGGCTCTGTTCAGCCCGCTGCTGCAGCGTCTGCCTTCCAAGGTGCTGCTGGTGCTGGTGTTGTTCTGCCTGGCGGGCAGCGATGTGCTCTGCGCCCGCGATGCCGAGACCGCTGCCAGCCACAAGTCCTGGAAGGTGTGGTGGCTGCCCTTCCGCCTGTATGAGAGCGTGATGGCGCTCGGTTTCTATTCCCTGGGGCTGTGGGTGCGCCGTCATGCGGATTTTGCGCAGTTCACGGCCTTTGTGCGCAGCTATGCCTGGGCTCCCGTGCTGGCGGCTTTGCTGCTGCTGCCGCTGGTGTATTCCTTCGGTTTCTACCCGCCCGTGCAGAGCGGTGCGCTGGTGCTGCTGGGGGTGAGCTGCACCATGGGTATCGGCGCGCTGTGTGAGCAGTATCTGCCGCGTTTCTGCGCTGCGGTGGTCAGGCTGGCTCCGGCTGCCTTCTTCATCTACGTGACCCACTACATCGTGCTGCATGCCCTGCGCCTCGCCATCACCGGCTCCTACGGCGGCCATTTCACCGAGACCCAGTGCCTGTACATGCCTCTGGTCATTCTGGCCATCTGCAGCGGCCTGTTCTTCCTGCTCCGCCGCTTCTTCCCACGGTTCATGCAGGTTATGGCGCTTACCCGGTAGCGTTCCGCTTAATCGCTTCATTCATTAAAAATCCCCGGTTCCTGGAAAGAACCGGGGATTTGTTTAACGGGGAAGGCGGCAGGTTATTTCTTCTTGCCGTCGCCGCCGAGCCAGATTTTCATGGCCTGGTCGGCGCTGACGCCGAGGTGGGATTCGGGGTCGAGGCGCTTCATTTCCAGAATATTGCCGCGAATCTGGGTGCTGGCGGCAGCGCCGCTGCTGCGGCGCAGGGTGCCGATGATGACGGCGTGGAAGACCTGCTTCTGCTCGGGGGTGTAAGCGGGGTCCTTGAGGTGCTCTTCCATGATGCGCACGGTTTCATCTACGGGGAGCTCCAGACCGCCGTCGGACTTCTTGCCGCAGTATTTCTGGACGAAGCCCCAGGGGGCGAAGTTCAGGCGTTTCACCATGCCGGATTCATCGTTCGGGTCGGCGTTTCGCACCATGTCGCGGTAGCCGGCGGGACGTTCGATGCCCTTGAACTCGCAGGCCTGGGCAATGAGACGGGCCTTGTCCACACCGCTGGCGGCCTCGGCCTGTTTCATGATGGCTTCCTGCTGGTGTTTGGCTTCCAGCTTGGCTTTCACCTCGGCGGCAATTTCATCCACAGAGCCTTTGTGCAGCAGCGTGCCCTGCACGCGACCATACAGGAAGCCCGACTTGTCATACATCAGCAGGCTGGGGTAGGTTTCCATGGAGCTGGAGCTGGGCTCACGGAGCGAGCCCCAGACTTCGGCCTGTTTGGCGCGGTCATCCGGGGAGGAATACTGGTAGAAAGGCGCCAGGATGATGGCTGCGCTCCCGGCAGCTTCCAGAATTTTCGGGTCGGCCACGAGTTTCTTGCACAGGGCTTCGCTGTAGCGGTCCCAGCCCTTGGCGTGGACCGCGAGGATGTAGCCATCGTCTGTGACGGCCTCGGCGGCTTTGGCCTGGGTGGGGTAGACCTGGGCAGCGTGCAGCGGAGCAAGCCCCAGCATGCCGGCTGCGAGAAGTGCGGTATAAAGGGTTTTCTTCATGTCTTGATAAGAGGGTTATTATGCGCCGTCGCGGCCGTAGACGTAGATGCCGTTGAGGTGGAAGAATTCGGGGCCGCCCTTGCGCAGGATGCGCACGAAACGTCCGGGTTCTTCGGGGAACTCAACCTTCATCAGTCGGTTGGTGCAGTTGCCGATTTCCTTGACGGTATGCCAGTTCTCGCCGTCGTCGGAAAGCTGGACAACCATATTGGTGAGACGCTGGTGGTTGCTGTCGGTGGCGACAACGACAACGCCATTGATATAGGAAGGCTTGGGAAGCATCACGCTGGCCCAGGCGTTTTCATCCTTGCCGGTGTGGAAGCGGCCACCGCTGGGGCGCAGCACACCCCAGTGCTCCACGGGAGCATCGTGGTTGCAGGTGGAGCTGGTGCGCAGCAGACCATCCTCCGAGAGGAACTTGCCGGGCATGGCAGGCAGCTCAGGCATGCCGGGGGTGGCATAGCTATCTGCGGCGTTGGCACCCAGACGCTGGAAGGTGTCGATATCCTTGGCGCGGGCTGCAGACATCATGAGCTGGCCGGTCACGTTGGCATTGCTGCCGCCGCCACCCATGGCACCGGTGCCGGTCTTGGAGATTTCCTTGGACATGGTGGCAATCTCCGTGGCGTGGCCACTGCCCAGGCCCTTGGCCATTTCCTCACCCCAGCCGATGAGTACCGGGAGGTAATCCGGCTTGGAGGCGATGTTGTTCATGATAAGCTTGAAGACGGGGAGCGCACGGGCGGGATCGGGCGGGGGAATTTCCTTGCCATCGGGCGGGGGCTGGTGGGCCAGCATTTCAATCTGCCTGCGGCCGAACTTCTCGATGCGCCAGCGCTCCGGACCCATGTTACGGACGTTGTCCCAGAAGGCGTGGAAGCGGGGCATCATGTCCTTGGCCGGCATCTTGGCCGCAATCATCTTGGGATATACCCAGGCGCCGAGGAATTCAGATACCACCTCGGGGTAGCGCGGGGCAAGGGTGAAGCACATCTGGTCCTGCATGTCGCTCAGCAGCTTCATGTCGCCGCTCTTGGCGGAGCCCAGGTAGTCATTGTATTCCTGCCAGACCGCGATGTTGATGGGCTGGGCGCTGGTGGCATCGTTGAAATAGGCGATGGCCATTTTGTCCTTCTTGGCTTCTACGGCGCCGTGTGCCAGCACGCGGTAGACGTTGGACATGTGGGTGTCTGCATCGAGCTTGGAATACAGCTCAGAACCGAGGTGCAGCGAGGAGAAGGCGCTCCACATGTTGAGCACCGGCTGCCAGTGCAGGCCGCGTTCCCAGCTCACCGTGTTGCCGGGGGTCCACTTGCCATTCAGCCAAAGCACATAGGCGCAGTGGCCGGGTTCGCCGTTGGTCAGAGCCGGCACGCCGTTGGCCACAGCAGCAAAGGCGCCGAAGTGAGAGATGCCGCCGCAGACGCAGCCCACGTAGAGGGAGCGGGTGAAGTGGTTGCCGCCGTAGATGTGATCCCAGGGCTTGTAGTACTCCGGGCCGTGGATGCTGTCGCCGTAGATGTTGTAGAGGCGGTAGCCGCAGCGGTGGGGGCTGCCCATGTAGCGCTCGGCGGGCACGTGCACGTTCTCGAGTGCCCATTCCAGGCTGATGCGGTCACCGGCGATGTTGTCGCCCTTGCAGCCGCACACGATGCGGCGCAGATACATGGGCAGGGTGTCGAAGAGTACGTTCAGGCGACCCGCCTTCCAGTTCGTGATGTAATAGTCCGCGCGGTCGAGGGCCTTTTCGAAGTTCCAGTTGTAACGGGCAAACTCGATACCCACGGCGGTGGCAATATCGCGCACGACTTTGTCGGTGTAGACGTCCGGGTGCTGCTTGGCAATGCTGGCGATGATGTGCAGCGCGCGACCGGGGGCTACGCAGGGACCGGAGAAACAGATGTTCTCCATCCATTCCAGGTTGCCGGTCACGTTCTTGAGCACCACGCGGCCATCGCGGTGGGTGGCCAGTTCCTTGAGGGTCCACGGGGTGTTCTTCAGCTCGGCTTCCATCTTCTTGATGGAGTCCTGCTTGGCTTTGATGGCCTTCTGGAATGCCATGCGTTCCTTGCCGCGCATGGTTTTGAGCTTTTCCTTGTCCTTCTCGATTTCGCCCGGCATCCTGGCGATGGTCTCCGTGAGCTTCTTGCGGCTGTTGGCGGCCATATCGGGCGGGGTCAGGGCATCGAATTTGGCCAGCATGTACTGCGCTACCAGCAGACGGTTCTGCGGCTTTTCCACAAACTTGGCCACATGCTCGGGTGTATCACCCTTCAGCCCGTTCTTAATCTGGCTGAGCAGGGTGCGGCGTGCGGCGTCAGGGTTGGTCCAGCCGGGGATTCTGGTGCTGATGTAGTTGGTGTCTTCATCGGCAGCCTTGTCCTTGGCTTTTTTGTCCTTTTTCTTATCCTTTTTCTCCTTCTTTTCTTTTTTCGGAGCCGGATCTGCAGCCTCGCCTTCGGCGTGCAGCGGCGCAAGCCACAGTGGTGTAGCCAGTGCCAGAGAAAGAATGCTCAAAATGGTCTTGCTTTTCATTGCCACGCAAGTACTCTACCCTTTGAGCCCCCCTGAGTCAATCTAAAAACATCCACCCGGCACTTTTTTCAGTGCTTTCTGTGCTTTTGCATACCTGCATGGGTGGATTTTGCGTCAGCATGCTTGCATGGCTGTTTTTACCGTGCTATACTCGCGCGCAAGTTATGAAGACATCAACCATCTGCGTACAGAGCGGCTGGCAGCCCGGCAAGGGTGAGCCCCGCGTGGTTCCCATTTACCAGTCCACCACCTTCCGCTATGAGACGAGCGACCAGATGGCGCGTCTCTTTGACCTGGAGGAGGCCGGTTTCTTCTACACCCGCCTGCAGAACCCCACGAACGAGTGCGTGGCCAAGAAGATAGCCGAGCTCGAGGGTGGTGTGGCAGCCATTCTGACCTCTTCCGGCCAGGCGGCTTCCTTCTACTCTGTGTTCAACATCTGCGAGGCCGGTGATCACTTTGTGTGCACCAGCGCGCTTTACGGCGGCACCTACAACCTGTTTGCCGTGACCTTCAAGAAGTTCGGCATCGACTGCACCTTTGTGGACCAGGATGCTCCGGAGGAGGAAATCCAGAAGGCATTCCGCCCGAACACGAAGTGTGTGTTCGGTGAGACGATTTCCAACCCCTCTCTGCAGGTGCTGGATATCGAGAAGATGGCCCGCATCGCCCACAAGAACGGTGTGCCGCTGATTGTGGACAACACCTTTGCCACGCCCATGAACTGCCGCCCCTTCGAGCACGGGGCTGATATCGTGATGCACTCCACCACCAAGTACATGGATGGTCATGCCACCCAGGTGGGCGGTGTAGTGGTGGACAGCGGCAAGTTCGACTGGGCTGCTCATGCCGACAAGTTCCCCGGCCTGACCACGCCCGATGCCTCCTACCACGGCATGGTGTACACCGAGGCCTTCGGCGCCGGTGCCTACATCACCAAATGCACGGTCACCCTCATGCGCGACCTGGGTTCCATTCCTTCGCCCTTCAATGCATTCCTGCTCAACCTGGGGCTGGAGACGCTGCACCTGCGCGTGCCGCGCCACTGTGAGAACGCCCAGAAGGTGGCTGAGTTCCTCTCCACTCAGGAAGAAGTGGCCTGGATTAACTACGCCGGTCTGCCCGATAACAAGTACTACGAGCTGGCTCAGAAGCAGTTCGACGGCGGTCGCACCTGCGGTGTGGTGACCTTCGGTATCAAGGGCGGCCGCGAGCGTGCCATCAAGTTCATCGACAGCCTCAAGCTCTGCGCCATCGTCACCCACGTGGCCGATGCCCGCACCTGCGTGCTGCACCCCGCCAGCCACACCCACCGCCAGCTCACCGACCAGCAGCTCGAGGAGGCAGGCGTGAAGCCTGACCTCATCCGCTTCTCCGTGGGCATCGAGGACGCCGAGGACATCATCGACGACCTCAAGCAGGCTCTGGCTCAGATATAAGGCTCAGTTCCCCATTTCAACAACGCCGCGCCGGGTGGATTCATTCCTGCCCGGTGCGTTTTTTATCAGGGTTGCCCCGATTCGAGTATGGAAATAAGTTGTTGGGTTGCAAATAGAGGTAAATTCAACAGATTGCAGCTTTGGTGGTCATCTCCGGTCGGAATTTCCTGATTATTCCAATGAGCCATGGAAATGCGTACCGCCCTGGGACATTGGAACTTCTTACAGAATAGCTTCAGGCTTTTGGCCTGCAAGTTTGTTTCGGCTTTGACTTCTATGGGGATAAGTTCTGCATCGTGTTGAATGATGAAATCTATTTCCGCCTGATTGCTCTCAGAAACCCAGTAAACCGGGGGCTCTTTGCAAATGAGTCTGAGCTCCTGCTGTACAAATTGCTCCGCTAAGGCCCCCTTGAATTCGCTGAAAATGCGAGAAGGTTCCAGCAGGATTTTTGCAGATAGACCACACATGGCAGATAGTAAGCCTACATCCAGATAAAAGATCTTGAAGATTCTCTCTTTGTATGCGGCTACTGGTACAGCCGGTTTGGATATGCGGCTGACCTGATAGATCAAACCCGCATTTACCAGCCATTGCATTGCATCTTCCAATTGGCGCATGCGCATACCCGGCTGAACATCCTTACAGATAAACTTCTTGTTTTCCCTGGATAACTGTAAGGCGATGGAATTCCAGATTTGTCCTATTAGATGAGCTGTCGGGCCTGGTGCGTGCTTGCTGAAATCATTTCTGTAACCCTGCAGCAGTGTATCCTGAACTTTTCGGACACGCAGGAGGTCGCCGGTTGCTACATAGGCATTCACTGCCTCGGGCATTCCGCCTACATAGTAATATGTCTTAAGTAGCTCTGACAGCCGCGGAGAAAAACTGTTGATGAGAGACTGGTCCCTGCTTGCGAGCAAATCTGCGAACATTTCGTTTCCGGTGGCACGCAAAAACTCGCTGAAGCTCATCGGGTATAGGGTAATCATATCCACTTTACCTACCGGGAATCCTGTGCCTTGGTGTTCATATAACCCCAGCAGAGACCCTGCTGCGATAATGTGGTATTCCGGGGCTTCTTCGCAGAAATATTTCAATGAGGTCAGCGCGTGCGGGCATTCCTGAATTTCATCCAGTATGATGAGTGTTTTACCTGGTGTGATGGCTCGTCCTCCGTGCAGCTGGATAACCGAAAGCAAGCGCTTCACATTCATATCCTGCTCGAAGTTTTGTTTCACCAGGGTGTCCAGGTCGAATCGTACGTAAATAGTATTCTTGAAACGTGTTTTTCCGAATTCCGTCATCAGCCAGGTTTTGCCGACCTGGCGCGCTCCTAGCAACAGTAAGGGTTTCCTTAAAGGATCATCTTTCCATGTATCAAGCTCGGAAATAGTGTCTCTTCTCATGGTGCTTTTTTTGCCTTGGATGGATAATATCACCTTCTATGCTTGTTGTCAATTGAAAGAGTAATATGGATACACATTTTTCGAAGGACTTTTTGGTGCCACAATCACATTTTCCGAAGGACTTTTGGGTGCTGTAATCACATTTTCCGAAGGACTTTTGGAGATAATGATGCTTTTTGAGTGTGATTTTGCTTAGTATCCAGATTATCGGATTGCCATGTGGATGTTCGCATTCGTCACTCTGTATTCTGGAATTGTGAGGCAGCATGTACTTCCCGCTGGTCCACATAGCGTGTGCGCAGCAGCGTAGCATCTCGGTGGCCGATTTTCAGCTGCAGCTCCGCAAAGCTGCGGAAATGGTGGCGATGATAACTCGTAAAGGTATGGCGCAGAGTATCCTGTGGTTATCTCTCTTGTGGGTAAGTGGTGCTCTTATCAGTGGTTTGTGAATCGCCACCCTTCGGCCACCGTCTGTTTTTGCTGTGCCGGGGGCTTGAATCAGTGCTGGAAGCAGTTCCGGGGGAAGTGCAGGGGCTCTGAGATGAACGGGGTGGAGAATTCATCTGCCCCGAAGAGGCGGAGCTCCATGGCTACCGGGGGAGTCTCAAACTCCTGGGTGCCGCTGGTGGCAAAAACGGCTCCGGGGGTGAGCAACGGGGTGCTGCCGAATACCTTGTCGGCCTCGATGATGCGGGTGTTGCCGTTGCGCTCGCGCAAGACCCATTTGCGCCCCAGGAGGCGCAGCGGGCGATTGCCGTTGTTGCAGATGGATATGCGGAAAAGCACCCGGTAGACCGGGTGGGGTATGCGTATGGCCTGAACTCCGGCCATGATGAGGCGGAGCTCCAGAGCGGGGCAGATGGGCAGGCTCCGGGTATCAGTGCTCATGGCCGGCGCCCACGGCAATGGTGGAGATTTGCCCCGCCAGCTCACGGATGCCGCGGACTTTTTCCTGGCTGGGCTGTTCTTCCGGTGCGAGGGCCATGATGTCAGCCAGCTGCTCCAGCAGGGTGCTCATCTGCTCTACCTTGAGACGCTTGACGGTGCGGGGATGCAGACCTGCCAGAATTTCGTTGAAATAGGTAGGTGCATCGGGGTAAAAGATGACGGCAGCCTGCTGCACATCGAAACGCTGCTCGATGGCTGCGGCCGAGGCTTCCAGGGCGCGGATCCAGCCGCCCAGTGCCAGCAGATGCGCCAGATCGGGGTCACGCAGATCGGTCAATTCCTCATTGACTGCGCTCTGGGTCGATGCCAGAATGCGCTGGAATTCCTCGAGCTGGCCTTTTTCAGCGTGTTCGAGCAGGCTGGCAGAGTAAGTGTTCATGCGGTTGCCTACACCGATGGCCTTGCCATAGCGCGAGAGGTCGAGCGCTATGGGTTTGATGTCGTTCATGTGGCCGCTGCGCACGGCAATGAAACCATCGGCCATGAGATAACCCATTTCCAGAGCCAGTTTGCCGGCATCCACCGGGAGGTGTTCCGGGCGGTTGCGGAGCACGTATTCTTCCGGGATGGCAGGCAGGTTATCCAGCTGGGCAAAAATCTTGCTGATGGAGGGAGCGGTGTAGATATTGATACCGAGCTCCTGGTTGGAGTGAGAGTCGTCCAGCAGAGCATCATCGCGGAACATGACCGGAACCTCACCCGGGCGGCGAGCCGGCTCCTCTGCCGTGGCGTAATCCGGCATGCCGTCCACGGCTTCATCGCAGATTTCAACCTCATCCTGAGCATAGAGCAGGGGGAGTCCCAGGGCGGCTGCGGTTATCAGCAGGCGGCAGATGCGGGTTCTTTTCATAGGCTCTTTATCGTTAATTTAGGCTTGACTCTCAAGTGAGTTTACATTACTATCGCGACACGTCAAGCGTGTGCTGGCATGCTGACGCAGAAATGGCCTGAAGTGCAGCTGCCCGGGTCACGCTTTATCACCTGAAAAAACTAGATTATGGAATCCTCTGAGTACTGGTTTAATTTTTGTTGGCTTGTAGCATATTTCCTTGTGCTGGTGGGGATGTCCGGGTACGGCTTTCATCGCCTGCTCATGGTGTGCCTCTACCTGAAGCACCGGAAGGATGTGCCTGAGCCGGCGGGGCAGTGGGACGAGTGGCCGATGGTGACGGTGCAGCTGCCCATGTTCAATGAGAAATTTGTGGTGGAGGGTCTGCTGAAAAAGGTGACCGCCATCGATTACCCGAAAGATAAGCTGGAAATTCAGATTCTGGATGACTCCACGGACGATACCTACGAGCTTTGCCAGCAACAGGTGGAATACTACCGCGCCCAGGGGTTCGATATCGTCTGCCTGCACCGCACCGACCGCACCGGCTTCAAGGCCGGTGCCCTGGAAGCTGCCGATGCTGTGGCCAAGGGTGAGTTCCTGCTGATTCTGGACGCCGACTTCCGCCCGGAGCCGGATATTCTGAAGGTATGTGTGCCGTATTTTACGGATCCGAAAATCGGCGTGGTGCAGACCCGTTGGGCACACATCAACCGCAACTACAATCTGCTGACCCGCCTGCAGAGCATTTTCCTGGATGGCCACTTTGCCCTGGAACAGACCTGCCGCAACCGCTCGGGGCGCTTCTTCACCTTCAACGGTACTGCCGGTATGTGGCGTAAGAGCACCATTGTGGATGCCGGTGGCTGGGAACACGATACCATCACCGAGGACATGGATCTTTCCTACCGTGCTCAGATGAAGGGCTGGCGCTTCGTGTATCTGAACGATTACGAGACCCCGGCTGAGCTTCCGGTGGATATGGACGGCTTCAAGGCACAGCAGCACCGCTGGACCAAGGGCTGCATTCAGGTGTGCCGCAAGATGCTGCTGGATATCTGGCGCTCCAATGCTCCGTTCAAGGCCAAGATGGAGGCCACCACGCACCTGACCTGCAACTACTCGTATCTGGCGCTTATTCTGCTCTGCTTCCTGGTCATGCCGGTGTGCACCGGTATGGTGGCACCCACCGGTGCCTGGGCCTGGGACCAGTGGCAGATGATGCTGCTTACGTTCACTCTTTTCTTCTTTGCCACTATCTCGGTGTGCCTTTTCTACGTCGCGGCAGAGATGATTGTGCGTCCCCGCCGGTGGTACATGGTTTTCCCGCTCATTATTCCGCTGCTGGCACTGGGTGTGGGCATGGCGGTGAATAACGCCAAGGCTGTGCTGGAGGCTATGTGTGGCCAGCAGAGTGAGTTTGTGCGTACGCCCAAGTTCGGTGAGTCAAACCAGGGCGCCCTTTCCATTGAGAAGCGCGCCAAGGGATACAAGGCAATCAAGTCGATTCTGGTGCCGCTGCTGGAGCTCTGCTTTGCATTGTTCTTCGGCTGGGTGGAGTATGTGAACTTCTCCAATGGTGATTACCTGACCTTTGTGCTCATGACTCCCTTCCTGGGCTTCTTCTACACCAGTTCGGCATCTATAGCCCGCCTGTTGGACGGCATGGTGCAGAAACGCCGTGCTGCTGGCCAGGCCTGATAACTGTTTTTCACTGAAACTCCCTTTTCTCTCTACATGAAGCAGAACTCATTTTCCGGCTTGTGTATCTGTTTGCTGGCAGGGGTGGCAGCTATGCTGAGCTCCTGCAAACACGGCAAGAAGATGTATGCCGAGGACATTCCGCCGAAAGCCGTGGTGCGCGATGGCGTGGCGGTAACGCTTTGCGACCAGAAACTGACCTTGTTCAAGAATGGCCAGAAGGTGAAGGATTACAGCATCAGTTCCTCCAAGTTCGGTATCGGCACCAGAAACGGCAGTCACCGCACGCCGCTCGGCATTCATGCTGTCTCCCAGAAAAATGGTGAGGGCCAGCCCGAGGGTATGGTGTTCAAGGCCTGCAAGCCCACCGGTGAAGTGGTGGACGTGGATGCCGCCGGTCGCGACCCCGTGGTCACCCGCGTGATTCAGCTTGCCGGCATGGAGACGGATAACCGCTCTACTCACAACCGCCGCATCTATATTCACGGCACCCCGGAGGAACGTAAAATCGGCCAGCCGGCCTCCTATGGCTGCATCCGCATGAAGAGTCACGATATTGTCGACCTGTTCAAATACGTGCACCGCGGCATGCCGGTGGCCATCGAAAGCTGCACTCAGGAGACATACATGAAGGCGGAGAAAGATAACCGCCTGGGCAGCATCCGCATTCCCAGTGCTGCTATTGCCAGGCTGCCTGTGGATGGCCTGAGCCCCACGCAGCGGTATCGCACGCGCAGTTCGCGCAGCTGGTCCCGCCGCGGTATGGCAACGCGCTTCAAGAAGCGTTCCGTGCGTGGCGGTAGTAAAGCCGGCAGCTCATCCACCCGCAGGCTGGCTCTTCGCAAGCGCTCCAGCTGAGCTGCAGAACAATGATTATTCCCTCAGAAAGGCTGCGTGAAGCAGCCTTTTTTTGGGGGGGGGCTGTTTCAGATTTGCTGTGTCATTCTGCCAGGTAAATTGGAAGTTGGCGAGCCAACGGCGAGCGGAACTTTGAGCCCGTAGGGCGGCATATCAATAGCGAGGGGTAGAGCCCGACACGCGTAGCGTTGGCGGGCGGAACCCCTCGTATGCAAAAAAAATAATCCGGAACCCGTGAA
>JAZONE010000040.1:0-45593 GCA_045654325.1 Akkermansia sp.
AGGAGCGCGCACACTTCGAAGAGCCCTGCGGCTGTGGCTGCGATGCCATCCTCAAGTAACATTCGCGTTGCGAATATCAGGTTATGCGTCACCCCGCAGATATCACCCCGCTTACCTTTCTGGATTATCCGAAAAAAGCGGTCTGTATCTTCTGGTACACCGGGTGTAATCTGCGATGCCCCTACTGCTACAACCCGGAACTTGTTCTGAGTCATGGCGGCGGGCAGGATGAGATGGCTTTCCTCCGCGAACGCGCCGGCTTCTTAGATGCCGTAGTGCTTTCCGGAGGAGAGTCCACCCTCAACCCCGATATTGTTGAGACCTGCCGCGAGATCAAGAAACTCGGCTACCTCATCAAGGTAGATACCAACGGCAGCAATCCGCAGGTCATCCGTAACCTGCTGGAAGAAAAATTGATTAACTACGTGGCTCTTGATAACAAGATGCCTTCTAACCGCAGCTGGCGGCTCCCCGGTGGCAAGCTCCTTTTCGAGCGCTACCAGGAGACGCTCACCACCCTCATTGAATACGGAGTGGAGCACGAAGTGCGCACCACCGTGCACCCCGGGCTACTGGACGAGGCAGACCTCCTCCGAATGATTCGCGATACCCAGGCCCTGGGCTACACGGGCACCTACTACCTGCAGTTCTTCTTCGAACCGGATAAGGGCAAGACCCTCGGCAATCTGGAGCCACCCACCCGCCGTTATGACCGCCGCCTGCTGGACGACATGAGCCCGCTCAAGATAGGTTACCGCAATTTCCCCGAGGACAGGTACAAGTAAGAGTCAGAGAAGTGCGAGAACAAGTGTACGGTGCATGGCGCGGATACCGGCGCAGCCTCAGCTTCTTGTCGACTTTTAACATAGCTCTTGACATGTGAGCTATTTTACCGCATACTGGCAGGGATATGAAGAAACTACCTTATTTTCTTGCCTTTTTTGCTATCGGTTCTGGTATCTGCGCGGCTGCTGATAATGATGCCTATGTATGCCGTTTGCAGTCTCTGACCCGTGAGTTCCCTATGGAGGCAGAGGAGAAATCTATTCCGCGCTGGCTGCGCAGTGCGTCTCTGTCGGTAGAAATCCAGGTAGTGCCTCCATCGGAGAAGATGACGGTTCTGGCTATCAGTGCGAATGATGTTTCCATTACCGATGCGAAGGGTAACGCACTTGAATGGTCTCCCGATAAAATCTTCGCTCAGAGCGGAGACGAGATTGAGTTTAATGTCTATACTGCTCCGCAGGGTGAATGGGTGGAAATCAAGGGCAATCTGGTTGTTACGATTGGCGGCGATATTGTCACCCAGCCTGGCCAGACGGTGAAAATGGGGGAGAAGGGGAAACTGAATATCCCTGGTTGTGACGTATCCTACGAATGGGATGAAAACGATGAATTGAGGATTTCCATGAGCAATGGTGATGCCAACATGCTTGACGATTTTATTTTTAAGACACCGTCAGGCGAGGAGGCGGAAATCATCAGTACCTGTCGGGCATCCGGTGAAGGGGAAGTGCGTTGTTACTTCGGATTTGAAAAGGATGTAAAAACCGTATCTGTCATGGCAAAGACGTACAGCGAGCTGAAGAGCGATACGGTGTCTTTCCATAAACGCATCGGTTTCTGTGGTGAACTGAAAGCTGAATGAAATGCCGCTTTCCTGCAAAGATAATGAACAACCGCCACAGCTGCTGGAAGGCATCTGCGTAGGCGTGTCGGATGGTGATTCATTGCATCTGGAGCTGCCGGATGGCGAGCGGGTTCGCGTGCGGATGTATGGCATCGATGCCCCCGAAAAGGACCAGGAATGTGCCCTTGCTGCGCGTAAGAAACTCGGGAAACTTATCTATGATACGGAGATTCGCGTCGAGGTGCTCGATGTCGATAAATATGGCCGCTATGTAGGCAAGGTGTATGCCGGGGCCCGCTATGTGAACCGCTACATGCTGAAAGAGGGGCTGGCCTGGCATTACAAGCACTATGCCGCCGATGATGAGCTGCTGGCCGAAGCAGAGTCGCGGGCGCGCGCAGCGGGCAGGGGAATCTGGGCCGGAGAATCTCCCTGTCGCCCACGCAATTTCCGCAGCGAAAATAGAAAGAAGCAACCATGAAGAAGCTCATTATTGTGACGGGTACCATGCTATGCCTGGCTGCTTGTCAGGTTCAGACCGCGTCGCGCATAGCTGACTACGGGAGGGTTTACGAGTGTGTCGAATTGCCGGAGAAACCTCCTTTGTGGGCCGCAGGGGGAAAAGAGATTCCCGAGTTTTCAGAAGGAAAGACCGGCTTGTACCATCGGTGTGGCCGTGACCTGTATACCTTTGTTATGGCTCCTGAGCCCCGCGGTAGCTTTACCCCGATTGCCGATGCTCCCGCGGGGGTGCAGCAGGTGGTGCAGGTGTCTCCATTTCCGTATCGCTGGAAGGCAACACCGACTACACTTCCGGCAGATGCCGGGCAGGTGACCGGGCGTGTTGCCGATGTGTTCCTCCAGGAGCTAGGCGATGACCGCGTGATTCCTACCGGTGAAACGCATGCTACGGCACATGCTTTGTGGGCATATCCGCTGGCAGCCGTCAGCTTTGTGGCTATTGATATCCCATGCACCTTGACCAGTGTTGTTGGCTTTGGCTTGTCCATGTCTTTTGCAGAACTGGGGCTGGAAATCAGAAACACCCTGTATGGCGCGGCGCTCCAGCTTCAGCCGGAGACTGATGAGTAAGAAGCTGAAAAAAAATCTGCGTTTCCGGTACATTCCTGAGTTAATACAGATGAAGAATCAAGGAAAGGGACACTCTCATCTGCTTCTTCGAAGCGTTGTTCCTGGCCTGTTCATTCGTTTACCTCGTAAATCATGAATCTGCATGAAACGGATTATTACTGCTCTCCTTTCACTCAGCTTCTTTTCGTGCACACCCTCGCATGAAGAGGAGCCGGTCATCCCGCCCCCGACAGAATTGCGTTCCGATGCTTTTGCGCTGGATGTATTCCGCACTCTGGTGCAGGAAAACGCGGGGAATGTGACTTTTTCCCCAGCCGGGCTGGAATCCCTGCTCAGGGTGCTGCAGCATGGCGCCCGAGGCGAGACCGCTGCCGAGCTGGCCGCTCTGCCCACGGGGGATGCAGGCGTGCCCAGCTGCATGCAGGTGGTTCAGGCTGCGGCCCTGTTTGTGGATGAACAGTTCAAACTCAAATCCGCGCCGGAGGGCGCCGCTGTCATTCCCGTGCCTCTGGCCGGCGCCACGGATGAAGCCGCAGAGCGTATCAACGACTGGGTGCAGGAGAAGACGCACGGCATGATTCCCGGAGTCATCACACCTGCCGATTTGCAGCAGGTTCCGCTCCGCAGCCTGGTGGCGGTGAGTGCGCTGGCGCTGGAGGAGAAGTGGCTGCGCCCCTTTGACCCGGAAAAGACGGTGCTGAATGCCCCCTTTTTCTGCGAGAACTCAAGGCAGGCAACCGTCCCTATGATGTACCGTGAGGCTGCTTTCCGACATGCGGAGGGAGAGGATTGGCATGCGGTGGCGCTTTTCTACCGCACCGATGGCCGCCCGGGGAATCCCGGCTGTTTTCTGGCTGTCATGCCGCAGGGAAATGCCCGCGATTTTGTGGCCGGGCTTACGCCTGAGAAGTTCAGCAGCATCCGCCGGGCTCTGGCGGTTGCAGAACCGCGGGAAATCTGCATCGGGCTACCGCGGTTCGAGCAGCTTACCCCAGTGCTGAAGCTTACCGGGGCGCTGCAGTCCTGCGGGCTGCGCCGCCTGTTCTCCGCTGCCGCCGAACTTAGCGGTTTTGCAGATGAACCGCTGGCGGTGGAATCGGTGATGCAGCGCTGCTATATCAAGACAGATGAGCAGGGCACCAGCGCCACTGCTGCTACGGCTGCCATCATCAAGCAGCGCTCATTGGCGCCAGAGCTTACGTTCAACCGTCCTTTCATCTGGGCCATTACTGACCTGTCCACTTCCGCAGCCCCTTATTTCCTTGGGCTGTTTGAACACCCCTGACCCGCATATGAAACACTTTCCGTTACTTTTTCTGCTATTTCTGCCAGCTTTCGGAGAAAATGCCTGGCATCCGGCTCTGCATGATCCGCTGACACCGTCGGATTCTGCACCAGCTGCCTCAGACTTATATTGATTGGCATCTTAATAAGTAACGCGTATGAAAAAGACAGTATCCCGCATTCATATCGGTATGTTCCTTACCTGGGTTATCTGGTGTTTCTACCGGGGTGTTCTGTGCAGCCTGACTTTGCTGCCGGATGTTCTGGCCCCGGAGAGCTTCAGTACGGACTATGTATTGTTCTCCTTTGTCCTGCTGGCCATTCCTTTGCTTGCGCCTTTTGTTACTGTTGTCACCTCCATGCTCTGTCTTCTTGGCCGTGTGGGGCATTGGGGAGTCTCGCTGTTTATCTTTCTGTTTTCCTGTGCTACGATTGCTTTCCGAATCGGTTGGGCGGAAGTATACCTGCCATGGCGCTTTTAACAAATGGATGATTCCGGATGGTTGTTTCTGCTTGCCGGAATCGCTGAATATGATATGATTTTTTCTAAAGAAGTCTGCGGAAGCGGTCGCAACAGGAGTTAAATACAGTAAAAGAAGATGAAAAACAGACTGAAGAAACTGAAAACCTTTTTTCTTGATTTGTCGGTGCATTACTGGCTGCATCTGGTGGCGGTCGTGGTGATTGCCGTGCTGTATGTTGAAAACAGGCAGATTGAGCAACTCCGGGAGCAGCAGAACGAGCTGGAAATCAGCTGGAGCCTGGCGGAGGGACAGCTTGTCTGCCAGGTCAGAGAGCTCACTGGCTTCTTCATTCAGGATTATCTGAATAAGGGATTAGTACCCGCGGGGCTCCAGGCGTCTGAAACAAGCAGTCGGTATAGCTCCCGTGGCAATGAACATGACCATGAACACTATTATGCGCTGACGGATGAAGAATTTGCAGATTTGCCTACAGAGGAGCAGATTCGTTCATTGCTGGGCGGATTGTTGTTCTCCGGCCCGTTGAAGGCTGAGCAGTTCAGTGTATCGGTCAGCCGGAAGGTTCCTGCGAAGTGGAACCAATATTGCGAGGAACCTGCTCCCTTGCCGCCGGGGCACGCATGGTATTGCGTGAAGGTGAAGTATAGCTTCCCGTCCACTTTCCAGTACGTGAATCATAAAGACAGATGATTTTCCGGGTTACAGCATGTTTATTTGCCCTGCTGCTGGTATCCGGCAGCGTGGTTCAGGCCAAATCATATCGCCACGTGGAATCAGCTGCGGCAGATCGTGCGCAGATTCAGGCGGAATTGGCTGCCTCACAGGCGGATGAACCTACGCACGGTGAAGTGCGCGTGCTGAAACGAGTGATTCATACCGGACGAGTGGTTGAGGAATCGGTGCACTACGCTCGGTCCTTATCAGCAGAGGATTTGCTCCGGGTGGCGGAAATCGTGCAGCAGATTCGTTCCAATCCGGAGTATATCCGCCGGACCGGAGGGCACCGGCGCGTGGGACGCCGTGTATCGTATTCAGCCCCGGCATTGTTCCTGACAGTAGGTGGAGTATGCAGAGAGGTGGAAATCTGGTCTTTGCACTCGTCCGGAGGCGAAAGTGCCCGCTGTCTACTGGAGGAAAAACTGATTACCGAGCTGCGCGCGCTGGTCAACAGATATGTCCCTGCAAAATTCAGGATGTAACTAAAAATGAAGAAATTGTTGGAACAAGCTTTACCCAGGGTGCATCCGGTTGTTGTATGTAAAGAAATGAAAATTCAGTTGTTATGATTCGGTTTCTCCTGGTTCTACTGGCTTTTCCGGGCGGGTTGCACTTGAGCTGTGCGGATGAAATTCCGTATGGAATTCCGGTGCTGCACGAGTTTACCGGCTTTACGGCGGAACAGCAGGAGCGGGTCGAGCGCCTGCTGGAGCAGGATTCCTGCTGCGTGCCGCCGGCGCCTTTCGGTGCTTTGTATTTCAAGCTGCATCAGGCGGATGCCGAGTTTTTTGTCTTTTGCATCACGGGGTACACCAGTGGGCGAGATGCAAATACGGTGATGGTGTATCGAGCCGTAGCCGGGGCATGGCATTTGTGTTGTGTGCTGGATATGGAGAATCTGGGCAGTGCGCGTGTAGAGATGAGACATGCTGCCCCAACGCATCTGAAGGTCAATGTCTCTGCTACGCCGCAATGCCATCCGTATTCCCACAATCTGCCGGTGGACGTTACCGCCGCCTCTTCTCGTGCTCCGGAGTTCCTCGTTACCCCGCAAGGCGTGTTTGACAAGAATGCGCCTGTGCCGCCAGACTTTTTCCATGTAACTCAATAAAAAGATGAACAAGTTCAAATTCAGACTGCGTTTGTGTATCCTGTTGCCGTTGCTGTTCTGTCTGCCGGGCTGTGTGGGGCTGGTGCAGCAGGAGCAGAAAATCTGCGAGGCGTATCTTGTGTACGAAGAAGGCCTGTTGCGTCCGGGTGGTGGTAGCTACCGGGTTTATCGGCTGAATCCGGAGGAAATGCTCGAATTGAAGCGAATAAATGAGCTTCAGGAATCGTGCGAGATTGACATCTTTGCCGGAACTCACGACCGCTGGCATAAGCCGACCTGGCACTTTGTTTCGGTGACGGAGCCGCGGGGGCAGATTGTGATGCTGAGCGAGGTGTCATTCGTGAAAGGTGTGAATCTGCGCTATCTGCCACCCCCGGTAGCGGAGCATTTCAAGGCTCTGGTGCAGCAGGTGAGCCAGCGCGAGGGCGAGCTCGTGACTGCCGCACAATCGAACATATGGTCGGATTTGGTGAAGACGGAATATAGCGAGGATTTCCAGTTGCAGATGCGGAAAGCCATCTTCCGCGGGGCTGCTGTTCATTTGCATATGTGGAAGCAGAACCAGGGGGCTGAGGTAGCGCTGACGGATTCAGAAGTAAATGCGTTGGATGATTTGCTGTGGCGCATGGTTCCCGCTGCTCCCCGTGTGTGCGATGAGGATACCTATTCCGTGGGTGGAGAATATTTCCGCATCAGAGTGGAAGAAAATCAGCGTGCGCAGGAGTTTCTGCTGCCGGTCAGTAGTGTGAGCCTCAAAGAAGATGGCGGTAATTACAGCCTCAGAGCTTCCTCCTACAAGAAATGGCTTAATCTGCTGGAAGCTATCCGTAAACGAGCCGTCTGGAAACCCATTCATTATAAGGCATGAAAAGGAAATCATTCTTGAGATCAGCTGTGCTTTCAGCATTCTGCGGGCTGTTGGCGGCCTGTGCTTCACAACGGAACGCCGAGCTGCTGAAGGCGGTTACCTTTGAGTATGGTAACTGGGATGCCGCAGACGTGGCGAGCCTGCTGGATGAGGGGGCAGACGTAAATGCGCTCGATGAGAACGGCCGCTCGCCTCTGCTGAATGCCTATGGCGTGGGTGTTGGTTTGTTTGAGGATGAGCCGCGGCAGGAGGAAGCGGCAAAGTCTCTCAACCAGCTGCTGGCTGCGGGCGCAGATGTGCAGGCCCGTACTCGGGAGGGACACAATGCGCTGGATCTGGCCCTCTGCTGGTATGATAACGAAGACCTGGTACGGATTCTCCGGGACAAGGGGTTGAAAGCCAGCAAGCCTGAGTATGAGCTGGTGTGGCATGCCATGCACAACCACGCCGATGAGGTTCGCTGTCTGCTGGCTGCCGGGGTAAGCCCCGATGCCTGCAGCGCCCATGGCCGCCACGCGGTGTGGGCCGCCATGCCGCTTCTGAATCTGAAGGGCTGCTCTGAGGAATGTCTGGAACTCCTACTGAAAGCCGGTGCAGACACCCAGGTGCTGCGGCATGGTCAGTCCTTGCTCGATATGGCCGAAATGTTCCGCGGCGAGGAAATGACCGAAGCCGCTTACGATTTACTGAAACAGCACGGCGCCAGGTACCATTCCCGGAAAGAGTGAGATGTGGAAACTGCTAAAAGGTTCGGAAATTATAATGTAGCCCGAGATTGGAAGTTGGCGAGCCCATACAGGCGCACGTAGTGCGGGGAATTCTGAGCCCGTAGGGCGGCATAATCATAGCCCAGCGTGGGGCCGCAACGCGGCGGAACGCTGGGTTTGGTGTTAAATATACCCGGGACCCCGAACGAAGTGAGTGGGTGGCAGGGAGGCCGCGGCTTATTGTGGCGCAACGCTTTCTGTCGCCCACTCGCCATGCTCGGGGCTCTGTTATCATTTTCGTTTTCCCCAGGGTTCCGCGACTGCGTCGCTGCACCCTGGGCTAATGTTCTGACGCCCTACGGGCTCAAATTTCCGCTCGCCTGCGGCTCGCCAAAGTCCAATTTATCGGCCTGTCTGGATGAAAACAAAGCATGCGGAGCAGGTATGCTCCGCATGCCGGAATGAAGTGGTGGCAGATGCGCCTTTACTTTACCACATCGGGGGTAATCTGGGCGCGCTTGCCGTTGAACCTGACGGTGACGGGGGCGGGATTCGGCGTGGTGGTGGTGAGCTTGAAGCTCGTTACCTGGCCGTTCTTCCACTGCATATCAACCGTGATATTGCCGCGGGCACGGATGCCGCGCACACTGCCGTCCTTCCATGCGTACGGGATGGCGGGCAGGAGGTCGATGACGCCGGCATGGCTCTGGATGAGCATTTCGCTCATGCCGCCGGTCATGCCATAGGTGCCGTCCATCTGCATGGGCGGATGGTCGCCGAAGAGGTTGTCGAGCACGTTGTAGCGGATGTAGTGCTGCACCATGCTGTAGGCCTTTGCCTCATTGTGGAAGCGGGCCCAGAGGGCGGTACGCCACGGCCAGGTCCAGCTGCGGCGGTTGTCCTGGGTCAGGCCGCGCAGCTCCAGACTCTTCATGGCTGCCTTGGCGAAATCCGGTGTGCGTTCCATGGAGATGGAAGTGCCGGGGAATACACCGATGAGGTGAGAGGTGTGGCGTTGCCCGGAAACCATGTTGGGGCGGTCTACAATCCATTCCTGCAGGTAGCCATTGCGGCCGATGCGGTTGCCGACCAGGCGGTCACGCTTGGCGGTGAGCTCTGCGGCCCATTCGGTATCCACGCCCAGAATGGCGGCAGCCTTGACGGTGTTGTCGAAAAGCTCCCAGATGAGCTGCTGGTCATGTGCGCAGCCGTCCTCCAGGGGACCCCATTCGTGAGACCAGCCCATGGGGCAGACGAGGGCGCCTTCCTTGATTTCTGCCAGTTCGGGATGCTGGGCGACGCTCAGTTCGCGGATGGGGGTGTTCTCATTCTGGCGGGTCTGCAGCCCCTTGCCCTGTGCGCCCACGGTCTTGAGCTCATCTTCCCAGAAGTGGCAGATGTTCTTGAGCAGGGGGTAGGCTACGGTGCGCAGGTATTCCTTGTCCTGCGAGTACAGGTAGCGATCCCAGATGTGCAGGGCGTACCAGGCATTGACGGGCGGGTTCCACTTGACCCAGCCGCCGGCACCCCAGGGGTTCTGCGAGATGCGGGTGGTCCAGCCGCGCACGTGCTCGCCGAAATGCTGCTTCGTGCTCAGGGAAAGCGGCTTTTCCATGGCGCGGATGAAATCGATGAGCGGCTGGTGGCATTCGGAGAGGTTGGCGACTTCGGCGCCCCAGTAGCACATCTGGAGGTTGATGTTGTTGTGGTAGTCGCAGGCCCAGGGAGCGTGCACCTTGTTGTTCCAGATGCCCTGCAGCGTGACGGGCAGGTTGCCCGGCTGGGAACCGGAGATGAGGACGTAGCGCCCGTAGTTATAGATAAGCTCCTCCAGATCCGGGTCGCAGGCACTCAGACCGTTGTCATAGCGCAGACGATAGGTCGCCAGACGCACATCGGTGGGGGTGCTGGTCAGCATTTCATCGGATTTGCCCAGGTCGAGGCTCATGCGGTCGTAGTACGAGGCAAAATCCCGGCGGTGGTCGCGGCGGATGGCATCGAGCCCCTTGTTCACAGCCTTGTCCAGTACCTGCTTGTTGTGCTCGGCGGGGTCGGCGCCTTTCCAGCCGGCCTCATAGCTCAGCTTGTAATTTGTGGCCAGGGAAACGTAGATGGTCACGGCATCGGCGTTCCAGACCTGGATATAGGGAGTCTGGGCCGGGGCGAGAGTGGGCTTCTGGTTATTGCCCTTGCCGTGGTATTTTACGGGTACGTCCTGTTCAGAGAGAATGAGACGGGCTGCTCCCCCCTTGGTGACGACGTGCATGCGGCCTTCGAATACCTCGCCGTTGGCCAGCGTGCCACGCATGATGAGGGTTTCGCCATCCTGTGAGTAGTGCACGCTGTGGTAGGGGGTAAGGGCAATGTGCCCGCTGAGCGATCCCGGTTTGTCTGCCTCTGCGGTGTATACCAGCACATCGTCCGGGCGGCTCACAAAGCAGCTGCGCTTGTGTGTGACCCC
This sequence comes from Akkermansia sp., assembly GCA_045654325.1. Lineage (GTDB taxonomy): Bacteria > Verrucomicrobiota > Verrucomicrobiia > Verrucomicrobiales > Akkermansiaceae > Akkermansia. The sequence continues at coordinate 10,353 of JAZONE010000040.1, forward strand.
ATCGGCCTTGAAGCTGCTCACTGCTTCAGCCTGCCGTAAGTCAAGTGCTCGGGTGTAATCTGTGGCCTGACCGGGGTGGTCAAAGGAAACAAGCAGGTCGGCGAAAGGCTGGTAGCTGCCGAACTCATTCTGACCGGACTTCGGTCCGTAGGAATAACCGGAGCCATTCCCGGGCTTGTTGGCGCCGCCGGACCAGAGACTCACTTCGTTGAGTACGATGCAGTCCAGGCGGTCGCCGCCGTATACCGTGCCGCCGATGCGGCCGTTACCCACCGGCAGGGTCTGGCTTTCCCAGGTATCCCGGTTATTTTTGCCAGGCAGGTTGTTGTGATTGTGGGTCTGCGGAGCCCAGGGGAGAACCGTATTGGGGAGGACTGCCGGCTGCTTGTACCACAAATGGTCTGATGCGGAGTAATCAGCGGTTGTGGCCAGCGCTGTGCACGACAGGCAGATGCATGCAAGTGTGTGTCTCATAAAGCTGTGATGCTTGTTGTGGTGGGCTTTTATTGCCCCTGCTTTGATTATTTTAACATGAAAGGCGGTTCAAGACAATCAAAAACGAACAGGACTGAAAAAATGGGGGGCTGTTTCAGATTTGCTGGTAGATATGCGCGCCAGAACCAGCTAACGTGATTAACGAACAAAGATTACGCTTTTGCATCATGAAGCAGTAGCTACAAAATGTGGATTGGAGATTTCTAATAAGTCCGAAAATCACCATGCAGCCCGATAGATTGGAAGTTGCAGAGTAGTTTGCGGTCGGCACGACCGCGGAACTTGAGTCCCGCAGGGACGGTAGAGGTGAGGCAGGGGTAAGCCCGCGTCAGCGGGCGCAGCCCCTGCTATTAAACAAAAGATAAGGGAGCCCCGACGAAAGGAGTGGGCGGCAGAGGCCACTGCTTCAATGTGTAGCAATAGCCTCTGCCACCCGCTCACTACGTTCGGGGTTCGGATTTATTTTATGGTTAGCAGGGGTTCCGTCGCTTCGCGACTCCACCCCTGCCTCACCTCTACCGTCCCATGCGGGGCTCAAATTTCCGCTACGCTGACGCTCCGCAAACTACTCTACAAATTTCAATTTATCGCTCATTTGTTATAACCGGGGGTCTTCTGATGAAGCGGCATTCATTTATCAGCGGCTTCTGCAATCTTTGGGACGCACGTGACTGAAGGCGTCTGCCGGGATTTTGTGTTTGCATTTTCCATACGTTGAGAATACAATACGATAGTAACGCGTCTGGGTAATGAATGTTCTGATAGACAAAAAGGGTGATTTCGGTTTTGTGACGACGAAAGAAGCGTTCCATGGACGCATTCTTGACAGGAAGCATCAGGAGATTGCCACCATTGAATATGATAACAGTACCCAGCGGGCGAAACTGCTTATTACGATGGGGGAGGATAGCATCAGCCTCTGTTCTCTTAGTAAGTTTCTGGCGGGTACGGCGGGTGATTTTCTTATCAATGGCAAAAAATACGGGCGGTATAATCATACGAAACCGGACAGCCTTGAAATGAGTACCTGTGCCGGGAATCTGATTCTGCAAGTGGCAGAGGATGATACAAATCGACGTTTTCTGTGGGCATACCGCCAAGGGGAATCCAGAGGAAATGCAAAAGCATACTCCAGCAGCAAGTACGCTTTGCTGCTCGGTCACGATTACGCTCTGGCTTCTATACTGCGGCCGATGTCTGGCCCGGTTTATTTTGCGGCCAACATGTCATTTGAGCTGATGAGTGATACTGATGAAGAAGTGTTTTACCAACGCAGCAAGGAAGAACAACTCTGCATACTGGTTTGCAGCTGCTGGTGGTTGTGCGACAGGCTGCATCATGTCAAAATCAGCGTTGACCCCGTTGCTGAAAACTGGCGGCATCTATCAGTACCTTCTACACTCTATATCGAAAATCGCCTTACCTTTTTGCCAGAATACCTTGATTCCCGCAATCCCAAGGTGGAGTTTCTGTCTACTCAGCCTGTCTTGATGTGGCTCTGGTTAGTGGTGGCGCTTGTGCTGGGGCTTGTTGTTCTGCCTGTTTGCCAAGGGGGCTTTACTTCGGATACCGTTGCCTTTATTATTTATTCGACCGTTATTCCGGCAAGTTGGATAGAACTCTGCCGGTTCTGGAACAAGCGGGCAAAAACGCGTCTGAAGCATCTGGAGGAAAAATTTAATACCCGGTAGAACACATCGGCCCCACCGTCGATGTGGCGGATATCTTCAAGTCCGACGAAGCTGAACTTTCCTTAAGTGAAAGAAACAGAGCTGATTAACTATATTTGTGTAAAAAGCAAGATTCAATCTTGCTTTTTACACAAAGTGTATTAAGTGTTTGTTGGCGAGTTAATTATGCTGTGTAGGTCGGTGTACGGAAGAACGCGTATCCCTTCGATCGTGCCGATGGGGGGGCCGGAGTAGAGCAGGGTAGGAGTTGTTGCGTCTGCAACCTTTGAGCTGAACTGCTGCAGGGCTTTTGTCATTCCGGGGGTAAACGACATGGCTGCCTTGATTTCAAAGGGTCGTGGATGGCGTTGCTCATCGAGAATGAGGTCAATTTCAAAGCCTCGTGTATCCCGGAAAAAGTAAAGTTCCGGGCTTTTGCCTGCATTCAGGCGAGCTTTAAGAGCTTCTACTACGACCATATTTTCAAAAACGTGTCCCATTAGTGGGTCTCGCCCCATTTGTTCTGGTGTGGAAATCCCCAGCAGCAGGCTGACCAGCCCTGGTTCTGTGAAATAGATTTTAGGCGATTTGGTCAGCCGTTTACCAAAATTCTGGTAATATGGTCGCAGGGTAAAGACAATGTAGGAAGCTTCCAGCACGGCAAGCCATTCCCGTAGAGTTGTAGCACTTACGCCAATGTCACCTGACATAGAGGCCATATTGACTTCCTGCCCTACGCGAGCAGCCAGTAATTTGATGAAAAGTTCAAAGGACTGCATGTTGCGGATGTTGACAATCTGCCGTACATCTCGCTCAATGTAGGTACGCAGGTAAGAATCATACAGCAGAGAGGCCGGCATATCCTGTGTGTAGGCGCGGGGAAGCCCGCCCCTCAGCATCTGCTCATCTCGCTCCAGCCTGATGCCTGCCTGTTGCAACTCGTGGATGGACAAGGGCAACAAATCAACGAAAGCCGTTCTTCCTGCAAGACTCTGGGGGACTGTCTGCTGCAGCTCCATCTGTCTGCTGCCTGTAAGAATGTACATGCCGGGAGTATCCTGCTCGTCGATGATTTCCTGCAACATGCTAGGTAATTCCGGGGTGTTCTGGATCTCGTCGAAAATGCATGGAGCCTTATGGAGCCGCACAAAATACTGAGGATCGTTGTAAAAATCCTGACGGGTCTGCGTGTTTTCCAGATTCACGTACTCATATTCCGGGTACAGATGCCGAATCAGCGTTGTCTTACCCGCTTGTCGAGGACCACAGACGGTGACCACAGGAAATAATTTCATTACCCGCTGCAGATGTGCGGTAATGTCGCGCTCGATGTAATTCAGACCTTTCACTGCAAGTATTTTACACAAAATTATTTAATAGCTTTACAGTAAGGTTTCTGCTGCTTCCAGTTTCTTGGCGGAGGCTCGGCCTTTGGCGGCGAGGGCGGGGGCAAAGAGGGAGAGACGGAACTCGGCTACCATGAAACCGTAGGCAAGCCAGGCGGGGGAATCGGCGTGGCGGTCGTATTCGGTGAAGAATCGGGTAGCTACGGCGGCATTGAGGGAAGCGATGCGCTCCAGCTCCTTGGCTGCGGGTTGTTGGGCAATACGCTTGATGCGCTCCTGCAGGCCTCGGAGGAAGCGGGAGTAGTCGGCCAGCTGAGCCGGCTCGGCAGAAGAGAGGAACCATGGGCGGGTAAGCCACTGCCACTCGCGTTGCACGTCCTCGGCAATCTGGGCGCCGAAGCGGTCACGGCCAGCCACCAGACAATACTGGCGCACGGCGGCATCGGTAGCGGCGAGTTGTTCCCAGAGTTTGGAAAGCGGCCCGGAGATGCGGTCATACACCGATTCTCGCATGCGGAGGCAGGCGGCATCGAACTCCGCTGCGGTGCGGGGCAGGGGGGAGGCCAGTGCGGCATCCATGGCAGCGTACACGGTATCGTGCAGGTTATTCTTCGGCTGACATCCCACGGTGGTGAGGGCCAGCTTAGCCTCCATGCTCTTGATGGGGAGTTTCTTGCGGATGCTGTTCAGGAAATCGCCGTGTTTGATGAGTGCCAGCCTGCGCACGGCGCGGCGGTGGTGCAGGGCGGCCTCCTCGGCGGAGGGAAATACGTGCAGCTTCACCTGGTCGCCATCTTCCCGCAGGGCGGGGTAGCCTGTGCCGTTGCCTACTTCCACGGTGGCGGGCAGGTCGCCGCAGTCCCAGCGGCTCATGGGTGTGGCAGAGAAGGAACGGGCTGCCTTTTTGGCAAAGCGTTTTTCCTGATACTGCGCCAGCTTTTCGCGTAGCACATCGGCATGGGTGCCCAGCGCCAGCTCGTTGCCCTTGTCATCACTCACCCAGATTTTGGTGATGAATTCGGCAGGGAGCTTGGCCATATCCACCTGTGAGGCGTTGCAGAACTTATTGCTGCGGCGCATGGCGAACTCCACCAGTGCCTGAGGCAGCGGGCGGTCCGGTTCGCGGTCGAACCAGTCCTCTGCAAAATCATCGGCCGCGGCGCTGATGGGCATGAGGAACATGCGGATATCCTTGGGCAGGGTGCGCAGCAGAATCTCCGCCCTGTCTGCCAGGTGCGCCGGCACGCCCCACTGGGGAAGCCAGTCGGGGAAATCGGCCAGCTGGTCGATGTGTACGCCGATGGTCACGCCATCGTCCGCTTCGCCGGGGGCGTGGTTGTAATAGATGTCGTATTTCTCACCCGCGTGCTCGACTTCATCCGGGTAGAGGTCGGCGCGCACCTCGTCCTCGCCGGGGTAGACACAATCCTCGTAGGGCACGCAGAGCAGTTTCGGATTGCGCGGCTCCATCTTGTCGCGCCAGCGGCGCAGGGCTTTTTCGGAGCAGATTTCGGCAGGAATCACCGAATCGAAGAATCGGAAGACGCCCTCCTGGCACCAGATGAGGTCGCGTCGGCGCAGCTTGGATTCCACCAGCCTCACCTTTTCCCGCATGTCGTCCAGATGCCGGAGGAAGGGGGCGCGGTCTTTCATGTCCTGCGCCATGATGCCATCGCGAATCATGATTTCGCGGGCGGCGGCGGGATTATAGCGGGCATAGCTCACGCGGCGGCCATCGATGATGGTGAGCCCCCCGCAGGTCACGCGTTCCTTGGCAAATACCTGACCGCTGGGTTTGTCCCATGTGGCGTCATAGGCATGGTGGGCACAAAGCTGCGGGGCAATCTGCTCCACCCACTCGGGCTCCAGCACGGCGGCACGGCGCATGTAGAGTCGCGTGGTCTCCACCAGTTCGGCACCCATGAGCCATTCGGCCCTTTTTTTGCGTTTGAAGAGCCCTGAGCCGGGGAAAATGGAAAAATCGCGTCCGCCTGCGCCGCGGTACACCTTATCCTCCGGACGCCAGAAGCCAATCTGCAGCGGGACACCCGCGAGCAAGGCGCGGTGAATCATCTCTGAGGTGGCCTGCTTGGACTCTTCGGGCAGGGCGGGGATGCGCCAGCGCATGGTGTCCTGCAGGGCAGAGCCGAGGTCCTGCACCAGGTTGTGCCACTCGACCATGCGCAGGAAATTGAGGTAGTTCTTCGTGCACCACTTGCGGAGCTGGTTGCGGCGCAGGTTGTTCCTCTCCTTGAACTCGAGCGATGCGCGCCAGAGCTTGAGCATGGAGAGGAAATCGCTGTCCTCGTTTTTCCACTGGGCATGCGCCTGGTCTGCCTGGGCGGCAAACTCGGCGGGGCGCTCGCGGGGGTCCATGATACTGAGACCGGCCACGATGACCAGCACCTCGGCCAGCGCCTTTTCGTGCTCGGCTTCCAGCAGCATGCGCCCCAGTCGCGGGTCCAGCGGAAGGCGTGCCAGACTGCGGCCCGTGGGGGTGAGTTTCTTGTGGCGGTCGATGGCGCCGATTTCGCGAAGTGTCTTGTACCCCTCGTTCACCAGACGCGGGCTGGGAGGATCTGGCAGGGGGAACTCACCCAGCGGCGGCAGTTTCAAATCGGCCATGCGCAGGATGACACCTGCCAGCGCGCTGCGCTTGATTTCCGGGTCGGTGAAAGCATCGCGGTTCTCGAAATCTGTTTCGGAGTACAGGCGGATGCATACGCCTTCCGTCACGCGGCCGCATCGGCCGGCGCGCTGGCGGGCACTGGCCTGGGAAATGGGCTCGACCTGCAGACGCTGAATCTGGCGTCCCGGCAGGTAGCGGGAGATACGCGCCTCGCCGCTGTCGATGACATAGATGATGCCGGGAATGGTGAGGGAGGTTTCGGCCACGTTGGTGGCCAGCACAATGCGGCGACGCCCCTTGGACGGGTGGAAGATGCGCTGCTGCTCGGTCAGCCCCAGACGCGCAAAGAGGGGGAGGATATCGGTGTGCGGCAGGTTCATGCGCTCCAGCTCGGCAGCGCAGTCGCGGATTTCGCGCTCGCCCGGCAGGAAGACCAGCACGTCGCCCTTGGAATCATACTCCGACAGCCACTCCACCGCGCGGCAGACGTGGTCGGGCTGCTCCTCCTCGCTGTGGCGCGGGGGCATGTAGTGCATGTCCACATGGTAGGTGCGACCCTTCACATTGATGACCGGTGCTCCACCGAAGAACTCGGAGAATGCGCCTGCATCCATAGTGGCAGACGAGATGATGAGCTTGAGCTCGGGGCGTCGCGCCAGCAGCAGCTTCATGTAGCCCAGCAGGAAATCAATGTTCAGGCTGCGCTCGTGGGCTTCGTCGAGAATGATGGTGTGGTACTGCCGCAGGTCGCGGTCATCCTGCGTTTCGGCCAGCAGGATACCATCCGTCATGAGTTTGAGCTTTGTGTCGGCACCCGTGCGGTCATCGAATCGCACCTGGTAGCCCACGAATCCTCCCAGCTCGCAGCCGACTTCCTCGGCAATGCGGCGGGCCACGGCCACAGCGGCCAGTCGGCGGGGCTGGGTGCAACCGAGTTTGCCACGGCGCTTGCCGGCTACCTCCAGTGCAATCTTGGGTAACTGGGTAGTCTTGCCGGAGCCGGTTTCACCCACTACCACGATGACCTGGTGCTTGCGCAGCGCTGCGGCAATCTCATCGCGGTGGCGCGAGATGGGTAAATCCGGGTAGCGGAAACGTATGGGCTGGTCGCTCATGCTGAAAATCAGAATTGCTGCACGGCACCACCGGCGAGTCGGGATTTTTCGGCGAGGAAGACCATGCGGTGACCCACGATGCTGTCCTCCAGGGTGGGGCAGCCGGGGGAGGTGCGTTCGCCGCGCAGCAGCGCCACGAAATCGAGCACGATGCTGCGGTCGCCGCCGCCGTGGGCATCACCCTGCTGGAAGTCCGAGATATCCAGCGTGCGTTCCGTGTAGCCGCCTGGAGCTTCCGGGACAATCTGGCGTACGTGGAAGCGCTCACGTTCGAAATCACCGTAAATCTCGCCTTTGGTGCCGGTGATGTGCATCATGCGGCGCGGGGTGCTGGCGCCGCCGTTCATGGAGAAAGTGCCGATAGCACCATCTCGGAAGTGGATGAGCACGGACTGGTGATCCACAATGTTGATATCGCAGCGGTAGACACAGCGGCTGAAAGGGTTGCCCGGCTGCCGCAGAATGGCTTCCTTCTCTTCATCCGTAGTGGGGGTGCTGTGCGTGTCGTGCCACACGTTGTTGGCCCAGCGCATGGGGTGCTCGATGTAGAGACGGCGTGCGGAGTAGGGACAGTCGCGCTCCAACGGACAGTTGTTCAGGCAGTGCGTGCCAGCGCCCTCCGGGGCTTTTTCTTCCTTGAACTGGATGACGCTGCCCACGCTGGAGATGGTGGCGGGCACGTTGTTGCCCATGAGCCAGGACATGATATCCAGATCGTGACTGCACTTGGAAAGCAGCATGCCGGAACCGCAGATTTCCTCGCGGGCATACTTGCCGCGCACAAAGGAGACGGATTCGTGCTGGTAGCCCACCTGGTTCGTCATGTGGATATGGATGACATCGCCGATGGTGCCGAGGACAATCACGCGACGCAGGGCTCGGTAGAACGGGGTATAGCGCAGTACGTGGCACACCATCACCTTCCGCTCGTGTTCGCGTGCGCAGGAGATGATGCGCTGGCCTTCTTCATCGTTCAGCGCATAGGGCTTTTCCAGCAGCAGGTCGTAGCCATGGCGCAGCAGGGGCAGGGAAGTCTCCACATGCAGTCGGTCCATGGTGCAGTTGATGGCGGCATCGGCAATGCGCGGTATGGCCACAAGCTCTTCCACACTGCTGAAGCAATGCTCCTGCGGTAAATCAAACATGAGCTGAGCCTGCCGGACACGCTCCGGGTTGATGTCCACCACCCCTACCACCTTGAGCAGCTCCGGGTTGGTGAGTGCCACGGCTGAGTAGATGGAGGCGCGCCCACCCATGCCCACTATGACTACGCTGATGGGCTTGCGCTTCGGTTCCTGTGCTTCGCTGCTCATGGTTTATCTGCCCCAGCGGCGGGTAATGCCGCTGTAGGAATCGATACGGCGGTCGCGGAAGAATGGCCAGATGCGGCGGTGGGCTTCCAGTGCGGCCAGGTCTACATCCGCAAAAAGGATGCTGCGCTCTTTGATGGGAGCCTTGGCGACAATCTGCCCGCAGTAGTCGGACACGAAGCTCTGCCCCCAGAAGGTGGTCTCGCCTTCCACGCCGCAGCGGTTCACTGCGCACACATAGCAGCCGTTGGCCACGCCGTGACCGCGCTGCACCGTTTCCCATGCGCAGTGCTGGGCGGTGTAGAGTTCTTCCTCCCCGGGAATCCAGCCGATGGCTGTGGGGTAGAACAGGATTTCTGCCCCTTCCATGGCGGTGAGTCGCGCGGCTTCCGGATACCACTGGTCCCAGCAGATGAGGACGCCGATGCGCCCGAAACGCGTCTCAAAGCATTTGTAGCCCAGGTCACCGGGAGTAAAGTAGAATTTTTCCTCGAAGCCGGGGTCCTGCGGAATGTGCATCTTGCGGTACATGCCGAGGAAGGTGCCATCGGCATCGATGACCCAGGCGGTGTTGTGATAAAGCCCGGTGGCGCGTTTCTCGAACCCGGCTGCCACGATGACAACGCCCAGCTCTTTTGCGAGAGCGCAGAGTTCATCCGTCCACTCGCCGGGAATAGGGTCGGCCGTGTTGAAAAGTTCGCAATCCTGGGTGCGGCAGAAATACAGGGTGGTGCACATCTCCTGTGTGCACACAATCTGCGCGCCGCCGGCAGCGGCTTCGCGGATGGCCTGCATCTGGCGTTTCTTGTTCTCTGCGGGTTCGGCTACAGCCTCCTGTTGAATCAGGGCAATCCTCGGCATGACCTGATTCTACCACACATTCGCGAGCGTTGCAAGCCTGTGTCGCGCGCGAAAATGCGAAGGTCTCTTTTCGCGAATAATTTAGCTTGCAATCGTATGGATGATACAGTACTTTTGTGTCTGTATGAAAGAGTCCCTCCCTCCTCTCTCTCTTTATCGCCAACCTGCTCAGAGGGCTTTATTGTTGGATGTATTTCGAATTATTTTGTGTATCGGTGTAGTTGTGTATCACTACACTCCGGAGCGTCCGAGTAGTGGTCCCTTCATGGTGATTGGCTTTTTTGTTATGAGCGGATTTTTGTTGGGGTTGTATTTTAATGGGCGTTCAGAATTGAATGTAAATGATTTCTATTGTAAAAAGTCAAAACGTCTTCTCCCATTGTTTATAGCCGCTTTACTGATGGGTGTGGGATGTAAAATTGTTAAGTTTGCAAGCACTTTAGATGTTTGTTGTTTGCTTCCTCCTTATACAGCACACGAATTGGTGAATTGCAATATTGCCAAAGTGATAATGTGGTATAATACTCCATTATGGTATATGGTGGTAGAGCTGACTATGCTTTTGTTTGCTCCGTTGTATTTTGTCTTGTACAAAAAAAGGAGAGGATTCGGGACAATAGCATTGCTAGTCAGTACCCTGAGTGTATCTGTGTTTTTATATTTTCAATTAACGAGATATCCAACTCTTTTTGCTGGTGAATTGTACTTTTCGAGTTTATACAGAGCTTGGCAATTTATAGCAGGATTAGCTGCAGCGCAGCTATATTGCTATATGGCGAGGCAAGAAAGACAAAACTTTAATATCTGTTCCAAATACCTGACTGCTTTTCTTGGCGCTATCTTTTTATTTTTATCCTTGTGTTTCATGTTTGTCAAGCAGGGCAGAGATTTAGCTTATTGGAATTATGATATACGCTTTGATGTGGCATGTGTGGCGTTTTATTTCTGTCTAATCCCGTTATTGTTTCATCAGAAAATAGAGCTTTCAGATAGGTGGAGAAATATGCTGGCTTATGCTGCTGAATTAACGTATCCCATGTATCTTGTGCATTGTTTGATGCTTATAGCCTCGAAAAAAAGTGGCGTTTTTGAGGGGTGGTGGGAGGCTGGTCTTGCATTCGTGCTAAGTATAATAGTGAGCGCTGTAATGTTGAAGATACAAAAGATTTTTAACAGAAGAGAAAACGTATAACCAGAAGGCGTGTAAAAGGATATGCAATAATATAATTCTACGCGATGGAACAATTATCCTGCTGCTGGATTTTCTGCATGCCTGGAAAGTGAATTGTTTGATACATCAGAGTCGATTATTTCAACTCGTATAAAAGGGTAGCTTTGAGCAAACTAAAAAGTGGTCGTTACCTTTTAGAATTGGTTGCGACCGCTCCCATAATAGCCTTTTTGAGACTGTGGTTTTCAGCGTTATAGATAACCTCCCAGATATCCGTAGATGTTTTCACCAAGGCTTGATTGCCATCGGCATCGAAGTTAGGTACGAAAGAGGAATTTTCGCTCTCTTGGATGGAGGTGTGCTGCGCGGTGGCCATGGGGGCATTCCTTACCCAGCCGGTAACGTAATAAAGGGCTTCGGGAAGGATGGTGTTTCTGATTTCTGCCAATAGGATGGGTCTTCCGTCCGAGTCCAGTCTTTCCCCACCTCGGAGCTGATACGCAGCTTTTCGTTCTTTCTGCATCCAGGATGATGAGTTCGTCCTCATCATCGAGCGTGAGGCGGATCATTACCAGCGCACCGCCGCGCTTGATGGAAAAGGAGATGGCGTCATTCTCGCCGATGAGAAAGTCGGATTCATTTGTATTGCGCTGGCAAAGCGGTATGCCGAAAGAAGCGATTTCGGTGTGGACGGAGTTCCGAGGAGAAACGCTGGTGGAAACAGTGCCGCCATTTGCAGTCGTTATGAGTGTATTCATTGTCGTATCAGTGTGTGTGAACATGATGAGGCATCGTAGGCAGAACGGCAGTCCAGGGCAGGGAATAGAGGCGAAAGGGTCCCCGGTATCATGTGGAAAGCGTAACCTGCTGCGGGGGATATGCGGCTCGCGGAGGAGCCGAAAGTGCGGCATGGTGGCGTTTTTGCCCTTGATTTTCATGCGCGGGGGTGGTATGGTGCGGCGCATGGCTACTGATAAGAAGATCACGATGAAGACCAGCAAGGGCGATATCAACCTCACGGTGTTCGCCTCCAAGACCCCCATGACTGCCGCCAGTTTCCTGAATCTGGCCAGCAAGGGTTTTTATAATGGTCTGACTTTCCACCGTGTGATTGCAGATTTCATGATTCAGGGTGGCGACCCTGAGGGCACCGGTTGCGGCGGCCCCGGCTACAAGTTCGATGATGAGTGCCGCCCGGACCTCAAGTTCACCAAGCCCGGTCTGCTGGCTATGGCCAATGCCGGTCGCACCTGGACCGGACAGGGTACCAATGGTTCCCAGTTCTTCATAACCCACGTGCCCACCGAGTGGCTGAACGGCAAGCACACCATTTTCGGCGAGGTGCTTTCCGCTGCCGATCAGGACGTGGTGAATGCTGTGCGCCAAGGCGATAAGATTGTGAGTATTGAGATTCACGACGACTGCGCCGACCTTTTCGAGGAGCAGGCTCGCAACATCGAGCGCTGGAACAGCATGCTCAAGAAGTAAGTTTCTCACTTTCACGCAGGCACTCCCTGAGCTGGGCAGTGCCTGCGTTTCCTTTATTCCCGGCCCATGGTTTTTGCTGTACAGGATCTGCATATTGAGTTTGGTCCGCGTGTGCTGTTTGATTCGCTCTCCTTTGTGGTGGAGCAGGGGGACCGCATTGCCTTTGCCGGACAGAACGGCGCGGGTAAATCCACCCTCATGAAATGTATCGTGGGGGCTATGGAGCCGGACCACGGCAAGGTGCTGCTGCCGAAACATACCCAGGTGGGCTACCTGCCGCAGGATGGTATTCATATTTCCGGTGCGCCGCTGCTGGATGAAGTGCTGGGCAGCGTAGGGAATATAGTCGAGCTGCAGCAGGTGGTGGATGAGCTTTCCGCGGATTTGCAGAAACTGGATTCAGCCTCTTCTGAATATAAGGATGTGCTCGAGGAAATCGGCCGTCTGGAGTTGATTCTGCAGGATCGTGATGCTACCCGTCTGCGCCCGCGTACGGAGTCGATTCTGCGTGGTCTGGGCTTTGCAGATAAAGATTTCACGCGGGATTGTGGTGAATTTTCCGGTGGGTGGCAGATGCGTATAGCGCTGGCCAAGCTCCTGCTGCAGGAGCCGGAGGTGCTGCTGCTGGACGAACCGACGAACCACCTGGATATCCAGAGCCAGCGCTGGCTGGAACAGAGCCTGCGTACTTACCGCGGAGCTATCTGCATTATCAGTCACGATGTGGCGCTGCTGGATAGTATGGTGACCCGCACCATCGCTTTTCACCACGGTCGGGCTGAGGAATATGCCGGCAATTTCTCTTTCTACCTGAAGGAGAGCAAGGCGCGTAAGGAAATCCTGCTGCGTCAGGCCAAAGCCCAGCAGCGCGAAATTGCCAAGACGCAGGAATTCATAGACCGTTTCCGAGCCAAAGCCACCAAGGCTACTCAGGTGCAGAGCCGCATTAAACAGCTCGAGAAGGTGGAACTTATTGAGGTGGAGGACGATGACGCCGTGATGAGTTTCCATTTCCCTCCGCCCCCGCCCGGTGGTCACACGGTGGTGAAGCTGGAAAAAGCCTGCAAGGCATATGGGCCCATCACGTTGCTGGATGGCTATGATTTCACTATGGCCAAGGGCGACCGCATAGCCATTGTCGGCGTGAACGGCAGCGGTAAATCAACTTTCACTCGCCTGATATCCGGGACTGAAGCACCGGATGCCGGAGCTTTCGCCTTTGGTCATCATACTCAGGTGGCATTTTTCTCGCAGACTCATGCAGATGTGCTGGACAACGAACAGACAGTACTGGAGTGTGTGGAGGCGGCTGCCAGCCGCGAGACGAGACCCATGGTACGAAATATCCTGGGCTGTTTCCTCTTCCGTGGAGATGATGTGTTCAAGAAAATCGGGGTGCTTTCCGGTGGTGAGCGTTCTCGAGTGGCTCTGGTCTGCATGCTGCTCAAGCCGGCCAACTTCCTGATTATGGACGAACCGACGAACCACCTGGATTTTCAGAGTCAGGATGTGCTTCAGCGTGCGCTGGCGGAGTATCCCGGTTCGTATTGCATCGTTTCACACAACCGCCAGTTCCTTGATCCTATCGTCAATAAGGTGCTTGAGTTCCGTCTTGGGCATGCGCCCCGCCTGTTCTACGGAAACGTGAGCGCGTATCTGGAGACGGTGGAGGCTGAGGAACGCCGCCTGAAGGCTGAGACTCAGTCCCAGACTGCCGCTTCGTCAGCGGTTCAGCCGCTCACCGGTAACCGTAAGGATGCCCGCCGCGCCCGCGAAATGGCTCGCCAGCAGCGTAATAAAGTGCTCAAGCCGCTTCAGCTGGAACTTGAGCAGGTTGAAAATGATATCGCCGCCAAGGATGAGCGGAAGGAGTCGATTTCTGCAGAGCTGGAAGACCCGGCCAACATGAGCGATAATCAGAAACTCATGGAGCTGACTCAGGAATATCAGCAGCTGGAGCGCGAAACAGAGGCTTTATATACCCGCTGGGAGGAGCTCTCTGAGCAGATTGAACTTAAAACGGCCGAACTGGAGGCCGAATACGGCAGCCTGGCCTGATGTAGACAAAAAAAGCTGTTTTTGCGTCATAAATATTATTTGGGGGTTGACAGGGCGAAATTTGCCTATATAATGCACGCACATTTTGGCAAACACTTGACAAAATGTGTAATGGGTGGAGTATGCCCTACAGTCAATCTACACTTATGTCGACTCCCAAGAAAGAATCTGCAAAGACAACGTCTAAGGCCGCCAAGCCTGCTGCGAAACCTGCTGCAAAGAAGCCCGCTGCCAAGAAAGCGGCTGCGCCCAAGGCCGAAAAGGCTGAGGAGATGGAGGTCAATGCCGCCAAGCCTGCAACTAAGCCCGCGCCTGCGCCGAAGAAAACTGTTGCTAAAAAGGCTGTTTCCAAGTCTGAGCCTCAAGCAGAGGTGAAGGAACCGGATGATTTTGATATCATGATGGGGCTGGCTCCGGCGCCTGCTGTTGAGCCGGAGGAGGATACGGAAAGGTCTGGCAAGTCCAAGGAATCCAAGTCCAAGGAAAAGCGCAGTAAGACCTTTACGCCTCAGATTTCCGCGGCCGAGATGAATGATTTCTTCGCGGAGGATGCAACGCTCAAGACTGCATTCAAGTCGCTTCTGGCCATTGCCAAGAAGAATAACGGCTTTGTTACTTCTGAGGATATAGAGAATTCTCTGCCGCCTGATGAAACGGAAGATGATGATCAGGCTCGCTTGTTCGAGCGTCTGCACGAAGTCGGTGTAGAAGTGCGAGACGAGGAAGAATATGCGGTGAAGCCGCTTTCTGCTGAGGAACTTAATCCCGGTGATGGCCGCTTGGTGAACAGCCCGGTGGTGCAGGAGAAGATCAAGGATCTTATCCGCCAGGCTCAGGAACAGGGATATCTCACTTATGATGATATCAATGATGTGCTTCCGCACGACGTGATTGATCCTGCTGATTATGAGGAAATTATGGAGCGTCTGCGCGGAATGCAGTTTGATATCATTGACGCGTCGGATGTGGATACATACGGCGAGCGCCAGCGCATGAGCGAAACCGGTGATGAAGATGAAGCCGAGAAAATGGAGGCTAAGCTCGACATCCTGGATGACCCGGTGCGTATGTATCTTAAGCAGATGGGGCTTAAGGATCTGCTTTCCCGCCAGAAAGAGGTGGAAATCTCCCGTAAGATTGACCAGGCTGAGGAAGATTTGCAGCGCTGTCTGCATCGCTTCGGTGTGGTGGCTATCTACTATTGCGATACAGCAGACAAAGTGCAGCATAATGAAGAGCGCTTTGACCGCGTGGTGGTGGATAAGAATATCGACCGCCGTGATAAGTATCTGAAGGAGCTGCCCCCGCTGGTGACCAAGGTGATGACCCGTCATGCAGAGGCTCAGGCCGCCTATGCTCGCCTTTGCTCGGCTCGTCGTCGCAAGAAGTCTGTGGCGGCTCCTCAGAAGGAGTTTGAGGAGAAATTGGCTACGCTGACGGCATTGTACCCCGGATTCTGGTTCAAGGGTAAGGTGTATGAGGATTTCGTGAAGGAACTCCGCGATTTGCGCGTGCGCATCAAGAAGGTGCTGCGCCAGCGCGAGGCTGACCCGGAGAATCCTCTGTATCGCGATGCGCTCAAGGAGTTTGAAATGGAGCTGTGGATGCCCATCCCGCAGTTCCTGGAGAACTACAAGCTGATGAGCCAGAGCATGAAGGATGCTGAATCCGCCAAACGCGAGATGATTGAGGCTAACCTTCGTCTGGTGATTTCCATTGCCAAGAAGTACACAAACCGAGGCCTGGCGTTCCTGGATCTGATTCAGGAGGGTAACATGGGTCTGATGAAGGCGGTGGAGAAGTTTGAATACCGCCGCGGTTATAAGTTCTCTACCTATGCCACGTGGTGGATTCGCCAGGCTATTACCCGTTCCATCGCAGACCAGGCACGTACTATCCGCATTCCCGTGCACATGATTGAGACGATTAACAAGCTCATGCGTGTGCAGAAGAAACTGGTGCAGGATTTCGGTCGTGAACCCACGCCGGAGGAGATTGCCCAGGCTCTGGCAGAGGAGCCCAACAAGGGGACCGTGATGTCGGTGGAAAAGGTGCGCAGTGTGCTCAAGATGGCACAGCAGCCGATTTCCATGCAGCAGCCCGTGGGTGACTCGGATGATACGTCTTTCGGCGACTTCCTGGAGGATAAGAGCGCCGAAAACCCGATGGATGGCGCTTCTTACAACTCACTTCGCGATAAGATCGGCGATGTGCTCAACACGCTCAATGCCCGTGAGCGCGCTGTTATTGAGCAGCGCTTCGGTCTGAAGGATGGCAACCCCCGCACGCTGGAAGAAGTGGGGCGCCAGTTCAACGTGACCCGTGAACGTATCCGCCAGATTGAGGCAAAGGCCTTGCGTAAGCTCCGTCATCCTACGCGAATCAGCAAGATTAAGGGCTATCTGCCCGACTCTGCTGAAAGCTGAGACGGCTGAAAGTTCGGTATGCGGCGGGTCTTTCTGCGGAAAGAACCGCCGCTTGCTGTAAAAATTGAAAAAGGACTCACTTTTAGAGTGACTTTTCAAGCAGGATTTGGTAGTATGGTTGCACTTGCTATGAACGTCTTCACATCTCGCACTGTACTCATCTCACTGGCGTCTTCAGTTGCATTGTCTTTAGCTCCACAGGCGACCGCTCAGGAAACGAGCGGTGCAGGGGTGGCATCTCAGGAAACAGTCCGGCGGCAATATGCTCTGCGCGATGCTCTGCAGCAGGTGCAGGAGGCGCGTCAGGCATATTCTATAGGACGTTATAGCGAGGCTGTTGAGCATTATCGCAATGCGTTGGCTGTGATGCCCGAAGCGCCGGCCACGAAAAAGCAGGTGAAGTTTATCAAGGACAGCCTGGCTGACGCTCTGGTGGCCAAGGGAATGGATTATCGCAAGGTCGGTCGTACTGATGAGGCAATCGAGTTCATGCAGGAGGCACTCACGCTTTCGCCCGGGCATAAGTTTGCCAAGCGGGAACTCCAGAAAACGCAGGATCCGGTGCGCACGAACCCCGCGCTTTCACCGCAGCACGTAGCCAACGTGGAAGAGGTGAACCGTCTCCTGAATCTGGCGTACGGGTACTATGATTTGGCCTTGTATGATAAGGCAATCGAAACCTTCGATGCCGTGCTGCGCATAGACCGCTACAACACCGCTGCTCAGCGTGGCAAGGAACACGCAACCAAGGCCCGCCAGCGGTATTACAGCGCAAGCCACGATTCGATACGCGCCGAAAAACTTGCCGAGGTAGACGCTGCGTGGGAGGAGCCTGTGCCGGATGAAGCCGCCGTGGTGGATTTCGCCACCTCCGAGAGCGGTGGCCTGGTGCAGCAGGATGCTGAGACTCAGAACCGTATTTCTGCCGCGCTCAAGGAGATGAAGCTGCCCCAGATAGCCTTCGAGGAGGCTTCTGTTCAGGAGGTTATGGAGGCGCTTCAGGGGCAGATTCGCCGCTTTGAGGGGCAGGGTATCAGCGCTGGCCGCCATATTAACCTGGTGACAAACTTCGGTGCTTCGGACTCTGAGGGGTATAAGACGGTGATGAGCCGCCGCGTGACCCTGAATCTGACCGATATTTCCCTGTACGATCTGTTCAACATCCTTGATAAGCAGCTGGGTGTTACCCACTACATTACCCCTCTTGGAGTGGAGCTTTCCTATTCCGGTCGTGATTTCGGTCCCATGGTGGAGCGAGTGTATACAGTGCCTCCCCACTTCTTTGATGCTCAGCAAGAGGAGGGCGGGGATGAAGATGAGGATGATTTCAGTTCGTCTTCTTCGCGCATGGTTGTGCGTCGTGTCAATCCGGTGGTGGCGCTCAAGGATATGGGTGTTTCTTTCCCGGAAGGTGCCAATGCCCGTTATGATGCTACGACCCGCCTGCTGACGGTGCGCAACACGGCCTACAATCACGAGGAAATTGAGGAGCTGGTGTCCATGCCGCTGGAGACGGATCGCGCCGTGGTGCTCAATGTGATTGCCATGGAAGTCAACGAGGCTGATTTGAACGAATTGGGCTTTGAATGGATGTTCAACTTCAATATCGGGCCTAAAGCACTTTTCGGTTCCGGTCTGGAGGAGACGCTGATTTCTGCAGTGACATCGACTGTTGCTGGTAACGGCAGTGTGGCTTTGCCGGATAAGAGTTATTCCGCTACTGAGGGATTGCGCTCCGGTCGCTCCGTATTGACGACTGACAATGTGGAAAATCTGATTAAGAGCGGACGAGCCGGAATGTTCGACGATTATAATGCCGCTGCCGGTAAGGCCCCTGGCATTCTGTCCTTCCGAGGTGTGTGGAATTCGGGTGATGTGACCATGATTATGCGTGGTGCATCTCAGAAGAAAGGAACAGACATTCTGACCAACCCCCGCATAGTGTTTACGCCGGGGCGTGATGAGCAGGTGGTGTTTGCCAACATCAAGGAGATGTTCTACCCGGAGACATACGCTGAGCCCCAGATTGCAACCACCTCGTTTAACCTGGGTGGGCTTGGTGGTAATGACGATGATAACAATAGGAATGGCAATGCTACGATTGCTTCTCCTGCTCACCCCGAATCCTTTATCCGCTTTGGTACCACAGAGGACGCCGTGGGTGGTATTGGCTCCGTGGTGCAGGTGCATGATGCCAATGTGGCTCCCGATGGTAGCCACGTGACGCTGGCTCTTACTGTTACTCTGAATGAGTTTGAAGGGTTTGTGAACTGGGGTACTCCCATTTATTCGTACCTGATGACGGAAGATTCCGACCGGGCAGTGCGCATGGAACTGACCCCGAATCAGATTCTCAAGCCTGTATTCAAGCGTAAGATGGAGAATACAAAGCTGACCGTGGGCTCCGGCTCGGTAGTGGTCATAGGTGGTTTGAAAGAGGCGCGCACAGTACGCTATGAGGATAAGTTGCCGGTGCTGGGCGACTTGCCCATGGTGGGGCGTTTGTTCCGTTCCGAAGGTGAAGAGACGATACGCAAGGCGTTCCTGATGTTTGTGAAAGTGGATGTGGTGGATCCCACGGGACGAGTAATCGGCACCGGTGAGCGCCCCTCCGATGTGACGGATTAAGAAATATAGTAATCATGGTCGATAACGACGATAAATACTCAGAAGAAGAGGAGAATCTGACTCAGGTTCGCAGTATTATCAAGCAATTGAATGAAGAGAAACCCTCGACGGAGAAACGCCGCGAGGTAGTGGTGCGTGCAGATGGCACCAAGGTGATTCGCGTGACCAAAAAACGCCGCGTGATGTTGACCGCGGCCGATCACAAGCGCCGGGACCGCAGGCAGATGCTGTTTGCCGCGCTCGGTTGTTTTGTGCTTATGCTGGTGGCTACGGCATTCTTTTTCTTCCGCATGGCCAGTATGACGGGCGGTGCATATGTGACTGCTGCTCAAGCAGAGTTGCAGCAGCGCTGGGGTGCTGCATCTGTGCAGATTGAAGGTGCCGGTATAGAGGGATCGACTCTGAAACTCGACTCCATCGTGGCGGAGTTCCCGACCGGAGGTATGCTTCAGCGGGTGGAGTTGCATGGTATTGAAGCGAAGCTGAACATGATGAGCTTCATCACCCGTGTGCTGGAAGGTGATGAACTGCAGATTCAGCAGGCCATTGTGCAGTTGCATCCGGGGGCTGCAATGAAGATGCCAACCCAGAATGGCTCAGACATGTGGCGATTCGGTCGCGTGAATTGCCATGATTTCAGCGTCAGTTTTGGTGCTTCGGCAGATGAAGGCCCCATGGCCATCAGTCATACTCAGGCATACATGTACTATCCCGATAAGGTGCGGAATGCCAATGTTGTAATTTTCCGTGAGGGTAAACTGGCAATCAGAGGTTGGAGAACTGTGAATATTTCTGAGGGTAAGGCCCGCATAGATGCCTCCGGAATACCTGATTTCTCGATGTCCGGCACTACGGATGCAACTTCCGATGCCGTGGAGCAGCGTCGTACGTCAATCGCTTTCAATGGCAAGATGGAGGATGCAGCTGATTTTACCGGTCCATATGCGGTGGGCAGCATCAATATGAGTCTGGCTGACTTCACGGGTGGTCGATTCGAGGAGTTTTTCACCGCTCGCACGGCTGCAGGCCTCCAGCGCAAAAATGAGAACCCGTTCACTATTCGTCTGACCGCTGCAGGCGAGGCAGCACCTGAGTTTGCCGGCGAGCTTCAGCTGAAAGATATCTGCGTGAAATCTTTCCCCGCGCTTATGTCCCTGACGGAGCATATCGTGCCTGATAAACGCCGTTTCTATAATCCTATTTTATTGAACCGCGGCTACGTGCGACTGGAACAGAAAGATGGTGGAATGTCCCTTAGTATGCCTGAAGGCGCGCTTCTGGAACGCGATATTATCAACCTCCAGGGTGCGGTAACAGTCAATGCTCAGAATGAGCTTTCCGGTAGCCTGGAATATGGCTTGCCTTCCATCCTGGCCCGCGTGGAGTATCCGGATGGACTGCCGGACCCGATTTTCCAGATGTCCGGAGAGTGGAGCTGGTTGCGTACCCGGGTAAAGGGCTTTGCTAATATGCCCGGAGATGATATGGCCGAAATCGAAGCCAGGGCAGAGATTGCACGCCGCGACCGTCCTGCCCGGATTCCGTTTGATGAGATAGATGTTGAAAAGCTTGCCGGTCAGCTTGGCGAAGGAGAGACTCTCGAAACGCAGCCTGCAGAGCAGCTCGAAACTCCTAAGCCCGGGTCGATTGATGACAGAAAGTTCTTCGAAGGCCAGGGGCTGGATGATTCGAATCCATTTGAAGAGAAAACGGAAGATCCTTTCGCTCCGTCATCACCGTTCTGATATATACAAATTCTATGAGCACAAGAGGTTTAGAGAAGCGTTCAAAGTGGTGGACCCGCCCGCTCGGGCACTTAGTGTGGTTCCTGATAACTTCGGTGTGCGCTACGTTGCGTAAGCGGTTGATATACCGTGGCAGTGCGGCCGAAATTCTGGGTAAGAAGCAGGCAATCATCGCGCTCTGGCACAATCGCACGTTTACTCCGTGTTATGTGTACCGCTATTGCGTAGACAGCAAGGTGCCCATGAGTATGCTGACCAGCGCCAGCAAGGACGGCGCTCTGCTGGCTACTGTGGCAGAGGATTATGGAATGCGCTCGGTGCGTGGTTCCAGCAATCGCCGCGGTGTGGCGGGATTCCGTGATATGCTGCGCGAACTGGAGGACGGTTGCTGCATGTGCATCACCCCGGATGGCCCCAAAGGCCCGCGCTATAAGAGCCACGCAGGGGTGATTCGTCTGGCTTCGGTTTCCGGCTTGCCGATTCTGCCGCTGTGCTTTGATTTCTCCGGTTGCTGGCGCATTAAAAAGGCGTGGGATGGCTTTGTGATTCCGCGACCGTTTTCCAAGGTGACCGTGCTGGTTCAGGAGCCGCTCTATGTGCCGGCTGACCTGGATGAGGAAACTCAGAAGGAATATATGGAAAAGCTTGATGCCATGATGGCATTCGGGCGTCCCGATTTCGAAAAAATAGAAAACTGAAAGTTGCGATGAATCCCGTTTTGATAGATGGCAAGGAAGTGGCTGCACGCGTACGTGAAGGGTTGCTGGAGGAAATCGCCGCGCTCAAGGCTCAGGGCCATACCCCGGGGCTGGCGGTGGTGCTGGTCGGCAATGACCCTGCATCGCAGGTGTACGTGGGCTCCAAGGTGAAAGCTTGTGCAGAGCTGGGGTTATATTCCCAGAAGTGGGAGCTGCCGGCTGAGACGTCTCAGGATGAATTGGTGAAGCTGATTCATCAGTTGAACGCAGATGACCGCATCCACGGTATCTTGGTGCAGAGCCCGCCCCCGCCCCATATTGATGAGGAAGCGGTAATTCTCAATATAGACCCGCGCAAGGATGTGGACGGCTTCCACCCGGCCAATGTGGCCAAACTCGTATTGGAAGACGAGGAAGGGTTTGTGCCCTGCACACCGCTGGGATGCATGGAGCTGCTCAAGGCCTACGGGATCGAGACCGCCGGCAAGCATGCTGTGGTTATTGGCCGCAGCATGATTGTGGGTAAACCCATGGCGAATCTTCTGGTTGCCAAGAAGGCCAATGCAACCGTGACGATAGCTCATTCCCGCACAAAGGATTTGCCCGGGCTCTGCCGCACGGCAGATATCATTGTGGCGGCGGTGGGCCGCCCGGAGATGGTGAACGCCGATTATGTGAAGGAAGGTGCTGTCGTGCTGGATGTAGGCATTAACCGCATAGCAGACGCCAGCCGTCCCCGCGGTTACCGAATCGTGGGCGATGTTGATTTTGCGTCCGTCGTGAACAAGTGTTCGTACATCACCCCTGTTCCCGGTGGTGTAGGCCCCATGACCATTGCCATGCTCATGGCTAATACCGTGAAAGCCTGCCGGCAGCTTACGCGCTGAGGCGACTTGACGAACAGAGCTTATGCAACGAACCGGCTCCCACGTGTTGCGGAGCCGGTTTATTGTGCCCAGTCGCTCAGTTGGGCAGGGAAGGCGCAATCCATGCATATGTTGCGGGCGCAGAAGTCGCAGTCAATCTGCAGCAGCGCCTGCTGGGCATAGGCCTTGCGAAGCGTTTTCTGCAAATCAGCGCGCTCTCCGAAGAGTAATCCCGCAGTGCGTTGTACCCCGCCTGGAGGTGCACCTGCGCCTATAGCCAGGTAGCTGTGCCAGGCATGGGCGCTTTCGTCGAGCGCGTAGACATAGTTGATGAGAAAGTCATCTACCCGCTGCTTGCCGATGAGGGCAGCCCGCCGCGGCATAGGGGCAGAGCTGAGGGTGTAGTGAGTGTCCCAGAACGGGTGACTGATGCCGGTGAGCAGTGCGGTAAGTTCACGTGCACCTGCCGCATTGAGAAGAGGCATGATGCGCTGCCATCGGGCAATGCTGCAGGCCAGAGCGGCGACTCGCCGCTGCGGGTGGTTCATGGGGCGTGCCGGAGCCTGGCTCCACGGAAGATGGCGTTCCTCCGAAAGTTCGAATTGCTCGCGGAGAAGCCACCATGCATCCCATACGCTGCGGTGGTATAGGCGCGCATCCTCCCCGGAACGTTCAGGAAGTACCGGTACGAGGAACCCGGCAGTCCCCAGCAGCACGGCTTCGGCATGGCTGCCCAGCTCTTTGATGGGGGCGCGCATGGCCAGCATCTGCATGGCGTTTTTGTTGGCACTGTAGCCCAGGCAGGTAGCCCAGGCCTCGTACCAGGCCTGCCGGTCGCCCACGCGCTCTGCGCGGCGGCGGAACTGGGTGCGTTTAAGCTCCATGCGGTAGGCAGCAGCAGCCTGCAGCAAGTGCTCTATGCGGGCTGCATTCATCTCTGCCAGCGGGCGGCGGCAGAGTGGGAGATTATCTTCGCGAGAGCAGCGCTTGTGTTCTGCATCTTTCCAGGCTTCGGGCGGAAGATAGAGCACGGGTATCTCCTGGTGCAGGCTGTTGCGGGTGTACCATCCTGCCGGGGGCGGGGTGAGTACCACGTGCAGCACCACATTGTTGAATCCCGGATTAGCGCCGTGCCCATGGCGTTCCCAGTCCTGGGCGCAGGGGTCTATCTCAATATCGCCTCGCCGCCGCTCGCCGTTCAACTCGATTTCAGCATGCGTGAAATCCGCACCCGGGCCGCGGTTCCACCGCCCGGATTCCAGTATTTTCACCTCACCATGCCCCACCGTGCACCCTTCATGGGGCAGCAGACCTGCAGCCCACCAGCTCTGCAGCTGTATCTCCGGCGGCAGCTCTACAGGCGGGGTGGATTCAGCGCAGGTGCCATATACCTCATCCAGCAGATCCCGGTATTGCCGTATGAGTTGCTGGCGAGGGGTGCTCACATCAATTCTGGTTTTCGAGCTCGGCCTCGTGGCGCATGAGATCCTCCTCAAGCGTTTCACACACGTAGCCGAAAGTCTCGTTGTTCTTGTGGTTCATGGAGCGAAGCGTGTTGTGCGCATCCAGCACGTGGCGTGTGCGGTCCAGCTCGTTCATGACCCCGGCGCTTGCTTCTTTGGCGCGTCCCTGTGTCAACTGAGCCCGGCGTTCGTCGATGTTGGCCTGCCAGCCTGCATCTGCCGGGTCTATGTCCAGCAGCATATCCAGCCCCAGTGTTTCCATGGCTGAACGGGTGCGTTTTGTCGGAGTGGCTACTTGTACAAAGCCACCCTGGGTTTCCATTTGCCGTGCCAGGCCAGCCAGCGTGCCCATAAAGGTGGAATCCACACCCGGGCAGATTTCCATGTCGACCACGATGAGCTTGCCTCCCTTCGCAATATATTTTTCCGAGATGGTCTTCAGGGCAGGGCTGTTCACAAAGCTGCCCCGGCTGGAGCAGCGAATCCAGAGACAGTCATTAAACTCGTGGTATGTAAGGGAGGCGTCAGTCATGGTATCTGCTAGGTTCATTCTATACATGAGCCATGTGGAAAGCAAGAAAAAAGCAGCCATCAGGGCTGCTTTTTTTCATCGGTCAGAAATCCCCATTCGGCTACGCTGGGGAATTCAAAAGACCCGATGCGGGCTCTGAGCAGGAACCAGAGCTTGCGGAAATTATTCACGCTGTAGCGGCGCTCAAATACGCGGTACTCATCATCCTTCATCTTCTCCAGCACGGTGCGGTAAATAAGGCTCATGGCCTGAGCCGGAATGAGGCAGTTCCGGTCGTCTACAGACAGCGCCTGGTAGCGCTCTTCTGCTTCGCCGAAGTATTTTTCCGCCAGTGCTGCTTCGTATGCCAGAAGCTGGCGCATGCGGTAGTTATACCGCTGTTCCTTGATGTCGTCCGGCGTTACGCCGAAAAGTGCCATGTCATCCGCCGGGAGGTAGATGCGGCCGTGCTTGCGCCAGTCTTCCCCCACGTCGCGCAGAATATTGACCAGCTGCAGTGCGTAGCCCAGGGCTATGGCGTAATCCCGGGCGGCGGGGCTGGCCCCCATCACTGCCGCGCTGGATATCCCCACGCAGGCTGCCACCTTGTAGGCATAGCCGAGGAGTTCGTAGCGGGTAGCCGGCTGGACGGGGGATATATCTGCGCGGCAGCCCGATATAAGTTCGAGCAGGGGCGTGGTGTCCAGTTTCAGTTCCTGCATCAGTTTCTGAACTTCTGTTTCAATGCCGGGCTGGGCTTCGGCCCGGCAGGTGATGATTTCGGTCCAGCGGTCGAGTGCGGCGTGGCGCTCCTCTCCGGTCATTCCCGGCTCGTCCACGATGTCGTCAACGATGCGGCAGAATGCATACAGTCGCGCCATGTTGCGGCGGCGTTCTTCGGGAAGATCAACCAGAGTGAACGCCAGATTTGATTTTGCGTTCTTTGTGATAGTATCGGCGTCAGACATAGAGAGAGAGGTGTGAGTGGCTGGATTTACTCAATTCCGCCCCAGTGGGTGGTAAAGGGCCAGAGAGTGAAGCTGGCAGGGCCGATGATGTTGAACTGGCGTACCGGTCCCCAGTAGCGGGAGTCGAGAGAATTGGTTGTGTTGTCACCCAGTGCAGCGTATTCGCGCATGGCGGGGTTGGCTGTTTTCTGGAGGTGTACCGGTCCCAGGTTCGTCATGTAGGCCAGAGGCTGGCTGCGGTAGTCCAGAGTTACGTAGCCCACATCGTTGTACGGGGGCTTGCCGGCGGCTACCCGCGCTATGGTGGACTCTGTTGCAGGGGCCCCGTTTACCAGCAGGTGGGGGCTCTTGGTCTGAAGTGTGTCTCCCGGCAAACCACACAGGCGCTTGATGTAGTGGGTGCCATCCTGCTGGTCGCTCAGCCGCAGCGCTGTGGGTGATTGCATGGATACATTGATGCCACGAGTGTCGAACACGAACGTTTCGCCTCGTTCCGGCTTGCGGAAGTGATAAGCCATGCGGTTCACCAGAATCATGTCACCGGCATCGACTCGGGCGCGGATGATGGTTTCTCCGGGGCGGTAGCTGCCCAGGCGGATACCATTCGGGGTTTCTATCAACTTGCCCTGGCTTTTGAGATATTCCATGACTGCCCCTTTGGCCGAGGGAATGTTCACTTTGGAACCATCATTGAACGTGAGCGTTGTTTCCGTAAAAAGAAACCACTTGGGGCGCTGGTCGATGCCGACGATGCTCTTGTTGTTTTCCGCTACGGCTTCAACATAGGCACTGCCCAGTGTAAGCATATCCCAGGCCTTTCCGGCAAATCCCGGTATTTCGTCCACGGGGTGCACTATGATGCCGTTCAGGCTGGGTTGCATTGACCCGGTGGGAATGCGGAATGGCTGCACATAGTAGGTGCGCAGCCCCAGAAAGATAACCATGATGACGAAAAAGCTCTCCACAATCTCCACCACGGCATTTCTCTTGAATCCCGGCATGTCCCCGCACTGAGTTTCTACCAGCCGGACCAGTCGTGTGCAGTTTTCCTTATCCCAGTTGATAAGTGCGGTGTAAATATCTGACCGGTGAGTGCGGAGCTTCTCGAGCGTTTCGGCATCCAGCGTATGGCGGTGGTAGTCTGCGTAACGCTTCAGTGCAACCATGGCCTCGCGACCACTGCGACGCCACGATGGCGTAAACCACGCCAGGGCGTTGTCCAATATCCAGCAGAGTAGGGGCTTTGTATATTTCATGCCTGAGAACTGTCACCCTATTCTACACGATTGCTGCCGGATGGAAAGCAGAAAGTGTAGATAAAACCGTCATCCGCGCGCCGGTTGGTGCGCAGTGGGCTCATGTCTGCCGGGAATATTACACTTCCAGACCGTTGAGAATGAGCACAAGCATGATGAGTGCCGCGGCCAGACGATACCAGCCGAAGATGGAAAGCCCGTGCTTCTTGAGGTAGCTCACCATCCATTTGACGGCGATGATGGCGCTGAGCCAGGAAACAAAAGTGCCGACCAGCATGGGACCCCAGCCGATTTCCTGCACCATGTCGCTGCCGAACTTGGTGAAATCATATACCGTGGCTGCTCCCAGCGTGATAAGACCCAGCAGGAAACTGAACTCTACCGCCGCGGCCATGCTCAGGCCTGCCACCAGCCCACCCAGCATGGTCATGAGACTGCGGCTTGTGCCGGGACACATGGCGATGCATTGCATGAAGCCTACGGTGAGCGCTGCTTTGCAGCTCATGTCTTCCAGCTCAGTACCCTGGTGGCCTTTGCCTTTACCTTTGCTGCGCTGATAGCGCACGAAAAGCAAAATGGCTACACCCCCGAGAGCCCAGGTGATGAGTACCGTTTCTGCATTGAATAAAAATGCCTTGATGGGCTTTGCCAGAACCAGCCCGATTACTACGGCCGGCAGGAAACCCAGCAGCAGGTTGCGCACCAGACGCAGGCCGACGGGGTTCTTCCCGCATACTCCCTGCCACATCTGCCCGACACGGAAAAAATAGAGGTTAAGTACGGCCAGAATGGCTCCCACCTGAATGCACACGGAATAGGCATCCAGAGCGGCAGATTTTTCCATCCCGAGCAGGTATTGTGTGATAATCAGATGCCCGGTGGAACTGATGGGAAGGTACTCAGTAAGCCCTTCGACCAGGCCGAGTATGATGGATTGCAGGATGGTCATGGCGCGAGCGTATGTATCGCATTTTGCCAAAAAGGTCAATAATAAAACTGAAATGTCGGCATAAAAATCTGCCATCGCTAAAAAAAGATTGAAGAGACGCCAAAAAACTGCTATGTATAGTGGCAGAATTTCGCGTGCCGCGGTTGAAATGGATATGAAGAAGATTTGTCGAAAGCTGAAAAAGGGGTTCACTTTGGTTGAGCTTCTGGTGGTTATCGCCATCCTGGGCGTTGTTATGACAATGGCTGCAGGTGTTTTACGCGATGCCGGTAAGGGCCGCGGAATCGAGTCCGGCGTTGAGCTGCTCGAGTCGTTGGTTATGGAGGCCCGGGCAACCGCTCAGGGTAATGATACGTACTCGCGTCTCGTTATCGTGGCCGATCCCAAGGATTCAGCTGCTGATTCAGTGCACCTGCGATACATGACGGTGCAGATGTACCGCAAGGGAAATGGTAAGGGCGATAAGTTCGATGGCACCAACGTGGCAGAGGAAGGTAAGTGGGTATCCACTTCTTCCGGCGTGCTGCTGCCTCCCGGTGTGTATTTCTCCCCCACATACAGCAAGCCGCTCCCCCGTGAGGACGGTGCTGTGGGTTCCATGATTGGCGAGGGTACTACCCGTCTGGCCGGTCGCGGTATGACCCGTATCTACTATATCGAGTTTGATGAAAAGGGCCGATTCGTAGCCCCCATGGCTGACCCTCTGAATCTGACCTGCCCGCAGCGCCTGGTTCTCATCAATGGCCGCCCCGGCGATGGTCGCAATTCGGCAGACGGCATTGTGCCGCGCGATACCATCAAGGATGGTCGCGAGCGTCGTCCCGCCGGTGCCAAGGGTATCTGCCTGTGGCCGAATGGCGATGTGACGCTGCTTCGTACGGATGACCAGGTGTTCCGCGATGTGCAATAAGAAAAGTTTACAGAAAACAGACAATATGAAGAAAATGAAATTTCTCCGCGGGTTTACGCTCATGGAAACCCTGCTGGCCATTGCGCTGGTGGGTGTGTTGCTTTCCATCTTCCTTACCGTGTTCGTGCCGGCTCGTGGTCTGGTGCGGCAGGCTCTGACCCGCCAGGAATCCGAGCGCATTACCGGTATTCTTCGCTCCGAGCTCAGTTTCCTTCGTGAGGATGAGATAGCCGACAGCGGCGCCAAGTCATCCTCGGAAAATAAATACCTGAGCACATTCGACAAGGGCTTTCACTGGATTCGCAAGACCTCCCGTCCCAGCAGCGCTATCGTGATTTTCTCTTACCGCGCAGACCTCTCCAAACCTGCCCGCAAGGATGGTTCATTCCCCGCTGTGCCGGCTGGCAAGAGCGTGCCCGGCAAGAATATGCAGCTGGTCACTATCGCATGCCCCATGGATGACCCTGTGCACCGTGATGATATCCGCGATGCCGTGGGTCCGGTGTTCCTGGTAAAGATGACCCAGCTGGAGCAGAAGGGGAACGGCGAGTTCCGCATGGCGAACTCCCCCGGTGTCATTTCTGCAGCATCCTCGCCGGAAAACTACGTATCCAAGCCCGGCGATCGCGAGGCCTGGGGTGGCGTCATCTTCTGCCGCGCGGAGTTCTACCATATGTCCCCCCCTAACCCCGCCCGCTATAAGGGTAAGTCCTGGAACAAGCTCGGGCGTCCTCTCTTCTCCGCTAATCTTTCTGTTCACCGCTGATTCTGCTTTTTTCTAACTGACCATGAAACTCGGAAAATCCATTTACCGGCGTGGTTTCACGCTTATCGAATTGATGACCGCCATGGCTATCACCGGCATGCTGGTGGTTGTCATCATGCAGCTTACCAATCAGAGTATTGATTTGTGGCGGGCTGTGAGTGAGGACGTGAGCACCTCTTCCCGTTCCCGTGCTGCGCTTCAGACTATCAGTCACGACTTTGAGTCTTTCCAGATGCGTGGCTACGATAACAAGTATCAGTGGCTGTTCTCCAAGGCTGATGAGCGCATGGACAACGTACCCAAGGGCCTGAATATTCCCCGCTCGGTGCAGTGTGTGTTCTTTGCCTGTGCTCCCGACCGCAACCCCTCGGTGAGCTCCAGCTCTTCTCTGCGCAAGAACTACCGCGCCGCTCGTGCTCATAACCGCGAAACCCAGGGCGATGTGAACGCCATCGGCTACCGTCTCATGTACCGTGACCAGATTCTGAATCTCCCCGCTTCAGATAGCAACGAGCCCGGTGTGTATCCGCTCTTTTCGCTGTATCGTCACGTGGTTCCGCCTCGTTCCACCTTCGAGGATCTCATGGGTAAGGATAATCTCGAATCCGCTTATGTGAAGTATGAGAACGATGATGAGGACAACGCCAACTTCCTCTGCGAGAACATTCTCGAACTCAATATCAGCTTCACCATCCGCTACGCCAAGTCTGAGGCAGATGCCGAGGAAGGTCGCGTGGAATACGACGTGGTGACCGTGCCCATCGTGGCTACCAACCGCCGCACCAACAAGGTGCAGGTTTATGGCGACCGCATCGTGGCCGGTGGCACCACCTATGAGAACGCCCGCATCGTGTCTGCCATGCTTTCCATTACCGTGCTTACGGAGGAAGGCGTTTCCATGGTGGAGCAGATTCGCCAGGGTCGCCGCCGCGCGCCCAAGAAGATTGCTGACTTCTTTGCCAAGTATACCCGCAGCTATGCCCGCATGGTCTCGCTGCCCCAGCCTATCTGATTCTCACTTTTCCATATCCCCGTCATGCAGATGCAGACTCAGCAGCGTGATGTGCTCCCCGGAGCCATCACGCTTTGGATTGACCCCGTACCGCGCAGCGGCTACCGAAATATGGCCGCTGATGAACTTCTCTCCCGCCGCAGCGAGGCCTGGCTGCGTATTTACACCTGGGAACGCGCTTCCGTCAGCTTCGGGTATTTCGATACCGCCACCGAGGCCGCATCCATTTTCCCCGGGGCGGAGGAATATATACGCCGCTGGACCGGGGGCGGCATCGTCGACCACCGTATCGGCTATACCTACACAGTCACGCTTCCGGCTCAGGAGGGTATCATGTACCCCTCTGCTGACCAGCTTTACATCTGGATTCACGGCGCCCTGGCCACGGCTCTGCAGCAGAGCGGGGTGAACTGCACCTTGCTTACCGAGGACGCGCCGGATGGCGGCCGCGCCTGCTGGGCCAGCCCTGTGAAAAGCGATATTGTGGATGCCGCAGGGCAGAAGCTCGCCGGTGCCGGTCAGCGCCGCTACAAGGGCGCTGTGCTCCACCAGGGCCTCATTCAGCAGTGCGAACCGGCAGAAGGCTGGCAGACCCGCCTGGCGCATGCGCTGGCCCCGGTGGTGAATGTGGTGGAGGGCGAGGAACCGTACCCCGGCTTTGCTGAGGAACTGGAGTCACTCTGCCTCACTAAATACGATTCACCGGAATGGAACGATGAATCTCACGGTCGTCGCAAGCCGTCGAGATAAAAGATTCAGGATTTCTCATCGGTTCCAGAAATATCGGAAGCACCTCCCTTAAAAAAAAACGGAGGTGCTTTTTTCTTTATTCTGTCTGTTTATGCATATATGTTAACGATGTTGTAATAACATGTTACGCTTTAAAAGCGGAAAATTATCTGCTGTACATGGTGTTGCTTATGTGTTAACTTTGAACGAGAGAAGGGAGTTTATTTTCTTTCTTGATACGTTTCTAACTATACACGACTCATGAAATTTCATTTACCTAAGAAGTTGATGGTGGCGGTTCTTTCTGCCATGATGCTTACAGTAGCTCAGGCCGGGATGTACACCATAGGTGGTGTTATCGGCAAGAATGCTGATGGTAGTTCGGTGAACGGTTCCATCGGATATAGTGATATTCCTGTACATTCCGGGACATATGCTCCTCTTGCCAAGGATGGTACCGGTACACTGACGCTTACCGGAGCAGGCACAATTAACAATTCGATTTATGTGCGAGAAGGGGAGTTGGTCATACAGGCTCCGACTGGGACAGATGTGGTGATTTCAGGAACGCGAGAGGGACTACACTACGATTCCGGCGGCAATCTGAATGGTTTTGTGCCGTTGAGTGTGGGCGGTAAGGATGCCAGGATGGTCATTGATGGCGCTCGACTCAATGTATACTCATGGGGTGCAGCTCTGGGTGTTGGTGGCGCAGATGGCAATGGCTCTCTTGTTCTGCAGAACGGAGCTAAGTTAGATAACTGGAACGGGTTCAGCTTCTTTATCGGTTACCCGAGTTACGAAGGACTGCCCGCAGATAAGATAGGCTTCATGAACGGTCATGCCTCTACTGCTGAAACCACAGGCGATTATACAGACGCCGCAGACCGCTACGTAGGTAATTATACCGAGGGAGTCAACGGTACCGATGATACTTTCGGGCGCGGTGAGGTGCTGGTAACAAGTGGGTCGTCCCTGATTTGCGGCAAGATTGGTGGTGGCTTGTTCATGGCTGAGGGTACGCTGACCGTGGAGGATTCATCCTACGTATATGCCGATAGCAGCATTATGGGACGTAAGCAGGGAAGTACTTCATATGTAGAGCTGACAGATGGGAGTAAGCTTGAAATCAAGGGTAACCTGGTTACTTGCGCGGAGAAAAACTCTGCTGCATACATTTACGCAGATAATTCTGAGATTGACGTTAAGAACGGTCTCTACCTGACGCCGTATGATAATATTGCATCGGAATCTTCTCTGACCCTGACCAATGGTTCGGTCGCAACCATCGGCAAGGTGGTTTCCGTTGGTTCTGAGGATGGCAGTGGCGTAGCAAAGGTAGATATTGACAGCACGAGTTCCCTGTTGGCCAAGGGGACAGCCGGAGCCGTGGAGTTCAATGTATACCACGCTCAGGTGAATAATGCCGGTACCATTGAAGCCTCGACCGTTAATATCAATGATGGCGGTACTGTGATAGTGGCAGGTGACGAGGCCGCGTTTGAAGTGGAATCCGTTTCTGTTCATGAGGGCGGTGCTCTGGCTGTAGCCTCTGGTGTAGATGCATCCATAGAGACCAATGTTGAAGTTGCTTCGGGCGGTGCAATTCAATTGACAGATGGGGCAACTCTAGTGGTGGATGGAGCACTTACTATGGCTGCCGGTTCTGTTCTTCGCCTTTCCGGTGCATATGAGGTCGGTGACCAGGTGTTGGTGACTACTTCCGGAAATCTCGATGTTGAAGGCATTACTATCGATGTTGTAAACGGTGCAATCAATTATTCCGTTGAAAACGGAGTGCTTTTCATCACCGGCATATTTGATCAGAGCATTGCCGATACGCTCACGGTGAGCAACTGGGGAATCGCCACGGCCAGTCGTGCATTTGTGAACGCCGTGCGTGGTCAGCGCAGCAACACCGGCTGCATTGCCAATGGCCGCGGCACGGCCTGGGTGGCTGTTCTGGCCGGTTCTCAGGACATTGGCTGCTCGGATATTGACCTGACCGGCGGCGCTGTGGGCGTTGATGTGAAGGTTGGTGAGCAGAGCAGCGTGGGTATCGCCCTGGGATATGTAGAGGGCGATGTGAAGCCTGTCGGCCTGCAGACTGTTGACCAGGAAGGTGCCTACGTAGCTCTGTACGGTGAGCACGGGCTCAGAAAGCTCAGCTCCACCAGCTGCCTGAGCCTGGATTGGGTGGCAGCCTACGGCAACACCGAATCTGACGCACAGGGGGTGAAGTGGGAGCAGGACAGCCTGCAGCTCAACACCCGCCTCAACTGGAACAAGAAGCTGACCGATAAGCTTTGCATGAGCGTGTTCGGCGGTCTGGAATACTTCGCCAGCGATTCCGACACGGTGGACGGCGTGAAGACCGGTTCCATCCAGAACCTTCGCGGTGAAATCGGCGTGGGAGCCCGCTACGTGGCCTGGGGTGCCCCCTCCGTGTACGATGGCAAGGGTGGTCTGGTGAGCCCCGGCTGCGAGAAGCTGGTGCTGCACGGCGAGCTCCGCTACATGAACGATATGGTGCGCAGCAACCCGGTTATCCGCATGGATGGCATGAGCGGTGGCGGTGAGAATCCCGGTCGCTCCGGCATGGGCATCGAAGCCGGTGCCACCTACCGCATCGGCGAGCGCTGGAGCGCCAGTGCCAACTATGGTTTCAACGCCATGGATGACTCCCGCGAGCACCGCGTGAATGTGGGTGCCAGCTACACCTTCTGATATCAGGTCAGAACAAGAGATTGTCAGCACCACCGGGTAACCGGTGGTGCTGTTTTCTTTCCGGTATGGAGGAGGGAAAAGAACCGCCGGTCAGTGATTGACCGGCGGTTGAAATGAAGCTTTGAGCCCGGGGGGCTTACGGCATCTTCTCGCCGCTGACCCTGGCCACAGTCCAGTTGCGCATGCGGGCGAACAAGGAGTATAGCCCCGGCACCATGAAGATGCCGAACACCGTGGCGAGCAGCATACCGGAGAAGGTGGTGACACCGATTTCGATACGGCTTGCAGCGCCGGAGCCAGTGGCCACAACCAGCGGGAACACGCCGAAGAGGAAGGATACGGCGGTCATGAGCACGGCGCGGTAGCGCATGCTGGCACCATTCAGCGCAGCCTGTTTCACGGGTACACCGCTTTCGTGGTTATCCTTGCTGAACTCCACCATGAGAATGGCGTTTTTCGCCGCCAGACCAATGAGCATGAGCAGGCCCAGCTGCACGTAGATGGACATGGAGAGCCCGAAGAGCTGGACACCCATGAGCGCGCCCATGGTAGCCACACTCACGGAGAGCATGACGGGAACCGGGGTGGTCCAGCTCTCATACTGTGCCACGAGGAAGAGGTAGGCGAAGAGCATGGCCATGGCGATGAGCGGGCCGATCTTGCCGTCGTTCTGGCGTTCCTGGTAGGAGAGGTCCTTCCAGCTCACTTCCCAGAGGAGGTTGCGGCCGGAGGCTTTTTCTTCCCGGTTCATGTCGGCGATGCATTCCTCGATGAGGTTCATGATCTGGCCGGAGCCGATACCCATGGCGGGGGTCACCGAGATATCGGCGCTCATGTACTGGTTGAAGCGGTTGTAGCGGCCCGGGCCCATGCGGTAGGACAGGGAGCATACGGCGGAGAGGGGAACCATCTCGCCCTTTTCGTTGCGCACCATCTGGTTCAGGATGTCATCTGCCGTACGGCGGTCATTCGTGCCGCCCTGAATCTGCACCTTGAAGTTGAAGCCGTTCAGGGTGAAGTCATTCACATAGGAGGATGCCATCACGCTCTGCAGTGTGCGGAAGATGGTATCCACCGGAATGTTGAGCGACTGGGCCTTTTCTCGGTTGATTTCGAGGTGAATCTGCGGGGTTTCGGCATCGTATTCACTACGGGTGCGGGAAACGAGGTCCTGGCGGGCCATGAGTCGTTCCTGCACTTCCTTGACAGCCAGACCGAGGTCCTGCGGCGTGGCATCACCGGATACCTGCAGCACGGCAGATACACCACCTGCGATACCCAGGCCGCGGATGGCGGGCGGGGTCACAGCCATGATGCTGGCCTGGGGAATGTCGGCACAGGCTGCGTTGATGCGTTCGGCTATGCGGCTGGCGTGCATATCCGGGCTCTGGCGTTCGTTCCAGTGAGTGAGCAGCACAATCATCATGCCGCTGTGCTCGCCGGA
>JAZONE010000041.1:0-2602 GCA_045654325.1 Akkermansia sp.
CAGGGACGGTAGAGGTGAGGCAGGGGTAAGCCCGCGTCAGCGGGCGCAGCCCCTGCTAACAAACAAAAGATAAGGGAGCCCCGACGAAAGGAGTGGGCGGCAGAGGGCACTGCTTCAATGTGTGGCAATAGCCTCTGCCACCCGCTCACTACGTTCGGGGTTCGGATTTATTTTATGGTTAGGAGGGGTTCCGTCGCTTCGCGACTCCACCCCTGCCTCACCTCTACCGTCCCTGACGGGACTCAAATTTCCGCTACGCTGACGCTCCGCAAACTACTCTACAAATTCCAATTTATCGCGCCGCATAATCTTTGGAACACGTGTGGTGCTGCGGCTCACTTACCCAGACAGAAGGTGGCAAACACGCGGGTGAGGATATCTTCCGTATCGATGCGACCGGTGATGGAGCCCAGGGCATCGAGCGCGGCACGGAGGTCAACATCCACAAACTCGGGGGATTCGCCGGCGAGCAGAGCCGCGCGTGCGGCAGCCAGGAAATCGAGCGCCTGCTGCAGGGCATGGCGGTGGCGGGTGTTGATGGCCGCCAGGGAATCGCGCTCTCCGGTATCGCGGAGGAAGAGTTGTTCCACCGCTTGTTCGAGCACTTCGCGACCCTCACCGGTGGCGCAGCAAATGCGGATAGCCCCCTGCTCTGCCTCCCAATCGGGGTGGGCGGGTAAATCACACTTGTTGAGCAGCAGCAGGTGGTGAGCCCCGGTGGCGGGCAGCTCCAGGCTGTGGCGCGGGGCACTCACATCGGCCACCTCCAGCAACAGGTCTGCCTCGGCTCCGGCCCGGCGGCTGCGCTCCATGCCGGCGCGTTCTATGGCATCGGCACTTTCGTGCAGACCGGCGGTATCAATAAGCCGCAGGCGCAGGCCGCCCAGCGCCACACTTTCCTCAATGGTATCGCGGGTGGTACCTGCCGTGCTGCTGACGATGGCGCGCTCATACCCCAGCAGCATGTTCAGCAGACTGGATTTACCCACATTCGGCGCACCCACGATGGCGGTGCGCACACCCTCGCGCAGCAGGCGTCCCTCATCTGCCGTAGCCAGCAGACGCCGCAGTACTCCCGCAGCGGAATCAAGCTGAGCCAGCAGGGATTCGGTCGTGTCCGGGGCAATGTCTTCTTCCGGGAAATCGATATAGGCCTCCACATGAGCCGCCACGTTGATAAGCGTATCCACCGCCTCGGCCACCCGGGAACCAATGGCGCCCTGCAGCTGGTTCTGCGCGGCGCGCAGGGCGAGATCACTGCCGGCAGAGATGATATCCATGACAGCCTCAGCCTGAGTCAGGTCCATCTTGCCGTTTTCAAATGCGCGGCGGGAAAACTCACCGGGCTCTGCCGGACGGGCTCCACAGGCCAGCAGACGCTCCAGCACCCGCCGGGTCACCAGCATGCCGCCGTGGCAGCTCAGCTCCACCGTATCCTCACCAGTGAAACTGGCAGGTGCCGCAAAATAGGTCGCCACGCATTCATCCACCACCAGACCGCGAGCATCGCGTACCCGCACCAGCGTGGCCATTCGCGGCTGCAGCACCCGGCCTGCGGTGCACTGCTGCACCACCTGTGCGGCCTGGGGCCCGCTCACGCGGATGACTGCCAGCGCCCCGGTTCCCGGAGCTGTTGCAATGGCGGCGATTGTTTCGTTCTGCATGTGCTGTATTGTTTCACAGTTTCTGCCCCCGCGCAAGAGGAATCATACCGGTTGCGGTACGAAATCTTCCTATTCCCGTCCGGCGAAAAACTTCCGGCAGAATCAAAAATCCCGACAGACCACTGAAAATAAACAAGTAAGCGGGGCATTGCCTTTGAAGCAATGCCCCGCCCAACTTACTACCTATGGAAGTTGGGCGTAAAGGGTCTTATTTCATATACAACGCTTAGGCTCTTGCTTTTACATGGCGGTGTAAATGGCGAGATAAAGGGCGGTTTGGCGGTTTAAACGGGTAAAAAATGGTGATTTTTGTGGCGACATCTGGCGACAGATGGGCTTAATACACCGGTCTTTGATGTTCCTTTCCGTTCCGTTTTGTACCGCTGGGGGCTCGCGGCGCTGCTTTTCTGCGGCTTGTCGCCGCTTTCCTTTTGCGTTTCTGGTGGGGTGTGGCGTATAATCGCTTTGCTGGCGAACGCCGGCGAATTGTGGTATGATTGAATCATGAGTTAATCCGCCCCCGCCACTGTGCCGAACGGTGGCGGGGTTTTTCTTGCCTCGCAGGCATGGCCGCGCCCGCAGGGCGCGGGATGAATGGCCGGGCGGGGTGCTGCCGACCTCGGGCGGCAGCGCGCCGACCGGAAGAAGCCCCGCCGAGTCGGCTGGCTCCGCTGTTTTCTGGAATAATTCCGAGGTGCGCTAGACGGCGCAGCCGTCTCCCCGCACGGTGTGGGGCTGTTGTTCCCGGTGACAAGCCAGCGCGGGCGGCGGTGTGGGGTGGCCTGCGGACACCCTGCCCCGCCGACAAGCTGAGCGGCAGCTGCTTTTCCCTGGTCATCCTCATGGGTGCCCAACACCCTAGCAGGGGGTGCCGTGGGGGCGGCGATGAGCCCCCCGGCAAGAGGGGCAAGGAAGTCGGATCGTAGCCATGTCGTTCT
>JAZONE010000042.1:0-7429 GCA_045654325.1 Akkermansia sp.
TTCACGGGTTTTATTTGTTTATTTATCAAACGAGGGGTTGCGAGAGGCACGCTTACGCGCGCCCCTCTTCACCCCTCGCTATTGATATGTCGCCCGCTGACGCGGGCTTTTAAGTTCGTTCGCTTCGCTCACCTCAACAAAGTCCAATTTCCCAGCTAATAGCAATCCATGTGTACACGCCAGGCGTTTTGGCGGGAGTTGTAGTAGAAGTAGTAGTTCCCGAGGTCGCCAATACTCAGTCCGGCGGTCCAGTCGGAGCAGAGCTGGAACACGTAGGAATACCCGCCGGGGACTTCGGGGGCTTCCTGGGTATAGCCCGGGTAGCCGCCGATTTTGTGGGTATCGTACTCAGCTTCCATGATACTTTCCTGATAGTCGATACCCTGCGCGCGCTCGATATCCGCAATGGCATCCCACATTTCCTCACTGCCGCCGCAGGCGGGGGTGAGGGGCATGTCGTTCTTCACCGGCTCGGGAGTCAGGACACAGGGAGTCATATCCGCAGAGGTGTAATCACAAGGCTCCAGCCCCTCAGTGCTGGTATAGGTGCGGATAACGCACCCGGGATCTACCCCGCCCCACGGTTCCTCCGGTGCAAAAATGGTGATGAGCGCCAGTTTCCTGAGCGCCGCGGGCATATATGGCAAATCCTTGATATAGAGAGTAGCCAGCGGCACAAGGGGCTTTCCTTCTGAATCGGTCGGCCATGACTCACCCGGCAGCCGGTGCGTCACGCGCCCCAGCCAGCTGGCGAACCCGACCGGCGGCTGCTCCGGCACAGCACTATGCAGAAGCACGGCCTTTCGGCGCAGACGGGTGCGAATCGCGCTCACCTTCATGACCGGACCGGCGACGAGCGGAATCCCCCGCTCGGCCAACGCCGAGGACAGCAGGTCGCGGCACTCTTTCCAATCCCTCCCCTTGGCATAATCCCGGGGAGTCATCCCTGTGTTGTCCTTGATGGAAGGATCCGCTCCTGCCGCCAAAAGGAGACGTACACCCGCCGCGTTATAGGATTCCGCTGCCCAATGCAGGGCCGTTCGCCCATCGTGTGCGGCATGGTGTACATCGGCTCCGGCAGCCAGCAACAGGCTGATGAATCGCCCCTCCCGCTCGCTGCAGGCCCAGCAAAGCGGCGGGATACCGCGGAACTCAGGCAGATTCACATCCGCC
Source organism: Akkermansia sp. (assembly GCA_045654325.1). Classification (GTDB taxonomy): domain Bacteria; phylum Verrucomicrobiota; class Verrucomicrobiia; order Verrucomicrobiales; family Akkermansiaceae; genus Akkermansia. The sequence continues at coordinate 1,174 of JAZONE010000042.1, forward strand.
CCGGCTTCGATAAGCAGCCGGGCACAGGTTGCGAGAGATTCCAGAAAGAGCTGCGTATTGACGCACTCTTTCAGCGGCGTCGCTCCGTGTTTGTCCGTGCAATCCGGGTTGGCACCGGCGGCCAGCAGCAACTGCATCATTTCAGGATGCGACACAGAGTCGTGCAGCGCTGTGGACTTAAATTCATCTGTGGCGTGCACATCAGCACCCGCTGCCAGCAGAGCTCTGACACAAGCCGCGTTGTTGAGCTTCACCGCGCGCATCAACGGGGTCCTGCCCTCAGCATCCTTCTGGTCAGGCGATGCACCGGCAGCCAGCAGCTGCTGCGCAGCGGCCGCATCCACCGCCCAAGTGGCCAGCATCAGAGGGGTATTACCCCCGCGGCTCACGGCGTCGGTCTGTGCGCCCGCTGCAAGCAGCGGAGGCAGGCACACCGTACGCCCGGGCAGCACCGCCATGTGCAAGGGAGTGTAGCCGGATTCATCCGCAACATTCACATCATGCCCCTGCTGAATAAGCGCACCAAGGGTCTCCACATCGGCGTTCCAGACAGCCTGCATCACTGGTGATTGACGTTCTGAAAGCGCCAGCCGGAGCAGGCTGAAAACAGCAGCATGATTCGTAGAAAAAGACCAGCTGGCTGCGCGTTCCAGAGGATTCTTCCCGCCTTCATCCACCAGGTGCGGGTCAGCACCCGCTTCCAGCAGCATCGACACACAGGAAGCGGGGCGGCACCAGGGTTTGCGCCAGTTCCACGAGAAGCTGTCCGCGGCCATATGCAGGGCGGTTCTACCTTCATTATCACACAGGCCGACAGCGGCGCCGGCAACCAGCAATTCCCTCACGCAGCGAGGGGCGCCGCTCTGCGCAGCACTCATCAGCAGCGTCTTTCCATTCTCATCCGCAGCATTGGCAGGCACACCGTCCGCGAGATAAGCGCGCAAAGTCTGCGCATCATCTTCATCGAGGCTCAACAAACATTTCTTCCACTCTTCCGTCATGACTCTGCGTGTTCCTTACGGCATTGCTCCAGACGCCGATAGACTTTCGTGGGGTTCTCAATCTGTATAAATCCCTGCAATGGTGCGCTGGTATCGACCATATCGGGGTCGTAATGAACTTTCACTCTGTTGAAAGCCACATGAACCGCCATGCCCAGTTTGCCATGCCGGTGCAGGTAGATGTTGCCCAGCTTGCCCGGGAGTTCTTCGAGGGTGATGCTCAGGCGCTCATCGAAGGGAAAATCCCGGAGGGATTCTCCCTCTGCAATATACGCATGGCTGCGGGTGAAGGCGAACTCGGCTTCGCGCAGGCGGGCATTCCAGCGATTCGGGGCATTCAGAACGTGTATCCCCAGGCCGCCGAATACCAGAGCCAGCACCGCACACATACCGGCGCCCAGCAGAGTCTGTGAATAGCAGCCCGCCGCCATGCCCAGCATCACCAACGCACCAACGAGCATGAGGGAACCCACCACACCATCGCGGCGCGTGTAGGGATTCTCGCCACCCACCACCGGGCGACCATAGTAGAGCAGTTCACCGGCAAGTTTCTGCAGCCCGGGGTGGCAGGGTGCAGCCGCCATTGTTTCAGGAACGGGCGGCAAATCCGCCTTTTCCTCGACTGCTTGCGGCTGCGTGGGCTTCCGCCAGAGCTCCGGCTCAAACAGGTAACTGCACAGCACCAGCACAGAGAGCGGGGGAACCGGCGACACCAGACAGATGAAACACAGCAGCGCCGGTGCCACAAAAGCACTGGCAAACAGCCCAGGGGAAACCTGCATTCCCAGCATGGGAGAAACCAGCCCGCCTGTGATGGACTCCACCCCATACAGCACGGCAAAAATCACATGTGGAACCACCAGCAGGACAAGCGAAAAGGCCCGTGCCACCTGTTTTTCGGTATTCGGGTTCTCCTTGCCCCGCAGGGTGCACCACAGGCCATATATCAGCCACGGAACCGTGACCACCGCATACCACAGCTCATTGCACAGCCAGAGCAGCAGCGCCACAAACAACAGCACCGAGCTGAAATTGCCACCCTGCACCATCCACACCGCAGCAGAACCGAGCAGAACACAGTTCAGATTCACCACTATCGCCTTTCTGAAATTCATGTCTAAGTCATTGTAGTTTTTTTGTTACGAAATCAAGAAAAATCACTCCTCTTGTTTCTTTCCGGTGGTCGACTGCGGGAAGACAAACAGGCCAACCAGACGACCGCGAGAATCCCGCACACGTATCATATCATCCCCGATTTCAAATGCACAAGGGGCTGAGTTTCCCTGGGTGTTGAGACAGCCGGAATGGAACCATACCCCGCCGCTCAGCTGGTAGATGGCAAGCCGGTGCATCACCATGCCGCTCATACCGGGTTCGAGCTGCACCGCCAGATCATTCCGCAGGCGAATGGGGTAGGCATAGCCATGGTAGTCAAGCTGCGGCACACCGGATTGCAACACCCAGGCGGGGGATAGCTCCGCCCCGCAAGGCTGGTTATCCTGAGCACGGTACACGAGCTCCACCCGTTGCCGTTCCAGCCAACCCGCGGGACAAACCAGTCTTTTGCAGACAATGCTCAACTTCATCCGCGCGGTTTGCCCCGGCTGCAGGCGGCATTCCTTGAGCAGGAGAGTCAAATCACTTCGCTTCACCTCATTGCCCTCGTACTCTATCACATACACCTTTCCCCGCCGCAGAGTCACGGGATGACCGGTCAGGTTCTCAGCCTCAGCTATCACGGCCCCCGGTTCCACACCGACCAGGCGCAGGCTTACCAGGCTGGGAGCAGTCGCAAATTGTGCAGGCGGCGCATCCCACAAGCGGATTCGCGCCAGCAGAACACCATTGGCATGATACGCCTGCACCACACCGGCCTTCAAGGAGAAACGGGCAAACTGGTCATTCCCCGCCGCCACCGCATACGTGGCACACAATTGAGGTTTCCCCTCTTTCATGCGCACTGCGCAATACATATGAGTCGGTCCTCGGCCATTGAAATTCTCCAGACGGCCCCGCAGCAGTACTGTATCAGCAGACAGGCGGTATTCCTTCCAGCCCGAAGCCTCACGAAACACCTTCTGTGCCAGCTCGCGCGATGTCTCATTCCCGGCCTGCACCACACCGGCAACAACCAGCACCGCATAAATCAATGTTCTGAGTAATCGCTTCATCATATCAAGCCTCTCACCTTATATAACACAAAAAACGAGCGAAGCGCAGCCTTTTTTTCATAGAAAGCACATTATTTGGGACTGTTTCGGATTCACTGACTCATTCTGCCAGGAAAATTGGAATATGCAGAAGTACGAGGTACGAGGTGGGAAGTGCGAAGTATAAAGTCAGGCAGGCTGCGCCTGCAGGTGTTTTCTATTGATAACAAATGGCGAGCCGCAAGACTCGCGGAACTTTCACTTCGTACCTCCCACCTCGTACTTCGCACTTTTGTCGGAACGACAAATATCAATTTATCGCGCTGCATGGTGATTTCCGGACTTATTAGCCCACCCGCACGGATTTCGACAAAGATTCCGGCAAATCATCTACTCCCCATATGAGCGATTTACCAAAAGTCCGCAAGAAAATGCGAATTATCCTTGATAATCAATCTAGATATCCTATAATCTGCGCTCAGACAATACCCGCACATGAAAACAACCCACCAGATTCGCCGGAAATGGGCTGATGGATGCGAAAGCATCACCACGGGACACCTGGAATTCGATATCACGGGGCCGGATGGTGCGCTGCGACTCCGCTGCCGGAATGGAGTGACCGGGTGGCAACGCTTTTTCCGCACGCGCCCGGTATTAGAAGATGCTGCCGGCACGGTGCTTGCTGCGATTGAACTGCCGAGGTTCGCCGGGGGAGACTTCTCACTCCGCCTGCAGGATGGGAGACAGGAAAGAATCAGCGAAATGACTCCCCTGCCCACCGGTCTTAATGAAGATTTGGCCATGGGCGTGGCATGCTTTCGCGATATGTGGTTCAGCGCTGCCGCTGGCGATAATGATTGCGGCGATTAATCTTCCCCTATGAAACTGAGCGATACTAACCTTTCTGTACAGGACCGCGAATGGGTGGAGCGGGAGCTGCCCCCTGGCGAGGAATTACTGCTGGTCTGCAAGCCTGCCACCACCTTGTGGAAACCGGGCTATGCCTACCGCATGTTCTTCGCCGCTTTGTGGAATGGTTTTCTGTTCGGCATCCTCGGCATGCTGTTTATCAACCATATCACACTGGAGAAAATCATCGAAAAGCCAGCCATTCTGCTCCTGTTTCTGGGGCTGCTTCCCTTTTACCTCATCGGTATCGGGTTAATCATCAGCCCCTGGTGGGAGCGGGAAAACGACCGCCGCACAGTGTATGTGCTCACGAATCGGCGAGCTATCGTGCTGCGTCCGTCCATGATACGCCGCCGCCCGACCTGCCGCAGATTCCCGTTGACGCACAACCTGATTAAGGAAGTGCGCGAATACCGCAACGGCCGCGGTGACATTGTGATGGATTACGATGAGCACCATGGCCGCAACGGCACCACACTCATGCCGAAAGGATTCCTGCATGTAGACAATGTACGCGAGCTGGAATACCGGATTCACCAACACCTGCCGGATGCTCCGCCTCCTGCCCCGGATACGGAGGCAGACTCCAGCCCGAAGAGCCCCGGCCTGGGCTATGTTCCGCTGGCCGCAGTGGTACTTGCCTTTTCGGGAATTTATCTGGTGGAGCGCTATATCCTCCAGACTGCTCCTCCCCGCAACGATGGTAACGAAATCAGCGCACTCATTTTTGTGCTGATAGGCTCCTGCATCTCTGCGCGCACCATCATCCGCTGGTGCAAGGCCAGGCGTGAATATCGCAGAGCTGCTCAATCGCAGGAAGATAAGCAGATGTAACAATCACGCTATTGGCAGATTCTTGAGCGGGTGAAACTTTGCCCCGCCGATTAAAAGATTTCCGCCGCTCCTCTTTCGGGGAGCGGCGGAAAAAGTATTTGCTCTTTCAGCAGATGCTTGCTTTAGAACTTGGCAAGCATAGCCTGGCGCTGGGCCTCGAGCTCGGCGGGCAGCTTGTCACCAACCATGGCGAACAGCTCGGTCTGAGACTCGAGCTCAGCCTTCCACTCGGAAGCGGAGATGGTCATGTTGGTGTTGAAAGCAGCCTCGTCGTAGTCCTTGAGACCGTCGGTGTCGAGCTCGTCGTATGCGGGGGAGATACCCAGAGCGGTTTCCACGCCCTGCACCTCGCCGCGGCAGCGACGGAGCACCCAGTCGAGCACGCGCATGTTGTCGCCGAAGCCCGGCCATACGAAGTTGCCCTCGGCATCCTTGCGGAACCAGTTCACGTTGAAGATCTTGGGCAGCTTGCAAGCGCAGGTCTTGGTGCCCATATCCAGCCAGTGCTGCCAGTAGTCACCAACGTTGTAGCCGATGAAGGGCTTCATAGCCATCGGGTCGCGACGCACCTGGCCAATCTGGCCGAAGGCAGCGGCGGTCATCTCAGAGCCCATGGTAGCACCCACGTACACGCCGTGGTTCCAATCCTTGGACTGGAATACGAGCGGCATGGTGGTAGCGCGGCGGCCACCGAAGAGGAATGCGCTGATGGACACACCCTCGGGGTTGTAGTACTCGGGGTCGAGCGTGGGGCACTGAGAAGCGGGAGCGGTGAAGCGGCTGTTGGGGTGAGCGCACTTGCGGCCGCAGTCGGGCGTCCAGTCGTTACCCTGCCAGTCGATGGCGTGAGCGGGAGCCTCGCCGTCCATGCCTTCCCACCATACGTCACCGTCGTCGGTCAGACCCACGTTGGTGAAGATGATGTTCTCCTTGATGGTGTCCATAGCGATGGGGTTGGACTTGTAGGAGGTGCCGGGAGCCACGCCGAAGTAGCCGTTCTCGGGGTTGATGGCGTGGAAGGTACCGTCCTCGTGGGGCCAGATCCAAGCGATGTCGTCACCGATGATGCTGGTCTTCCAGCCCTTGGCAGCGAGTGCGGGGGGAGGAACAACCATGGCCAGGTTGGTCTTACCGCAGGCGGAGGGGAATGCGCCCGTCACGTAGGACTTACGACCCTGGGGATCGGTGATGCCGAGGATGAGCATGTGCTCAGCCATCCAGCCGTTCTTCTGAGCAATACCGGTAGCGATGCGGAGAGCAAGGCACTTCTTGCCGAGAAGAGCGTTACCACCGTAACCGGAACCGTAGGAGATGATCTCACCGGTCTCGGGGAAGTGGCAGATGTACTTCTCCTCGTTG
>JAZONE010000043.1:0-9131 GCA_045654325.1 Akkermansia sp.
CGCGCGTTATGGAGAACCAGACCGCCAATATCGATCTCTCGGCGCTCGACACGGAAGCCATGCGCTCCCGTCTTTCCGAGCTCGGGAGCTATCTTTGACCTCGGAAGCCTTGAATCTAAAGTAGCAGAACTGGATGAGCGCATGAGCGCCCCGGATTTCTGGGATAACCCTGAGGCCGCACGCGCCCTCATGAACGAAGTGAACCCGCTCAAGCGCCGCCTGGAGCAGTTCCGCAGCCTGGAAAGCGGGCTGGAGGACGTGGAAGTGGCCGTGGAGATGGCTGAGGAAGATGCCGACATGGCCCCCGAAGCCAAGCGCGAGTATGATGCCTGGTTCAAGCGACTCGAAGAGTTCGAGCTGCTCACCCTCCTGAACGGTCCGCACGACAACGCCGGCTGCTATGTGACCATCCACGCCGGTGCCGGTGGCACCGAGGCCTGCGACTGGGCCAGCATGCTGCTGCGCATGTACCTGCGCTACTGCGAACGCCACGGGTTCAACACCGAAATCATGGAAAGCACCGATGGCGATGAAGCCGGTATCCGCTCCGTGACCATCAAGATTGACGGCGAATACGCCTACGGCTACCTCAAGAACGAGCGTGGTATTCACCGTCTGGTGCGCATGAGCCCCTTCGACTCCGCCGGCAAGCGTCACACCTCTTTCTGCTCGCTGGATGCCACCCCCGACATCTCCGACGATATCGAAATCGAAGTGAAGGAAGCCGATGTGAAGATGGACACCTACCGCTCCGGCGGTAAGGGCGGCCAGAACGTGAACAAGGTGGAAACCGCTGTGCGTCTGACCCACCTGCCCACCGGCATCATCGTGGCCTGCCAGACCCAGCGCTCCCAGCTCCGCAACCGCGAAGAAGCCATGCGCATGCTCAAGGCCCGCCTCATTCAGCTCGAGGAAGACCGCAAGCGCGCCGAGGCCGACCGCCAGTACTCCGAAAAGGGTGATATCGCCTGGGGTAACCAGATCCGTTCCTATGTGTTCCAGCCTTACCAGATGGTGAAGGACCTGCGCACCGGTTTTGAATGCGGTAACATTCAGGACGTGATGGATGGCAACATCGACGGCTACGTGGAAGCCATGCTGCGCCACAACGCCAACGCTTAAGTACGAGGTACGAAGTGCGAAGTACGAAGTAAATCATGCGAGCGTCAGCGAGCGGAACTTCGTACTTCGTACTTTGTACTTTGTAATTCGTACTTTTAACCATGTTAAAAATCGACGTTCTCACTCTTTTCCCGGAGCTCATCTCTGTACCCTTGTCCCAGAGCATCATGGGGCGCGCGGCAGAGGCCGGGCTCATCGAGGTGCGTGCGCACCAGCTACGCGACTGGACGCACGATAAATACCGCCGCACGGATGATTACCTCTGCGGCGGCGGCCAGGGCATGCTCATGAAGTGCGAGCCTATCTTCGAAGCCATCGAAGAACTGCGCCAGGAGAACACACGCGTTATCCTCATGACCCCGCAGGGCCGTGTGTTCCGCCAGCCGGTGGCCGAGGAACTGGCAGCCCCCTGCATGGAGGGTGGCGATGCGCATTACATCTTCCTCTGTGGCCACTACGAGGGCGTAGACCAGCGCGTGATTGATACCCTGGTGAACATGGAGATTTCCATCGGCGACTACATTCTGACGAATGGCGCTATCGCCGCCGTGGTGGTCATCGATGCCATTGCCCGCCTGCTGCCCGGCGCCCTGGGCGATGACCGCAGCAGCGTGGAGGAATCCTTCTCCAACGGCCTGCTGGAAGCCCCCGCCTACACCAAGCCGAATGTGTTCCGCGGCATGGAAGTGCCCGCCGTCTTCCTTTCCGGCAACCACAAGGCTATCGAGGAATGGAAACTCGAAAAATCCATTGAACGCACGAAGGCCAACCGCCCGGATTTGTACGAAGCCTGGGCAGCCGCCCACCCGGAATACTTTGCCCCGAAAAAGAAAAAGAAGACAAAGCTGACCACCTACAAGCCCCGCAAGCCGCAGGTGGCAACACCGGAGGAAGGTACTGATGATTAATACAATGATCCACGCCCGATTCGTTCTGTTCATTCCGCTTCTGCTTGCAGCCTGCACCCCCGTTGCGCAGCAGCAACAGGCCCGTCTGAATCAGGTCCGTGCCGAGTGGAGGCAGCAGCAGCACGCGCGCGACATTGAGCAACACTCAGCAACCTTCAAAGCCTGGAAAGCCGCTCTCTGTAACGTGACTGCGGCGGAACTGGTACACCGATCCCCTACAGAAGAGAACCTCACACCCACCATCACGCGGAAGTTCAGCTCGGATGAGGTGAAGGAACTGGTGGCAATTCTGAGTGAAGCGCTTCCCGGCAGAACGCCTCAACCAAGACCTGACACAGAGCCCTTTGTGCTGAACAAGCAGGGCGAAATAGTCGACTGCCCCGAACGGCTGTTTACCGACTACAGCTTTATTGATGAGCGGATGGATTTTCTGCATCTGTACGATGCCGACGGCAACGAAATCGTGCCCGAGCTCAGTCCGTATGAGGATGACATCAGCCCGCTGTCCAAGGTCCACATCCTCGACCTGTGCAGAAAAGACACCCCGCCCTGGGAAGAACCCTTCATCCTTCTGCGCGATGATGACTGGCGGCGTTTCTGCCAGCTTCCCACGATGGTGAGCTTCCTCGAAGCGGTGAAAAATATTCCTTAACGCCTTGGCATAATTAGCCACTTCTCTACAAATCGGCAATTGGCGGGGTGCATATCTGTCGGAGCACGGGACTTTAGTCCCGAAAACGTAAGCATTGGGGGGACTAAAGTCCCCCGCTCCGAAACGAACAAACTCGGATTTAGCGAGATGAATAACTGGATATCCTCCAATTATGCCAACGCGTATACCTTAAGCCTTCGGCAGGAAGTAGCCCCGCTGTTTGTCATTGATGGGCAGGCCAGCTATCTCCATGACGTGCAGCATTTCTTCCCACAGGCGGCGGCGCTCGCCTAAATCGCTGGTGCGCAGCAGGTAGCTGGGGTGGTGGGTCACGATTACGGGAATACCGTTGTAATCCCAGACGCGCTCCTGATAGGCCGCCAGAGGCAGGTTACCCTGCTGCAGCAGACCACGGGCGGCAATGACACCCAGCGCCACTATCACGCGGGGCTGCACCAGGCGCAGCTCAAAATCCACCACCGGACAGCTGAACAGCAGTTCCTTGTCGCTGGGCGGGCGCGTGTTCAGAGTCTGCCGCGGCTGGGCGGGACGGAACTTCACCAGATGCGTCAGGTACACCTGCTCACGGGTCAGGCCCATGGCTTTCAGCATGCCATCCAGCTTGCCGCCGGCCTCACCCTGGAAAGGCAGCCCGGCCTTTTCATCGTGGTAGCCCGGTGCATCGCCCACAAACACAATGTCCGCCTGCCGGTTACCCTGCGGCAGCACCACTTTCTCACGCAGCGTACCCAGCTGGCGCAGCGGTGCCCAGGTGGGCAGCAGGCGCTGCATATTCTCCCAAGCTTCCCCGGCATTGCTGCCGCCGGGTCGGAAGAAAGGCACATCCTCCTGCGGCTGCTCCTCCACCGGCAACGGTGCTTCCAGATCCACCCCCAGCTTAGTGGGAGCTTCCTGCACAGGAGCATCACCAGCCGGCTCAGGCAGCGGCTCAGTCGCTTCCGGCATCACCTGCTGCGGCAGGGCCACCGGAGCCACCGGACGCCCACCGCGTTTAGCCGCCAGCATCCACTCGCGCAGAATCCCGCGAGCCTCATCATCCACCGCCAGCTTCTGCACCCCACGCGCCTGCAGCGTGTGGAGGTAATCAAGAACTAGTCCGCGGAGATTCATTCGCCGCATGGTATCACAATGGGCGGCTAAGTCAAGCCAGAAGACTGTCCCGCCGAGGCGGGACTATTTCACCAGTCATAGACTGATTTCACTGGATGATAATCCTATTTCACACGGACTCTGTCCGTATTTCACCTTTTCATTGCCACGTCAGGTGGCAGTGAAATGCGGCCCACCGCGTGAAATTACCCTGCAGGTAGTGAAATAGGCCTTCAGCCTGTGAAATTGCCTCCTTTGCAGGAGGCAGCAATCCTTTACAGTCCCGCCGAGGCGGGACTATTTCACCAGTCATAGACTGATTTCACTGGATGATAATCCTATTTCACACGGACTTTGTCCGTATTTCACTCCCAATTTATCCGTTTTACCTGTACATACCATTGATTATCTGCTAGTTTATCACAATGGAACGCGAAGGAAGACTCAAACGGGCTGCTATTAATCTGGCAATCAAAATCGTACATCTGTACGACAAAATCGACCGCAAAGCATTCATGAAGCAGCAACTCGGCAAAGCGGGCACAAGCGTCGGAGCCAACATCCATGAAGCCGATTACGCCGAAAGCCCAGAGGACTTCATCCATAAATTAAAAATCGCCCTTAAAGAATGCCACGAATGTGAGTTCTGGCTTATTGTTCTTGCAGAATCATGCCCTGAACTGGTGGATGAAGCAACTCACTTACGCCAGGAAGCCGGCAGCATTCGCCGCATGCTTATTTCCTCAATCACCACATTGCAGAAAAACGCGAAAAAGTAATTTATTGCCACCTGCGGCCTGTGAAATTGCCTCTTTTGCAGGAGGCAGTGTGGATTACCACTGTCGCGCCTTGGCGGGACAATTTCACCAAGCGAAGACTGATTTCACTGGATTTCCAATCCAATTTCACACGGCCCCGTCCGTATTTCACTCCTTCATTGCCACCTGCGGTGGCAGTGAAATGCGGCTTTCCGCCGCGTGAAATTTCCCTGCAGGTAGTGAAACAGGCCTTCAGCCTGTGAAATTGCCTCCTTTACAGGAGGCAGTTTGGGTTACCACCGCGCTTTATTAAAGCGCCCCACCTCGCGCTGCACTTCGCGCATTTCAGCGCGGGCCTTGAGGTCGTAGCGCTGGTCGCGGTGGGTCTTGCCGCGGCCTATGCCTATTTCGGCTTTCACCTTGCCGTCCTTCCAGTAGAGGCGCAGGAGGGGGAGGGCAAAGCCTTTCTGTGCCTGCTGGATTTCGAGCTTCAGAATCTCGCGCTTGTGCATCAGCAGGCGGCGGGGACGCTTGGCTTCGTGCTGGAACCACTTGCCGGCGGTCTCCCAGGGCTGCACGTCGCAGCCGTAGAGGAAAATCTGCCCTTTCTCCACGCGGGCAAAGGCATCGGCCACGTTCACCTTGCCGGCGCGGATAGATTTCACCTCGGTACCGCGCAGCTCGATGCCGCACTCGTGCCGGCCCATGATTTCGTAATCACGGCCAGCTTTCTTGTTGCTTGCGATGAGGTTGCTCTGCGGGGCGGGTTTCTTGGCCATAGTGTCGGTGGGTGGGGTGTGGGCTTAAAAAGTACGACCCGGCGCTTCCGTTCTGGGGAGCCTGCCGGGTCGCGCTGAAAAGGAACGGGGGTCTTTACAGATCCGGGGTGATGACGAGGGTCTCGGGCTCGGCCGGAGCCATGTTCTCGGCGTTCTGAGCCAGCTCAGCAAAGGGATCGGCCTCCACGGCTTCACCGCGGCTGGCGGCAAGTTCCTCGGGGGTCATCTCATGCCAGGTGATTTTGCCCTCGATAATCTCCGTGAGAGCGATATCACCGCACTGCATCTCAGGCGTGGTGACGATGAAGGGGTCAGAGCCGTGGTTGAGCTGCTGCACGCGCTTGGATACGATATTGACCAGCAGCTGGTTGTCGCCTACGATCTGAGCGGCTTTTTCGATAAGTTCAACGTTCATGGGAGATAAAATTGGTGATACTCCGCGGGGGTGCGGGTGCGGCATTGTACAACGTAACGCGCGCGGATGCAAGCCTATATTCACGTCAGCAAGGGAATAAAAGCGCCGCAAGACCACATTTTTGCTTGTCAAGCCCCGCTCCGGCGGGTAGGATAGCACCATGTAGACAGCGCCGGCACTCTCTCCGGCTTCTTACCTGAGACAACACACCAATACGAGTTAACATGGCTAATTTGAACAAAGTAATGATTATCGGCAACCTGGTTGCAGACCCGGATGTACGCACCACCCCGCGCGGCAACTCCGTGACGGAACTGCGCCTGGCCGTAAACCGCGTGAGCAGCGGCCCGAACGAGGGCGAGCGCCGCGAGGAAACCACCTTCCTGGATGTGACCTGCTGGGGTCGCACCGCTGAAATCGCCGGTCAGTACCTGGCGAAGGGTCGCCCCGTGTTCATCGAGGGTCGCCTGCAGCAGGATGTATGGGAAGACAAGCAGACCGGCCAGAAGCGCAGCAAGATCCGCATCGTGGCAGAGAACATGCAGCTGCTCGGCGGCCGCGAAGGCGGCGCTTCCCAGCAGCAGGGTGGCGGCTACCAGCAGCGCTCCAACAACTACAGCAACGGCGGTGGCTACAACCAGGGCGGTTACCAGCAGGGCGGCAACTACGGCGGCGGCCAGGGCGGCTACTCCAACGGTGGCAACTACGGCGGCGGCTACTCCAACGGTGGCTACCAGCAGCAGCGCCCCCAGCAGCAGACCCCGCCTCCTCCCATGCCCGCAGAGGAGGACGACGACATCCCGTTCTAAAGTCCGAGCGACAGCGAGGATATCGTCCTGCCAACGGCAGGATTTCGTCACAAAGTGATTTCGTCCAGCCCCGCCAGGGGCTGGATTTCGTTTTTACAAGGGCAGAATTTCCCTGGTTGACAAACCATTCCCTGCCTGCTTATCATCAAGCCATGCAGGCAACTACCACTCAGACAGAAGCACCGGATTTCTCCCGCATCCGGCAGGAGGGTGAAAGTGTTCTGTGGAGCGAACCGCGGCGGCAGATGATGGAACCGGCCGTGGTGTACTTGTTGCTTGGCGCCGTAGTGTTACTGGCCATCTATGGCATGATGGTGTGGGAAAGCCCGGGGCAGCGGCGGCCCCATTCTGCGTTATTACCCTGTGCTGCAGTTCTCCCCTGCCCCCGGCAGCAGCATCACCGCCACGGACAAGCTGAGCGATGCATCCCCCGCCGGCCAGCCCGGTGACCAGGTGGAAATCCTCTATCACCCGCAGAAGCCCACCCTGGTCATGCGCGCCTCAAGCTACCGCTTCCAGCGCCCCGCCATCCTCCTGGCCATTCTGCTCGAACTCCTCGGCTACCTCCTCAACGGCATCCGGCGGCGCTACTTTCACCGCCGGCGGTAATCACCTCGCCAGCTGCTCCTGCGAAATACCCTGCGCCTTGCGCGTTTCACGCACAAGTGCTCCCAGTTCCTTTGTTGTCCGCAGACCTTTTTCCTTACAAGGAATCATATTTTATTACCGTTCGGGAATGAAATTCACCTTCACCAGTGATAATGCAACGGTCCATCACCCACAGGAGGAACGAGCACACCGACATCCACATGATAAGGCAACTGCGCCACCAAGTAGTTCATGAGCTCCACTAGCGGAGCAAGGCCCATATCCACCGGTTCCGGAGACAGCTCCAAAACCACAAAATCCAGCACTCCATACTCCTTGGCATGGCGCTGTACAGCCTGCTGCAGATAGTCGGCCATTTTCTCCTTTTCCGTGAGTAGAAAAGATTGGTAGTGCAACACTCCGGCAACAGGAGCATGGATACAGACCCGCCCCGGGGTGGCAGCATCAAAAAAAAACCAGATTCTACATACCTCACCGCTGTACATCATTCCCGGCAGAAAGAGTACACGCCGCCCTTCGGCATCCTGCATCACAAATTTTATGCACTCATATTCCACGGGCTCCCCCTGAAACTTCTCAAGCTCAGCATACTCCAGCGGACAATACAGTTTCACATATGACTCCGCCATGTGCCTATATGTCGTTTCCTGCGTCACAGGGTACACAAAGATGCGCCCAGCACTGTCTGCACCGCGCCAGCTTATGGTCATGATGATGAACAGCAGACACACAACACCCCACCACACCCAGCTCTGCAGAGTAATACGGCGGATAGTATGGAAGGGCGACATGGGGTTAATTCTGCGTTTCTGACTTCGTATGCCCCAAGCTGCCAATCCAGTCAAAGGCATACGCCAACGCCGGGAAGATGCCCGTCACCGTTCCCACAGTAGCCACAGCGGAAACCGGAATATCCACCGCCAGCAGAACCAGAGCCAGGGGAGCCTTCACAGCCACATCTCCCGCATAAAGGGAAGGTACACCCAGCCGGAACGTATTGGTGGAAACATCATAAAGGCAGGAGGACTCACGGGGTGCTTCCCAGACATCCAGCACCACCTTGCGGGCCGGCACAGCCTCTGCTGCGGCAGCATCCCAGTCTTCCCCACAGATGACGGCAGGCTCATCGGCCGCTGGTTCCGGCACTACTGCATTCAGGTAAACCCGGGCATCCAGACGAGAAAGGCGGAAATAGAGCGTTTTCTCCCTCGGCTCGCGTTCATAGCCAAAGGGGAGATACACCTCGCTGCCATGCACTGCCGCCATGCCTCCCACGAGCACCTTATCCTCGCGGCATTCGTACCTGATGGTATGAGCCAGGTAATACTGCCCACCCACGCGGTAGATACGCGGGGTGATTGCAGAATCCTGCCGTGCAGGGTGAAAGACACTGCTTTCCAGCATAGAGGCCGATGTATGGCATATGCAGGAGCTCAACACCACCGGCAGCAGCAAAAGCATGAACAATATGCAGAAGCGCTTCATCCTGTTCATTCTAACTCAACTGCACAGGTGACGCAAGCAAAAAAAACCGCCGGAAACAACACCCCGACAAGCGTGGTCTGAATACCGTTGCTACCTCTCGGTCCTGGCGGGGTTTTCCAGCCGCGCATCCGGGGGTGTTCCCGGCGGCAGGTGTGAGTATGCCACCTGCACCGCTGCACGTCAAGCCTTTTGTGCGCCACATGCCGGGGAACGGGTCTGTTTCAGATTTGCTGACTCATTCTGCTAGTCAAATTGGACTTTGTCGGGCTGAAAGCCCGAGGAATTTTGAGCCCGTAGGGCGGTATAATCATAGCCCAGGGTGCAGCCGCGGAGCGGCGGAACCCTGGGTTTGGTGTTAAATATACCCGGAACCCCGAACGAAGTGAGTGGGTGGCAGGGAGGCCGCAGCTTATTGTGGCGCAACGCTTTCTGCCGCCCACTCGCCATGCTCGGGGCTCTGATATCATTTTCGTTTTACCCAGGG
>JAZONE010000044.1:0-11742 GCA_045654325.1 Akkermansia sp.
AAGCCCGAGGCTAACCAGACCCAGCTCATGGCTGCTCTGAACTTCGGCATCAACGTTTCCGGCGTGCTTATCGCTCTGGCTTCCGCCGGCATCCTGTACGCTCTCGGCATCGAGAACTGGCTGGGCCTCTGGGGCTCCATCGTCATCGGTCTGGTGGTGGGTATCGCCATCGGCAAGGTGACCGAGTACTACACATCCTTCGAATTCAAGCCGGTGAAGTTCATCGCTGAGAACGCCACCACCGGTCCCGCCACCGTGATTATCTCCGGTATCGGTGTGGGTATGATTTCCACCTGCTGGCCGGTGCTCTTCATCGTGCTCGGCACCATCGGCGCCTACCTCTGCGCCGCAGGTGAGTGGACCTTCTCCGCTCAGAACATGAGCATGGGTCTCTACGGCATCGGTATCGCTGCTGTGGGTATGCTTTCCACCCTGGGTCTCACCCTGGCCACGGACGCCTACGGTCCCATCTCCGATAACGCCGGCGGCAACGCCGAAATGAGCGCTCTGGGTGATGACGTGCGCAGCCGCACCGACGCTCTGGACGCCCTGGGCAACACCACCGCTGCTACCGGTAAGGGCTTCGCCATCGGTTCTGCCGCTCTGACCGCCCTCGCCCTTCTTGCCTCCTACATCGAGGAGCTCAAGATTGCTGCCCTGCACTACGGTGAGTCCTTCAAGACCAGCTTCTTCGGCGAACAGGTGCTGAACAGCGCCGAGGTCGCCAAGATGAACATCGCTGAGTTCATGGCCGCTTTCGACGTAACCCTCATGAACCCCAAGGTACTGCTTGGTATCTTCATCGGTTCCATGCTTTCCTTCCTGTTCTGCGGTCTTACCATGAACGCCGTGGGCCGCGCCGCCAAGAGCATGGTGGAGGAAGTCCGCCGCCAGCTCAGCGACAAGGACGTGTTCGAGGGCCGCAAGAAGGCCGACTACGCCCGCTGCGTGGCTATCTCCACTCAGGGTGCCCAGCGTGAAATGGTGGTGCCCTCCATGATTGCCGTAATCGTTCCCATCGCTACCGGCCTCATCATGGGTGTTCCCGGTGTGTTCGGTCTGCTGGCCGGTGGTCTTGCCGGTGGCTTCGTGCTCGCCGTGTTCATGGCCAACTCCGGTGGTGCCTGGGATAACGCCAAGAAGTACATCGAAACCGGCGACGCTCCCTACTGCGGCAAGCACACTGCTGTGCATGACGCCTCCGTGGTGGGCGACACCGTGGGTGACCCCTTCAAGGATACTTCCGGCCCCTCCCTGAACATCCTTATCAAGCTCATGAGCATGGTGTCCATCGTGACCGCCGGTCTCAACATCGCCTTCTCCCTGCTGTAAAGCATAACTGCGATAGAGCAAACCTCACTAAAGCCGCTTTCCCTCACCGGAAAGCGGCTTTTCGCTTCCCTAGGATATAATTGATTTCCCTGTTGTGTTGCCGCAGCAGCCCCGGACAACGCGGAAAGCCACCGCAACTTTCTGTGTAGGTGCCGCATTTTAGGCTTGACAGATGGTTAAGAAATCTTTATCATGTCTCCGACATGAGAGTAACCATGACCATACTGACCGGCCTGATGATGGTGCTCACAGCGCAGTCTGAGTTAGTGACGGCGCTGCGCCCGGCTATCAGGGAGGCCGCTGCCAAAAATGGTGTGGATCCCGTGCTGATGGAGGCAATCATCCGTCATGAATCAGCCAATGCCACTTCCAGCGCCGCACGCCGCAAGAATAATCTTGCCGGCATCATGGGGCGCAACGGACAGCGACGTTACGAATCCAAGGAAGCCTGTGTGGAAGACCTGGCTCAGCTGCTGGCCAAATACCGCGCCAAGGGGCGCGTGACTCTGGTGCAGATAAGCCGCGCCTACTGCGCCAGCCACAAGACATGGGTAAGCCGCGTGTCCTCCACGATGAGCGCCATTCGCGCCGGCAAGTGGGGCGAATACAACTAAAGAACCTTTTCACTGCATGAAACAAAAATACCTGAGCGATGCTCAGGTATTTTTTTTGTTCCGGGATTTCAGTCGCGGTGGTAAGGACTGCCGGCCAGGAGCGTATGCACACGGTAAATCTGCTCCAGAAGCACCACGAGCGCCAGTTCATGCTGCATGGTATGGCGCCCGAGGCAGAGCACGTGGTCACAGGCAGCACGGAGCGCGGGTGTATGCCCATCTGCCGCGCCGATGAGGAAGGCCACATGTTTGACCGACTGGAGCTGCCACTGGCGGACCCGTTTTTCGAACTCGCGGGTAGTCCAGTTTTCACCACGTTCATCCATGGCAATGCGGATACACCCTTCACTGGCCTCCAGAAGCCGGGCAGAGACTGCCTCGGAATCCCCTGCTTTCACGTAGCGCAGCTCCACTTTACCGAGCGGGCGCAGACGCTCTTCAAAAAACCTGACGCCATCGCGAGCATAAGCGATGGACGGTTTCGCGGCGGCAATGATACGAAAATCCATGATAGGAATGAGAGTACAGCATCGGGGAACCGGGGTCAATCCTTATCTTATTTATTCCTTCTGTTGACAAAGGCGCACCCTTGACAGAGGGGGTGATTCTGTTACAATGGCTGCACGATGCTACTCGCCATTCCACTGGGGTATTTTGTCGCCGCTTTCCTGATGGTAACCGGCGTGGTGAATTGTAAGGAATACCTGCAGAATATACCGGAGGGAACAAATTATACCGAAGTACTGAACGGCGTAGTACAAGCCGGCTGGCCACTGATTGCAGCGGTGGTGATTCTGCTGCTCATTCAGGTCTGCCAGCAGATTGAACGGCTGCGTCTGGTAGCCAGCTACACACCAGCCCCTGCAGACACAGACAAGAAAGCACGGAAGAAAAAGCACACCGAAGAATCACCCGCAGAGTCTTCCGTGCCCCCCCAGCAGCCGCAGCGTTACCCGAACTCGCCCATCCCCGGCGCTACGGGTGCAAGCTCTGCAGCGCATCAGACAGTTTCTCCGGCCGGCGCAGCCAAGGCCGCGCCCGGCAAGCCGCAAACCGGCACCCCGGGACTGAACTACTTCAAAGTTGATTAACCGCAGACCATGACCACCCCCGACCCGGCCAGCCAGATACTGGCACAGCTCATGACACAGCACCTCAACCGGCAGGTGCTGCCGGGCGAGCTGCAGCACGTCAGCGCCGGAGCCAGCGGGCGCTGTATCATGAGGGCTGCGGATGTACTGGGCATCTACTGGACCGCCGCCAGAGCTGACAACAACTCCTTCCTCCCCGCTGCACACGGGCTGGCAGCAGCGGACATACGCGTGCCGCAGGTGCTGGCAGAACTGGCATTGCCAGGCGGCTGCGGCGCATGCCTGGTACAGGATCTGGGCAACACCGATATTCTGAGCCTCCGTTCCGCCCCATGGAGCGAACGCCGCTCCGCCTATGAACAGGCCTTCCGCACCCTGCTCCCCTTCTACCGTCTTTCCCCGGATTGGACGCTGCAGCCTCCGTTTGATGCCTCGCTTTACCGCTGGGAGCAGGAATACTTTGCAGAACATCTCATCGGCCGGCATCTGGGAATGGATGCCGCCACCTTCCTTTCGCAACCGGAACTGCAGGCCATGGCCAGCTGGCTGGCCGGACTCCCCCGCGTACCGGTACACCGCGACTGCCAGAGCCAGAACATCATGCTGCACGCCGGTGCGGCATGGCTCATCGATTTCCAGGGTATGCGCTATGGGCGCAAGGAATATGACCTGGCCTCGCTCATATACGACCCCTACATGCAGTTGAGCGAAACCGAGCGTGACGAGCTGCTGCAACTCTGGCAGAAAATGGAAGGAGCCCCGCTCGACATGGGCATCTATTCCGCCTGCGCCATGCAGCGACTCATGCAGGCGCTGGGCGCTTTCGCCAATATCGGCTATAACCAGCAGCGCGACTGGTACCTCAACCTTATTCCCGCCGGGCTGGCTGCACTGCGCCATGCCGCCACTCACACCCCGGCAGATTCACCCGCAAGCTCCGTTGCCGCATGCCTCCTAAAACTTCCCGTCACGTAAGCCTTCTGGCTGTTTTGTTCTGGCTCGCTGCACTGGTCGGCATCTGGTATGCCTGCCAGGGGAGGCTGCACAGCCTCGACCAGTGGATATTCAACCGCCTGGGACATAGTCTCTGCAAGTGGGCTCCGGCCGATAATCCGCAGCTGCTGGCTCCCGGCCAGGCCGCTGAAATGGAACCGGTCGTCAACCAGACCCGCCTGCGCGAGTGCCCGGTGGTAGGCATGGTGGAGCTGAACGACGAAGCCTGCGCCGAAGCATTCGCCGCCCTGCCCCTGGGTCCGCAGGACACTGCTGTACTGCTCAACCGGCTCAAGCAGAGCGGTGTCACCACCGTGGGACTTTCCTCTCCGCTCATCTGGGAAGGAGAGCAAGGCGAAATGGTGCGCGAAATGCTCTGCCGCGTGCTTGCCGGGTTCCCCCACTCCGCCGTCGGTCTGCGAGGCCGCACCGCTGCCCAGCCGGATTTCACACCGGTCATGCTCCGCAACTCTTCAATTCCGGAAGAAAACATAGAGGGCAACCCGAACGGACTTCCCATCGCCAACCGGGCGCTGCCCAATGGACTTACCGAAACGCCGGACGCACTGGCAGTGGTGTGGGCCCCGGATTGGCTCGAAGGCGAACCGCATACCCAGAATCCCTCAGCGGTGGACAGCATCTCCTTCCCCCTGCTCATGCGCTGGAATGGCGAAACCATACCCACCCTGCCATTCCGTCTGGCGCTGGCCCGGCTCGGGCTCGACGGCAAAGATGTGAAGGTCCGCCTGGGGCAGGATATCACCTACGGTGGGTTCACCCTGCCCATTGACGACAACGGCCGCACGCGGCTGAACGAAGCCAAGGTAGTCAATATACCTGTGGCAGATGTGGTAGCCGGAACTGACCTTACCGGCAAGCTCGGTCAGCGCCCCTGTGTGGTGCTGGAGCAACCCATCTCCGGCCAGCACACACCGCTGCGCCTTGAGCGTCTGGCCCGCACCCTTTCCCAGCTGGCCGGCACGGAAAAAATCATCACCCACACCACACAGCGCCCCAAGGGCGGCCAGGTTCTGCGCGAAATACAGCTGATGCAGGGCTGGCAGAGCTGCACCATCGCAGGCCTGTGTCTGCTTGTTTTCCTGTGGGTCATGCCCTTTGTACCCGGCCTGCTGCGCTGGCTCGTCATCCTCTCCCTGCCCGGCATTGTGCTCTGGCAGGCAGGCCAGCTCGTGCAGACCGGCCACTGGTTTGCCGCCGGCTCCATGCTCGCATGGTGGCTCTCCCTGGCCATCGTCTTCTGCATGCACCGCACCCACGAAAAAGGTCTCTTCGGCCGCAGACGGTAAAACCGCAGACAAATAAAACCGGCACTTGAGAACTCGGTTAAAAAGTCAGCGTATCTCGATGAATTGGAGTTGGGCGATGAACTTCATCGGAGCACGGGACTTCAGTCCCGATTACACTCTCCGTGATTTACGGGACTTCCGTCTACGTCCTTTGGGCTTCGCCGAGACAAGAAAGTCCCGTGCTCCGGAAACAACAATCTCGCTTAATTATGCCAACGCGTAATATCCCCGCCACATCCCTATCTGGCAAACTGGGCTGTGTTTACAGATAGCACAGCCAAAGGTAGACGGACGATATCGCTATGGACATAATCATCAGCGGGAAGGCAACCAGAAAATACTGCAGGAAGCTCACGCGGAGGTTGTGCTGACGAGCAAGGCCGAGAGCCACCACATTAGCGCTGGCTCCGATTACAGTACCGTTGCCACCAAGACAGGCACCCAGAGAAAGCGCCCACCACAGGGGTTCCAGGTTGGCATACCCCATAGCGCCCAGGTCCTGCACCATGGGAATCATGGTAGCCACAAAGGGGATATTGTCAACAAAGGCGCTCATGATGGCACTTAGCCACAGCACGCTCATGGTGGTAGCTACCGGTTCGCCCCCAGTCAGAGCCATGGTCTGCGCTGCCATCCAGTTGATGATTCCGTTCACCTCCAGGCCACCCACCAGCACAAAGAGTCCGACAAAGAAGAAAATAGTAGTCCACTCCACCTTGGACAAAATGTGTTCGAGCGCCTTTTCGCGGTCAGGCATGGTAAGCAGCAGAAGAAGCGAAGCCCCCGTCACCGCAATGGTGCCGCTCTCGAGCCCCCAGCCGGGAATCAGGCCATGGCTGCAGAAAAGCACAATCGTGAATCCCAGCGTAAACAGACAGCACCAGAGCAGTTTCTCGCTGCGGATGAGGCCTGCCAGCTTGATATTCATAATGCGGTTGTGATTCTTGCTCGCCTTAGCAAACTCCTTGCGGTAGATGAAAAGCAGGGCGGCTACTGTCAGCACAAAGGAAATGACGCAAGGGAGGGTCAGATTAACAATGAATGAATTGAAATCCAGTTCCTTCACCTGGCTGGCAATCATGATATTGGGCGGGTCACCAATCATGGTGCAGGTGCCGCCGATATTCGACGCCATAATCTGCGCAATCACGAAAGGCAGCGGAGAAACCTTCAAATCCTTGGTCAGAGTGAATGTAATCGGCACCGTCAGCAGCACCGTGGTCACATTATCCAGAAACGCAGAGCACACGCCCACCATGACCGAAAGCGCAATCAGCAAAGCCACCGGGTTACCATTTGTCTTCTGAGCCGCCCAGACGGAAAGATAACGGAACAGGCCGGTCTTACTGAGCACCAGCACCTGAATCATCATACCAATCAGCAGAGCCAGCGTATTGAAATCAATATGGTGAATTGCCTGTTCCTGAGTAATCACCCCGGACAGCACCATGAGCATGGCGCCGAACAGCGCAATCACCGTACGCTGGACTTTTTCCGAAACAATAAGTGCATAGGTGACAAGAAAGATAACAAGCGCAACTGTGACGTGATATGACATGATGGAGAAACGAGCGGGTTCGGTACAATACACCTTTCACCCCCGTTTGGCAAGCTTTTTCGCACACGCACGCGCGGATTTCGGCCTTCAGGTAGAGATAACTTCATCATTCGAAGAAATTTTACTTCACAAAGCACAAAGAAATGTGTAGAATGCAGGTACGAGTTATGGCTACACGCATGCAAAAGACCCTTGCCAAGTGCACCTCCACCCTGGAGGGCACATCGCTGCACACCGGTCAGACGGTGAAGCTTATCATCAAACCCGCTGAGCCGAACACCGGGCTCAAGTTCCGCCGCGTCGACCTGCCGGACAAGCCGTTCCTGGATGCCTCGGCCTCCAAGGTGCAGAGCGTGGAACGCGCCACGACCATTGCCGATGGTGCCGTGACGGTGCACACGGTGGAGCACATCCTCTCCGCCCTGACCGGTATGGGGGTGGACAACGCCATCATCGAGATGAACGCCAGCGAACCGCCCATTGGCGATGGTTCCGCCCTGCCCTACGTAGAGATGATCAAGAAGGCAGGTCTGGTGGAGCAGAATGCCCCGCTCAAGGTCTGGGAAATCCGCGAACCCATCAAGGTGGAAAACAAGAACGGCTCCACCATCGTCATCATGCCCTCGCGCGACTTCCGAGTCTCACTCACCGCAGTAGGCCCGAACGGCCGCGTAACGCAGTATTTCGACAGCGTCATCACCCCCGAGACCTACGAGAAGGAACTTTCCAACTCCCGTACATTCTGCTTCTATGAGGATATTCAGCCGCTGCTGGAGAAAGGCCTCATTCAGGGTGGCACGCTTGATAACGCCATCGTCATCAAGGGCGAGGAATACCTCTGCGCCGGCGGTCTGCGTTTCCACAATGAATGCGCCCGCCACAAGGCCATGGACCTCATCGGCGACTTCATTCTCTGCGGTCACCGCATCATGGGCCATGTGATTGCCATCATGCCCGGCCACGGCATCAACACCCAGATGGCCGCCAAGCTGCAGCAGAAGTACGAGAGCATGGAATCCAAGCGTCCGAAGCCCATCACCATCCCGAACGGCGAGGCTGTGCTCGACACGATGGAGGTCATGAAGCTTCTGCCGCACCGCTACCCCTTCCTCATGGTGGATCGCATCATCGATTTCGAAGGCGACCGCAAGTGCATCGGCCAGAAGAATGTGACCATGAACGAGCAGTTCTTCCAGGGTCACTTCCCCGGTCACCCGGTCATGCCCGGCGTACTCCAGGTAGAAGCCATGGCTCAGGTTGCCTCCATCCTCATGCTCCGCATGCCCGAAAATGCCGGCAAGATCGGCTACTTCATGAGCTGCGACAAGGTGAAGTGGCGCCGCCCCGTGGTGCCCGGTGACGTGCTTATCATCGAGACCGAGCTCACCAAGATGCGCGGTGCCATCGGCATGGCCACGGGTCGTTGCCTGGTAAATGGAGAGGTCACATGTGAGGCTGAGCTGAAGTTTATGCTCTCTGATGCATGATTTTTCGCAGCGAAAGCGAAAAAAATGAAGAACGGTGCTTGACATACGCCGATTTTAGGGTATCATATCGCACCCGGCCGTTTCATGCGGCCTCACAGAAACCACTTCAAACACACTAAAGAATTATGAGCAAGAGAACATACCAGCCTTCCAAGCGCTGCCGCAAGCGCCAGTTCGGTTTCCGCGCCCGCATGGCTACCAAGAACGGTCGTGCCATTCTCGCCCGTCGTCGTGCCAAGGGTCGCAAGCGTCTTCTGCCCAAGGGTGCAGAGGTGCAGTACAAGCGCCACATCATCCAGCACGGCTAAAGCCCCGGCAGGGTTTCTGTAAGAGAGTACCCCGGGTGCTCCCTGCCCTGCAGGAGAAACCAACGCCCTGTTTACGATGCAGCTGACGCGGCACCAAACCATGAAGCGAGCCAGTGAGTTCGCCATGGTACGTGCGCAAGGCTCATCCGCAGCAGGGCGTTTTCTTGTGCTCGCCACTCTCCCCTATCCGGGCGAGGGTGCGGGTGCTGAAGAATCCCGCTTCGGGATTATCACCACCAAGCGGCTGGGCCATGCCGTAGTGCGCAACCTGCTGCGCCGCCGACTGCGCGAGATACTTCGCGCACACGGGGACGCGCTGGCGCACGGGCACTACGTGGTACTCATTCCCCGCCACACCGCCGCTACCGCCGCATACACCGAGCTTGAGAAGGACTTCCTGCGCCTGCTCAAGCGAAAGCATTTCACCACGGACTGATAAAGGCATGCTGAAACGCCTCGTCATACTACCGGTGCTTTTCTACAAGCGCTTCATCAGCCGACCGCTGCACATTCTCTGTGGCCCCGACAGCGGATGTCGTTTCACCCCCAGCTGCTCCACCTACTTCATCCAGGCGGTGGAGACCCACGGAGTCATCAAAGGCGTGGGGCTGGGGATATGGCGCATTCTGCGCTGCAACCCCTGGGGCGGCTGCGGGCACGACCCGGTTCCCCCGCGCCACTAATCATCATTTTCCCTTTCATTATCTCTTAACCACTAACTCACCCACCTAAACAGCTATGCTTGATAAAACAGGATGGATTGTAGTAACACTCTGCGCGGGTCTGCTCGGCCTGCAGTGGTACTACAACAGCAGCAACGAGCAGCCCGCCGCTCCTGCGGCACCTGCTGCCGCCACCGCCCCCGCCGATACCAGCGCCACTGCCGCCGCCACCCCGGTCGAACCGGCAGCTACTCCCGCCACCCCGGCTGAGCCGGCAGCACCTGCTCCCGCGGTAGAGAAGCAGGTGATTGCCACCCTCACCAGCAAGAACGCCGAGGGCAAGCCCGTGGCCCGTTACAACTTCTGCAACATCGGCGGCAGCATCAGCAGCGTCGACATGCTTGGCCAGGTCATCAACAGCACCCGCGACGAACTCAAGGGGACGGATGTCTGCATCAACACCAACCCGGAGGCCGGTATCGGCAACCTGGTGTTCGGGCTTTCCAACGACCGCGCCCCGAAGTTTGACAATGCGGTATATGAGTACCGCGCCGACCTCAGCAATGAGAACCAGGTGACCCTGCTCGGCCGAGTGGGCGACCTCATCGTGCGCAAGGTATACACCCTGAAGCCCCTGCAGCAGGGCGAGGAGACCATCGACGGCAACGCCTACGTGCTCAACCTGAAGGTAGACGTGCAAAACACCTCCGGCCAGACCCTCAACGCCCAGGACTGGGGTCTGTACGCCGGTGGCATGGGTCAGATTTCCAAGGACGAGTCCTCCTACTACACCTACTACGTGACCCTGGAGGACGGCAGCTTCGACAAGCACAGCGCCGGCGATTTCCGCCCCTGGCTCGGCAAGGAAAAAGCCCGCAGCTATGAAAAGGATCTCGACACCCTCGAATGGGCCGGTGTCATGAATCAGTATTACGCTTCCATCGTGAAGCCCGACAAGACCAGCGGCAACAATGCCCTGTACGCAGCCCCCGCCCAGCTCCCCATGCAGGTGAGCGGCGACAAGACCGAATGCGTGGAAGTAGCCCTCGGCATGCCCGATTTCTCCCTCTCCGGCAAGACGGAGGGCATGATGGGCGGCCAGAAGAGCTTCTCCTACGATATCTTCACCGGCCCGAAGCTCAACCTCATGCTCGATGACATGACGGAGGACTTCCGCATGATTGACCGCGTGATGGACTACGGCATCTTCACCATCATTGCCTACCCCATGAACTGGCTGGTGAACCTCTACCACAGCTGGCTGGGCAACTGGGGCTGGGCCATCATCGCCATGACCATCACCATCCGCCTGCTCATCTGGCCGCTCTACCGCAAGAGCTACACCAGCATGAAGCGCATGAGCCTGCTGCAGCCGCAGATGCAGGCGCTCAAGGAGAAATACCCGAACGACCCGCAGAAGGTGAACACCGAAATGATGCGCCTGTACCAGACCTATGGCATCTCCCCCATGGGTGGCTGCCTGCCCATGCTGCTGCAGATGCCCATCTTCTTCTCCTTCTTCTACGTGCTGCAGACAGCAGCCGAGTTCCGCGGCGAAGGCTTCATCGGTTGGGTGACCGACCTCTCTCAGATGGACACCGTGTTCTCCTTCCCCTTCATGGGATATGAAGTACCGGTGAACATTCTGCCCATTCTCATGGCCACCTCCACCATCATCCAGATGCACATGACCCCCGCCACGGGTGATGCCACCCAGGTGAAGATTATGCGCTGGATGCCGCTCATGTTCTTCCTGTTCTGTTACACCTACCCGAGCGCACTCGGCCTGTACTGGACCACCAGCAACCTCATCTCCATTCTGCAGACCATCATCATCCGCCGCATGCCGGCTCCCACGCTGGAGAAGGTGCAGAAGAAGAAGGGCGCCAAGAAGTCCTTCATGGAGCGCATGCTCGAACAGCAGGCCGCTCTGGAGCGCCAACGCCAGGCCCAGGGTAAGTAACCCCCGCGAACGCCTTTTACCCAACGCCCCGCAGCACCACCTGCGGGGCGTATTTCTCTTTCCTCACATATAAGGGAACTTCTAAAAAGTCGCGTGTAAACGTATTTCGGAATTTTCAAAGACACCTCGGCGTGGTATAATGAGCGCGGAAGGCAAGGCTCCCATTACCGTGCCGGATTTGGTGGTGGTGGATGGCGGTAAAGGTCAGTTGGCTACCGCTGTACAGGTGTTGGATGAGGTGGGACTGGGGGATATGCCCGTGATAGGCTTGGCTAAGCGAGATGATGAGGTGTTTTTCCCTCGTGAGAGCGCCCCCTTGGTGTTGGGTAAGGATAGTGGCGCACTCAAGTTGTTGCAGCGCTTGCGCGATGAAGCCCACCGCTTTGCCAACAACTATAACGAGCTCTTAGTGCGCAAGCGAGTGCGT
>JAZONE010000045.1:0-25190 GCA_045654325.1 Akkermansia sp.
CTAACAGATCCGGAATTACCATGCCGCCCGATAAATTGGAACTTGGCGAGCCAACGGCGAGCGGAACTTTGAGCCCGTAGGGCGGCATATCCATAGCGAGGGGTAGAGCCCGACACGCGTAGCGTTGGCGGGCGGAACCCCCCGTATGCAAAAAATAATCCGGAACCCGTGAAACGGGTGACAGCCTGCCACGGCGTAGGGCGTGAGCCCGGAGACGGGAAGCCGTGGAAGGGTTGAATGCCAAAGCCCTATGTCACCCGTTTCACGGGTTTTATTTGTTTATTTATCAAACGAGGGGTTGCGAGAGGCACGCTTTCGCGCGCCCCTCTTCACCCCTCGCTATTGATATGTCGCCCGCTGACGCGGGCTTTAAAGTTTCGTTCGCTTCGCTCACCTCAACAACTTTCAATTTACCGGGCTGCATTATAATTTCCGGACTTATTAGAAATCCCCAATCCCGATTTTGTAGCTACTGCTTCATGATACAAAAGCGTCATCTTTGTTCGTTCGTCACGTCAGCTGGTTCTGGTGCACATATCCACCAGCAAATCTGAAACAGCCCCGTATTGTGTTCGCTTGTATGTTTTAGCTGGTCATGTTACGCGTTTTGGAGTATAGTACGCCCATGAGCGATTTACAGTGGAACAGCATCACTCTGGAGGAGGATGAGAAACCCCGCGTGCTGCCGGAGGACTTGCGTGAAATGGCGGCTGACCTGGACCCGGATGACTTTGATGAGCCCGTGCAGGAGTTTCTGGATGCCGTTATGGACGGGGAGGACGCTGAAACACTGAGCCGGGCCGCTACGCTGCTGCTGCAGGATGAAGTGGACCTGGCGCCGGATCTTGCTGCGATGGGGGTGGAACCGGATACCGGTCTCATTGCCTTGCTGCTTGCTGCCGGGGCAGATGTGAACGCCCGCAATGCCTATGGTCAGCCGCCGTTGCACCTGGCGGCGTTCTATGGGTATGAGCAGATTGTGGATCAGTTGCTGGCCGCCGGAGCAAATCTTCGAAATCGTAATGCCAATGGACTTTTTGCTGCTCAGATGGCCGCGAATCCCGCGCTGGCAGCCAGACTGGAGCCGCCCTACCACCCGGAGGATGATGCACCGCTTCCTCCGGAGATTGAGGATGCTGATTATGAACCGGAGGAGGAACACTCCTGCAACTGCGGCCACCATGATTGCGAGTGTGGTGACCACCATGATTGCGAGTGTGGCGGCCACCACTGCGACTGCGGCCACCACCACTGAAGTTCTGCTGATTTACCAGTCTTACAGATTATGAAATCCCGAATTATAACGTTTCGTTGCCCGGACGATATGCTGACCCGTCTCAATAAACTTGCCGGGTATTATGGCCGCACCCGCAACACGGTGCTGCTGGCGGCGATGCGTCTTTTTGCGCGCCAGCTGCGCGAGCAATGCGGCGGTCAGATTTCGCCTGCATTCCCTGCAGATACGCTGACCCGGGAGAACATGTTCCCCAAGCCTGAGAGCCGCGGCGGACGCCCCCGCAAGGCTCGCGACTAATTTATTTCTCGTCCGCTAATCGAGGTCGGCTTGGCGCATGTCACCCGTTTCGGTATAGGCGTTGTGGAAACTGAACGCCTTGCGCAGGTCGTGAGGGGTGTGCCCGCTGGTGGTTCTGGCCAGATACTTGCGCAGCAGCGGGCGGTAGTCCGGGTGGGCGCAGTTTTCGATGATGACTTCGGCCCGCTCCCGGGGGGAGAGGCCTCGCAGATCGGCCACGCCTTGCTCGGTGATGATGACGTGCACGTCGTGCTCTGTGTGGTCGGTGTGTGATACCATGGGCACCACGGAGGAGATAGCTCCACCCTTGGCGATGGAGGGGCAGGAGAAGATGGTGTAGGCTGAGCTGCGGGCGAAATCGCCGCTGCCGCCGATTCCGTTCATGATGTGGGTACCGGCGATGTGTGTGGAGTTCACGTTGCCGAAAATGTCGACCTCCAGCGCGGTGTTCATGCAGATGAGACCTATGCGGCGTGCAATGGCGGGGTTGTTAGAGACCTCCACCGGGCGCAGCAGAATTTTGTCCCGGTAGAAATCAAAGTTGCGGTAGATTTCCTGCAGGGTGGCATCGCACACGTGAATGCAGCAGCTGCTGGCAAAGAGGCATCGACCCTGTTTCATGAGGTCGACCACCGTATCCTGCAGCACTTCGGTGTGCATCTTGAACGGGGGAATGATGGTCGATTGTCCCACGCTGGCCAGCACGGCGTTGGCCACGTTGCCCACGCCGCTCTGCAGCGGCAGCCCCTCGGCCGGTATGCGCCCGGCCAGATACTCGGCCTCCAGGAACTTGCGCATGTTTTCGCCAATCTGCAGGGTTACGTCGGATAAGTCCTTGAACGGGGCTATGTAGTCCGGCTCGTGCGTGAGTACCACGCCCACGATTTTTTCCGGATCTACCTTCATGGTGGGGCGGCCGATGCGGTCGTCCAGATTGTTCAGAGGTATAAAGGTGCGGTGGGGTGGGTCGCTGGGGATGAAGATATCGTGCAGGCAACGCAGCTGCCTCGGGTCGTGGAAGGAATTCAGCTCCAGAATGATGCGGTCTGCCAGCAGTCCGAACGTGGGGGTGTTGCCTTCGCTGGTGGTCAGTGTCAGTTCGCCGTCGTCAGTTGCTTCGCAGCATTCAATAACTGCGGTTGTAGGGCGCTCCAGATGGCCGTAGCGCATCTGCTGCGCCATGAGCGATACGTGCAGGTCGTTGTAGTGCATGCTGCCTTCATTCGCGGCTTTGCGCGTTTCAGGGCTGGATTGGTAGGGCATGTGGCGGATGAGTGCCCCCTCTGCGGCCAGACACCCCGCCACCAGGGTGCTGGTGGTGGCGCCGCTCATGAGACTGATGCGCCAGGGGCGTCCAGCTTCGTGTTCTTTCCGGGCGTGTGCCGCCATGGCTGCGGGAATGACCTTGGGCGCGCCTGCATTGGCAAAGCCGCTGAACCCCACGCATTCGCCATGGTGAATCATGGCTGCCGCCTCATCCGCTGTCAGTACTTTGTATCGCATAGCTTGATTTCCTGCTATATTAGCAGATATTTAGTGACAAAGTCGAGCATAAAAAACCGGCTCCCCCGGTTGCGGCATGTGAGGGAGCCGGTGAAAGGTGTAGAAACTAATGGGTGGATTAGTTCTTTTCGGGCATCTTGCCCGTCTTGAAGTACTGCTCGATTTCCTCGAGGGTGCGACCCTTGGTTTCCGGCAGGAAGAAGGCGGCGGTGATGAAGTAAATCACGGTGAAGCCGGCCAGCCAGAAGAACACAGAGGAGTAACCGGAGGAGCCCACCCAGGGCAGGAAGGTGCCAGCGATGGTGGTGGACACGCCCTGGTTGATGAGCAGGGCGATGGCCATGCCGTTAGCGCGGATGCGGGTGGGCATGAGCTCGGAGAGAGCCAGCCATACGCACACGCCGGGGCCGGCAGCGTAGAAGGAGATGAACACCACGAAGAAGCCGGTCACGATCCAGCCGGTCACGGCGTTGGGCTTCATGCCGATTTCAGCGCGGGAGATGGTCACTTCCTTCACGGCGCCTTCAGGCAGGGGGGTGGTCCAGAAGCAGAGCTTGTCCATGAAGGTGGGAGCCAGAGCGGTGCTCTTAGCGATGGCAATGGCGGAACCATCGGCAGCACCATCAGCGCGAACCTCAGCCACGTCCTGCATGCTGGAAGTGCCCTGCGTGTAGGTCACAATCAGCTGCATGCCGGGAGCCACGGATTCACCCTGCATGAACTCGGGATGAGCGGCAAGGATTTCGGGGGTCATGGCGGCCTTCACGGCATCGGCGGCAGAGATGTTCAGGGAGTTGTCCTGCACGGCGGCGGCCACCTGAGCGGTCACGTCAACGCGGTTGTTCTCCACGGTGAGGAACATGGCACCCACGCCGGCCAGACCCACGATGATACCCAGGGTGCCCATCTTGAGCAGGAAGGTACGACCCTTCTTGTCCACCAGGGTCACAGCCACCATGGTCATCACCATGTTGGTGATCTTGATGGCCAGGTCAGCCCAGTTGGCAACCTCGCCCTGCAGACCGGCCTGCTGGAAGATCTTCACCGAGTAGTTCAGCACGGAGTTGATACCGGTAGCCTGAGTGCAGGCCAGCACGATAACAGCCAGAACGAAGGGAATCACATACTTGCGCTGGAAGAGGGAATCGCCCTTGGCGGCCTCGGCCATGTCGGCCTTGGCGGCTTCCTCAGCAGCGTCGGCAGCAATCATTTCGTCCAGAATCTCCTTGGCTGCGGCATCACCGTTGTTGGAAGCCAGAGAGAGCAGAGCCTGCTCGCGCTGGCCGCGGCGGTAGAGCCAGCGGGGGGATTCCTTCAGCTTGAAAGCGCCGAAGAAGAGAATGAGACCGGGGATGGCGGAGCACCAGAAGATGACCTGCCAGGCCATCGTCTTGTGCTCGGCGGTCACGGTGGGGTCATCGGCAGCGCCCACCCACATGGTGGTCACCAGACCAATGAGGGCCGCGAACACCAGACCCACGGTAAGCATAAACTGGAACATGCCGGTACCCTTGCCGCGGGAGTTGGCATCCAGACATTCAGCCAGGTACATGGGCACCACCACACCCACGAGACCGGCACTGGCACCCTGAAGAATACGGCCGCCCATCAGCATCTCGAACACGCCATTGGAGAAGCAGATGACCGGAATGCTCAGCGTGAACAGCAGAGCAGACAGGATGATAACCTTCTTGCGACCCAGCCACTCAGCCAGCATGCCGGCGAACAGGGAGGAAAGAACGGAGCCGAAGAGCACGGCGGCCACTACAATGGCCAGCTCTTGCGGGGTGTAGGAAGAGGTCTTTTCGATGTACGGCAGAGCTGCGGCAATTACGCCTACGTCAATACCATACAGAAGACCACCAAGGCCTGCCATTACCATCAGGTAAAGGGCATAGCGTTTTACGGAGCTCGGAAGCTCAACTTTGGTTGCGTCTGTACTCATAACGCGGGTTATTATACCAGCCCTAGAGTACAGTTCAACACAAAATTCCGGAATTTACCGGTTTTTGGCTGAAAAAATGGTACTAACGAGCCAGAATTCCGGGGGTGCCGCTTATGCCGGTGGGGGAAATGGGGCGTATGGCAATGCGGTCAAGTGTGTTGGCTACGCGCGGCGGCAGGGTGATGCGGTTGCAGTTGCCGGGCAGCACGTCCATGGTGAACCAGCGGCCTTTGCTGCCGACCTGCAGCACCCATTTGCGGGCGTTTCCCTGCCAGGTGATGGTGCAGCCGGCGGTGGTATCCTGCGCTTGTACCAGCGGACGGTCGGGGCGCTGGCTGCCGCACCAGGGCATGGCCGGGGGGAGTGCCAGGCTGCTGTAGTAGCGGTCAAGTTCTTTCTGGATGCCGCCTCTGTTGCTGCCCAGTGATTTCCAGCTCCAGAAGAGCTGGCCGCAGCTCTGGCGGGCAAGCTGGCGGGAGTAGCCGATCTGCCGGCCTATTTCCGAGGCTTTGCGACCGGGGTCTTCCTTGCTGTCGATGCGTACGGAGGCGATACCGGGCCACACCGGACGGCTGGGGTTGATGCCGCTCCACCAGCGCATGAGGGCGGGGAAGCTCTGCGGCCCTTCGCAGCGCCAGTAAAGCTGGGGAGCCAGGTAGTCCACCCATCCTCGGGCCAGCCATTTGCGGGCATCGCAGGCCAGGTCTTCGTAAGCATTCACTCCGGCTTCCACCTCAGTCGGGAAACCGGGCTGCCAGATACCGAAGGGGCTGATGCCCACACGCACATGTGGCTTGGTGCGTTTAATCTGCCTGTAGAGGTTCTGCACAAAGTCATCGATGGCGGCGCGGCGCTGGGCAGGAGTGCGGCCGTCGGCCACGCGGTGGTGCGGCGGGTAGGGGTAGAAGTAGTCATCCAGGTGCACACCGTCTATGTTGTAGCGGTTTACCACATCCATGATGACGCGCAGCACATGTCCGCGGGCTTGTGTTTTACCGGGATTCAGGATGGTGGTGCTGCCGGCTTTGAGCAACCAGCCGGGTTGTTTGCGAGAGATGTGTCCCCGCCCCACCGGACGGCTGCTGACTGTGGCGCGGAATGGGTTGAACCAGGCGTGGATTTCGATGCCGCGGCGGTGAGCCTCTGCTATGGCAAAGGCAAGCGGGTCATAGCCGGGGTCTTGCCCCGGCCCGCTCAGCCAGGCGCTCCAGGGCTCCAGATTTGATTTGTACAGGGCATCTCCATTGGGGCGTACCTGCAGAATAATGGCATTGAGCCGCAGGCGTGAAGCTTCTTCAATAATGCTGAGCAACTCGGCTTTCTGCTGCGCGGCAGGGAGCCCGGCGCGGCTGGGCCAGTCCAGGTTGAAGACGGTGGCCACCCAGGCTGCGCGGAACTCGCGCGCCGGTTCGGGGGCGTTTTCATTTACCGGCTGCCAGGCCTGCACCAGTGAGGTGACCAGAAAAAGGAGTAGGAGAATCTGCTTCACGCATGGCAGTATACGGGCTTCTCACCCGCGGTGCAAGTCTCCAGAAAGGCATAATCGCGTGCCATTAAGGCAGCGGGGTGCTGATTTTTCAGGCTTATAAGAGGTCTGCCTTCAGACCTAGTGCCGTAAGCTTTTCTTTAAGTTCGCTTTCCGTCCAATAGCTTTTTGAAACCAGCAGGTGAGCAATGATGCGGCTGTTTTCTGCCGTGCCTTCAGCGTTGAGATGGAGGTGGGTGTCTGCCAGTTTGCCGGAGTCAGCGATGCGGCCGAGGCGTTCATCCCGGAGTACCGGTATGCCCAGTTTTGTGATGTGGTATGCTTCCAGCAAGCGCTGTATGCATATGGTGCCGTCTGCGTATTCCGGCGGAAGCATGACAACAAACTCTGCCCCTGTCTTCTTGCATACGTTCTGGGCGTGTTTCAGGGTCCGGATGCATTCCGTGCCTAGAATCGGTAGGGTGGGCTTTACTGTAAGCGGAGAAAGCTTGGAGGGACTATTGCGGTGTACTTCCATCCATCCATCCGGATGCACGGTAGACAGCTTTTCATATGCATACCCGTATCCGCGCGTGAACTTTCGTGTCACGAGCATGAAGGCGCTCCCGGCATCTGAGTTGAACAGGCTCATCACGTTTTTTACGCTGGGGGGAATGCCGCCGCGTGTGAATACAGAAGTGCCGCAGAGCCGGGTGGACAGCTTGATTCCTGTTTCGCTGGCTGCAACCGCGGAGTCCTGAGTGCTGACGACGCTCAGCATCAGCGTATCGCCAGGTCGCACGTGGTGGAGTGCAATGGCTGCATTGGATTGCAGACCGGCCGGGGCGGATGTTGCAACGTTTACCGCATGAATGCCTGCTTCATGGTGCATCATTTTAGGGGAGAGGCTGGAGCGGACTTCTGACCCGCCGCCGAGTATGAAGCAGGAATGACCATTGTGGCGGATTTGTTCTTCCCAGCGAGTGCTTATCGCAATGGCGTTCCGGTAAAAGTTGATTTGCGGGTGCAGGAAATAGCAATAGAGCTGCACGAGGACCAGTGCGATGACAATGCCTGCTGATATGCTGATGATAAGGCGTTTCATAGTGCGTCAGAAGGCGAAATAGATGAATTGATTGGGGACGGGATTGTGCAGCAGGATGATAATGGCTATCATGGTGCCGCAACTCACCGGGTGCAACAATATCCGGTACGGGTCACCATGCCGTTTCCAGGAAACGGCTTCGCAGATGATGCAGATAAACGCCAGCAGCAACATGGGCAGCATGTAAACGGCAGTTCCTACACGGTGCATCCATGCATTATGATCGACAAAAAGTGTGATGTTGTACGCCGCGGGATTGGTGATGGCTTGCAGAGCTTTGGTCAGCAGGTCGGTATCCGACAGATAGAAGAACATCCACACAAATACCATGTAGCTGAAAGTCAGCAGCCAGCCCAAGGGCTTCCACAGGTGCAGACCGGCCCGGTTGAAGACCCGGTGCGCGATGAGAGCCAGCCCGGCAAGCCCGCCCCAGATGATGAAGTTCCACCCGGCGCCATGCCAGAGCCCGGAAATCAGGAAAACGATGAGCATGTTGACAGCCCAGCGTCTGGTGCGGCTGCCCCCCAGCGAAAAATAGATGTAATCGGTGAACCACTGGGTGAGCGAGGTGTGCCAGCGGCGCCAGAAGTCTTTGATGTTGCAGGCTGTGTAGGGGCTCAGGAAGTTCATGCGCAGGGTAATTCCCATGCAGCGCGCCAGTCCGTATGCAGTGAGACCATACCCACCGAAGTCAAAGTAAATACGGAAAGTGAAAAGCAGGTTGTTCATCCATACCATCCAGGCGCTTCCCCAGTCGTACCGCGGCCACATGGCAAAGGCCAGGTTATCGGCCAGTGCCAGCTTGAAGAAGAGTCCCAGGATGATATAGGGGATGCCTTGCTCCAGATTGCTGCGGGTACAGGCCAGTTCCATTTTCTCCACTTGCGGCAGCAGGTCGGCTCGGCGCTCAATGGGACCGGCCACAATCTGCGGGAAATAGGCACAGAAGTTCATGTAATCCAGCCACCGGGGCATGGGCTGGCTGCGCATCAGGGTGTCGATGCAGAAGCCGATGACCTGGAAGGTGTAAAAAGAAATGCCGATAGGGATGATGAGGTTCCGCAGGGTATCCCACTCCTGATGAAGGAGGGCGCTGCCGAAGAAATAGGCATACTTGTAATATACCAGGGGTGCCAGCTGCAGGGGAATAAGACCACCCAGCAGCCAGCGGCGGGCCGGCATGCTGAGCTGTATGCCCCACCGGCACAGGAAATAGGCGCTGGTGGTTACTGCCAGGAAAATGACCAGAGTGGTTTCGTTTGCCATGCCCAGCAGCACCAGGCTGAGCAGTAACATGAGCCATTTGTGGAAAAGCTGTTTTGCTGCCGGACGGTTTTTCAATACGAAATCCCCGGCGGCCAGAATGAGTATGGCCGGTAATAAACTGAACCAGAATGAAAGGGTCGAGAAATCCATGGTTCTATACTTCTTCGGCTATATCATCTTCCGGTAGACTGTTAATGAGGTCTCCGGGTAAACCATCTATATCCGGGGTGGTGTCATCCGGGTCTTCTGCGGTGTCATCGGCAGAGTCTTCGCCGGGGTCTTCTGCCAGCTCGGCGTGCACCGTGCAAAGGGAGCGCTGCTTGCTCAGGTCGGCCATGGTTTCGATGTAGGCCTTGCCTTCGTACTCGCAGCCGGCGTGAGCCAGCATGCCTGATACGCGGCAGAGACGTATACCCGTGTTTCGCGCCTTGGCCGGGGTGGTGCGTATGGCTTTCATCTGGTACCCGCGGGCAGAGGCACACTGCATGACCCCCACCCACAGGGGTAGAGCCACGGTGCCGCCGTATGCTTTGTCCGCAATCGGGGTGGGGCGGTCGAAACCAACCCACACGGCGGCTGTCAGGTCAGAGGTAAATCCGCAGAACCAGGCGTTGGTGTAGTTGTTGGTGGTGCCGGTCTTGCCGCCGCAGGGGTGCTTGAATCCCAGGGACTGCATGCTGCCGGCAGTACCGCCGGGTTTGGTAATCTGCTGCAGCACTGACGAAACTGCGTTGGCCGAACGTGCGGAGCACACCCGGCGGGCTGAGGGTGTGTGCTGCCACACCACGCGGCCTTCTTTATCCGTAATGCTTTGGATGATGAAAGGCGTGGGGCGCACGCCTCCATTGGCGAAGGTGGTGAAGGCTCCTGCCACTTCCAGGGGAGATGCTTCCCAGGTGCCCAGATAGATGGTTGGTCCCGGCGTACGTGATGGGCGCGGGAACCCGGCGGTGAGGGCGGTGTTGATGACATTCTGCAGCCCGGCGGAGTTGCCGGCACGCACGGCCATGGTGTTGCGGCTCTTCAGCAGCCCCCAGGCCGCAGGGTGCATGCCGGTGAAACGACCATCGGAGTTGCGGGGACGCCAGTTTCTGGCACCGGCAATTTCACCGCGCACGATGGCGTTGTCAGAAATCATGGTGCGGGGACCGTAGCCACGTTCAAAAAAAGCTGTATAGACGATGGGCTTGAACACGGAACCCACCTGGCGGCGGCTTTGCAAGGCTCGGTTCAGCTGGGATTCGGTGCTGTCTCGTCCGCCGACCACGGCCAGCAGGGCGCCGGTGGCGTTATCAATCACAGCGCAGGCTGCCTGCAGGTATTTCGGGCGTAACTTATCCTGTTCTTCTTTGGGGGTGCGTTCTTTGAGCGCTTTGAACTGGGCGCGGGTCTGGTGTTTCCAGCCACGCTGGCGTTCGAACATGGAGGTGAGCCGGGCGTC
This sequence comes from Akkermansia sp., assembly GCA_045654325.1. GTDB lineage: Bacteria > Verrucomicrobiota > Verrucomicrobiia > Verrucomicrobiales > Akkermansiaceae > Akkermansia. Next base: position 10,260 of record JAZONE010000045.1, read on the forward strand.
GATTTCGCGCATGGCGTCGTCCTGCAGGTCAATATCCAGCGTGGTCTGTACGCGCAGACCGCCGGATACCACCACTTCTTCCTTCAGTCGTTCATCCTTGGAGTCCAGCATGCTCAGCAGGTGGTCCACCTCAGTGCGCACCAGGTCAAGGGCGTAGTTGTCATTGCCCCGGCGTTCCGGTTTGCGGGTGGTGAGCGTTTCTTTCAGCGCGTATTCGTATTCGTTGCGGGTGATTTTCCCGTGCTCGTACATGAGCTTGAGCACTTTGTCACGCTGAATTCTGGCGGCAGAAGGGTTTTTGTAGGGTGAGAACTGGTTCGGGCTGCAGATGATGCCGGCCAGCATGGCGGCCTCGCCTATGGTGAGGTCGCGTGGCAATTTGTCAAAATACCCATAGGCGGCCTGCTTGAGCCCCAGGAAGGTGTGTCCCCAGAAGACTCGGTTGACGTAGCAGGTAAGGATGGTTTCCTTATCATAGGTGGCCTCGATGCGGCGGGCCAGAGCCATTTCGGTGAGCTTGGCGTGCAGATTGCGCTCGCTGTGGTTGTAGGTGTTTTTTGCGAGCTGCATGGTGAGGGTGGATGCACCCTGGGTGGTCCGGTGGTGCTTGAAAACCTGCCCGACGGCGCGCAGGAGGCCGCGGGGGTCAATGCCGCCGTGTGTCCAGAAGGAACGGTCCTCCTGCATGATGATGGCATCAATCATGTAGCGGGGAATCTCCTCGTGGATATTGGTGATACTGCGGCGGTTTTCGCCATGTAAGGTGCCTATTTCGTTGCCTTTGCGGTCGAGCACGATGGTGCGCTCCGGCATGCGGGTTACCTGCGATAAATCGTAACGTCCGGCTTTCACGCCGTAGATGATGGCGACGAATCCGCCCAGAACCAGCCCTACGAAACAAAGGCTGATGATGATTTTGAGCGGTATGAGCACCATTCTGGGCAGGTTGCGGAGCGACCAGAAAACAACGCGTACCGGCAGGGTGCACATGAGCCATATGGCTCGCAGGCAGCCTGTGCCTTTGCGCGGCGGCCGCTTGAACTCCTGTATGGGGTTCACATCATCCGGCAGGGGTTCATAGGCCGGCTCTTCGTTTTCCCAGGCTCGGCGCGGCTGAGTGCGTGGGGCAGCGGGGGTGTCCTGGTAGTCCTCATCGCTGCTGCGTGCCGGCACCTGGCGTCGGCGTGGGGGAGCCTGCCCGCGATAATCCACCCTCTCCCGGGGTTCGGGCGGGGTGAAATCGTCATCGCTGGATTTGTAGCGGGCCATGGGAATCAGTTGGTGATGCTGCGTACGGTGAGTTTACCCAGGGTTTCCTTTTTGCGCCCCGGTATATAGCACCTGCGCAGTCCGGCCGGTGTTAATCGGGGTTTGCGGATATAGGTGCGGAAAATTTCGCCGGTTTCACTGTGGCAGAGTGAGTAACGCGGTGCCGGGCGAGGTGCATCGAACTCAATGCCTCTCACGCTGGCTCGTTCACCGGCTATACCCAGTGCCGTGCAGTAGCGCTGCCACACCGGCCCATGACCGGTTGCCTTGTGGTGTACCCAGGCCAGGGCATGAGCCAGTTCATGCAGCAGGGTGCGCCAGAGCTGAGCCGCGTCTTTCGTGGCGTAGGTCTCAGCATAGTAACGGGAGAGACTGATACGCTGCTGCTTCATTTTGCAGCAGCCCAGCCGGCGGGAGGTTTTGTCCCAGCCGAAGTGCCAGCCGCTCAGATGCAGGTGAGCCAGGCAGTCAGCAGCATACGTCTCCACCTCTGCCGGCGTGGCGCCCACTGGGCGCGGTGGCAGGGGAATGACTGGTACTGCTGCTGTTGCCGGCATATGGAAAAAGGCGGCCGGTGGTGCCGGCCGCCTGAAAAATCAGTTTATTTGGTGCCGGCGGCGTCCAGTTTTTCGCGCACCTTGGCTTCGATTTCAGCGTAAAGCTCAGGGTTGTTGCGCAGGGTTTCCTTGGCGGCATCGCGTCCCTGGGCGAGCTGTCCGCCGTTGTAGCTGAACCAGGAACCGCGTTTCTGCACAACGTCGAACTCCATGGCCAGGTCGATGAGGCTGCCCACGCTGGAGATGCCTTCGTTGTACATGATATCGAACTCGCACTCCTTGAAGGGAGGCGCAACCTTGTTCTTTACCACCTTGAGCTTGGTGCGGTTGCCGGATACGGAACCGTCTGTCCCCTTAATCTGGCCGATGCGGCGGATATCGCAGCGCACCGAGGCGTAGAACTTGAGAGCGCGGCCGCCGGGGGTGGTTTCGGGGTTGCCGAACATCACGCCGATTTTCTCGCGAATCTGGTTGGTGAAGATGCAGATGGTGCGGGCCTTGGAGATGAGGGCAGTGAGCTTGCGCAGGGCGGCGCTCATGAGGCGGGCCTGCGCACCCACGGTGCTGTCGCCGATATCGCCTTCCAGTTCCTGCTTGGTTACCAGGGCAGCCACGGAGTCCACCACCACCACGTCGATGGCGTTGGAGCGCACCAGGGCTTCGCAGATCTGCAGGGCTTCTTCGCCGCTGTTCGGCTGGGAGACAAGCAGGTCGTCCAGATTCACACCAAGCTTGGCGGCGTAGGCGGGATCCAGGGCGTGCTCTACGTCGATGAATGCTGCCAGACCACCGGCTTTCTGGGCCTGGGCAATCACGGTCAGGGTCAGCGTGGTCTTACCGGAGGATTCGGGACCGAATACTTCCACGATACGTCCGCGGGGGAAACCACCCACGCCCAGGGCGCGGTCAATAAGCAGGTTGCCGGTCGGAATCGTCTCCACCTCCATGGTCTTGCGGTCGCCAAGACGCATGATGGCGTTCTCACCAAAATCTTTCTGAATCTGGAGCATGGCGGCATCCAGCGCACGCTGGCGCTGAGCCATCAGCTTGTCTTGATCAAGGGTAATCTCTTTACTCATATGCCACTCAGTCTACCTGTTTCTCCACCCCGTGGCAAGCGCAAATTGCGGCACGATTCATCTATGCTGCGCACCTGTGAAAAATCTATTCGTTTTTGTTGTTTTTGTTGGGGGAATTTCTGAAAATCAGGCATAATCAGATGGCTGACAGAGGGGGGACGTTAAAATGGGCATTTATACCAAAATCGAAACAGTGCATTGTTGATGATAGTCCGCGGAAAATAGGATTGGGAACTCTAAAAAGTCAGCTTATCTCGATAAATTGGGATTTGTAGGGTAGTTTGCGGAGCGTCAGCGCAGCACTATGGTTGATGGTGAGGGTTCCAGTCATTGTTGTTCTATAGCATGACCATGCGGTGGCGCTATAGGCCGATAAATTATGTATTTGGCGGCATCAGAACAGAAAGAGTTGCTTATCGCCGGTTTCCGGCCTTGCACAGGAAGCTAGAAGTTCTCTAGCTATATCCGGTGCGATGATACGGATGAGGTGGGTGTCTACTTTGTCTCGGGAGAGGAGGTTGGCGTTGCCGTACCAGACGATGTTGCGGTCGATGATGGCGAAATGCTGATGTAGCGAGACTGGGGTGTTGAGGTGGATGCCGGCGGACTGCAACCGCGCGTGCAGGAGAACAGCGCTGGCCTGGCGGTTTGGAGGATAGCTTGACAGCGACTGGGTGATGACGGCGGAGCGTATGCCATCATTCCTGCGTGGGTGAAGCAGGGATGTGAGCCAGTTGATCTTGCTCAAGCATAAATCCGGATTTGCAATGATGATTTCTTGCTTAGCGCAGGATATATCCTGTTCTAGAGCGGAAGCATAGGCATCGGATTCGAAAATGGAATCGCTGCTTGTCATTGGCTGTGTTTTACCGGGAATATAGAGTGAATAGCCAATCTTCTTGTATGCTTTCAGTCGCTTGTGGTACATGTTGTCCAGAACGCGTATGTTGCAGTCAACATAATCATAGATAATCACTTCCTTTTTGCCTTTATAATCGCGATGCAGTCGCCCGGCGTATTGTTCTACGTTGCCTTCCCATGCAATGGGTGTAGCGAGCATCAGGGTGTCCAGTCTGGGTAGATTGAAGCCTTCACCTATGTATTTGGCGATGGCAACCACCACCATCTCTTCGTCTTGTGGAATGCTTCGTAACTGTTGACGCAGTTGTTCCCGCTCGTTGTTTCTGCCGCCGCCTTGCAGCAGGATGACATGGGCAACATGTGGGGCAAGCTGTTGCTGCAGTAGCGCTGCGTGCGAGCGGAATTTAGTGAGCACCAAGGGGGTGCGTCCGGCTCGGATAGCTGCCAGTGTGTCGTTCAGAATGAGTTGATTTCTGAGTGTGTCCTGAATGAGAGCCTGATAAGCTTCATTGATTTTCCATTCGGTGCCGGGGTTGCTCAGCCGGGTGAAACGGGGGTATAGAAAATGCTGCACATCCTGCATTTCCGCCCTTTGCCTGGCTGTAAAACGATGGCGTATGGGGCCCAGTTGCATGAGCATTTTGGGCTCCATACCGTCATCTCGTTTCGGTGTGGCCGTGAGACCGTAGACATAGCGTGCCGTAGCGCGGCGCAGTACCTCTTCTGCGGTTCGTGCTGCGGCGTGGTGGCATTCGTCCATGATAATCATGCCGTAATTCCTGATCTTATCTGAGATTTCATCTCCGCTGCCAAGTGAACTGAACATTGCGATATCAAGCAGTCCTGTTGTGGAATCATGTGAGGAGTGCAAGCAGCCTATCATGCATTTCCTCGTTCGGAAGCGGCCTGTCCGGGTCTGATAGGTGGGTAGAGGAGCATTAATGGTCAGGAATTTCTGAAAATCCTCCACCCAGTTCTTCATGATTTCCCGGTTATGTACTAGGACTAGGGTGTTGACTTTCCTCTTTGCAACAAGATAGGCTCCTACAGCGGTTTTGCCAAAGGCTGTGGCTGCGTGCAGGACGCCGGTTTCGTGTTTCAGTATGGCATCTGCGGCTGCTTGTTGTTCGGGGTAAAGTGTGCCGTTAAAGCTTATTTGAAGGGGATTGCCTTGTTGGCGGTTGTCTTCTTCTGTATAGTCGATACCAGCGGAAATCAGCCGTTGGCGTAATTCCTCTTTTAACCCACGGGGCAGAGCGATGTATTGCTCCTCATCCCGGGAGCAGGATATGATGCGGGGTACTCGCGCCGTGGAAAAACCTAGGGCCTGTGTGCGGTAGAAGAGTGGGTTGCTGAAAGCCGCCAGCCGGCGTAAGGCATTCTGCGCTTGCGGGGTGAGGTGGTGTTTTTCTACATATATCATATCCGCATAGGTAATCCGGACGCGGCCGTTTACATTTTTGCGGGAAAGCGCTACCTTGTGTCGCTCCCATGGTTTTTCGGCCTCCTTCGTTGCTTCCAGGGTGAGGGGCGTGAGTTCTCCTAATATGCCATGCCAGCCCCATTCGTGAAGCTTCTTTTCGATATAGTCCGGGGATATTCGTTGCGCTTGTCTGAGAATTTCCCATTGGTTGGGGTATGGTACCCAGTTTTCATCGATGAAGGCACTGTTACCTTGTTTTAGAGCGCTTCCTTGCAAGGGGAGGGCGATAAGGTTTCCCAGAGAGCCCTTTGGCAGACAATCCTGAGCGGGTATCATGCGGTCATATGAGCAGAAATTGCGTTGATTGACTGATTCTGCCCCTTTGGTCAGGAGAGCAGAGCCGAATTGCCGAGCCGTCCTGGCAGGAATGGGTTCGTTGAAAAGAATCCAGATATGTGCACCTGAACCGGAACGCGAGCGCTCAACAAGAATAGGGACGGATAGTTTCTGGCAGATAAGACGCAGGGTATCCACATCTTGTTTCCATTCCGTGGAGAACGGTTCATCGTGGCTGTCGAAATCGAATACCAGAAAATTGCAATTTCCATCCTCTAGCAGCGGGTAGATGCCTATGACATCGCCACCGTCATCCCGGATGCCGATGAGGTGGTTCATTAGTACGCGTTGGTTGAGTGGCATCCACTCCCGTTGTAAGCACTCGGAGCAACGCACTTTTTCACCCATTCGCTTTTTGCAGATCGCTTCCTTCCAGAAGTTTCGGCATATCGGGTAATAGGCTGCGGAGCCATCCTTGCGAGGAGTTCTCTTGCTGAAAACATCCTTTCTTCCTTTGAAAATCGAATAGAAAAACAGCGCATGCTGCGGCGTTATCTCTTCCTCATGCAAGACTGGGGTGTGTATGATGCCTGCCTGGTCGAGGAGATTCCTGAGCCGATTGACTTCCTGTTCCAGTTCATGGATGCGTTGCAGAAGAGGAGAAGGTTGTTCCATGTGGGTGTTCCTTATCATACAAGTGAGCTCCGATGAATGCAAGGTGATCTGCTGGAGTTAGTGGGTGTGCCGGATATAGCGTGAGTGCTCAGATGGGAAGTCCTGTGGAGGAGCAAGATGACCATACTGTGCCTGCGGGTGACCGTGCCGCTCTGCAATTCTGGATAAAACGGAAATAGAAGTTGTTTGCAGAGTGGTTTATTTATTTGTAGTGAATAGCTAAACTAAATTAGAAAATATACTTTCTAATGCGGATGTTTAATAAGAAGGTGTATTTTCTAATTGTGGTAACTACATGGCACCCAGTATATAACAGAGTACAGGTGCTGGAATTCTGATGATACGAGCGCCGGAATCTGTATGGGTGATGCTATAATCCTGCGGGTCACGGGTGGCTACAAAGGCACCTGTACAACCGGGGCTTGCTGCCTGGTTCAGAATTGCATCATGCGCGCTGAGGGGGGAGTTGCTGCGGTATTTGACTTCACAGAGGATTCGTGTATTCGTAGGCAGAGAAACAACGATATCAATTTCCTTATCACCTGGAATACGCATATAACCAACATGTGCCATGTGAGAAAATGAATGCACAAAGTGTTTGTAAACAGTTGTTTCTGCCATGAGACCCATATCGGCAGGGTTTGCCATGGGGGTTTCAATCATGAGGCTGGCGTTTCGCAGTGCTGCATCAGCTATGTAGATTTTAGGCTGAGAAGCAAGGCCTCGTTTGCCGATGGTGTGGTTATCGACGCTGATGTAGAGTAGATTGGCATCACGCAGGTAATCGATATAGCGGGTCAGGGTGGGTTTGGAAACTCCTTCCAGTTCGCTGCAGATGCTTGCATAGCTGATAAGGCTGCCGGAGTGCAGGCAAAGGTAGAGGAATATTTTCTCGAGTTGCAGAGAATTGCGGACATCGAAAAGCGCAGGGATATCCCGCTTTAATACCTTATCTACCACATCCTCTCGGAGGATGCGTTGAGCCTCGGCGGAATCTTGCATAGAAAGGAGCTCCGGGAATCCTCCCATTATGATGTAGCGGTTCCAATGCGGTGTTAGATTGTTGAACTTGAGCATGAATTGATGAAATTCACGCTCGCTCATTTGTGCAATTTTCTGTAGTGTTGGCACGTGCTGGACTCCTGCCTCAATGCCTCGCATGTGGCAGTATTCGGTAAAAGTCATCGTGGGCATGCGGAAGACACGCCACCTGCCTACTCCGCTGTCAGATGCTCCTTTTTCGATGGCAGGGCTGGCTGAGCCGGTGGCGACTACACGCAACTCAGAGTGCATGTCGTAGAGGGTTTTAACCCAAAGGGACCAGGAATCTGCGTATTGAACTTCATCCAGAAAGAAATAATAGGTGCCGGTGTGTGGCATGAATTCCTCGTAGGTCTGAATAACCTGGTCGAATCCGCAGAGTTTGAAAATCGGGTTGTCAAAGGAGAGGTACAGGATATTGCTTGCGGGTACCCCACGGGTAAGAAGCTCTGCTATGAGTTGCTTCATGACTGTGGTTTTCCCAACCCGCCTGGCTCCACTGAGTACGGCAAAGCGCCTCAACTCGGGGTTGGTAATGGTGTTCAGTACATCCTGGTAGGCTCTTCGGCGTACTGTAGGCAAGGGGGCGATTACCTTGCCGTTTTTCCACCAGGGATTGTACTGCTCCAGCAGAGTGTATACGCGCGTTTTGTCGAATATGGCCATGGCTTCTTTCTTCTTGAAAAGAATTTAATCTATTTGTAATCAAATGTCAATCTTAATTAGAAAACATACTTTCTAATGTGCGGCTTTAGCAAAAAGGTATGTTTTCTAATTAAGATTAATTCTTGCGTATCAATGCATTGCGAAACGGGCAAGCTTCGTTATTTCCTCGGGGCTGAGTTGGAGGAGGAGTTTTTCCAGCCCGCTGGCGAGGAGTTTATCGGCCATGTCTCGCTTGCGGGTGAGCATGGTGTGGATATTTTCCTCGATGGAGCCGCGGCAGATGAGGGGGTGGATGATGACCGGGTTCTTCTGGCCGATGCGGTAGGCGCGGTCACTGGCCTGGTTTTCCACGGCGGGGTTCCACCAGCGGTCGAAGTGGATGACGTGCCTTGCCCGGGTGAGGGTGAGCCCGGTGCCGGCGGCCTTGAGCGAGAGCAGGAAGAAGGGCGGACCGCCCGGGTGCTGGAACTGCTGCACCAGGCGCTGGCGCTCGGCGATGGGGGTGCCGCCGTGCAGTACCAGCCCGGGTGCACCGAATATCCCGGCCAGAAAATCATGCAGCGGTTCCATCATGCTGCGGTACTGGGTGAAAATGAGGGCGGCATCGCCCGCGGCGGCAATGTGGCGTGCCAGGTGACCCAGGCGGGTCATCTTACCGCTCCGGGTGGGATCGTAGTAACTTTCTCCCAGATACTGGGCGGGGTGGTTGCAGATTTGTTTCAGGTGACTCAGGATGGGAAGCAGCAGGGAGAGGCGCGTCTGCGGGTCGGGTTCGTGCACGATGGCTTGCAGCTTCTCAACCTCGCGGGCGTAAAGCCGTGTCTGCTCCGGGGTGAGCAGGCAGTAGGCGGGCTGCTCGGTCTTGGGCGGCAGCTCGGGAAGCAGTGCGGGGTCGGTTTTCAGGCGGCGCAGCATGAAGGGGCGCACCAGCTTTCGCAGTGGCGTGTAGTCGGAGCCCATTTTCTGCACCAGGGCGTTGAATTCCTGCTCTGTGCCCAGTAGCCCGGGGGTGAGGAAGTGGAAGAGACTGCGCAGCTCGCTCAGCGAGTTTTCGACCGGGGTGCCAGTGAGCGCCACGCGCCGGGGGGAGCTCAGCTGCATGATGCCGCGCGTGCGCTGCGAATCCGCATTTTTGATGGCCTGCGCTTCATCCAGCACCAGGGCGGGCAGGGGCTCTGCTGCCAGCAGCTCAGAAAGCCGAGTGGCCATGCCATAGGTGGTGAGCGCTACGTGTGCCCGGCGCAGCAGCCAGCCCGGGTTCTTCTGCAGGTAGTCGCAGTCCTGCCGGTTCAGCATGTCCGGGTGCAGCACCAGGGTGTTGAGTTGCGGGGCGAACCTGCGCAGCTCATCCTGCCAGTTGGTGAGCAGCGAGGCCGGCGCCACGATGAGTGCGGCGCGTGTATCCAGCACCCCTGTGGCGTGCAGGTGTGCCAGCCAGGCGATGACCTGTATTGTTTTTCCCAGACCCATGTCATCCGCCAGACAAGCACCGAACCCGGCTTCTGTTATGTTGAGGAGAAAGCGCACGCCTTCCTGCTGGTAGGGGCGCAGCATGCCGTCCAGAGGCGCGGGAATCTGTGGCTTCAGCTGTCCGGTGGTGAGCTGCTGCAGAGCCTCCTGCAGGGCTGGGGCTGCCACGGCGCGCATGCCGTCCTCGGGCGGGGGAATGTCGGGCAGGGCGGCGCTGTGCTTACCCAGCAGCCAGCGAAGCCCCGCCAGCAGGGGAATGCCACCTGCCGCCATGCGCGTGGCCTGCCGCCAGCTGTTGAGCAGCTTTTCAAGTTTTTCTCTGTCCAGCCGTATCCACTCGCCGCGGAATCGGATGAGACCATCCTCGCCCGCCAGCAGTTCCTGCAGCTCGGTTTCGGAGAGTTCGTAATTGCCCAGCACGACCCGGGGGCTGAAGCGCAGCAGGCTGGAGATATTGAGCGATGGGGCTCGGTCGGGTTTCTGGCTGTCGCTTCCGGCGGGTTGCAGCTGAACCTCCAGTTCTACCCGTGGTGGGCGGGTCTGCCAGAGGTTCACCATGCGGGTCTCAATGCCGGCCTGCTCCAGCAGAGGCATGCTTTCCAGAAAATCATAGGCCTGCCGGGGACCCCAGGCGCAGGGTTTGTATATCTCCCCGCCGTTGATGAGGTGATTCAGGAAATCGTTGCCGGCAGCGGCCTGCTGAAGCGGGCGCAGAAGCGCTTTCAGTGCCTCTGCATCGTTGGCATACACCTGGCGGGCCATGGCCAGCGGGGCGTGGCGGGGCTTGCCGTCCTGCCCTGCGCGGTGGATGAATGTGGCCAGAAAGGCGAATGGATGCGTATCTGCGCTTGCTCCGCCATTTTCAGCCAGGTGAAAACAGAGCATGCCCAGCTGCTGCCAGCCTTCGCCCAGGGATTGCAGCCATTTTTCCGGAGTTGTCAGCTCTCGTTCGGCCTGCTGCTCCAGCGCAGCCCCCAGGGAGTTGAACCACTCGCAAAGCATGCCGGTGGTGACTGCTCCGCCATATACCGGAGGCATACCCTCCAGCCAGGCGGTGGCTTGTTGTGGCGAAAGCTGCGGTGCGGTATCATCCCCGCGGCGGAGCCGCCGCAGGTGCTGCATCAGAAGCTCCTGGGCCTTCTCCCGAAGCCAGGCCGGGAACGCGCCCGCCCCCAGTGGCAGCCCATGCCGCAGCAAATCCAGCATGCCAGCCCCCGCGCTGCGTGCAAACGCCCGCTCCAGCCGGGGAAACGCCCCCGCCGGTACCACGCCCAGCCGTCCTCCGGCCAGACTCAGCGAAAATGTGGGTTGCTCTGCGATATTTTTTCAGCCTGTTCTGATGGATTACACTTACAGACTCACCATGGAATAGTTTTAATTTTTCAGGAGTTCAGTAAGTTTGTTCTTAAACTTCTGCGTGTAATGAATCGAACCATGGGCGGTAAGGTGGTCTTTGTCGTGCATCAGTAATTCACCATCAGGTGTTACAGCTTTGAAGACGCCATTTGTGAACAGATGTGGTTCTACACGAACTAAGATGCAGAGTCCTTCCTTTTCCAGTTGCTCAAGTGCCGTAATGGCCCTGCCATTGTATTCGTAGTATGATTCTTTCGTGCATTCGATAGCTTCTTTTCGTGGAGGTATGCCATTAATGCTGCAGAAAGTGGTGTACCATTCTACACGCGGTTCCAGCAAGGTCGGATTGTCGGTAATAATTACCAGCTTTTTGCCTAATCGGTGAATTTCCTCACAGAACCGCCGAACGGCTCTTTCGGGATTCCCATCGTAATGGGTAAATTCATCTCCCCATCGGCAAGTAGCCAGCACGGTTTTATATTCGGGGTGCTTAGAAAGATAAACAATCACCTGCTCAGTCATGGTTTGGTGATGATTTGGTTTATCAATCGAGAAATTGGATTCGCAGAGGGGTAATGGGCGGGAGAAGGCAAAGGCTCCGGCCAAGCCAGCTTCTTTTCCCAGCATATCGATGCCACATACATAAGCACCGGCATGGCTGTCTCCCATCATGAAAAATGTGGGTGCGAGATTCGTGTCTCCTATGTGCAACAATTTAACCTGATCCGGATTATATATAGGGGGTGTGATGGCAAATGTTGCGTGGTTCAGGACATATTCGAAAGGTGTGTTCTCAAATCGTTGTTTGTAGTACGATTGATTGTAATTTTTTACTTTATATTGATGTTTCTGGTGAATGCGGGAAAAAACAGAAGGGTAACAGGTGACGGCGAACGTAAAGATAAGTATTGTTGCCCAGCATACAGCTGTTGTTCTGAAGGTGAACTTGTGTTTTTCCACTAGTATCCATGCGCCCCAGCTTAAAATGATGGAAGTGCCAAGCATGTAGAGATTCTGATCCCATGTTGTCAGGTGCCAGTATGTATAATGCTTCCATATGTAGAATACCACGTAATGCCACAGATAGAGCGAGAAGGAGATTCGCCCGATGAATTGCACTACAGGGTTGCAGAGCAGACGGGAGGTAACACCGGTGGGCGGATATGCAATAATCAGCATAGTTCCCCATATGGCAAACAGATTCTGCTGCGGACCACGAAGGGGGATGAATGACGGAAGGATGATGCCGATGAGGCCCAGAATGGTGAGAATTGATTTAAATGTGTTGTTCCTGAACTTCGGCATGTACACAATAAGCATGCCGGCAATGCATTCCCAGAATCGTCCGATAGTCCAGTAATAGGCACTACGTGGTGGGAGCGAAATAGGGTCATCCATCAGTTTGAATGCCCATCTGTACGGCACTTGCCAGAACTTGAAAAGAAGAAATGAAATGCCGGCAATGATGAATAGGATACACCATCTCCATTTGGGCGAAATTCGTTTCAGTACAATGAAAAGAATGGCGAAAAGCAGGTAAAAATGAATAATGACCGAAAGATACCAGAGGTGAAGGAGCGGATATCTGGCTGCATCTACAGCGAAATAGTCCTTCATCAGGTTATCAAAGTATGAGTTTGCATAACCCAGCAGGGCAGCAACACCGCTTGGACAGTAGTATATCCATTCCCGTGAATCCAGAACCAGCACAGATATGAGGTGATAGGCTATCATCAAGGCCAGAACCGGCGGGAATAGACGGATGAAACGTGCTTTGCAGAAAGTAAGGAACGTTAGTTTATCCTGGTGATTAAGATAACTTTTGTATATGAGGTAACCGGATATGACGAGGAATACATCCACACCGAAATAACCGCGCACGCACCAATCTGTATTCAAGTGGTAGAGAACGATGAGTAGGATAGCAATGCCTCGCAAACCTTCAATGTGGGAGAGAAAATGTCTTTGCTGTGTCGGAGTTTCCGTCGATGACATGGTTCTATTGTTTATCGGTTAGATAATTAGCTGCGCTATTGTAATGTATGCCTTGAGAGGTGTACAGCTTTTTTTTAGGGAGGTAAATAGATTTCTCTTTTCTCTCAAAATGGTTCTCAGTAAGTACTCAACCAGCAGTCTTGTTGGCCGTCTACGCGGAATTAAGCCAAGGCTGTATCAAAGGGTAACGACCACGTTCCCTTTACCTGTGCTGGTGGGTAGTTGCAGGAAGAGTTGCCAATAGATTTCACTTGACCGATAGTCAGGCAAGCTGCGCAGTAACAATGATACCAAACTTACGCGAAAAGTATAACCTGTGTAGTTGAACTAAAGTGTCAACCTTGTGAGTGAAATACCCCGCTTGTCCCTCACCGGATTTCAAAAATAATATCAGAAAACCGCCGCGGTTTGGGAAAACCGCGGCGGTAATAAGGAGAAAATCCCACTTCTTTACTTCAGGGCATCATAAGCGCCCTTGAAGAAGTAGTAACCCCAGCCCCAATCGGGGTCGCCGGACCAGTCCGGGTCATAGTGGTGGCGGGGCTTCAGGAAACGCTCCGGGTGGGGCATGAGACCCATGGCACGGCCGGAGGGATCCATGAGGCCTGCGATGCGGAGCTCGGAGCCGTTGTGGTTATCGGCATACTGCAGGGCTACGCAGCCGGAGTCGAGGTATTTCTGGGCATCACCGGGTTCGCAGACAAGGCGGCCTTCGGCGTGGGCAGAGGGAAGCTCGAAGTTTTCGGGCAGGTAGGTGGTGTAGGGGCAGTTCGGAGCCACCTTCACCAGCTTGTCCCACATGCACTCGAAGCGCTCGCTCTTGTTCCAGATGAGGGAGGCCTTGGGCAGGATGCCGAGCTTCGTGAGAATCTGGAAGCCGTTGCAGATGCCGAAGAGGAAGCCGCCGTTGTCGAAGTGCTTCTGCAGGGCATCGCCCAGGAAACGCTCGGTTTCCAGCTGGGCCAGGCGGCCGCTCATCACATAGTCACCGTAGGAGAAGCCGCCGGAGAACACGACGAGCTGAGCCTTGGCCACATGAGCCGGGGTAGCGGTGGCGATGGGCTGCACCTGGGTGGAGAAACCGGCTGCGTTCAGAGCGCGTGCAGTTTCCACGTCGCAGTTGGTGCCGGGGTATTTGAGAAGTAATGCGTGAGGCATATTGAAGTACGAGGTACGAGGTTGGAAGTACGAAGTATTTATCAATAGAAGGGGGTAAGACCATTCTTCCAGATGTTCTTCAGCTCGGTAATCTCAGCCTGCAGCACGGTGCTGCCCTTGGCGGTGATGGTGAGCTGACCGTCGGTGGTGGCGGAGCCGATACGGGCGCAGGGGAAGCCGGCCATAGCGGCTTCGAACTCAGCAGCCATGTCTTCGTCCACTTCCACGAGGAAGCGGCCGGTGCTTTCGGAGAAGCAGGGCACAGCGTTGTTCTGCCAGCCGTTCACGGTGGGCAGGGCATCCAGGTCAATCTTCATGCCGCCGATGCCGGAGAAGGCCATCTCGGCTGCAGCCACAGCGAGACCACCCTCGGAGAGGTCGTGTGCGGAAAGCACCAGCCCCTGGGTGAGAGCCTTCTCGTAGTAGGCCTTGTAGAGCTCGTAGTTCTTAGCGCAGTCGGTCTGCGGCACCTTGGCGCCGGAGATTCCCTTCACTCGGGCATAGACAGAGGCACCCATTTCGTCCTCGGTGTTACCCACCATGAAGATGGCGCTGTTGCTGCGGCGCAGGGAAGCACCACGCACGTGGGCGGCGTCCTCCACCACACCGAAACCGGAGCAGAGGAAGGTCACGGGAATGTTCACCGGGCCGTCTTCCGTTTCGAAGTAGTTGTAGAAGCTGTCCTTACCGGATACGTAGGGGGCGCCGTAGGCCAGAGCGGCCTCGCGGATACCCTTGGCGCATTCCACGATGCGACCCAGCTCGGTGGGTTCCTCGGGGTTGCCCATGCAGAAGTTGTCCAGCAGGGCAATCTTGTCCGGGTTGGTGCCGGCCAGTACCAGCTGGCGCACGGTTTCGTCCACGGTGCCGGTGCCCATGGCGTAGGGGTCGGTCTTGCCCCACCCCGGCAGAATGGCCAGAGCCAGGGACATGAGCTTGTCGGAGCCGTCGATGTCGATGACGGAAGCATCCTGCGGGGCATCGGCGCTGGCGCCGGCCAGGGGCTTCAGCACGGTGTTGCCCTGCACCTCGTGGTCGTACTCGC
>JAZONE010000046.1:0-54109 GCA_045654325.1 Akkermansia sp.
ATCCGGAACCCGTGGAACGGGTGACAGGAGCCGTGGAAATGTTGAATGCCAAAGTCCTATGTCACCCGTTTCACGGGTTTTATTTGTTTATTTATCAAACGAGGGGTTCCGCGAGGCTCGCTGGCGCGCCCTCGCTCTACCCCTCGCTATTGATATGTCGCCAGCATCAGCGGGCTTTTAAGTTTCGTTCGCTTCGCTCATTTCGACAAAGTCCAATTTATCGAGATACTCTGACTTTTTAGAAGTTGCCATTTCTTTTTGTTCGATGAACAGGATATAAAAAAGGGGCGGAACCGGAGTTCCGCCCCTTTTTTCAATGTGCATGCCCTTACGGCATGGGGAAACTCTTGTTGAAAGCGGAAACTTCAGCACGGAGAGCATCGTAAGCTCCGGGAGTTTCGCAAACCTTCTGAGCAGCAAGAATGGCAAGGCAACGGCCAATGAACTCGGCCACCTTGCGAACATCGTCTTCCTTCATACCGCGAGTGGTTACAGCGGGAGTACCGATGCGGATACCGCTGGGCTTGAAGGTCGTTCCCTTGTCGTAGGGAATGGCGTTCTTGTTCACGGTGATGCCCACTTTATCCAGAGCAATCTGAGCTTCGGCACCGTTAAGGCCCTTGCCGCTCAGGTCAACGAGGAAGCAGTGGTTATCCGTACCACCGGCCACAATGCGGAAGCCAAGCTGGGCAAGCTTATCGGCCATAGCCTTGGCGTTCTTCACAATCTGCTCGGCATATTCGCGGAACTCGGGCTTGAGAGCCTCACCAAGGCAGGCAGCCTTGGCGGCAATCACATGCATGAGGGGACCGCCCTGCAGGCCGGGGAAGGTGGCGCTGTCGAGCTTCTTGGCCCACTGTTCCTTGCACATCACCAGACCGCCACGCGGGCCACGCAGGCTCTTGTGAGTGGTGGTGGATACGAAATCAGCATAGGGAACGGGAGACGGATGCACACCGGCAGCCACAAGACCGGCGATGTGAGCCATGTCCACGAACATGATGGCGCCAACCTTGTCACAGATCTGACGAATGCGGGCGAAGTCAATGGTGCGGGAATAGGCGGAAGCACCGGCCAGAATAAGGGCGGGCTTCACCTCCAGAGCCTTGGCTTCCAGGGCATCATAGTCAATCATCTCCGTCTCGGGGCTCACGCCGTAGTGCTCCACCTTGTAGGTCTTGCCGGAGAAATTGGCAAAGAAGCCGTGGGAAAGGTGACCGCCACAGGCAAGGTCCATGGTCAGAATGGTATCGCCGGGGTTGATGCAGGCATGGTACACCGTCTGGTTGGCAGAAGAACCGGAGTGAGCCTGAACATTCACGGCATCACAGCCGAAGAGAGCCTTGGCGCGGTCAATGGCCAGCTGCTCCACCTTATCTACGACTTCACAGCCACCATACCAGCGCTTGGCGGGGTAACCTTCGGCATACTTGTTGGTAAGGCAGGAACCCTGAGCCTCCATGACAGCGGGGGATGTGAAGTTCTCGGAAGCGATAAGCTCGATATTGTTATTCTGGCGCTGGCGCTCCTCCTCGATGTAGGCGGCAAGCTCAGGATCGCTCGCAGCCAGGGGGGAACCGGAGCCCACCTGCAGACGGTTGATATGACGACCTCCATCGAACTCGGCATCCAGCCAGATGCGCAGCACTTCCTCCATAGCCTCAGGAGAAAGGAACGCAGAAGCCATGCACAGCACGTTGGAATTGTTGTGATGGCGGGCAAAAGCGGCTTCCTGCGGAGTACGGGCCAGCGTAGCACGCACGCCCTTCCAGCGGTTTGCAGCGATGCTCATACCCAGACCGGAGAAACAGATAAGCATGCCGCGGTCAGCGAGACCATCAACCACACGCTTGCACACCTTGTTGGCGTACTCTGCATAGTTGCAGGATTCCTTGGTGGCGGGACCTACGTCCTCTACCTGGTATCCCCAGCCGGTGAGGATTTCGATGGCTGCTTCCTTCAAATCCACACCTTTGTGGTCTGAACCGATGACGATGCGAAGTTCCGTATTCATGAATTTTCAGGGAAAAACGTACAGGCAGGACTCTAGCACAAATCTCACGAAGTAGCAAGCACAATGTACGTCTTTACGCGCGTATACGCGTATCGACGCAACATCACTTAGCAGACAAACAATTGAATCACGTATACCTTATATCAACCATGCAAGCAATGACTCAACAATCAGAAAACGTAACTCAGAAGCTCAGGAAAACCGATACCGAGCAGATTCTCACCGCAATCAACGCCCAGGGCAATACAGCGCACACCGTAATCGACACAGCGTTTCTGACACAGCTGAAACATATGGTCGACACATTTGCCCGGTTTGTCGAGAAAATCGAACCAAGCGTCAGCTTTCGCAGTGCTGCAGACTTCAGCATGAAAGCGCGGGCACACCGCCGGCCCAGCACAAAAGCGGATTTACGCTCATACATCAACCGCATGTGTCGCTACAAGAATATAGCCGGGACAGCCATCCGCAACATCAGTATCGAGGAATGCCGGGACATGCTCCAGTACTGTTTCGGCCACAGCAAACACAGCTACCGGAAAGCACAATCCGTACTGCACAGCATTTTTCACCACGCAGAGAGGCAAGGCTGGTGCTCCACAAACCCAGCCCGCGCTATTCTGCGCCCACCGGTGGTTGAGAAAAAGATTCAGATCCTTTCCCTTCAACAGATTCGCAATCTTCTGAAAGCCTGCCGAAGCAGCAAGGCACTGCAAAGCATGGAACCCGCTCTGCGACTGATGCTATGGTGCGGTATACGCCCCATGGAAGTCAGACGCCTTTCCTGGAGCGATATTGACCCGGACGAAAAGGTGGTCTATATCGAACCAGCGAACAGCAAAACAGGCGGAGCACGAGCCGTGTCTCTGAGAGGAGGCTCACGCCCACTTATCCAACAGGCTCGCTCAGCCAAAGGCAGCATTGCGCCAGCGGACTGGGAACGACTGTGGCGCAAATTACGCCGACAAGCCGGGTTCGACAGCTGGCAGAGCGATGCTCTGCGCCACACCTTTGCAAGCATGCACCTGAAACATTTCCATAATCTGGTGTTACTGCAAGAGGAAATGGGTCACCGCAACAGCACCCTGCTCCAGACGCGGTATCTCAACCTCAGAAACCTCAGCTCCGGCTCAGCAGAACACTTCTTCCGGGCTAAAAACTGGGAATAACGCGTAGAGTTCGCTCTACTTTTTTGCGGCATGTTGAAAAAAATCTCTCGCCAACTCCCCATCATCGTGTTAGTATACACAGTATCGACATTGAAAAAGCACGTTGCTATGAACGACCTTACAAAACCTTTCAAGCGTCTGCCCGTGGCCCTCATCGGCACGGGGTCCTATGTTCCTGAGCGCCGTCTCACCAACGAAGATCTGGAAAAGATGGTCGATACCTCCAACGAATGGATTGTCACACGTACAGGTATCGAGGAGCGCCGCATTGCCGCACCCAACGAAAAGACCAGCGATATGGCTACCCAGGCCGGACGCCGCGCCATGGAAGCCGCCGGCGTAACCCCGGAAGAGATTGACCTCATCATTGTGGCCACTGTCACGCCCGACACGTTCACCCCTTCCACCGCCTGCTATGTGCAAGCTAATCTGGGCGCAGTAAACGCTGCTGCATTCGACATTTCTGCCGCATGCTCCGGTTTCCTGTATGCCCTCAAGACGGCCGTGCAGTACATCGGCTGTGGCCAGGCCAAAACAGCGCTCATCATCGCCTCTGAAAAACTCAGCCACATCGTGAACTGGGAAGACCGCTCCACCTGCGTGCTCTTTGGCGATGGCGCAGGCGCAGCTGTTCTGCGCACCGGCACGGGCATTGAGGGTGACAGTGCTATTCTCGCCTCCGACATCGGCTCTGACGGCCGTCTCACGGATCTGCTCATGGTGCCCGGCGGCGGCTCTGCCATTCCCACCACTGAGGAGAACATCCAGGAGAAGCTTTACACCCTGGCCATGCGCGGTAATGAAGTGTTCCGCTACGCTGTAGCCCACATGAAGGACAGCGCACTCTCCCTCATCAACCGTACCGGAATCAAGCCGGAAGACGTCGATATGGTGATTCCCCACCAGGCAAACCTCCGCATCATCAACGCCGTGGCACAGCGTCTCGGCATTCCCACCGAGCGAGTGTTTGTGAATGTTCACAAGTACGGCAACACCTCCGGTGCGGCTGTGGCCATTGCGCTGGATGAGGCTGTGACCTCGGGACGCGCCAAGAAGGGCGATATCATCCTGCTGGTCACTTTCGGCGCAGGCCTCACCTGGAGCTCGGCCGCAATCCGACTCTGATACAGGCATCTGGCATCAATCTTTCATCCACAGGCACCCTCCACATCGGAGGGTGCTTTATTTTGCCTGTATATAGTATTTATATCGCCATTTATTTCGCCGTTTATTTTGCCAGAAAGAGTTATTTTCTATTGACAAATAAAGAATTCGGTTTATATTGCCATTATGTACAAGCCTCCGTTCAGCATCAGCGACGCATCACTCAACATGCTTGGCGAAATAGCAGCCCTGCTACCCCACAGTAGCAGCTCTGCGCCAGATTTCGAAATGAGCGAACGGTATATACGCCAGACGCACGCCGGGCTCGGTGGCGATGGTTACTACCGCCCCTGCGGTAACAATCCGCACTGGATACCGGTACTCACAGAAGCTTTGTCCAAGTGGCTGAACCAATCCCCCGTTCACCCGATTATCCGGGCTGCAGTGTTCTGTCTCGAGCTGCAGCGCATCTCACCCTTTGCCTCCGGGAACGAATTACTGATAGCCGCCCTGCACCGCCAATTGCTGACTTCTTACCATCCCTCACTCGAAAAAGTGCCTTTTACCCAGGAAATGAATCTCGCGCTGGCGGCGCTGGACGCAACGCAGCTGATATCTGCATCGCTACACGCGATTCTCACGACACTTCGCCGAAAGCCAGCTACCCCTCACCCGAGCCGGCAAAATGCCACCCCCATCGACCAATTGTTGAACTTCATTCAAAAGCACCCCGGATGCAAAAGGATGGACATCATGAGCGGCCTGCCGGATATTTCACCCCGAATGTTGGACCGGCATCTGCAGACACTGCGTGAAAGCGGTCAGATTGAATACCGGGGTTCCCGCAAAACCGGTGCTTATTTCATACCTTGAAACCGTAATTTTCCTTGACATTCCGTACTCTATCAGGCAGACTATATGCCAGCAAAAGCATTCTTATTTTTACGACAATGGAACCGTATAGCATGAAGAATCCGTTCCCGGCCACCGTGCTGGGAGTCCGCTCTGTTACCAAACCCGGCAGCGCTAAGGAAACCATCCACGTGGATTACTCTCTGGAAGGTTCCGGTCTGAGCTACACCACTGGTGATGCCCTGGGTGTAATCCCCTGCAACGACCCCGCACTTGTTGATGCCCTCATCGCGGCACTTGGTCTTGACCCTGCAGCAGAAGTACCCACCCCCAGTGGAGAAACGGCATCTCTTCGCGAAGCTCTCATTTCTGCATACGATATCACTAACCTGAAGAAGGGCATGCTGACCAAGTGGAATGCCGTGGCCAACAGTGAGAAGCTTGCCGGTATTCTGGCTGACAAGGACGCGCTCAAGGATTTCTGCTGGGGCCGCGATGTGCTCGACCTCGCCACCTGCCCGACCTGCAAGGCCACCTTTGCCGACGCTACTGCTTTCGTAAGCATCCTGGGCAAGATTTCCCCGCGTCTGTACTCCATTGCCTCCAGCCCCGACGCCGTTCCGGGTCAGGTTTCCCTCTGTGTGGGCGCTGTACGCTACACCACCAACGACCGCAAGCGCGGCGGCGTGTGCTCCACTTTCATGGCCGACCGCATCCAGGCCGGTGACAAAGTGAAGGTATTTGTGCACAGCAACAAGAACTTCCGTCTGCCCGAGGATGGCAACACTCCCATCATCATGGTAGGCCCCGGCACCGGCATTGCCCCGTTCCGCGCCTTCTGGCAGCAGCGCGTGGCCGACAACGCCGCCGGCCCCATGTGGCTCTTCTTCGGCAACCCCTATCAGGCAACTGACAACTGCTACGAGGACGAGACAGCTCCGCTCGTCGAGAGCGGCAAGCTCAAGCTTTCCGTAGCATGGAGCCGCGATCAGGAATACAAGATTTATGTGCAGAACCTCATGGAACAGGCCGGTGAGGAAGTATGGCAGTGGCTCGAAAAGGGCGCAGCATTCTACATGTGCGGCGATGCCAACCGCATGGCCAAGGATGTGGAAAAGGCTCTGCTCGCAATCATCGCCAAGTACGGCAACCGTTCCGAGGAAGAGGCCGTGGCCTACCTTGCCGACATGAAGGCAGCCAAGCGTTACCAGAAGGACGTGTACTGATTTCCTCCATTAACGGATTTCCCAAAAGCGCCGGCCACACGTCGGCGCTTTTTGTTTTCTTTACCGCTCCGGATTTTGTATGTAGAATGTATAAAAATTGAACGAAGATATAGCCCTGAACCTTTCGGTCCAGGGCTTTTATGCTTTGCTCTACTTACGATGTGAAGATGTTTATTCTGCACTCTGCAGCTTGCCGAGATATTCGGCCACACCTTCGTGGGTCGCTTTCATTGCCTCCTGACCGGGGTGCCAGCCCAGAGGACATACTTCGCCGTATTTCTCGAAGTGCTGCAGCGCATCCACAATACGGATTGCCTCATCAATGGAGCGACCGAGGGGCATGTCATTCACCAGCTGGTGGCGCACGATACCCTGCTTGTCGATGAGGAAGAGTCCGCGATAAGCCACGAGTTCGCCCTTCACCTGCAGCTTGCCGTTTTCATCCAGATAGCGTTCACCGGCCAGTACGTCAAAAGCATCCGCAATGGTCTTGTTCGTATCTGCCACCAGCGGATATGTCACGCCGGCAATACCACCCTCGCACTGAGGTTTCTGGCACCAGGCCCAGTGGCTGAACTCCGTATCTGTCGAGCAACCTACCACTACCGTGTCGCGCTTCGCAAACTCTTCCAGGGCTGACTGGAAGCCAAGAAGCTCCGTCGGACACACAAAGGTGAAATCCTTCGGATAGAAGAAAAAGACCACATACTTCTCGCCCACATAATCGGTCAGGCTGAAGTCATTCACGATTTCTCCATTGATAACGGCCGTTGCTTTGAACTGAGGTGCTTGTTTTCCTACTAACATGATATGTAATTATTGGTTGTTGCAGTTAGGATACACTAACTCCGACTTTTGTTCAAGATTTATTTTAGAATTTTTCTAATTTTTTAGATTATATTGCCAGTCAGGGAAAAATCTGGTAGAGTATCGAGCATGGATACGCCGGGTGTAAGACTGAATTCACTAGATGCGCTGCGCGGGCTGGATATGCTCATCATACTAGGCATCGACACGCTGGTATACACACTTTACCCGCTGTACAGCAATAATGAAGCATGGCAATGGCTGCGCCAGCAGATGGGACACGCCCCATGGGACGGACTGCGTATATATGACTGTGTTTTCCCCCTTTTCGTGTATATGGCAGGTCTGGCCATGTTCTTTTCCTTAAGCCGAAGAATGGACTGCAGCCCATGGCGCACCCTGGGCAAGTTGTGGTGGCGGGCACTGGTGCTGGTAATGCTTGGATTCCTGGTGAATGGTCCCATCAGCTGGGATTTATCAAAGATGCGGTGCGCCTCCGTATTGGGGCTCATCGGCATATCCGGCGCAGCCGCCGGCACACTGGTGCTGGCATGCCGCGGGCGCATGATGGGGATACTCCTGCTGGCTGCAGGTATTCTGACAGGCGTAGGACTTGCCCAGCACCTGGGTGGCAACTACACTCCGACAGGCTGCATCAATGCATGGATAGACGCTCGAATGTGTCCCGGAGTCTTATACAGCGGCAGTTATGACCCGGAAGGCCCTCTCTGCATCGTCTCTGCCACGGCACTGAACCTGCTGGGTTATGGCACGGGAAGAATATTCATGCTCATGCCACAGAGAGGGTTACGCGTTGCCTCCATACTGGCAGGCGGAGTACTCCTGCTGGCAGCAGGGTATTTTCTCCCCGTCATCAAAGGCATCTGGACGCCCGGTTTCGTGCTTTGCGCAGCAGGCATAGGCTGCATCTGCATCAGCATCTTCCACGTCATCATCGATGTTCTGGGCTGGATTCGCTGGAGTCTGCCGCTGAGAGTGGTGGGAATGAATGCCCTGGCGGCCTATGTGGTTACGCATCTGGTAAGTTTACATATGCTTTCAGCGCGAATGCTGAGTGGCACCTGGGCACTGATACTTCCGGCAGAATGGGTTCGAGTAGCCAATGCAGCAGTGGCGCTGCTGCTTGGGTGGCTGCTCTGCTACTTCCTGTACTGCAAGCGCGTCTTCATCAAGCTCTGAGGGTCGGACGCAGCAACCAGGCGTCCATTGACGCGCGCCATACGCATGCTTTTTGCTTGCTACGCGCGTGCGTGCGTGATAGAATATGCGGTAGCATGAAAGTTATCACAATTTACGGCAGCAAGAGCGACCTTCCCTTCATGGAACCGGCTCGCGTATACTTCCAGGAGAACAACGTTGAGCACGAAGAAGTCATCTACTCTGCCCACCGCGATTTGCCCGCACTCATCGAGTATCTGAAAGGCCTTGAAGCCAGCGGCACCAAGGCTGTGCTGCTCTGCGTAGCCGGTCTCTCCGCTGCGCTGCCCGGCGTGGTTGTCATGAATACGGAGCTTCCGGTCATTGGTGTGCCGGTACCCTGTGGCCCGCTTAATGGCGTGGATGCCCTGCTGGCTATCTCCCAGCTGCCCGGCGGCGTACCTGCCACCACGGTGGGTCTGCACAAGAAGACTCCCGTCAACGCCGCCATGGCCGCCCACCGCATCATCAAGCTGGCTGAATAATCAATAAGGGCCTTTGCCCAGGGCAATCAACTCAATATCAACCGATGAGTACGCCTAAAGATCTCTTGACCATAGAATCGCTGAGCGATGCGGATATCCGCGGCATTCTGAAAGGTGCAGCGGAGATGAAGCAGGTATTCTGCAGCGGCAAGACACACCCCGCCCTTGCCGGGCGCTCAGTGCTCACGCTCTTCTACGAGCCGAGTACCCGCACCCGCTCCTCTTTTGAACTGGCAGCCCGCCGACTGCAGGCAGACGTAACCACCTTCACGGTGGCCACGTCTTCCGTGGTGAAAGGCGAAAGCGTGCACGACACCATCGACACGCTCATGAGCATGCACATGGACTACATCATCGTGCGCCATAAACTCAGCGGCATACCTGCCGTCATCGGCCGCCATGCCAAAGCCTCCGTCATTAACGCCGGCGATGGTGCCCACGCGCACCCCAGCCAGGCATTTCTGGATGCGTTCACCCTGCAGGAGAAATATGGCGACCTGACCGGCAAGCGGGTTGTCATCATCGGTGATATTCTGCACAGCCGCGTTGCCCGTTCCACCAGCACCATTCTGCGCCGTCTGGGGGCAGCCGTGGCCTACATGGGGCCCGGCCCCCTGGTACCGCAGGAGAAATACACAGGCATTCCCCGCTTCACGAACTGGGATGCAGTCTTTGAATGGAAACCGGATGTCATCTACCTGCTTCGCGTTCAGAATGAGCGCATGGATACACCGTTCTTCCCCTCAGCAGACTATCACAATGCCTTCGGTGTCACGGAAGAACGACTTAAGCGCATCGATGCCCTTGATCTGAGCATCATGCACCCCGGCCCGGTGAACCGCGGCGTAGAACTCTGCGATGCCGCCATGGAATACCGCAACAGCCTCATCTGCGACCAGGTCGAAAACGGCTTGGCCGCCCGCATGAGCATCCTCTCTTACCTCAGCCCCCGGACTCAGAACAATGACTAGTACTTATATCCGCAATGCCACCTGGGCACCCACGGGTGAATGTTTTGACATCCGCCTGGCACCCGGTCACAGCCAGCTTGTGCCCGAGTTCGGCGGCATCACCATCAGCGATGCAGAGGTAGCACCCGCCGGTCAGATGAATATTCCGGCGAAGGCCCGCGTCATAGACGCCACTGGCAAGCTGATACTTCCCGCTCTTTTCGACCTGCACGCCAAGGTGGAGATAGAAGGCCGCAGCAAGCGCGAATCCGTGACCCGCACCGGTCAGGCTGCAGTACAGGGTGGCGTGTGGGGCATGCTGGTCATGCCTACCACCGGATTCATGTTTGACAACAGCTCTGCACTTGACAGCTTCCGCGAGGCCGTGGGGCAGCGCTCTGCAGCAGAAATGATTCCCGCAGGCTGCATTTCCCAGGGTATGAAAGGCGACCAGCAGGCGCCTTATAACACACTGGCAGCCCGTGGCATCCATATTCTGAGCGACGGCGGCGAACGCCCGGGCAACCTGCTCATGCTGCACCGCGCCATGAAATACGTGGCCGAGCTGGATATGTGCATGGCGCTGAGAGGCGATGTACCCAGCATCACGGCCAACACCTGCCTGCACCCCGGCACCACCTCATACAAGCTCGGCCTGCATGGCACCCCCGCCTGCGCAGAGGAAATCGGGCTTGAAATCATCGTGCGTCTGGCTCAGGACGCCGGTTGCCGCGTGCATGTACAAAGCGTAAGCACCGCCGAAGGCGTGGAAATCATACGCCGCGCCAAGGCAGCCGGATGCAAGCTCACCGCAGAGGTATCATTGCATCATCTGTTATTCACCCATGAGGACGTGGGCGAGTACGACACGAACTACAAGACCCTGCCCCCGCTGCGCGACAAGGCTGATACCGAAGCCCTGCTTGCCGGCGTGAAGGACGGCACCATTGACTGCATCGTGTCCGACCACACCCCCTGCACTCCCTTTGCCAAGAAACAGGATTTCACCACCGCTCCGCAAGGCATGTGCCTGCTGGATCATTTCCTGCCCACCATCTATACCTGGCTTGTCAAACCGGGCAAACTGAGCTGGGCGGAACTCGTGCAGGCATGCTGCGTGAATCCGTGCAAGCTGGCCACACCGGATGTCATCGACCCGGCAGAACCGGAAGGCATGCCGCTGCTGCTGTTTGACCCGCAGGCCAGCACTGTGGTAAGCGAAGAGAACCTGCCCTGTGGCACCCTGAATACGCCGCTCATGGGACAAACCCTCTGTGGCAGCGTCACTTTACCTCTCCAATAACGCCATGATTATCTATATCATCAGCGATGGCAAGAAAGGCCACCTCTCCCAGACCAGAGGACTGGCCAGCGCCCTCATCGAACAGGCTTCTCAGCGTGCCCCCGAGCGCCAGCACGCATGCTACGAAGTCGATATCACCGGCAAAAGCTGGTTCGGCAAGCTCTTCTACAAAGGTAAGGAGCTTGATTTGCCCCGGCCGGATCTGATTCTGTGCGCTGGGCACGGCACACACCTGGCTGCACTCAGTCTGGCGCGCCACCTGCGCTGCCTGTGCATGGTGTGCATGCGTCCCAGTCTGCCGTCCGGCATGTTTGATCTCTGCATCACGCCGCGTCACGACCTGCCCGATGGATTTGAAGCCAATGGTCGTATTTTCCCGACAAACGGAGCCATCAACGGCATACGCCCGACTCCGGACGTAGAGAAGGTGCAGACACTCATCCTCATTGGTGGCCCCAGCAAGAGCTACAACTGGGATGCAGAGCTCGTGCTCAACCAGCTTTCCTCCATCGCCAGACTCACTTCCACCCCCATCGTACTTACCACCTCGCGCCGCACCCCTGCTGACTTTGTACACGATGTAGGGGTAGCATGTCCGAACATCAAAGTGGTACCCGTCGAAGAGACCGGCCCCACCTGGGTGGCGGATAACCTCTCAAAAGCCAAGGAAGTATGGGTCACGCAGGACAGCGTGAGCATGGTGTACGAGGCACTTTCCAGCAGTGCTCCGGTCGGCATTATCGAAATGCCGGCTAAAGAAGGACCTCACAAACCGGATGCCTCCCGTATTGCCCGCGGGCTCAACATGCTCATTGCCGATGGCAGCGTATGCCGCTTTACCGAATGGGCCAAGACGAACACCATCCCGAAGACCGGCACTGTGATGAACGAGGCAGCCCGCGCTGCCACCTACATTCTGGATCATTTCCCGCGATTACTGCCATGAAAGTGATGCATCTGCTTCCCTCGTTGAGCTCCGGCGGCGTGGAACAAGTTGTTCTCGAACTCTGCGAAGGGCTTACCGCCGCCGGAGTTGACAATGTTGTAGTCTCGGCAGGCGGCAGCATGGTGCCTGCCATCGAAGCAGCCGGTGCTCGGCACATCACCCGCCCCATCGGCAAGAAGAGCCTCTTCACTCTTCTTCAGATTGGCAGTACTGCCCGCCTGATTCGTGAGGAAAAGCCGGATATTCTGCACCTTCACTCCCGCGTGCCCGCATGGGTTGGGTACCTGGCGTGCCGCAAGCTTCGCCCCGCCGAACGCCCCGCCGTGGTAACCTCATTCCACGGTTTTCACTCAGTGAATGCTTACTCGGGCATCATGGCCAGAGGTGAGCGCGTTATTGCCGTTTCTCGTTGCATGCGCGAACATATCCTGGAAAACTACCCCAGGACTCCTCAGGAAAGTATTATCGTCATCCCGAATTCGGTCGACTCCGACCGCTTCCGCCCCGATTACACGCCTTCAAAGGAATGGATGGACACATGGCAGGCACAGTACCCGGAACTGGCGGGGAAGTACACGCTTTGTCTCCCAGGCCGAATCACCCGGTTGAAAGGAGCTCCGCACCTGGTTCCCGTCATAGCCCACCTGCGCAGCAAGGGAATTCCTGCGCACGCAGTCATCGTAGGCGAAACGAAAAAAGGCAAGGAGGCCTATCGTGACGAAGTAGCCGCCGAGTTCGCAGCTGCGGGACTCTCAGACTGTGTCACCTGGACCGGGCACCGACGCGACCTGGCAGATGTACTCTGCGCCTGCGATATCACCCTTTCCCTCACTCTGCAGCCCGAATCCTTCGGAAAGACCACACTCGAGGCTCTGGCCCTGGGGCGTCCGGTGGCCGGCTATGAACACGGCGGTGTGGGTGAGCAGCTTGAGCAGTTCCTGCCCGAGGGGCGTGTACCTGCCTGCAATCCGCAGGCTATGGCAGAGCTTCTTGAGAAGTGGTACTCGCAGCGCCCTGTCCCCCGCACGCCTGTGCCGGCACCCTATCGGCGGGAAGACATGATTCAGGCACACATCGACCTCTATTCTGCACTGGGGAAATAATGAATATCCTCCACATCAGCCCGCGTCTGCGGCCAGGCGGTGTTAACCAGCTGGCCGCAGATCTGGCATGTGGTCTTCAGCAGGCAGGATACAGGAATACAGTCATTTCCCCGCCGAATGAACTCGTTGGCCGCATGACAGCGGCATCTGTGCAGCACCACAGCTCGCGCAATATAGCCGTCTTCACCTTTCTCAATGAGCTGAAGCGGGTTCGCAAGCTTATCGACAGCACCCGGGCGGATATCATCATTACCTACACCACTCCGGCTACGTTCCTTGCATGGAAAGCATGCCGGAATCTGCCCGAGGAAAAACGTCCCCGCATTATCGGCATTCACACCACCTACCCGAAGCATCCCGGCTGGGGTGCCACACTCGAAATGTGCGATGCCCTGGTCACCATTTCACGCCATCTGCGCAACGAACTCACCCGGCGTACGAGAGAGAGTGAAGCTCCCGAGATGTGGGTTGTTCCCTACGGTGTGAACGAGGTGCTCTGCCATCCCGGTTACCGCCCCTCGGAAGCGTGGCTCGAAAAATGGATTCGCGACCACAAGGAGCAGGACGGCACACTTTCCATCTGCGTGCCCGGAGCCATTACCCCCCTCCACGGGCTGGAAGACCTGGCTCCCATACTCGGCAGACTGAATGCCGCCAACATTCCCGCTCAGGTATACATCGCGGGCGACACAGCCCGCGCAGAACAACGCTACCTCCACCAGCTGCAGCGCCATTTTGAAAAGGCCGGCGTGAGCAAGCAGATTACCTGGCTGGGACTGCGCCACGATTTGCGTGATATCATCTGCATATGCGATGTCGTGCTCTCTATGGCACGCATGCCCGCCGGTCATGACCGGGTCGTGCTCGAAGCTCTCTCCCTCGGCCGCCCCGTAGCCGCCTACGACCACGGGGCCGTGGGGGAAATGCTCGATGCCTTCCTCCCCGAAGGCCGCGTAGCCCCCGGCGATATCGCCGGCATCGCTGACCGCCTGGAGCAGTGGCACGCCTACCGTCCCCACATGCAGGAGTCTCTCCCCTATCCCTACAGGCTGGGTGATACCATCCGCGCCATTGCAGAGCTTTGTCTCTCGCTGAGCCAGGGTCGCTGATGCAGTACCCCGGCATTGACAAAGAATATTAAATGGTGTAATCTCTTCCCCGCACATTCATTTCTGATGATAAGTTTTACGAATCTTTCCCGCTATACCGACATCGGCTCGAATTGCTACCTGCTGGACATTGACGGAGTGCGTATTGTGCTCGATTCCGGCATGCACCCGAAAAAGGACGGAGCAGATGCCACCCCGGAGTTCAACCTCATCGGCGCCGCCGACCCGGATACCATTTTCGTCACCCACTCACACCTGGACCACATCGGCACCCTGCCCCTGCTGCAGGATAAATACCCCTCTGCCGAGGTGAATATGACCGCTGCCACCAGCGAAGTAGGTCTCGCCATGCTCCATAACTCTGTGAACGTGATGACCGCCAAGCGCACGCAGGAAGGTATCATCGAGTACCCCTTCTACACCCACATGGAGCTGGACCACGTAGCCCGCTGCTGGATGCCGCGTGCCTACAATTCACCTTTCCGCGTGGGGCGCAATGGTCGCGTACTGGCCACGCTGCACGATGCAGGGCATATTCTGGGCAGCTGCGGTGTGGAGCTCGAGAGCGAAAGCGGCACCACCATTCTCTACACCGGCGATGTGCAGTTCGACAATCAGACTCTCATTCCCGGTGCAGATTTTCCGACGAGCGGAGTTGATATCCTCATCATGGAAAGCACCCACGGCTGCACCCAGCGTTCTGCAGAATATACGCGAGCCAGGGAAATGCGCCGCTTTGCAGATACCATCCGGGAGGTTCTGGAAAACGATGGTGCTGTGCTTATCCCCGTATTCGCCCTGGGCAAGAGCCAGTGCCTGCTCACCGAAATCGGCCGGTTCAAGGACCAGGGGCTCATCCCCGATGTGCCGGTGTATTTCGGCGGGCTCAGCTCCAAGATTACCGGCGTCTACGACAAACTGGCAGACAGCACCCCGCGCATCGACCCCGGATTCCGCATCAAGGAACACGTGGAAACCCATGGGCTGCCGCGCCAGGGCAAATCTCCCCTTGTTGCCTCCCCCGGTAATATCTACCTGGTCTCCAGCGGCATGATGAGCGAGCACACCCCCTCCCACATTCTGGCGGAGCAGATTATCACCCACCCGAACGATGCTATCCTCTTCGTAGGCTACAGCGATCCCGAATCCCCCGCCGGCAAGATCAAGGCCACAGACCATGGGCAGAACGTATGCCTCCGCGAAAAAGGTGGCCAGGCCTACCCGCTCAAGTGCCGTGTGGAATGCTTCGACTTCTCCGGCCATGCCACGCGCGATGCCCTCATCGACTACGCCCGCACTCTCAATCCGAAGAAAATTCTGCTGGTGCACGGCGATGAACCCGCCCTCGATTCGCTCGCAGGCTCGCTGCGTGAGCTTATGCCCGGCACCGACATCATCGTCCCGGAGCCAGGCAAGCCCGTCAAACTTGACTAAACACCTCAATTTTCCCGGACAGGACAAGCCGGTGGCCGGTACAATTCCGGGCCACCGGCTTGTCATTTTACCTCATTTGCCGTGATGGTCAACCTCCTGGGTAATGGACAGCAGACAGAAAGGACCGACACCGCAATAACGCAGGCAGAGCGACTGTCCTACGTCAGCATCCGGCATCTGCGGCAGACGTAAGGCCCCGGTGAAAGGTATTTCCATACCTGGAGCATCCGCAGCAGCAAAATGCTCCCAGCGTTCATGAGCCGTACTGCGGTAATCAAACGATGCGTCACTCTCCAGCAGACGCAGCTTGAACCTGCTGAACTGACGCACCGAGTTGAAACTCGAGCTTCCTTCCATCGGCATAGTGCAAAGCTCTGCCATAATCGGCAGCCCCACGCGATACCGTCGACCGGTTTCGGAAGTTCCGACCTGCCGGCCGGATTCAGAATCGATGATGAGTACCGACATTCCATCCAGATGAGGCGGCACCTCGAGCCGCCCCTCAGCACCGGCCACGAGCTCGCACATGCTGTCCATGTGCGGCGAAGCACTGCTCATGCGCTCCAGCGTCACGCCGCCATTTGCTGTATTTCTGAGCACAAACCACATTTCATCATCCACACCACTCATACTCTGCATGGGTGCCAGATGCAGTACCTCACGCCCGGCAAACTCAACCCGCTGCCAGGCAGTAACCTGCTGCTCAAGATTAATGGTAAGTACCGCCAGCGTTCCATCTGCAGCAAGCACCCACACATTGAAGTTCGCCCCTCGCTGCACGCACCAATCCTTCACCCCACTGCGCAGCAGGTGTTCTGCCAGCATGCTCACATCTGTAGCAGAGTAACCATCGGACTCCAGTCGATAAGCAATTTCTCGCAGCCGGCATCCACCGCGTTGCACAAACAGCACCGTATTTTCCACCGCCCGGGCCGGCATTGCTTCACTGCCGACCGATGATTGTCTCCGGAATGCCACCGTGGTGGGAGTCAGCATATTTCCCGTCCCGGAAGTCAATGCCCACTCACTATCGGAAGTGCCGATAAGCAACTGACGCGTGGCGCATATCCAGCAGATTCGGCTCTGGTCGCTGCCCATGATGCTCAGATGCATCGCCGCATCATCTGCGGAGCCCATGCTGAAATTCTGAAAATCATCCACGGCACTGGCCAGCAGGGTTGTCGGCAGACCAGGCATACCTCCCAGCCACAGCCGCCCCTGATACATGCAGGAGAAAGACGGGTAGCCATTGCGGACGCCAAGTGCTCCGAAACTCCAGTCGAGGGTCGAGAAACTGACCGACTGTCCCAGATACCGGCGCAGCACTTCAGCACGGGCATGCGTGGCATCCATCACTTCAGATATCCGGAACTTATACTCACGCGTACCTCCGAGTATTTTGAACTGGTAAAAAGCCCCCAGTACCTTGGCATCGCTGCTGCAGCGACACACCAGCACCATGCGGCAGGGTCTCGGCTCGGAACCGGAAATAGCCCAGTTCTGCCGCTCTGCGTAGTCTGACTGCGAGAAAGTCTTGATGCAAGTCCAGTTCCACAGGTGAAAATCCTCTTCCTGCTCCGGCGTATCATAGCTGCGCCAGAGTTCCCACTCGGCATTCCACGTGCCGGTTGTGGTAAGCTCCCAGTCGCGCAGCACTTCATAGGGCGTCTGGCTGGCATCCAATCGCATAATACCGGGTTGAAAGTAATGCGGATAGTCTGCCAGATTCGTGCTGCCGTTGAAGGCAGATGGCTCATAGTCACGGATACAGCGGTAGAAATACGTCATTGATGACTTATCGTGTACCTGGTGCAGCATGGCGTTGCGGGCTATACGTGCTGTCTTCAGATCCGGTGCGGCGCTCGTGCCGGTATTCTGCGCTTCATTCGCAAAAAGCGTTCGTCCCGGCATCGTAGCCTCGGCCAGCACATATTCGCGTCCCTCCATATCGGCAGAGAAGCGCTGAACTCCGCCCTCGATACGCAGCAGCGCCCCCTGCTCACCTTCCGGAAACTCCACCACCAGCCGTCCCTCCTGCCGGGCATAGGTTTCACGCGGATATGCCTCAAAATCCGGCTGTTCTATCCTCCATTCCGTATCCGTGTAGCGGTAAAGCACCATAGGAGGATGCGAGGGACAACACACATACACAGCATCATTCGTCTGCGAGAAATGCAGGCTCTTCAACTGCTCCGCCGAAGTCCACGGAGTGACCAGCAGCACAGTTTCCCCATTGTTCCGGCTCAGCAGCACCCCCTCCTTGTAGGCACGCAGGCAGCCGGGACTGAACTCGAGCATCAGCGCATCATTCTCCGCATAGCAGAACGCGAACAAGCGCACCGCTGCTCCCGCTTCCGGCGAACGGACAAACTCCGTTCCCGGCCGCAACTGAAGCCCGCCATACGGCAACACCTCGAAATTACAAATCCTTGCTGCTCCCCGCTGGTAAGCCTGCAAATCAAAGCGCGTGGAAAGCCAGGGCGACAGCTCACCCGCCGTGAATCCAATGACAATAGGTATCTCCTGCATAATACCCCCGGGTTTAACACACCCGGGGGTACCATACAACTTTAAATCACCCTGCGGAGCCGCATTCCGGCTCGACCCGGGGAGTCTCAGGACTCAAATCCACTCTCCACCAGCAGAGTGGCGGCAAGTCGCACACATTCCTGACAGGGAACCCTGTTAGCCCCCTTGATTTCACGGCAGGTTGATGCCCCGTGAGTCGCAACAAAGGCAGCCAGAATCGAAGCTGACTTCTCCGGGGCCACCTGCATGGCGCCATAGAGTGCACCGCAAGTTCCCTCCGGAGCGCGTCCGCCGCCGCAGCATGCCATCGGCTCCACCAGGTCCTCCCGTCCAAACGCAGCGCACACCGTCTGGGCGCAGTTATACATGTAAGGCTTCTGGCGGAAAGTGGCAAGTGCTTGTTCAACGCGTTTCATGCGCTCATCATATCACTTGCAGAATCAGCTGTCAAGCATTCCGGAAAATTACAAAGCATGGAGACTGAGCCTGCATTCTGGCCTTATCGCAGCACCTGGAGAAGGCGCGTGACAGGAAGACCGATGACGTTATCGAGGTCGCCTTCGAAGCTTTCGATGATGAGGTCTCCGTGCTCCTGGATGGCATAAGCGCCGGCCTTGTCGTAAACGTGTACGAGGCTCATGTAGTGGCGGATGGCGGCATCATCCAGCGGGCGGAAGGTGACCCGGCTGATTTCGGCAAAGTCGCGGCGCTCGCCACCGGGCATGAAGACGGCCACGGCCGTGCAGACGCAATGAGTGCGCCCCTGCAGGCGGCGAAGCATGGCAATGGCAGAGGCTTCATCCGCAGGTTTGCCGAGCGGCTCACCATCGATAAAGACCAGCGTATCTGCCCCGATGACAATTTTCTCCGGAAACTCCTGCGCAACCACGGCAGCCTTGGCCGCAGCGTTGATGGCGCAGAGTTCCTGCGGCGGGATTGAGGCGTCGTGAACTTCATCGGTATCGCGCACGACAACGCGGAACTCCACCCCTTCGCGGGTGAGAAGCTCTCGGCGACGCGGTGACTGGGAAGCCAGAATCATGGCGGCGTTTATTTATCCATGGGTGACATGCGGTCGAGCACGCGGCGGCGCACTTCATCCGGCAGTTCGTGAATCCCCTGAATGGTAGTGCCGAGCAACTTGGCCGCGGCATCGCGGCAGGCATCGCGGTCGGCCACAGATTCAAACTCCATGCCCACCAGCGCACGCCCCACCTGCTCACCGGAATAGCGGTAGTTGAAGTAGCAGAGGTGTGCGTACTGCCCCACCACGCGCATGAATTCAGAGAAAGCACCGGGACGCTCAGGGAACTCGATGACAAAGAACACGGGGTGGCTCAGTCGCTCGCGGTCGTAGGAAATCATGCGGAAGCGCACGTCATCGGCATTGGTCACATCGCGTGCGGACAGGCCCTTTGCTGCCAGCGCACGGTCGATTTCAGCAAACTGAGCATCCGTAGCCAGCACGCCGAAGACAGGCTGCTGGATGTTGCCGGCCAGGCGGCCATACTGCACATCGGTAAGCTGCACGCCTGCGGGTATGCTTTCAAGATACTTGAGCACCTGTCCACGCTTGGTTTCCATGGGAATCTGCAGGAAGCGCTCGTGGCGCTGGCTGTCCTGCACGCCTGCGTTGCTGGCAACTACGCCCATCTGGGTGAAATCCATATTCGCTCCGGAAAGCACCACAAGGCACTTCTCACCAGGCTTGATGTTACCGTTCTGCCAGTCCTGCAGCAGTGCAGCCAGCCCCATGACTCCGGAAGGCTCGGTGATGACGCGCAGCCCATTCCACAGCGAACGGATAGCCTTGCAGACCTCCTGGTTGGTGATGGTGACGAAACCGTCCAGCAGCTCGCGGCAGAGCTGATAGGTAAGCTCACCTGCGGTGCGCACGGCGGTGCCGTCGCAGAATACATCCACGTAGGGAAGAGTCTTGCGCTCGCCGCTTTCAACCGCCAGCTTCATGGAAGCCTGATTCACACCCTCCACGCCGATGCACTTGCACTCCGGCCAGAACTTCTTGAACCAGCAGGCACAGGCAGCAGCCAGACCGCCACCGCCAATCTGAAGGTACACGCGGTCAAAGGGGCCCTGCCCGCTCATCACCACTTCATCTGCCAGTGTGCCCTGACCGCCCATGGTATACAGATGGTCGTAGGGATGAACAAAGGTGAGCCCGTTTGCATCGGCAAACTCATGAGCCGCGGCAGATGCCGCATCATACGAGTCACCCACGAGCACGATTTCCACCTGCTCGCCGCCATGCATGCGCACGGCGTTCTGCTTCACCTCAGGCGTGGAACGAGGCATGAAGATATGCGCCTTGCACCCCAGACGACGAGCTGCCAGAGCGACGCCCTGGCCATGATTACCGGCAGAAGCCGCCACCACGCCGCCGGCGCGCTGCTCAGGGGTAAGCTTGGCCATGCAGTTGTATGCACCACGCCACTTATAAGCCTTAATAGGGCCCAGGTCTTCGCGTTTGGCAAATACGGTAACGCCGATGCCGGGGAGCACTAGCTCCTGCAGAGGGGTGGCACTGCCTACTGCATACACGCGCTGGCGTGCCTGCAGGATTTCGTCGAAAAGCTGGTCTCGTAATGTACTGCTCATAGCCTTGTGCGCGCCATTGTATAGCAGATACCCCGGATAACGCAAGCCAGTAATGCGTCCTCATGCCACAGAACTGGGAAGATTCCGCACTTCCGGCTTGTACAAGCATGGTAATATGGTAGAATATGCGGCATGAGGATTTCCAGCCGCCTTCTTCTGACCAGTCTTGGTTGCGCAGCGCTGCTGCTTTCCTGCTCACCGCAGGATAAAGGGAGTGCCACCCCCGAAGCCGCAGCCGAGCTCGCGCTTATTTCTTCGTACCTGCCGGAAATCGGTATCGATGAGGTTCTGGAAATCCCCGAAAGCGAGGAAATCTACACTCTGATGAGTGATTTTGCCACCACCGCCGATGCTCGACTGGCGTCCCGGCATGCAGGCATAACGATGCTGCATCTGGCCTGTCTGTTCAAGAAGCCGGAGCTGGCGCGTTGCCTGCTGCTGGACCACGCTGACCCGAATGCCAGAACCGGCACCGGCGACACGCCTCTCGGGCTTGCCGTTTCCATGCGAGGGGTCGAAGATGAACACACGAACGATGACACCATCATCAGACTCCTGGATACACTCATCGCCGGTGGGGCAGATCTGACCCTCCATGCCGCCGAAGATATGCCCTTACTCAACTACGCCGGGCTGAATTGTTACAGCGAGAAGGTATTCCTTCATCTGCTGGACAAAGGCTGCAGTTTCGATGAGACCACCTGCCAGGCACCGGCTATGATGGGCTGGAACACAGCCTTGAAACGCATGCTGGACATGGGCGCCGCCAGAACTCCCGAGGCCATGGAGGCCTTGCTGCTGATGGCTGCTGCCAACCTGCACAACGAGACAGTGAAGATTCTCATCGCGGCAGGTGCCGATGTCAACGCACACCAGCTGAGCGGCACCACCCCGCTGGTCGAGGCCGCCGGGCATCTGCTTTCTCCGGCAGAAGAAAAAGAAACAGCGCGCAAGCAGGCCATCATCGATGTTTGTGCCACTCTCATCGAGCATGGAGCAGACCCCTTCCTGACTGAAATACGGCAGGATGGTTCACCGGCTTTCTGCGCCGCCGATATTCTGGCTCGCGACACGGAGGTGATACAGGCCCTGAAACAGCGTGGCATCCATATCGAAGCCCGGGAAATCAAGTTTACCAGCGGCATTGCTCTGCTGGAAGCTGTGGGTAAAGCCACGGTGCTGGAGCAGCAGCCCGCCGCCGGAGATTTTGATGCCATCGCCACCCTGCTGAACCCCGCACCGGAGGTTCACGCCGATTCGAGGTACCACGATGTGCTGCCCATGGCTGTTGAGTTGTTACATGGTATTGATCCCGTGCGCACCTCTCAACTCATCGCGGCCATGCCTATCTGGTCCGGACAGGATGCCTGGGATAAGGGCCATGGCGATTGTCTGGTGACAGCTATCACCAATTGTCCGAATATCTGCCTGCCCGCCGACATCATCTGCGCTGCCGCCACCAGACTGAACGATGCCGGCAAGGTAGACAACGCCGCCTACATCATCGAACTGCTGGCACGCTGCCCGGATGCAAAGAAAGAAATAGACCAATTCTGCGCGCACGCTTCACGGCCGCTCAAAGCCGGCGCACTGGCTGCCAGACTGCGGCAGGCAGGGCTGCCCACCTCGCGCGATGGAGATGTGCAGGTCTGGCTGGAGAACCGGCAGATAGAAGCAGACAAGCCTGAGATAGCCAAGGCCTTGCTGCTTACTTCGCTCTCGCGACTGTGGTATGGGGATATGCTGCCTGATGAACAGGAGCGCATGCTCGCTGCTATGGAAGAAATTGGTGCCAGGGAAGCTGCTACCCACTACCGCGCTATTGCCGCTGCCATGAACGACCCCGAAACGCTGGATAAACTGACCGAAGACAGCGATTCCTGGAAATTCGAGCTGGAGATTGCCACGGCTGAGTATATTCTGAAGCATGCGGAGGTCTTTCTCAACGCCGGCAGTAAAATTGCGCATTGACAGGTGAGTTGTTTTGCATTACATTGAAGGCGATGGCGAGATTGTGTGGCAAAGCCCTGGTACTTCTGTCTGCGGTGGCGGTATCCACCGCTCAGGATGCTGTGTCATCGCCTCAGCCCACCATCAGCCTGCCGCATCTTCTGGAGTTTCTCCCCCTGCCGGAAGCAGATGATAACGGCGATACGCTGATGATTCGCGCAGCCCGCGCGGCCGATATCATGCCGGAAGAGAGCCGGGCATTGCTCTTCGAGCCCTTTATCGAAGAGATGCTGCGCATGGGGTATGATCCGCTGGTTGAAAACAATGTCGGCTGCAACGCCGTATTCCACCTTGCCGGCATGCCGGACTTCTATCAGCGACTGAATGCGGCGAATCTGCTTCCCCGAGAACTGGCCATCCGTATTCCTCATGATGAAGGAGCCCTGCTCCGCTATATGCGCCTGCGAAACAATCAGGCAAAACTCGCCCGCACCGACGCCAGCCGTGACTACCTGACCCGCCGCTATTGCGCCCCGGCCTTTGCAAGAGCAGAACGACTCATGCGCAACTACATGGGCGCACACTCGCTGATGCAGATTCCGGACTCAGCCATGGCAGATATTCTGACCTTCATGCGTCTGGCAGATCAGACCAGAGCCGAAGACTTCATCAACTCTCTCCCCATCTGGGAGCACGGTGAGCATTTCCTGGAAGAGATTCCGGCTCATCTTCTGAAAAACCTCAGCCAGCTTGGGTGGAACGTCGATGGTGGGCAGCTTCGCAAGGCGCTGCACAAGCTCGGCACCATGCTTCCCGTGAGCAAGGAGGACATGATTGAATGCGACGCCTCGCTGCCCATGTCCGATATACTCCGCATGCTCACGGCTAAAGAAAACACCGGGGCCATGCCCGAGCTTGAGCAGTACGCTGCAGCCTTTGATCCGGGCATTGTGCATACCGCGCTGGCACTTCAGATGCAGCTCCAGGGATTACCCCTGCCCTGGGAACCGGCTTTTGCTGAGCTGAACTCCCCGGAACTGCAGGAAATTCGCGAAGCTCTGGCCGTGGATGCCGCCATACGCCGTGGAGACATGCAGACACTCACCGGCCAGCAACTCACGCAGGCGGCGACCACGCTTCGTAAGCATGCTATGCCCATGCATGCAGAAATGCTGGAAGGCATTGAGGAGAACGGCCGTATGTCACTCAGGTCTGAGTTACAACCCGCCTTCCGCACCCGCTATGAGGAATTGCGCGAGGATGCTCCGCACGTGGCTTTGTTGCGTTATCTCATGCAGCACAGAGAATTGCTGCAGTCCCACCCCACAGAGGAGGCCGCACCATGAGACGCGGCTTCTTCTTATTCTGGCGAATCATTCTCTACCCCACGCACCTGCATATTGTATGTGCTGCAGCGGCTTTTGCCTGCTGCATACCGGTCATTTTCCCTGAAATATGTCCCGCCAGCTACCGGAGCGACGTCATCAGTTACTCCGGCAGCGGCATTCTGCTGGCTCAGAGCATTTCAACAGCCTTCGTTGTCATCGCAATGATGTCGCACATGTTCCGCCTGAGCAATACGCGTGCTTTTTCTCAATTGTTCAAGTGGGCAGCAGTGTGGTCTGTTGCCGTCGGCTGCTTTGTTCTGCTGGCGTTGGCGGCAGATGTTCAGCCCCCGCGTGACATAAGCGAAGCGCTGCCCATTCAGACGAATGATACCCTCTACCCGGCGAGGGACCAGCTCAACGGCCCGGCCTCATTGGTTATCCCCATTACCCCCGACGACCAGCCGGTCAACACCGTTGCTGCAGCACCCCATCTTGTCATGCTGGAAACGGAGCATGAACAGCTGCTCAACGATTATCTGGATAACTCCCCCCGCTGGACCGGGGAAACAGGTGACGACACGTTCTATTCCAAGCCGGGCCACCTGATTATGGTGCCGCCCACGACTTCCGGCGCACCGGGATTGGTACATGTCTGCTTCCGGCGTCTGGTAGAAGGTGATCCCCTGCCGCAGGGCTACGAAATAGTACAACCCGGCGGAGCAATGCCCGAAATGAAGGCAGGAAGCACACAGGTGCCCGATATAGCCGTGGATTTGGGCCGTAATCATTTCCTACTGCTCGCCTGGCGAGGCAGCTCGCACCGGGAAACGGCATACCAGGCACTCAACGCCGCCATAGCAACCACTGATGAGCTGTTGAAGCCATTGGCGAGCAATCCCTCCCGCAAAACCATGCGCAACATGCTGCAAGGCCGCAAGTCATACGCCGGTTCCACTCCGGAATTGAGACTGAGTGAACCGCTGGCTCAGGAAGGCGCCTATCAGGGTGAAATCTACGCAAATCCGGGCGAACCGGGGGTTATCCTCGTCTATATCAAGGACTTGCAGACGAATCAGACTCTGCGACTGCTCAATTGCCAGGCGCAATACTCGGATAACAGGGAGGAATTATTCCGCCACGATCTGCCGGGCTCCGTTCCGGAATGGGTACACCACACGGCTGGTGATGAATTAGCCGGCATCTTTCATCCGTCCACCCCGCTTTTTGTCATCCGCACTGGCACACAGCACCAGTACTTCGGCGTGGCGTTTGAAGTGTGGTTCAAGCCCAGTGATGTACACAAACAAAGACAGCTGCTGCTGCGCCGCTGCTACAAGGTACAGGCATACGATCCGCCGGTGAAGGAAACTCCCGCTACTGACGCCCCGCAGGCTTGACACGCGCGCGAAATGCAGGCATAATCCCGCGCGTTATGTTACATCTACACGATACACAGTCGGGGGCGATGAAGCCCGTGCAGGCGGAAGACGGCAAGCAGCTGCGCTTCTACTGTTGCGGCCCCACTGTGTACGCCGCTGCCCACATCGGCAATTTCCGAACCTTCGTGGTGCAGGACGTCTTCCGCCGTGTGGTGGAGCTGGGAGGTCTGCGTACGAAGCACGTGCGCAACCTTACAGACGTAGATGACAAGACCATCCGCAACTCTCAGGCACAGGGTATGCCCCTGAATGAGTACACCGCCAAGTGGACCGCCAAGTTCCACGATGACTGCAAGGCGCTCAACTGCCTCTCTCCGCATGTAGAACCCAGCGCCGTGGGTCACATCAAGGAGCAGCTCGATATCGTGCAGAACCTCATGGACAAGGGCCACGCCTACCAGAGTGAGGACGGTTCCGTTTATTTCCGCATTTCTTCCTACGACGAGTACGGCAAGCTTGCCCACCTCGACCGCCAGGAGCTCGACCTCGG
Organism: Akkermansia sp.; assembly: GCA_045654325.1. GTDB lineage: Bacteria > Verrucomicrobiota > Verrucomicrobiia > Verrucomicrobiales > Akkermansiaceae > Akkermansia. Next base: position 26,073 of record JAZONE010000046.1, read on the forward strand.
CAAGACGGCTCAGACACGTGCCGACACAGACGAATACGAAAAGGACAGCGTGGCAGACTTCGTGCTGTGGAAAGCCCGCCGCCCGGAGGACGGCCCGAACTTCTGGCCCTCTCCCTGGGGTGAAGGCCGCCCCGGCTGGCACCTTGAGTGCTCGGCCATGAGCCACAAGTACCTCGGCGACACCTTCGACCTGCACTCCGGCGGCGTGGACCTGGTGTTCCCGCACCATGAGAACGAGATTGCCCAGAGCCGCTGCGCCTGCGGTGGCCACTTCGCCCGCCACTGGTTCCACGTGACCCACCTGCTGGTGGATGGCGCCAAGATGAGCAAGAGCCTCGGCAATATGTACACCCTGGACCAGCTGCAGGAGATGGGCTACGCCCCCGCCGCGCTGCGCTACATTCTGGCCGGTGCCTACTACCGCCGCCCGCTCAATTTCACTCTCACCGGCATGAAGGACGCCACCAGCGCCCTCAACAAGCTGGGCCGCTTCGATAAGGAACTGGCCAAGGCCAGCGGCGCCAAGGAGCCGACCTACCGCGACCTCGTGAAGAAGGCTCCTGCTCTGGGTGCATTCCAGCCCGCCTGGGATAGTCTGGAAGATGACCTGAACAGCCCGGAGGCTCTTGGCCACGTGTTCAGCGCCATCAAAGGCATCAAGCCTGCCGAAATGGAAGCAGCAGAGGCAGAGAAGACCTGGAAGGCATTCCGATTCATCATGGAGGCCCTGGGCCTGCAGCTGCCCGACCCCGATGCAGATATTGAGGTACCGGAGGAAATCAAGGCCATTGCCGATGAGCGCTGGGCCGCCCGTCTGGCCAAGGACTGGGCCACGGCAGATGCCCTGCGTGGTAAGCTGGCAGAACTCGGCTGGGCCATGAAGGATGGCAAGGACGGATACAAACTCACCAAGGCATAAGAATCATGGACAACAAAGACCTTTCCCTGCTCGGTAAGCACAGCGAATTCTTCCGCACCCCGGAGGAAGCCAGGCTCGAAGCTTTCCCGAACCGCAGCCCGCAGCGCCGCTACGTGGTAACGCTCGACACGCACGAGTTCTCCTCCCTCTGTCCCGTGACCGGCCAGCCCGACAGCTGTCACCTCACCATCACCTACTCCCCTGCTGAGAAAGTGGTGGAGACAAAGAGCCTCAAGTACTACCTCGTCTCCTTCCGCAACTACGCCGCGTTCAACGAACAGGTGGTGAACCGCATTCTGGATGACCTCGTGGCTGCTGTAGACCCGGCCTGGATGAAGGTGACGGGGCGCTTCGGAGCCCGCGGCGGCATTCAGCTCACCTGTGAGGCCGAGCATAATCCCGAGAACCGCCCTGCATGAAAGTAGCTGTTCTCCTCTCCGGCGGGCTGGATTCCACCACCGCCTTGCACTGGGCGCTGCGCCACCACGAGGTGGTCTGCGCCCTTTCCTTCGACTACGGCAGCAACCACGCCGCCCGAGAACTGGCCTGCGCCCGCTGGCAGGCTGAGCACTGCGGCGTGCCCTACCACGAAATCGACCTGCGTCCCATCTCGGCGCATCTGGAAAGCGCCCTGCTGAGCGGGGCAGATGCCATCCCCACCGGCGACTACGCCGAGGAGAACATGAAACAGACCGTCGTCCCCTTCCGCAACGGCATTTTCCTGGCCATTGCCGCCGGTATTGCCGAAAGCAAGGGCGCCGAGGGGTTGGTCATCGCCGCCCACGGTGGCGACCACGCCATCTACCCCGACTGCCGGGAGGAGTTCATGGCAGCCATGTCTGCCGCCATTTCCCACGGCACCTACGCGAATCTGCAGATTCTGCGCCCCTTCATCGCCAGCACCAAGGCAGAAATAACCGCCACCGGCGCCGAGCTCGGTGTGGATTTCTCCCACACCTACTCCTGCTACTGCGGCGGCGAGCTCCACTGCGGCCAGTGCTCCACCTGCCGCGAGCGCCGCGAATCCTTCGCCGCCGCCGGCATCCCCGACCCCACGATATACCAAACCGTCAGATAACCTCCCATGAAAGCTATCATCATCGAGTCGGTATCAGCCATATGCAACCTTGGAAGCGAGGTCCGGGACATCCTGCGGGCTCTCGATACGGGAAATTACGGTACCATGCAGAAGCGCATGGTAGGCGGCAGATTGGTTCCGGCAGGAGTGGTGACAGAAGACCTTCCTCACATAGATGAAGAAAGGTGGCAAACGCGCACAAATGCCCTGGTTCTGCACTGTCTGCAACGCATGTCTCACCTCCTGGGCAACATACAGCCGGAGAAACTGGGCGTAGTCATGGGGTCAAGCAATTCCGGCATTGACGAATATCACAAGGCCTGGCAAGCCGGACAGAGCGATGACAAGGCTCTCGAGCTGCTGGAAGTCGGCAACGTAGCAAGATTTGTCGCAGACCGCGCCGGGGCTAAAGGGCCGGTGTACACACTCAGCACTGCTTGTTCCTCCTCGGCCAAGGCGCTGGCAAGCGCTGCTCGTCTACTGAGGGCCGGCGTGTGTGATGCTGTCATCGCAGGCGGCGGCGATGCCCTGTGTGATTACGCTCTTCATGGCTTCGACGCGCTCCAACTCATTGCCGACCAGCGATGCAAGCCATTCACGTTGCAGGGAGGAGGCGTGAATCATGGTGAAGGTGCAGCTCTGTTCCTGCTCACCACCCGCGAAGCAAAGGCTGGAGACATCGTGCTGGCAGGTTATGGCGAAACTGCAGATGCCTACCACACAACAACCCCGGAACCGGGCGGAGTTCAAGCCACAAGAGCCATGAGAATGGCCATGGAAATGGGATGCATCAGCCCCGATGAGATTGACTATGTCAATCTACATGGAACCGGTACAGATGCAAATGATAGCATGGAGATAGATTCCATGCGCCTCTGCTTCGGAGAGAACCAGCCCCCCTGCGGCAGCACAAAGCCCTATACCGGGCACACACTAGGTGCGGCTGGTGCGCTGGAGGCAGCATTCTGCACCATGCTGCTGCAGCGCGGCATGGTGGAGCTGCCCAGGCAACCCTGGCTGTCTGATTTCCCCGAAGTTGCAGAAAAAATCAACGTAGCAGTACACAGCAATCGACCTGTTCAGCACTGTATCAGCAATTCCTTTGCCTTCGGTGGCAATAATATATCCTTGTTGTTATCACGCCATGCATGAGTTTTCTCCAGAACAGCTTCTTCCGCATCGTGCCCCGATGCTGCTGGTTGACCACATCATCCAGGTCAGTGAGGATTATACAAGCGTACTGGTAGAGGCAGTATGCAGCACTAAGGATTTATTGTATGATGCCTCCCTGCAGGGAGTCTCTCCCATGGCTTCAATTGAAATCATGGCGCAGGCTATTGGCCTGCTCTCCGGTTATTCAGACAGAATGCAGGGGATACCGCCGGCCAGCATGGGCAAGTTACTTTCCATTAAGCAATACCAGATACATACCAAAGCTCTTCCTGTGGAGGTTCCCTTGCAGGTTTCTGCAAAGGCAGTGCTGCAGATGCCTCCGCTCGGTGTATACGCATGCAGCATACAGGCACAGGGCGAATTACTGGCAGAAGCAGAAATAACAGTATACCGAGAAGACCAATGATATGAAAATCACAGTCTACCATAAAGTTTCATTCTATGAAATGGATCCCATGCAGGTTGTATGGCATGGCAATTATGTTAATTTCTTTGAACTGGCACGTGTTGCTCTGGTAGAAAAGCTGGGACTGTCCTACCAGAAGATGGCAGAGCTTGGTCATTCGTGGCCCGTGGTAAAATTGCGCTGCAAGTACATGAAACCTGCCATTCTCAGCCAGAATCTCGCCATTACCGCTGAGCTGAAGGACTATATCAATTCCCTGACGATAGCTTTCACCATACGTGATGCTGAAACTCAGGAAATTATCACCCAGGGAGAAACCATGCAGATGGCAGTAGACTTAAAAACAGGGAAAACAGATTTCATCAATCCTCCCTATTTCATCGAACTGGTAAAAGAAGCTATTTCCCAGGAGCAGAAATGAATACAGATTTCCGTCCCTGCATCGTTGTCCCCTGCTATAATCACGGCCGAGAACTGGCAGGATACCTTCCAGGTCTGAGCGCCAGCGGAATTCCCGTCATTGTGGTAAATGACGGCAGCAATGCAGAAGAAACAGCAATCATCCGTGACGCCGTTCTCGCTAACTGCTGCGAATTAGTGGATTTACCAACAAACGGAGGAAAGTGGGCCGCTGTACGGGAAGGAATGAATGCAGCTCTGAAAAAGGGCTATACCCATGTGCTCCAATGCGACGCCGATGGGCAGCATGATGCAGCCGCTATACCCGACTTTATTACTGCTGCGCAGGACGCACCCGGACATATGATTCTGGGAGAGCCTCTGTATGGTGACGATGCGCCTTCAGCCCGACGCAAGGGGCGCTGCGTGACTAATTTTTTCGTATGTCTGGAAACGGCTGGTGCTTGCAAGCACGATGCCATGTGCGGATTCCGGGTTTACCCTCTGGCCCGCACACTTCGAATCCTGAACAACAGCAGGATATCTCCCGGGATGGCCGGAGATATAGAGATTCTGGTTCGTTTGTACTGGGATGGCATGCCTGTTCAGGCCAGAAGCGTGAAGGTTTGCTACCCGGAAGGAGGACGCTCCAATTTCAGGATGCTGAGGGACAATGTCCTTATTTCCTGGGCACACACGCAGCTCTGCACCGGCGCACTGCTGCACCCATGGCGGCTGGTGAAAGCACATAGGCCACGGTAAGGCCCAGACTGATAGCCACGCCCATATCCCGGGTAACGGAAAAATCAGTGAACGCCATCACGCCAAACACACTCCAGGTAGTCACGAAAGAGATGCCTACGGCGAGAGCGGTTTGCGTAAACTGCGCCTTGTGTGAAGCTCTGAAAATTGCATAGTCGCACCCAAGGCCCATCACCAGATAACATGCAAGCACGTGAAATAGCGTAAGCGATGCTCCGCACGCAGCAAGTCCACCAAAGACGGCTAATACGCCAGCGGCAGGGGGGCCGCAGATAATGAGAGCTGCGCGGAATCCCGCGAAAATGGTAAGCAGTATCAGCACAATGACACCAACAGCAAGCATGAGCCATATGAGAGTTTCGCGCCAGCTCCGCACCTGCTGTTCGAGTTCAGCAAAGCGGTCTGCCACCTCCAGCCAGGGGACGGCAGGTAATTCATTCTGTTTATCAGCATAAGCTCCAGGCACCAGCACGAGGCCGCCACCCTTGCCCCACAGAGCAGAAAGAGAAGCAAAGGGCGAGCCTTCACTTATCAACACGTCAGGTGTCAACGCACCGGCCCATTGCCCGGGAACCGCTACAGGAACCTCAGCTTCGTATTTCGCCGCCACTTCCCTGACCAGGCGAAGGTTTTCCTGCTGTCTGGCTGCAGAGGGCACCAGCGCTGCGGCAGAAGTGAAGTAAGGAACACCCACGCGAGACAGCGTATCGCCAACAAGCTCCAATCTGCTGAGCACCTCCTCATCATTATCACCATGCACGGCAAGGCTTACCATGCCCTGGCCCATATTATTCAGCATGGCCAGTTCCTTTTCCGCATTAAGCAGCTCCGGTTCAGGTCGGTAAAAGCTCCGCAGATCATCAGACACAGGAAGTTTCCAAACCGCCAGAGTAAAACACGTGATTGCAACCAGCCAGGGAAGCCATGAGGGTATTTTCAGGCGAGATGAAAACTCTCCCATTATCTGTGCACTGGGCCGCAGCCACACTGGAACATGATGGCGATAAGCCAGAGGATAAAAGGCAAAAATAAACAGCATGGAGGCCACCAGCCCCACGACGGAAAGTGTAGCAATCTGCCCCAGCAAATCAACACGGGAGACATAAAAGGTGGTATAGCCGACCGAGCTCGTCAGCAATCCCAGCAGCAGCGAACGCCTCAATGCTCCGGATATGCCCGAATCCTCACTATCATGATGGCTTACAAGATAATGCACAATGTAATCCGAACAAATACCCACAAGAGAGCAACCGAACACAAGTGACAGGATGTGTATTGTACCATGAGCCATTACTGCCGCGGCCAAGGCCACAGTACCGGCAGCAGCCATCGTCAGGGCAATGAGCAGCATGCCTCGCAATGAGGCAAACACCCAGATGAACAAGACCAGAATGATAAGCACCGATACAACACTGAGAACGCCCATGGCCTGCTGGCTTGAACTACTGGCCTTCCACGTGTGAACGGGTGTGCCGCACAGCATCACACCTTCACCCTGGCACAGCTCAGACAAAGCAGTCATCTGCTCCTGCAGCACGGCCAATGTATCAGAAGCCTTGAGCGGCAGCATCAGCGGAATATAGGCATAATGAGTATCTCCTCTGGCGGTCAGCAACACACCATCCTGCAATTCAAAGCCATTTTGCCGCAAAATAGGGTTTTCGAGCAGAAATGAGGTAGCAAAGCCATACGGGTCTTCATCGACGGAATAAATCGATAATGGGATGAAACTATAAAGATTGGAGAGTGCTTCATCCCGCAGCTGTTCAGTTTCCCCCGAGAGAAGAGTTTCACGGTGGCGACGGGAAAGCAGCTGAAAGCGGTAAGGATACAGCAGTTCTGCCACTTCATTCATGCTCCGCTGGTCAGCCAGCGGATATACATCTTCCGGAAGATGGGCACATATATTGCGGGCTTTGTCCAGCACCTGCTGCTGGGAACTACCTTTAACCAGCACATTCACCTGGCGACTGCTGGCGCGGGCCATATCCTGCAGCATCTCAGTCGCCTTACTCTCACTACCCGCAGGCAGCAAATCATATAGACTCGTATTGACCTGCACCCCCCGGCACAGCAGGACAATGCATGCAACTGCCAGTAACGCACCGGCTACAATGGGCAGGATAGATGGCCACCTCTTCATGGTACGAGCGGAAATTGTCCCTGCGGCACGCTGGAAGCATGCCTGACTTTAGAGAATACAACCTTAGTCAATCCCTGGCGAGAAGATTCATAATTGACCTGATGCAAGGACTTATTCTGCACAACCAGCAGCATCCACCGCAGGTCATTTTCACTATGCCGGGCTTTCATTCCTACCAGCAGGCGATTTCTTTCAGGATCTGCCATGGTGGTAATGACAAAAGCTTTCTCAAGCTGCTTCAGCTGTGCCGGTGTCATTTCCTGAGAAAAAGCAGAGGTGAATCGAGCAGCTCCGCTGCCCTGCAGACTCACAGTGCGCAGCTCGCGACCTTTTGCATCATATACCTTCAAGGCTTCTGTGGTAATGACCAAGGCATTACGAACAGGATAATCCGAACGCCACATCATGCCCTGACCTCGGCGGTACTCAAAAAAGCCACGACTCTTTAACACCCTTCCAGAAAGCATCGTACGTTCCATCTCAAACTGGGCTGTAGTATGCGGGGCATCCGTAAACCATGCTTTCAAGTTCTCGTAGTTATTCACCTTATTCTTAGGAAAATCCTGAGGAAGCTCTGCCCGGGTTACACCGGTAGAGCACAAGGCCAGCAATGTGATGATGAATCGCTTCATTTCCAGAAATCGTAAAAATTAAACCAATTAGTTGGGTAGGCTGTACAAAGTTTCTCGAACATACGGGTAAAGCGCTCTGCAAGTGTCTCAGCATGGATTTCACCCGATTCAGACAAACATTCCACATGCAAATCATACATGCCGGAACTCTCTGCCAGACAAAACGTATAAACCGGGCATCCCAGAGATGCGGCCCAGCGGAAACACCCACGTGGAAAACTTGCCATTTTCCCCATGAACGGCAGCGAATAATTTGCTCTGGCTCCCTCACGCCAGGTACGGTCGCCGGCCATCACCACCATGGCGCCCTGTTCTACCTTCTCTGCCATCTGCATGGATAAGCCAGGGCCGAGCTCCTGAACCGCGTGTACATAGGTTTCCAGATTCTGAGCACCATAGCTCGTCTGCAATTTTGAAAACTCCTGTGTGGCAGTAACATCCATAAACACATGGATTTCTCCTGCCATATCACTACGCGTGCAGTCGAACAACACACGCAGCATATCAAAGCAGCCGAGGTGCGATGTCACGCAGAACACACCACAGCCCTGCCGATACAGTGAGCATAGATTTTCATAGGCATGGGGAGTGCAGACCCGCACCTGCTTCATGTCAAACAGGCCGGCACGACATGCCAGACGATCTATTAGCGTGTAACAGAAGGTTCGCAGATGAGCAAAACCGCTCGTCGACTTTCGCCCCGTAAACAATCTCCACTGCCGCCGGAACAGTACTGAAGCCTGGCGTGCACTACGCAGAAAAGGATATGCACATACGAGCACACAAGTCGCAATCATACGGCATGACCGTTGACCACAGGTGCGGTAAATCCACAGTAGAAGCCCCATGCCGAGGCCACTCACGCGAACTTCCCTGTTCACGCGCGCACACATTGCACAAGCGAATACTGATACTTGCCGAGCGAATGCCAGGAACGCAGTACCCGCAGGCCGGCCTCATTCACGCATTCCTCCATTTCTGTCGAAGTGTAGAATTTACTGTTACCGTTTGCCATGCAGGTAAAGTACAGTGAGCCTTGAGAAAGCGAGTAAGTGGCGGCATCAAAGGTCTGGCGATCAATGAATGGTTCGGAAATGAAAATACTTCCGCCCGGTCGCAGATTTTCCGAAGCCTTTCGAAGAATATGCGTAATCTGCTCATGAGAAAAACAATCCAGAAACTGCGACATCCACACCACGCTTGCCCCTGTGGGCCAGGGTGCATCGCCCAGTACATTCACCGCCTCATAGCGGCAGCGATCTCCGGCCCAGGCCATATTGGCGCGAGCCATTTCCAGCTGCCCCGGCAAATCAACGATTGTTACATTTGCATCAGGCACGGAACGAAGCAGGCAAGCTGCAAACTTACCGGTGTTGCCGCCTACGTCGAATACGTTATCCAGAGACGCATTCTCACGCATCAACTCAATAGCCTGGGAGAAGAAAGCATCGGAGTAAAGGTGGTCAAATGCAAACCAACTGGTGCGAGCGGGCTCGGGCAGTCTGGACAAACCTTCGTAAATAGTGGGCCAATCACCAAACACTTTCAGTCCCTCAGGTTTTCCGTTCTGAAGAGACTCCCAGAGTTTATCCGCCCCCAGATAACAGACGTCGGCCACAAATTCGAAGTTGATTCTCGTCATCCTGTCATTCAGCAGGCAGTAACCTACATCACTGAGTGTCACAACCCCATCATCTGTTTCGTCGAGCACCCCGGCAGATACACCCGATTCCACAAGCACATCGGCCACATATCGCCCATATTCAGATACCAGATTTTCTCGTTTGGTGCCGGCATTCTTTTCAATATATTCCAGCATGCCATTTTTCAACATTGCACGCACCGCCTGAAAGGCCAGCGGGCCAAATGCAATTTTCTGAGCTTCGGCCAATGCCCGCACCATTCTGGGCTGCCCCTTGCGAGTTCTTCTTTCAGGGTTTGTATTCGTCATAAACAGGTGGGCTATTAATAACAGATTTCAAGGCTCATGTCAACAACGCAAAATAGTATTGACAATCTGAGAACATAAATGTTATAATTGCACGTCTTTCTGAGTCCATTCACTCTCTTTTCAACATGTCATCATCATCTGCACTCAAATGGTGTCTCATCACCGGCTCCAGCCGTGGTATTGGAGCTGCGATTGCCCGGAAACTGGCCAGCGACGGCTACTCCATCGTCCTGCATGCAAGATACAACCGCGAAGCCTGCGACAAACTGGCCGCAGAATTGCAAGAAAAAGGCACCGCCTGCCGAGTCTTGATGTTTGATATTTCTGACCGCGACAACACGAAGCAGATTCTGGAGGCGGACATTGCAGAACATGGTCCGTATTACGGCATTGTATCAAACGCAGGCATCACGAAAGACATACCATTCCCCGCCATGGAAGGGGAGCACTGGGACATGGTTCTGCGCACAGATCTTGACTCCTTCTACAATGTTCTTGCTCCGTGTGTCATGCCCATGATTCAAAACCGCAAGGGCGGCAGAATTATCACTATTTCCTCGGTTTCCGGAGTAGTCGGTAACCGAGGCCAGGTGAACTACAGCGCCGCCAAGGCCGGTATCATTGGCGCAACCAAGGCTCTGGCCCTTGAGCTGGCCAAACGCAAAATTACCGTAAACTGCGTCGCTCCGGGCATCATAGAGACAGACATGACAGAGGGTCTGCCCATAGAAGAAATGAAGAAAATGGTGCCGCTGCGCAGACTTGGTACTCCCGATGATGTAGCCGCCGCCGTCTCATTCCTCATGTCGGATGGAGCATCCTACATTACCCGCCAGGTTATCAACGTGAACGGAGGTCTGGCATGAGCAGGAGAGTCGTCATCACGGGCATGGCAGCCATCAGCACGCTTGGCCGCACCCAGGAGGAAATAATGGAGAGTCTGCACGCCTGCAGAAACACCACAAGGCATATTCCTGAATGGGACTCCATTCATGGTCTCCGCTCCCGGCTTTTTGCCAAGCTGAAAGATTACACTCCCCCCACAGACTTCACAAGAAAGCAGACACGCACCATGTCGACGGTCTCGCTCATGGCCGTAGACTGCACCCGTGAAGCGCTGAGAGATGCCGGACTGGAGGGAATTGAAGAGCTGCACAATGGACGCACGGGCGTGGCCTATGGCTCCTGCTCCGGCTCCTTACACGCACAGAAAGGCTGCATCACCCTGCTGGAGCACAACAGTACACAGGATATCAACTCTACCACCTACATCAAGATGATGGGGCAGACCGTGCCGGTGAACCTCTCCCTGTTCTTCGGCACGCGGGGTCGTCTCATCAACAGCAGTACAGCCTGCACCTCCGGTAGCATTTCCATCGGCATGGCATACGAAGCCATTGTCATGGGTAAGCAGGATATCATGATTGCCGGCGGAGCGGAATCCTGCAATGTGGTGCAAACCGCCGTGTTCGACACTCTTTTTGCCACCAGCACCCGGAATGACACCCCGGAAATTACCCCGGCGCCCTTTGATGCCAACCGAGATGGACTGGTGCTCGGCGAAGGGGCCTGCACACTTATTCTCGAAGAGCTGGAGCACGCGCTCGCCCGCGGGGCCCGCATCTATGCGGAAGTGGTAGGTTTCGGAACAAACACCGATGGCGTACATGTGACCAATCCAAATGCAGCCACCATGAAGATAGCCATGGTCGAAGCATTGGAACAAGCCGGTCTGCAGCCCGAACAGATAGGTTATGTGAGCATGCACGGCACGGGCACACTGAACGGAGATATCGCAGAAACGCAGGCTACACGCAGCATATTCACAACCCCGGTCCCAGCCAGCACCTTGAAGAGCTACACCGGGCACACGCTGGGAGCCTGCGGTGCCCTCGAATCCATGGTGAGCATCATGATGATGCGCGAGGGCTGGTTCCACCCCAATCTCAATCTCGTCACACCAGATCCCCAATGCGACGGCATTGATTTCATCACTGGCAGCGGGCGTTCACTGAATACCGACTATGTGATGAATAATAATTTTGCATTCGGAGGCATCAACAGCAGCCTCATTTTCCGGAAATGGTGAGTTTGAGCATTCCGTATGGCATCAGCCATGCCGCATTCTGCGATGAAGCCCCGGCCGGCATCGCGAAGGGAGTATTCCCTAAGCCCCTTCCCCGCCGCCTGAGTGCCATGAGCAAAATGTGTCTATACTGCGTCACGCAGCTTGTTCAGCAATACGGTGAACAGGTTCTGCAACTCCCACTCGTGTACGCCAGCCGGTATGGAGAGCTGGAAAGAACCCACGCCTTATTCGAAGAATGGCGAGACTACGGAGAAATGTCACCCGCCGGTTTCTCTCTTTCCGTACACAACGCAACAGCCTCGCTCATTGGGCTAGCGTCCCACAACCAGAATAACAGCACCACCCTTTCCGCAGGTCCGGACACACTGACCATGGGCATCATTGAGGCAGCACTTCTCTGCAGAGACGGTTCTGATTGTCTCTTGGTCTATGGTGATATCTATCCCACACCATCTGCAGCGGCCCTGGTCATAACCCAAGGTAAAACATCCCCCCTCCCCCGCAATCTTTCCGAGCTTCGAAACACGTGGCAGCAAAGCTTCCCAGAATGAGTTTCACGACTCGCATCCGTTGCATCCTGGCAGTCATCGATTATTTCATCTTTGGCCTAGGTGGGCTCTGTGTCTCCTGTATTCTGCTTCTCCTGCATCCGTTTTTTCCGAAAAAGCAGCTACTGTTAAGCAGCAAGGTGCTGCAGTATTCGTGGAAAGGCATGTGCCTGCTATTGCGCAGCACATGGAATCTGAGGCTGCACGCACCGCAGAAGAAAGAAATGGAGCAGCTGAGTTCATCCATTATTGTTGCCAACCATCCCTCTCTCATCGATGTGGTCATTCTGACCGCCATCATCCCCCGCTGCATCCTCATTGTCAAACCAGCGCTGCTTCGGTGGCCCTTTCTACGGCCGATTCTCCAGCGGCTTTGCATCGTAAATAACGGAGATACGCAGAACATGCTTCCTCAGGCGCAGAAGTTTCTGGAACGCGGATACAACATCATCATCTTCCCGGAGGGGACACGCACCACGCCAGGTAAAACAAACAAGCTGCACCGGGGGGCCTTCCATCTGGCCATCCGCAGCGGCGCTCCCATTGTTCCCATACGCATTGAAACCAGCCAGCCCTTTCTTACCAAGGAAGGGCCATGGTGGTACGTGGGCGAACACTGTCCGGTATTCACACTTACCCTGCATTCCCCCATCACCGCCAACCGCGATGTTCAGGAGCGGAAGGAATCCATACGTCTCTGCAGGGAGGTTGCCCCCCTGCTTGGCTTAGAGCAGATGTGAAGCCTCCCTTCCGGTGGGGCTTACACGGAATCTCCCCTGACAGGCTTTATCACCAGAGTGCAGCAGAGTAATTTCTACTGATACAAAGTCGTTCTTTCGGGTGAGCACAACTTCCTGCACATGAGCAGGCAAGGTTTCTGCTGAAAACTTAAGTCGCACGATACCATCTACCTGCATTCCCCAATAATTCATTAGTAAGGACGCTACGCCCTGCAGAATTACCACCCCCGGCACTATAGGATACGTGGGGAAATGCCCGGCAAAATAAGCAGAATCGGGTACATACAGGGCTCGGAATCGCAGCTGGTCCGGTGATTTGGATATCGGTGTAGCAATGGGTAGCTGAAGCGGACACGAGAACATCTCAGCCACAGCGTGTCGGGTTACCTTGCCCTGCGCGTTCATGGGCAATTCTCCCACTATACGCCACTTGCGGGGTAAAAGCGTCTTCTCTATCCTGGTGAGTAAGCGCTGTCTCATTTCACTGATAAAGGCGGCATAGCCCTCTTCCTGCAGCAGGCGGAGCCCCTGCGCACTCGGCACCAGCGCTACCGCCAGACGTGACACGGACTGCAGCTCCAACACCAGCGCATAAGACTGAACAACCAGCTCGCTTTTTTCCAGACACCGCTCTACTTCCACAAGTGAGAGCCTCTTATCCGCAAGTTTCACAATCCGGTCTACACGCGGCAGCAGGCGGAATCTGCCCCCGGGCAGCAGCTCCGCCGAATCCCCCAGACAAGCCTTGGTTCCTGCCGGCACGGCGGGGGAACTTACCAGCATGCCTTCTTCCCCTGCAAGCTCGATACTCACGGGTGCAAACATTTTCCACTCATCCGTTTTCAGTGGACGGCGGTAGGCAGCAACACCTGTTTCGGAGCTACCAAAAATCTCATAAACCTCTGCGCCCGTAGAATCGGCCACGCGTTTTGCAACCGCAGCCGGGAGAGGTGAACCCGCAGACAAAATCCTCACAGTCTTTCCGTTCAACGGATGATACACCCCATACTCAGACCATGCCCGCAGCAGGGCCGGAGTGACCACAAGCCATGTAAGGCTCGTTGATTCCTCCACACGGGCAAGCCATGCATCAAGCCCGTGAAACGGCGTGGCATCGCTCACAATCCCCCGGCTGAGAGGGAGAAGAAGTCCGAAGATAATTCCATAGGCGTGGTGGAAGCTCACGGTTGGGAACACTTCTGTAGGAATCGAATCCTCTGGGAAAAGCTCCTCAAGCATCACGAGCTCCGCCTCCAGATTGGAAAAACTCCGGGCAATACGCTTAGGTTCGCCCGTACTGCCGGAGGTTTGGAACTCGACTATAACCCGGGAGGAATCAACCGCATTGATGCATGCTGGAACGTCCGGTACTAGCAACTCGCTGGAAACAACCAGCCCGGGAGCGTCATTCCAATCTGCAAGACTCCCTCGCATATTACCGGGAATCACGATATGCACACCTGCATGAAGGCACGCAAATAAAGTTACAGCAAACTCGTAGTTGTCTTCTGCATGAATAACTACGGTGTGAGCTCCGCTCCCCTGCACGCCTGCAAGCATGCACGCAACCTCATGACGGAAACGACTCCACATGACGATGCAGCCGCCACGGCGGAACACAGGTCTGTCCTGCCCGGGCTCAGAAACCAATAGTTGAGAGGGTAACACCATAATTATCTTGTTGCTTGCGATTTTTTTTGATTACTGCTTCTCTACCCGCCGCCGCACCAGCCATTCCCCCCCCATAAGCAGGCCTATGAGTATATAGGAAATGAACCCGTTGTACCAGGACCATATCTCCCAATTGCCGGATAATGCCGTCAATGCGGACACCAGTATATTAAAGCAGAAAAATCCTATCCAGACCTTGGTCACCTTGCGGCAATACATTACAGCTGCCGCGGGCAAGGGTTCCCCCTTGCGCGATAAAAGGGCAAACCTCTCAATAACAGTGGGAGGATTAACCAGGGAACCTGCAAAATGCACCAGCAGCAACGCGCTTACCAGAATCGGATACAACTTAAAAAAATCTGGCGTATCTGTTATAGCCACGGCTGCAAACAATACCGTCGCAACAAGTAGATACATCAGGTTCTTCAACTGGCGGGTTCGGATGAACTGAACAACGCAAAGCAATACAAGTACAGGCAGGACAAACAGACATATATCGCGCAGATATGCGCGATATACGCTGAGAATCCATAGTATCAGAAATGGATACAGGATAGTGCAAAGGCTGCCGATAACTTTCAGCAGCCGCATCATGAGGCAGAGTCGACTGCGTTACAGATCACATCCAGCAGTCCGCCATAGTTATTCACGCTCTTGAAATCTTCTGGCGAGAGGCTGACATTGAAATGCTTCTGCACACGCACAACGACATCCACGGCATCAATGCTATCCAGCTCAAGCTCTTCGTAGAGGTTGGTCTCATCGCTCAGCGTGTGCTCACTGAAATCAATCTCAAAATCAGATTCCAGCACCTCACGCACGAAGATATCTACCTTTTCACGCGTAGTCATATCGCTTATTTCTTGGAGTTTGCAATGATAAAGTCAGCCAGAGCTCCCACCGTAGCAAAATGGCGATCTACATCCTCGGTCTCCTTATCAAGAGTTACCTGATAGCGGCGGCGCAGCATCGTGCTGAGCTCCATTGCGTCGATAGAATCAAGCCCAAGGCCGTCTTCGGAAAACAAGGGGGTATCAGGGGTTATATCCGCGGGGAGCATGCCTTCCAAATCGGCAGTCTCTATAATAAGATTCTGTAGTTCAGCAATCAGCGTTGCTCTGGTATCATCGGTATTCATGAGAGAGACGCATTCTAACAACTATTCTCTCAGCTGTCAATTCTTAATCGCCATACTGTCAGGGCAAACACATAAGAAAATATGGCACATTCTTGTCTTATAAAGGACCATGAATCGCACTAAAAAACACCTGCTCCAGATTTGAAGCAGGTGTTGAATATGGGGAATTAACCCTGATATGAGTTTTATCGACGGCGTCCGCGGGTCTTTTTACGAGGCGCTGTTTTCTTAGGTTCAGGCTTCGCTTCCGGAGCTGCTGCAGGAGCAGGCGCGGTTTCTGCAGCAGGCACCTGAGTAGAAGCAACAGCACCGGAGGGGCAGAACTCAATCAAATCTGCCGTGTACCGGATTTTCGGGAAACCGAATACGATGGCATTGAAGCCGCCGAGTTCCTTGCGCACATTGATTAACTGGGTAGCACGCCCCGTCCGGTCAGCTCCGGAGTTTTTGTAAAGTTGATCCAGAGCCTTGGAATCAGATACGCGGTCGATAGGAATCCCCGGCGGCACGGTGGGGATATCCATAAGGAAGTTAAGGCCCTCGTTGTATGCAGTGATGAAGCGGTTGTAACCTTGCAGGCCAGTGAAGAGAGAAAAACCTCTATCCTCGCCGGATACCTGGGTTGCAAGAACCCGATAGTTCTTCTTACTCAGTTTAACCTCTGCATACGGAACTGTCTCTTTGCCAACTGTCTGCATCTGATAACAGGAGGGCATCAGAGCAAGCACCAGTGCTGCCATTGTAAGTTTTAGAGCTTTGGTCATCGCAAGACAAAAGTGAGGTTAACGAGTGAATTCGATGAGGTCTGCAGTTACGCGAACTTTCGGGCGACCGAAAATAAGGTAATTGTAACCGCCAATTTCTTTACGCATGTTGATGAGCTGGGTAGCTCGCCCTGTCTGATAGGCACCAGATTTCTGGTACAGGTCTTTGATTGCCTTAGACTCAGAGGGGCTCTTGAACTCAATGCCACCCGGGATGACGCTCTGGAAGAAGCCCAGAGTTATAATGTTAGCGGCAGTCCCAGCGATAGGAAGAAGACTGAAGCCAGTGTCTTCCCCGGAAACGCGTGTTGCCAGTACTCGGTAATTGTCTTCGGCAAGTTCTACTTTTCCTAAAGGTACAGTATCCTTACCAACAGGCTGCATCTGATAACAGGAAGACAGCATGGCCAGGCAAGCGACCGCTGCAATTTTAAGTGTAAGTTTCATTTCTTTAAATGGGAGTATTGTTGATATTGCTAAAACAAATCGTTTTGCAACTGTTTTATTAGCTAACAGAAATCGCGAACTCAGTCAAGATAAAATGTTCAAAACGCCACAAAATCCCGTATGTATTCCATGGCTCATCGGAACACATGCAGAATATAAGCTATCACAGATTAAATTCCCTGCTACAGCATGGCGAAGATGGTAGATTTCTCTTGCGTGCGTATTTTGAAAATGCTAGTATCGTCTCACCGCGTTTTTTATGAAGTTTCGCATTATCCATTTCTCCTTATTATCTCTTCTCCTTGCATCCTGTGTTACGGTGCAGCAGGAGCAGGAGAAGGTGGACAAAGAGGTGGCTGTATTGAATCAGGAAATTGCGGAACGTGAATATGCGAGGATTGTCAGGTTGAGGGATGAAGAGTATGCCGGGTTCAGGGAAAAGCTGGCGCAGGCCACGAAAGCAGCGGTGGTTCGGGAGCGTGGCGATTGCTGCTGCACGGGGGCGGAACTGGCCCCCGTGAACGACGTGCCGCTTTCGCAAGAGGAGTTCCGGGAAATGATGGCGATTCTCACGCAGGCAGAGCCAGTACCGGTGGTGCTCCGTGAGCACTTTACACCAAGCCGGACGCTCTATGCCTACCGAACGGATGATGACTCGTGGGAGCTGGCTACCAAGTATAATCAGCCTGTTGTCTGCAAATACTCCGGGCCGATTGACTACATCAAGCTGATGAATGCCGCCGGCGACAAGTTGTTTGCGCTGGATATAGATGCTGGCTTAGACAAGGCCTCTAACGCGGCACAGTACCAGGCCGAACATGTGGAAAGAAGCGGCCGTGTGGCCCTGCTGCCGGATGCTGCATTCGAACGATTTGAAAAGCACCCTGCTCTGGTGCGTTTCAGAAAACGAGCCGGAGAAGCTGATAAGTTATGAAATACATCGCGTTACTGGCAATAATAGTATGCACCTCCACGAGCTGTGTGCAGATGAACTCTGCGGGGGTGATACGGAACATCGGTCAGGAGTATGATGCCGCATTGGTGGAAAAGCCATCCCCGACACACCTGCTTCCATGCATGGAGGAAGACAAACCGGTATGGAAAGCGTGCGAAGCTGACGGCAAAGTATACATCGAAGCCAGAATGACGCGCATCCGTGAGCTTGAACCATGGTTCAACGATGCAGCTTTCAGTCGGCTGCCACATAAGAATTTCGAGAGCCTCACCTTACCCGGCGAGGTATGCTATTATTGCGATAAGAGCATCCGCACAGAAAAACCGGCAGGCGCGGTGGATACCACTGTTGCAGTGAGCTCGCAGTCGCGCTATCTTTTCTATACCGTCTATCCCGCAACATACAGTAAAAACACGCATATCTACGAACCGCTGTGGCTGCAGGAGCGTCCGAATCCACACCGGGTGTATACCGTTCCGCTGTCGTGGCTTGCGGCAGTGGCGGTGGATATTCCGGGCAGCGTTGTGGCCACGGTGGTGTCGCTGCCATTCGAAATCTATTCTGTCATTTCAGCTGTCATTTCGGACTAAATTTCTTGCACGGGCGGGGCGAATCTGATAGGCTCTTGCCGCCCTATCACCATGGCCGAAAAATTTGACATCAACAGCCTGAATGCCGCCCAGAAGCAGGCGGTGCAGACACTCAATGGCCCCGTGCTCATTCTGGCGGGAGCCGGTACCGGCAAGACCCGCACGGTGACCTGCCGTATTGCCAACATGATTGAGAAAGGGGTGAACCCCCGCGGCATTCTTGCGCTCACCTTCACCAACAAGGCAGCCAATGAAATGGCCGACCGCGTGGCAGGGCTGGTGGAGCGCAAAGCGGCTCGCCAGATGACGGTGTGCACCTTCCACTCGCTCTGCGTGCGCATCCTCCGCCAGGATATCGGCAAGCTCGGCTACAAAGAGAACTTCTCCATCTACACCGGCAGCGATCAGAGCGGCCTGCTCAAGCGCCTGATTATGGAATACGGCGCGCGCCGCGAAAAACTGGAGCCCGCCCAGGTGCTGGCTGAAATGTCGCGCGTGCGCAACAACGGTCTGGGTATAGAGAACATCGAGGACAGCCTCATTGCCGCCGTGTCGAAAGCTTACATGCGCGAGCTGAAGGCACAGAACGCCGTAGACTTTGATGATCTGCTCATCCTCACCGAGCGTCTGCTGCGCTGCTACCCCACCATTCACGAGAAATGGAACAAACGCTTCTCCTACATCACGGTGGACGAGTTCCAGGACACAAATTCGCTGCAGATGAGCCTGCTGCGCCAGCTGGTAGGCCCGGAGCACAACGTATGCGTGGTGGGCGATGATGACCAGTCCATCTACGGCTGGCGCGGTGCCCAGATTTCCAACATTCTGGACTTCGAGAGCTTCTTCCCGAACCCCACCGTCATCAAGCTTGAGGAGAACTACCGCTGCACTAAGCAGGTCCTTGATTGCGCCAACATCCTCATCCGCAACAACGCAGGCCGCCGCGACAAGACACTGCGCACCAACAAGGTCGGCGAATACCCCGTGCGACTCATGGCCATGCTCGGCTCTCAGGAGGAGGCCGAGTTCATAGCCGATGAGATTGACCAGCTGCGCGCGCGCCAGAATCTGCAGTGGGAGGCCTTTGCCATCCTTTTCCGTGCGAATGCGCAGAGCCGAGCGCTGGAAATGGCCATGCGCGAGCGCCACATTCCCTACCGCATGGTGGGAACCAAGAGTTTCTTCGACCGCCGCGAGGTGAAAGACCTGCTCAGCTACCTGCAGATGATGGATAATCCGGATGCCGACCTGCACCTGCTGCGCGTACTGAATACCCCGCCACGCGGCATCTCCGCCACCACCGCTTCCTTCGCCATCGACTGGAGCCGCGAGCACAAGAAGAGCATCTGGGCCACGCTGGTGGATATTTCCTTCCTTTCCGAGTGCAGTACGCGCTCGCAGAACAGCATTGAGACCTTTACCGAGCTGGTCACGCGCTACGGTACCGAGTTCACCGCCAGCGAGCGTCCCTTTGTCGATATTCTGCAGGATTTCCTGAACGAAACCGGCTACGAGGAATACATAGCCAAGAACTGCAAGACCGAAGAAGAGAAAATGCGCCGCCAGGCCGCTATCGACGATATCAAGGTAGCGCTCCGCCAGTACTGGCTGCCCGGTCACAAGCTCACCGATTTCCTGGCAGGCATCTGTCTGGATGACAGCCGGAATGAGGACGACATCGAAAGCAAGAGCGGCGTGTGCCTCATCACCATGCATGCCGCCAAAGGCCTGGAGTTCCCGCAGGTCTATATCGTGGGCGTGGAGGAAGGCCTGCTGCCCCACACCCGCTCGGTGGATGAAGGCAGTCTGGATGAAGAGCGCCGCTTGTTCTATGTGGGCATCACCCGTGCCCGCGAACGCCTGACCATGACCTACTGCGCCAAACGCAGCCGCTACGGCCAGGAAGAGCGCTGCCAGCCCTCGAGCTTCATCCACGAAATCCCCAAGCATATGTATGAGTTCGTGGACTACGACAAGCTCATGAAATCCCCCGCCTCGGAAGACGAATGCGCGGATTTCTTCTCTTCCATGCGAGATTTACTGGCGGACGATTGATAAACTCAAGCCGAATTCATGTATCCCGGATTCCTCCTCATCCTCGCGTATCCGATAATCACGCTTGTCGTGCTTATCATCATGATCTTCAAACGCGAATGGACGATTGTGGCATTGATTATCGCGGTGCACTTGCTGCTGTGGTTCGCAGGCCCCTGTATTCTTGAGTGGCTTAGCGGTGACGCCTTGTATCACGAGTAAATTGCAATTGGGCGAACCGGTGGTTCTTTACGAAGCACAAATCCCAAACTATCCCCATTTTTCATAACATAATGCGTCAGCCGGTGCGTGATGTTATCTGCATAATGTTCCCATTTTGAAATATCTGCAGCATATTTACCTTCTAACAGAAATAACATTCTGATTAAATAGGAATTGACGCAATCCCCCGGCGTTCCTAGAATGTCGGCATGTTCACCATTCAACAGATAGTCACTCCCAGTAAGACCGACGGCAATGGCAACATGAAGCTGTTTTCCGCCGTCCAGTTAATGCAGGATTGCTCTGAGATGTGGAAGTATTCAGAACCTGCATTCCTCCGCTTTCTATTGGAAGAACAAGCCGCGCAGCTGCTCAATTTCCGCCGTCTGGATATCGTGCGCGTGCCCTCGCTGAACGAACAACTCACCTGCTGCACGAGCGTCTATGACTCGCAGGGCGCCTTCGGCTACCGCAACACCGCTATTTACGATGCCGCCGGAAAGCCCTGCTACCTTTCCTGGAGTATCGGTGCCATTGTGAGCGCCAGGACCGGACGTCCCGTGCGCATGCCCCAGGAATTGGTCGATAACATGACGATAGATTCACAGCTGCCCATGCAGTACGGCAGCCGCAAAATCGCCCTGCCCGATTCTGCCCCCATCCCCCTGCCGGAAATCAAGGTGCAGCGCAACGACATCGACTACAACCGCCACGTCAACAACGCGCACTACATCCGCATGGCTCTGGAATGCCTTCCGGAAGAGTTCGAGCCCACCTCCCTGCGCGTGGAATACAAGCGCCCCGTTCCCCCAGGTGCCACGCTCACGCCATCGCTTATCCTCCAACCCACTGCCGCCTACGTCCTCCTGCACATGGGCACCACCCTCTGCAGCGTGGTTGAATTCACAAGATAAGGGGATTCGAGGCGAATCTCGCGCAGACGAAGTCCGAGGGCTGGCTGCCAGCGCATTGCCAGCCCTCCATTTTCTCCTATGGAATTCATCCCCCGCCTTGGAAGATGGATGCGCAGATTTCTTCTTTTCCATGCGAGATTTGCCGGCGGACGATTGATTTTTCTGAAAATGTTGGCTTGCAGCGGGTAGTCTTAGTGTGGTAGAATACACACATGAACCTCATTCGCAGCATTGCAGTTTCGCTTGCGTTGTGCTGTGGCCAGGCACTGGCCCAGTTCGATGGCATGATGATGGGTGGTTTTGACGCCCCGTCAACCATGAGCGTGAATTCCGCCGCCAGCGTGCAGAGTTATCAGGCCGGCAAGCCCTTCTATGTGGCACTCAAGGCTGATATTCAGTCTCCCTGGCATGCCTACTGGGAAAATCCCGGCACGGTGGGTGAATCCATGACCGCCGAGCTCACCGCCCCCGCCGGCTTCACCGTAAAGGGTCCGTACTGGCAGGTACCGCACAAGCATGAAGGCATGCTGGGCGTAGCCTACACTTATGAGAAGCCCGTGATTGTCTGGGAAGTCACCCCTGCAGCAGATGCCCCGGCTCAGGCCAGCTTCACCCTTTCAGCCACAGCGCAGACCTGCTCCGATGAAGGCTGCAACGCCCCCGAGACCCAGACCACCACGCTGGAACTTGCCGCCGGTGATGCCGCAGCAAACCCCGCCTGGGCCAACGAGCAGCAGCAGGTCATCGGCCTGGGTGACACGGCCAGCACCGTGAGCGCCAGCCAGCAGGGCAACACCGTGAGCCTCAGCTTCACCGCTGAACCCGGTCTGGAATCGGCCTACTTCTTCTCGGCAGACAACAGCATTTCCCCCACCGCTCCCCAGACCCTGACCCCGGGAGCTGACGGCAGCTACACGCTGAGCCTCACCCGCAATGACAACACCGACCCCATGTATCCTGTGAAGGATGAAACCCTGGTGGGCAAGCCTCTGACGGCGCTGAAAGGTGTGCTGGTATTCGGCGATAAGCACTGCGCCGTCAGCACCGATTTCGCAGCCGCAGCTGCTCCGCAGGCCGCAGCCGCCGGTGTGCCCGAGGGCATTGTGGCGCTCTGCCTCTCTCTGTTCCTGGGTGGCCTCATTCTGAACCTGATGCCCTGCGTATTCCCCGTCATCGGTCTCAAGGTGATGAGCTTTGTGCAGATGGGTGGTGGCAGCCGCCGCAAGGTATTCACCCACTCCATGGTGTTTGTGCTGGGCGTGCTGGTATCCTTCTGGATTATCTCCATGCTCATGATTGTGTTCTCGAACCTGGGCACACTGGCCGAGGTACCGTGGACTGACTGGTTCTCCACCCTCTGGAATGATGCCGGTTCCTCCTCCCGCAGCTGGGCCGTGTGGATGCAGAATCCCTGGATTGTGTACTGCATCATGCTTCTCCTGCTGGTGCTGGGTCTCAGCATGTACGGTGTGTTTGAAATCGGCGCCGGTATCACAGGTGCCGGTCAGGGTGTGCAGAGCAAGGAAGGCCACCTCGGTTCTTTCTTCCAGGGCTTCTTCGTGACCATCGTGGCCACCCCCTGCAGCGCTCCCTTCCTGGGTGCCGCCATGCCCGCCGCCATGGCTCTGCCGGGCGTGTGGATGACGGTAGCTCTCACCTTCATGGCACTGGGCCTTTCCTTCCCCTACCTTGTGCTGGGCATGTTCCCGAGCCTGGTTCGTCTGCTGCCCCAGCCGGGCGAGTGGATGGAGTCCCTGAAGCAGGGTCTTTCTTTCCTGCTCTTCGCCGCCGCCGTGTGGATGCTCGATGTGTACCTGGCTTTCTGGCCCGAGAGCGAAAGCAGCGGAACCATGTGGGTCTACATGTCCCTGGTAGTGTTCTGCGCCGCATTCTGGGTATACGGCCGCTGGTGCCTGCCGTTCCGCCCGCTGAGCACCCGCATCATCAGCTTCATCATTGCCCTGCTTCTGGCCGCTGTCGGTTTCTGGGGAGCCCGCCCCTTCTCTCCCAGTGAGAATCACGTGGAGTGGGTGGAATGGACCCCCGCTGCCATGCAGGAAGCTCTGGAGGAAGACGGCAACCCGGTGTACGTGGACTTCACGGCCAAATGGTGCGCCACCTGCCAGGCCAACAAGAAGGTGGCCTATACCGATGAGGTGTACGCCGCCATGCAGGAGGCCGGTGTGGTGCTGATGCGCGCCGACAAGACCAGCCCGAACCCGGACATCGATGCCGCCATGCGCAAGCTGAACCGCAGCTCCGTTCCGGTGAATGCCCTCTATGTGCCGGGCAAGGAACCCGCCGTGACCAGCGAACTGCTGACTCCGGATTACCTGCTGGACTTCCTGAAGGAAAATCTCCCCGCCGAAGAAGAGGAAAGCGAAGAGTAACTCAACGCACCTCCGGCAAGTCATCCCACTTCGTCGTATAACAAGGGGATGTGAATTCGCGCTTCCACGGCAACGTGGAGGCGCGATTTGCAAAATGGACATCGCACCCGCTCTTCTGCAGCTTATCCAGCACCTCCATCAGCTGGCTGGGTGCCGCATCCGGTCGGTCAAATGTGGGCTGCACACACTCCTGCGGCAGCAGATCGGCCAGCAGCACGCCAATCTTGCGATAGGGGTAACCCGGCAGGTAAATCTCCTCGAGCAGACGGCAGGCAGCCGCAGCAAAGGCCCGGTTATCATCCGTGTGACCGTTAAGACGTGTAGCTGCAGCATTAGCATACAACCGGGTTGATTCGTAGCGCGAAGTACGCAGCACCACCTGCACCTCTGCGGCCATCATTTCCTCCTGGCGGAGAATGCGACCGGCTTTTTCCACAAAAAGACAAAGGATTTCACGCAGTTGCCGCAAATCCTGCACAGGTTCTTTCAGCGAGCGGGAAACCATCACCTGCGTACGAGGAGCAGCAGGTTCCTCGTCGATACAGGGAATACCACGCAACTCCAGTGCCATGCGCTCGCCATGCACTCCGAATTGCTTGCGCAGCCATCCGGCATCTGCTGCGGCCAGCCCTGCTGCGGTGCGGATACCCACGGAGAGCATGCGTGGCAGCAAACGCCGCCCCACACCCCATATTTCACCCACAGGTGTCTGCTGCAAAAGTGGCTCCCAATCGGCTGGTGATTGGAGAGCCAGCACGCCGTTCAGCTCAGGGCGATGCTTGGCCGTCTCATTGGCCAGCTTGCAGAGCGTGCGCGTGGGTGCAATGCCCACGCTCACGGTGATACCGGTCCACCGCCGAATCTGATTGCGCAGCCGCCGGGCAACAGCAGCCCAGTCAACCCCGGGATTCACCAGAGCAAAAGCTTCATCAATACTGTATTGCTGAACCTCCGGAAGCTCCTGCTCCAGAATTGATATAAAACGGTCAGATAAATCGCTGTACAGCGGAAAATTGGCGGAGCACACCACCGCATTCATCTTCTCCAGACGTTCCTTGCATTTGAAATATGGTTCCCCCATGGCAATACCGGCGGCCTTGGCCTCCGGGCTGCGGGAAATCACACAGCCATCGTTATTCGACAGCACCACGAGCGGCCTGTGCCGCCAATCCGGGCGGAACACCTGCTCGCAGCTGGCAAAAAAATTATTGCAGTCGAATAAGAGAAACATAAAAAGGGCGTGCCCGCAGTGTAGCACAGCAGGCACGCCCCGTCAAAGCTTGTTTTCTTACAGTCCGAGCTTCGCCAGGATGATTTCGGTCACCATCTTGGGATTCGGCTTCGGGTTGCTCACCTTCATCACCTTGCCGGTAAGAGCGTTGATGAGCTTCATGTTGCCCCCCTTCACGATGGCTACCATGTCAGGGTTCTCCTCCAGCACCTGAGCCACCACGGCATCCAGAGCATTGGTATCAGTCTTCTTGAATCCCATGGCATCAGCTGCAGCGGCGGCAGACATGCCACTCTCCCACATCTTTTCAAGCACCTCGCGAGCCTGGTTATTGGAAACGAGACCATCCTCAATGATATCGACCAGCCCGGCCAGCGCAGCGGGAGCCAGCGGGCAGGTTTCGATGGCAAGTTCCTTCTCAGCCAGCACGGCGGTCAGGTTGTTGATGACCCAGTTGGCCACCTTGCGGGGAGCTTTGCTGCCGGCAGCGGCTTCCTCGAAATAACGGCAGAGCTTGAAATCGCCCACCAGCGTGTTGGCATCGGCCACGGGCAGACCGTACTGACTCTGCAGCCGGGCATGCAGAGCATCAGGCAGTTCGGGCAGCTCGTTCTTCACCTTTTCCACCAGCGGAGCGGTCTGCACCGGAATCAGGTCCGGGCAGGTGTGGTAGCGGTAGTCGTGGGCATTTTCCTTGGTGCGCATCACAATGCTTTCGCCCAGTGTATCATCCCAGCGCCGGGTGGACTGAACCTGGGCAATACCCATGTCCAGCTCCTCAGCCTGGCGGTGAATCTCGTAAATGAGAGCGCGGCGGGCGGCAGACATGGAGTTGATGTTCTTCATCTCAATCTTGGCGCCCAGTTCCTTCTGTCCCTTCGGGCGGAGGGAGACGTTCACGTCGCAGCGCATCTGCCCCTTTTCCATATCGGCATCAGAGATGCCGGCGCAGATCATCATCTGCTGCAGGCTCTTCAGGTAAGCGTAGGTCTCCTCCGGGCTGGTCAGGTCAGGTGCAGATACAATTTCCATGAGCGGAGTACCGCCGCGGTTGTAGTCCACCAGCGAGTACCCATTGTAGTGCGTAAGCTTAGCGGCATCTTCCTCCAGGTGGATGTGGTCCAGCTTCACCGTTCGCACCACGGGACCATCAGCCTTCACTTTGCAATCTGCCGGGTATGCCCAGGCATACAGCGGAACCTCACCACCGATGCAGAGCGGCAGATCCAGCTGGCTGGTCTGGTAGTTCTTGGGCATATCTGCGTAGAAATAATTCTTACGATCCCACTTGGAAACAGGCGGTGTGGTGCAGCCCAGCATCATGCCGGTCAGGATAGTGCGCTCGATGGCGTATTTGTTCAGCACAGGCAGCGCGCCGGGCATGCCCAGGCAGGTGGGGCACACATTTGTGTTCGGCTCATAGCCGAAACCCGCTTTACAGGAGCAGAACATCTTGGTCTCCGTCTTAATCTGGCAGTGCACTTCCAGACCAATGGTCACGAGGTAATCAGTTACAGGCATGGTAGAATTGTTTGCTATAGAATTTTAGTGAGAAGAAACGGCATTTTCCCGCAGCGCATTGTCCAGATCGCTACGGAATGATGCATCAAAAATCGAATCGAAAAGGTTGCAGTGAGTTGCCGCCAGACACTCGAACACCCGGTCCAGCGCATTCGAAAAATCATCGTAGGTTTCAGCCTCATACCCAGGCAACGCAGCAATGCGCACAATCTCGCTGCGAATCGCCCATAGTATGGGTTCAATGGGAGCCAGCACAGCATGCGCCTCCACCTGATTCTGCGGCGCAAAATCACGATTCATCACCTGCGCTGCAGGCAGCAGCGACTTGAAGCGCTGCGAAAGACGCGTAAGCTCAGGTGCTGCGGTGGCGGCACTCTCAGCATCAAGCACCGTGGCAAGCACTTCGAACACAGCCTGGTCAGGCTCGGTGAGGCGGCTCAGGCGCTGAAGTTCCAGTTGCGTTTCGGGTCCGGAAAGTGGTTCCGTGGGTTCGCGCAGTTCAGCCACCTCTTCCTCGGCAAACATCCCGAGGCGCACAGCTTCCTCAAAAGCACGGGCAAGCGATTCGGAACCATAGCAATGAGCCCGGCACAGACTCACAAACTCCACATGCATGTCGTCCATGGTCTCCAGAATCCACAGCTGCATACTGTCCAGCATACCGGCACAAGCCGCATCACCTGTGATATCAACAGGCATGGCGCTCAGCTGATTATCCAGCTCAAAGGTACGCTTGACCAGCTCAGAGAAGCGGGCTGCCGCAGCGTCTGCCCCTTCCTTGGAAGAAATACCGGAAAGCAGGAACCACATCTCGGAAGTTGTACTCAGAAACTGGTTACATATCATCTGGTACTCACTATCCTCTGACGTTGCAGGAGTCCCCCCCTCCTGCGACTCCGACATCGCATAAAGCTGCCCCGGGGTCATACTCCCCAGAGCCAACGAAATACCAGCCATGTAAAGCCATTTCCGCATAACGACGTCGCACGGGTATTATACGCTTTTCTTAACAAATTGCAAGCCAAGATTACAATGCCGCAAAAATTGCCACGTGTATCCCAAAGATTGCATCAGCCGCTGATAAATGAATGCCGTTTCATCAGAAGCCCCCCGGTTATAACAAATGAGCGATAAATTGGACTTTGTCGGGCTGAAAGCCCGAGGAATTTTGAGCCCTCGGAGAGGGCGACACAATAATAGCCCAGGGTGGAGCGACGCAGTCGCGGAACCCTGGGTAAAACGAAAATGATATCAGAGCCCCGAGCATGGCGAGTGGGCGGCAGAAAGCGTTGCGCCACAATAAGCCGCGGCCTCCCTGCC
>JAZONE010000047.1:0-2821 GCA_045654325.1 Akkermansia sp.
CGTCCCCCTCCTGCACAAACATGGGGTAAATCAGGTTAGCAGCAGACAGCGTAGTCTCACGCATGAGACCACGGACAGCGGCAGACTTGCGGTTGCGGCGCGGGCGAATCGGCAGGTTCATCATATCACCCCCACACTAGCACAATTCCCCCCGCATGTAAAGATTCACCAGCGTTCGCAGAATGAATCTTTACACATCCACAGGCAAGGTTCATCGGAAAACAGAGGTGAAACAGCTGAGCAGGAGCAGCAGGCTGAGCACCCAGCAGACGATAAAGAACCATGGGCGGCCTTGACCAAAATTGCGAGCCATATATACGCCTAGAACCGGCCATGAGAAATAAGCGAAGCCGCCCATAACCAGAGCAGTGAGAGAATTCTGTACCGAGTATGGCGGCAGCAGGGCCAAGGGCAGATGCCACTGGGTCACGATGCAGAGCAGCAGCAGGTATTTTCCCCACGTGGGAATCGGCATATACTCGAATATCCACTGTGCCATGATGGTAATGATAAACGAGATTATCAACACCGCAAATACAGCCAGCAGGCAAACACCCAACGGCCAGCCAGGCGCGATAGCCGAGTAAGTTACCAGGGCCATGCACAGGCAGACACCAGTGAATACGGCACTGTATACCGGCGGCTGCTCAGTTCTTCCCCCTGCAGGTGGTATCTGCTGCTGCGCATCGGGTGTTTCCATAGGAGGCATTCTAAACCAAGGA
The DNA here is from genome assembly GCA_045654325.1 of Akkermansia sp. Classification (GTDB taxonomy): domain Bacteria; phylum Verrucomicrobiota; class Verrucomicrobiia; order Verrucomicrobiales; family Akkermansiaceae; genus Akkermansia. The sequence goes on from JAZONE010000047.1 coordinate 723, forward strand.
ACGGAACAAAACAAGATAAAATCCCCGCTGCAGCATCTGTACCGCAGCGGGGATTGAAATGATTTACGCTGAACCAGGTTTAATCCTCGTCCTTCTCAGGTGCGAGCCAGCGCATAAAGAGGCGGCTGGTGGCGGGGATAACGAGGAGGTTCAGGATGGTGGCGGAAACCAGGCCACCGAACTGCACAATGGCCAGAGGCGCCAGCAGCTCACCACCCGGCTGATCCTTCGCCCACACGAGGGGAAGCAGGCCGAGAATGGTGGTGAGCGAGGTCATCATGATGGGGATGACGCGCTCGCGGGAACCATCGCGAATAGCATCGAGGGTGCTCACCCCCTGCTCTTCGAGTGCGCGGTAGCGGTTCAGCAGAATGAGGCCGGAGCGGATGGCAAAGCCAATCACCGTCACGAAGCCCACGATGGAACTCACGGACAGGATGGGCGGGATGTATGTCTCGCCGCTGAGCACGGATTTCACCGTGTCGGGCGAAGCAAGGAACACCGCCACAATACCACCCACAAGGCAGAGCGGGATATTGATGAGCGTGACCAGCGCACGGCGCACGCTGCCCAGCGAGCTGGAGAGCAACAGCACGATGAGTACGCACACGATACCGCCCAGGATATACAGGCGGCGGCCTGCTTCCTCGCGGCTCTTGATGGTGCCGGCGTAGTCCACCGAGCAACCCATTTCATTCATCACCGGGTCAAGCTTCTCGCGGCAGGCATCGGCCAGGTCACCCAGGTTGGAATCAATGGACGGGTTGCAGGAAATCATGGCCTTGCGGCGGGTATTATCGCGCAGGATAAGGTTCGTGGCCTCAGCGCGATACACGTGGGCGGCATCGGCCAGGCGCAGCATGCGGCCACCGGGGGCTACCAGCTGCAGGTTGCTCACATCGTCCATGCTCATGCGCAGCTCAGGATGCAGACGCAGCATGATGTTCCAGTGATCCAGATTCTTGATAATTTCACCCGCCTTGTAGCCATGCATGGCCGCCGAAACCTGCTCAGCGGCATCTGCCACAGTGAGACCGTAGGTCGCCAGCACTTCGCGGTTGTAATCCACGCAGATGGTGTCCACCATCACCTCGCGGTTGGCGCGGGCATCGGCCACCTGCGGCAGCGTACCGAGGATTTCGGCTGCCTTCTTGGCGGCGTTGCGGATCTGCGGCAGCTCCGAGCCGTAGATATTGATGGCGATTTCAGAATTCGAGCCGGAAAGAGCCGAGGAAATACGGTGCGCCAGCGGGTAGCCGATCATGCCCCCCATGCCGGGCATGCCCTTGAGCACGGCGCGGATGTCCTCACGAATCTTACGCTGGTCGTGGTTCAGGTCCACACGCACCACAAGTTCGGAAGCACTCACGGGCTCGGCGTGCTCGTCATTTTCGGCGCGGCCTGTACGCTGCGTCACGGTCTTCACGCCCTCAATCTTCTCCAGCTCTGCCATCACCTGGCGGGAAACACGCTCAGTCTCTGCCAGCGAGGTGCCGGGCACAGCGTTCACGAACACGGTGTAGCAGTCCTCATTGAACGGCGGCAGGAAGCTGGTGCCATAGGTGCTGCCGAGCCAGAGCGCACCACCTGTAATCAGCATCAGGAAGCTGAACACCCAGCCCGCGCGGCGCAGGCAGAACTCCAGCACCGGAGCATACAGGCGCTTGATGAGACGCGCAGTGGCAGAATCGCCGTCGTCCCGGGTATTCTTCGGCGCCTTGAACCACATATAGCAAAGCACAGGCACCAGAGTAAGAGCCACCAGCAGAGAGGCCGCCAGTGCCAGCATATACGAAATACCCAGCGGGCGGTAGAACTGCCCCTCCAGGCCGCTCAGGAAGAGCACCGGAGCAAACACCAGCAGAATGATGACGGTGGAATAGGTGATGGAAGAAACGATTTCACCCTTGGCCTCCAGCAGCACGGCAAAGCGGCTGCGGCGCTGCTCCGGCGGCAGCGCGGCATTGCGCGTCAGGTTGCGCCAGGCCACTTCCACGAACACGATGGCGTTGTCCACCACGTCACCCACAGCCACCGCCAGACCGCCCAGGGTCATGATATTCACCGCCAGGCCGAACATGGGGAAGCAGGCCATGCCC
>JAZONE010000048.1:0-14332 GCA_045654325.1 Akkermansia sp.
TTCAATGTGTAGCAATAGCCTCTGCCACCCGCTCACTACGTTCGGGGTTCGGATTTATTTTATGGTTAGCAGGGGTTCCGTCGCTTCGCGACTCCACCCCTGCCTTACCTCTACCGTCCCTGCGGGACTCAAATTTCCGCTACGCTGACGCTCCGCAAACTACCCTTCAAATTCGATCGCTCATTTGTTATAACCGGGGGTGGCTTCTGATGAAACGGCATTCATTGGTCAGCGGTTTCTGCAATCTTTGGGACACATGTGCGTTGAGCCGCACTTTTTGCTCGCCAATGTGGCGGTGAATATGCTAGTATGGTTCTGAACGTTTTACAGGAAACCATGAGTACTCGACTCATTGCAACAATTATCTGTGGGTTTATAGCTCTCTTCGGCCAGCTCAGTGCACAGGAAGAGACAGCTCCCATTGCATCTAACTCCGAACCGGCCAGCCATTCACATGGTGTCAGCGCTGTGCTCACAATTGAGGAGCTCCGCGCCGAAGCTCAGGCCAAGGAGGCTCTGGTGCGCAGCCTCAACCTCTGCCCGCATGCGACCAATGCTCTTCTCATAGCGGCAGAATCCATGAGTCTGGATGCCCTCAAGCAATACCTCTCCCAGGAGCATCATGCCTACGATGGCCACACCGTGCTGGAACACGCCGCCATGAAGGCCAAATTTGCTCTGCCCATGGCTCACAAACCCTGCCCCGAATGCGGCAACATTGTGTACCATGCTGACCCGAATGGCCAGCTGGCCGCCTGGACCCACCACTACACCAACGGCAAGCTGCAGTACAGCCGTTTCCCCATTCCCCTGCAGATTTATGCCACGGCAGAGAAGGGCATGGGGCTGTGGGACAAGCTGGCACACCGCGTCAAGGTGGACCCCTTCAACCTGGCTGCCACCCTCATTTTCCTGTTCGCCATTATCCACACCTTCATGGCGCCCAAGTTCCAGAGCTGGGCTCACCACATGGAAAAAGCCCACAAGGAACGCCTGCGCCAGGCCAAGTTCCGCATTCTGCACCCGGAGCAGCGCATCCCCGTTTCCTTCGGCAGCACCCTCTGCCATTTCCTGGGTGAGGTGGAAGTAGTCTTCGGCCTGTGGATCATCCCCTTCGCCATCGTGTGCAATCACTACTACAGCATGGATGACTTCCTGCGCTACATTGACCACGATACCAGCTTCACTGAGCCGCTCTTCGTGGCCGTCATCATGGTCATAGCCTCTTCCCGCCCCATCTACCGCCTGGCTGAGAACACGCTGAAGTTCGGCGCCAGCATGGGCGGCGGCACCCCGGCTGCCTGGTGGCTCTCTGTGCTCTGCATTGCGCCGTTGCTCGGCTCCTTCATCACCGAGCCCGCCGCCATGACCCTGGCCGCCATTCTGCTGGCTAAGAAGTTCTACCACCTCAAGCCCTCTGCCACGCTCTGCTACGCCACGCTGGCTCTGCTTTTCGTGAACGTATCCGTGGGTGGTACCCTCACTCACTTTGCTGCACCGCCCATCGTGATGGTGGCCGGCAAGTGGAACTGGGACATGGCGCACATGTTCGTGCATTTCGGTTGGAAAGCCATCCTCGGTATCATCATTTCCAACGTCATCTACTTCCTCATCTTCACCAAGGAATTCAAGCGCCTGGCCGAAGTACAGCGCCAGAACAGCGCCTTCGACAGCGCCGTGCCCACCTCCTGGGAAGACCGCCAGGACAACATCCCCGTGTGGGTCTACGGTGTGTCCATCTTCTTCCTGGTGTGGACTGTTTACTTCTCCCACCACCCGGCCATCTTCATCGGCGGCTTCCTCTTCTTCCTGGGCTTCACCATGGCAACCCCGCAGTACCAGAATGCCTTCTCCATCAAGGTGCCGCTGCTGGTGGCCTTCTTCCTGGCCGGCCTGCTGATTCTGGGCGGTGTGCAGGGCTGGTGGATGCAGCCCGTGCTGCAGGCTCTGGCAGAGCTCGGCTCCACCACCACCATGGGCCTGGCCAGTATCCTGACCGCGTTCAATGACAACGCCTCCGTCACCTTCCTCTCCAGCACCGTGCCCAACCTGCCGGAGCAGATTCGCTACGCCATCGTAGCCGGTGCTGTGACCGGTGGTGGTCTCACCGTCATTGCCAATGCTCCGAACCCCGCCGGTCAGGCTATTCTGGGCAAATACTTCAAGGACGGCATCAGCGCCCTGCAGCTCTTCCTCTGGGCGGCCCTTCCCACCTTCATCATCTTCTGCCTCTACAATTTCCTTTACTTCGGCAACTAAGAATCTATGTTCACAGGACTCGTGGAATGCACCGGCAAGGTGCTGGAGCGCACACCCGTGGCTTCGGGTGCGCGCTATGCGGTGGAAATCCCCTTTGCGGCCGAGCTGGCACTGGGTGATTCTGTGGCGGGGAATGGCTGCTGCCTCACCGTCGATAAAGTAGAAGGCAATCGGGTGGAGTTCGACCTCCTCACCCAGACCCTGCGCGTCACCAGCCTGGGACAGCTGCAGGTGGGCTCACTCTGCAACCTGGAGCGCGCCATGGGCGGCAACGGCCGCTTCGGGGGCCACTTCGTCATGGGGCATGTGGATACCACCGGCAGCGTCACCAGCATCACTCCTGTGGGGCAGGATCACATGGTGCGCATCCGCATACCGCAGGAATACATGCGCTACGTCATCGACAAAGGCAGCATCGCCATCGATGGTGTTTCCCTCACCGTGGCCAATATCACCGGGCCGGATGAGCTCGAATTCTGGATTACCCCCCACACCTGGGAGCGCACCATCATGCACTGCTACGCCCCCGGCAGCATCGTCGATATCGAGGTAGACATGATTGCCAAATACGTGGAAAAGCTCAAAATGCCCGGTCTGCAGTCGTAGCAATCCTCGCATGCAGGAAAAGCACCAGCCTGTGAAAGATTTCCTCTATTCGCTGATGAATAGAGCTGCGGTAGACCGGCCGGGCATCCGCGCCGCAGGAATACCGGCAGCGGTGCAGGAATGGGCCGCGCAGGATGCCGCCCGGCAGCGTAATCTGGCCGTGGTGTGGGCAGATGTGTGCCGGGAGCAGCCCTATGCGGAAGATGAGGACACGGTGAGCTACATGCTGGACTTTTTCGGAGCCGATCTGGATTATGGATGGAGCCCTCTGGTGACCGCGGTGATATGCCTGACGGAAAATCTTACCGAGGCGATGGAATGTCCGGAAATGGAGCGTGTGGGCATGGCTCTCGTCCACCTGCTGCTGGAAGCCGGGGTACACCCGGATGAGCAGGAATATGTGGCCCTGTACGGTGGTCCGCTGCATAAGGCTTGCGCAGGCGGCTACCTGCCTATGGTGCGCCTGCTGCTGCGTTACGGCGCTGATCCTGACAAGGCAGATGTGGATGATTCGACCCCTTTGCACTGGGCGGCGCTCAATAATCAGCCGGAAAGCACCCGCCTCCTGCTGGAGGCCGGTGCTACCCCCGAGCTGCCGGACCGGGGTGGTTGTACCCCGCTTTACTGGGCGGTGGAGTGCCAGGCCCGCGAGGTCGAGCAGCTCCTCCGCGACCACGGAGCCACCAGAATGGAGTTTTCGGCAGCTGATTGGGAGAATATTTGATTCTTACTCCGCAGCTGAATACCACTAAGCTGAAACGCCGCCCGGATTTCGCGGGGCGCCGCTCAGCGTCTCTATGCTATACCGTTACTCAACGGTAAAGATTTTTACTTCTGGCGCTTGCAGTTGCAGGGGCGCTGACCGCGGTGGAAGCGGGGACCCTTGCGGCCGTGCTTGCGGAACTTGGGAGCGTTCTTCTTGAACTCGGCCTTGATGGCTTCCTTCTCAGCGTCGGAAATCTTGCCGTCCTTGTCGGTGTCGAACTTCTCCATGAACTTAGCCTTCATCTCAGCCTTCTTGGCCTCGAACTTAGCCTTCATCTCGGCCTTCTGCTCCTCGGTGAGCTGGGGGCGCTGGAACTTCTTGCCGCAGCACTTACCGCAGCGCTTGCCGTGGCGGCGGAGACCCTTCTTACCGAAACGGGCACCCTTGCGACCATGCTTGCGGAACTTGGGAGCGTTCTTCTTGAACTCGGCCTTGGCAGCAGCCTTCTCCTCGTCGGAGAGCTGGCCGTCCTTGTTGGTGTCGAACTTCTCCATGAACTTGGCCTTCATCTCAGCCTTCTTGGCCTCGAACTGAGCCTTGATGGCTTCCTTCTCTGCATCGGAGATCTTGCCGTCCTTGTCGGTGTCGAACTTCTCCATGAACTTAGCCTTCATCTCAGCCATCTTGGCTCCGTTCAGCTGGGGACGACGGAAACCCTTCTTACCGAAGCGGGGACCCTTGCGGCCGTGCTTGCGGAACTTGGGAGCGTTCTTCTTGAACTCAGCCTTGGCAGCAGCCTTCTCCTCGTCGGAGAGCTGACCGTCCTTGTTGGTGTCGAACTTCTCCATGAACTTGGCCTTCATCTCAGCCTTCTTGGCCTCGAACTGAGCCTTGATGGCTTCCTTCTCAGCATCGGAAATCTTGCCGTCCTTGTCGGTGTCAAACTTCTCCATGAACTTAGCCTTCATCTCAGCCTGACGAGCCTCGAACTTGGCCTTCATCTCGGCCTTCTGCTCAGCAGTCAGCTGGGGACGATGACCGCGGTGCATCTTCATGCAGCAGGGCTTCTTGGGAGCGCACTCGGGCTTCTGGGGGCAATCCTGAGCCATGATGGGCATGGCGGCGAACAGAGCAATCAGCAGGGATTTCTTCATGGTGTTTGTTTCTTGTTTTTATTGGATTTTTAAGGGGGGGTAAGATGCATGAAGCATCGTTCCTCACTTATGGGAACGATACTCCACACGAAAATCTACATCATTTTTTTATTTTTTTTGAAAAAAATTGTGCTGAGGATTAAATTCATCATTGCCAGGAGCGTTATTGCTGTATCTTTTGCTTTTATTTATAAATTATTACGCTGAAACGCCGCCCGGATTTCTCCGGACGGCGCTCAGCGTCTCTATGCTATACCGTTATTCAACGGCAAAGATTTCTTACTTCTGGCGCTTGCCGCAGCAGGGGCGCTGGCCGTGGTGACCCTTGCGGCCGTGCTTACGGAACTTGGGAGCGTTCTTCTTGAACTCAGCCTTGGCTGCAGCCTTCTCCTCATCGGAGAGCTGGCCGTCCTTGTTGGTGTCGAACTTCTCCATGAACTTGGTCTTCATCTCAGCCTTGCGGGCATCGCGGGCAGCCTTGCGCTCCTCGTCGGAGAGCTGACCATCCTTATTAGCGTCGAATTTAGCGAGCATCTCAGCCTTTCTGGCCTCGAACTTGGCCTTCATCTCAGCCTTCTGCTCCTCAGTCAGCTGGGGACGACGGGGAGCCTTCTTACCGAAACGGGGACCCTTGCGGTCGTGCTTGCGGAACTTGGGAGCGTTCTTCTTGAACTCGGCCTTGATGGCTTCCTTCTCAGCGTCGGAAATCTTGCCGTCCTTGTCGGTATCGAACTTCTCCATGAACTTGGCCTTCATCTCAGCCTGACGAGCCTCGAACTTGGCCTTCATTTCGGCCTTCTGCTCTTCAGTCAGCTGGGGACGCTGAACGCGGTGCATTTTCACGCAGCAGGGCTTCTTGGGAGCGCACTCGGGCTTCTGGGGGCAATCCTGGGCCATGATGGGCATGGCGGCGAACAGAGCAATAAGCAGGGATTTCTTCATGGTGATATTTTTTTGTTGGATTATTCAGGGGGTAAGATGCATAAAGCACCGTTCCTCACCTGAAGGAACGGTGCTTCTCACGAAAAATCTACACAGTTTTTTTATTTCTTTGCAAAAAAGTTGCGCAGAGAGTTGAAATCATCGTCGCTGGGGGCATCTGCGCGGGCTATAGCGGCCTTCTGGGCGGTGGTGATAGCAGCTGCTCCCTTGGCAGCCAGAGCGAGCATCTGGGCCATTTCCTCGGCCGTGAACACGGCTTCCTCGCCACTGCCCTGTACTTCTACATACTCGCCGCGTTCGGTCATGACCACATTCATGTCCACCTCGGCATCGCGGTCCTCCACATAGCAGAGGTCGAGCAGGGGAGTGCCCTGCAGCTTGCCCACGGAAATGGCGGAGACGAGCTGCTTCATGGGATTCTTCTCCAGTGCACCGCTGGCCACCAGCTTGTTCAGCGCAATCTGCAGCGCCACGGCAGCGCCGGTGATACTGGCGGTGCGTGTGCCGCCGTCGGCCTGCAGTACATCGCAGTCTACGCAGATGGTGCGGGCACCCAGGGCTTCCAGATCCACCACGGCACGCAGACTGCGGCCGATGAGGCGCTGAATCTCCACCGAGCGGCCATCCACCTTGCCGCCGGAATCGCGCTTTTTGCGGTCCAGCGTGGAGTAGGGGAGCATGGCGTATTCCGCCGTCAGCCAGCCACCGGGCACATGCTGCAGCTTCATCCAGCGCGGCACATCCTCCTCAATGGTCACGGCGCAGATGACGCGCGTATTACCGAAGCACGAAAGAACCGAAGCTGTGGCATGCGGTGCCACGCCCAACACAAACTCAAGCGGGCGCATTTCATCCACCCCGCGATTATCCTGGCGTTCCATGCCCACAGTTGTACCACAAGCAGGGCTGGGTATCAACCCAAAAATCCGTGCACAGCTTCGGCGCAGCGGCGGCCGTCCAGCGCGGCGGAAACGATGCCGCCGGCGTAGCCTGCGCCTTCGCCGCAGGGGAAGAGACCGGTTAAATCCGGGTGCTGCAGGGTTTCATCTGCACGGGGAATGCGCACGGGAGAGCTGGTGCGGGTTTCGCAGCCGATGAGCAGGGCATCCTCGCCCGCGAAGCCGCGCAGCTTGCGGTTGAAGAACTGCAGACCCTCACGCATGCGCCAGCACACACTCTGCGGAAGCAGGGCATTCAGATCCCAGGCGGTGATGCCGGGGTGGTAGGTGGTCTTGGGCAGGGTAGCAGAGACGCGGCCTGCCAGGAAATCCACCACGCGCTGGCCGGGGGCTTTCTGCATGCCACCGCCGGCCTGGCTGGTGGCAATTTCCAGGGCCTTCTGGTAAGCAATACCGGAGAGCACGCCGTGCTCGGCCAGGAAAGCATCAGTATCCTCCGGTTCCACCGTGACCACAAAGCCACTGTTGGCAAAGGGGGAGTTGCGGCGCGAGAGTGACATGCCATTCACCACCACCTCGTCATTCTCTGTGGCGCTGGGCACAATGAAGCCGCCCGGGCACATGCAGAAGGAATGAACGCCGCGGTCCTGAATCTTGGTGGCCAGGGTGTAGCGGGCGGCGGGCAGTCCCTCCGGGCGCTCCTGGCCGGGGCGCAGGTGGTACTGCGCGGTGTCGATGAGGCTCTGCGGGTGCTCGATTCGCACCCCCACGGCAAAGGGCTTGCGCTCCAGCCGCACGCCTTCGGCATGCAGCATGCGGTACACATCGCGTGCGCTGTGGCCTGTGGCCAGAATCACGGCATCGCCGGTGAACTCCCGGCCATCTGCTGTATGTACACCCAGCAGGCGCTTTCCATCCGCACTTTTCAGCAGGCCGTTCACGCGGGTCTGGAAATGCACCTCGCCTCCGGCAGCCAGTATGCTGCCGCGCATGGCCTTGATGATATTCGGCAGGCGGTTGGAGCCGATATGCGGGTGTGCATCGGTCAGAATCTCAGGGGCTGCACCGTGGGCCACAAAGGTTTCATACACCTCCATGACCGGGCCGCGCTTCGTGGCGCGGGTGAACAGCTTGCCGTCGGAGAAAGTGCCGGCACCGCCCTCGCCGAAACAGTAGTTGGAATCCTCCACCACATAACCCTGGCAGTTGATGGGCTGCAGGTCGAAACGGCGGGCAGAGACATCCTTGCCTCGCTCCAGCACCACCGGGCGCATGCCCAGCTCAATGCAGCGCAGCGCGGCAAACAGCCCCCCCGGGCCACTGCCCACGATGATGACCCTCTTTGCCTCTGCTGCCACCGGGGTGTAATGACGCTCCGGCAGCGCGGCGGGAGGCAGTTCCTCATCCACCCCCACAAGCAGGCGGAGCTGCTTGCAGATGGGGCGGCGGCGGGCATCGATACTTTCCTTCACCAGGCGCATGCCTTTGATGCGGTGGGGAGAAATCTGCAGTTTCTGTGCGGCGGCCTTGCGGCGGGCATCCTCGCGCAGGGCGCGGGCCAGCGGCAGGTGGATGTCCAGTTCCGTAATCATGGGTCGGATAAGGTGTCTAAATTTAACTCAGGCTATGTTGCATGCAGTGGGCAGGTTCGCCTACGGCATCGCCCACCTCCACAGCGGGAATACCGGCCACCGTGGTGTGCGGGCGCACATCGTCCAGCACCACGGAGGAAGCGGCCACCTTGGCGCATTCGCCTACCTCTACGCGACCCAGCACCTTGGCGCCGGCACCGATGAGCACACCGCTGCGCACAATGGGGTGGCGGGCGCCGCCCTTTTCCTTGCCGGTGCCGCCCAGGGTCACCTCGTGGAAGAGCGAGACATCGTTTTCGATGATGGCGGTTTCACCCACCACGAAACCGGTACCGTGGTCGAGCAGAACTCCGCAGCCGATGCGGGCGGCGGGGTGAATATCGATGCCGAACACCTCGCTGCCCACACTCTGGAACAACAGGGCAAGCATATGGCGCTCCTGCTGCCACAGGATGTGCGCCAGGCGGTAGGTGGCCAGCGCGTGGAAACCCTTGAAGAACATGAGCGGCTCCAGCGCGTTGTGGCAGGCGGCGTCGCGTTCCACCACAGCGTGCAGGTCGGCGGCCATCATATCCACCACGGTGGGGTTGTTTTTCAGCAGGCTGCGGATGAGGGGTTCCAGATCATCGCGCCCCATATCGCGGCGGGAAAGTTTGCGGGCCAGTCGCACGGATACTGCGGTGGCCAGCTTGTTGCGGCTCAGCACCACGTCATCCAGCAGGCCGGTGAGCTTCGGTTCGCGCTCGGCGGCCTGTTCGGCGGCGGTGAAGATATCTGCCCATATCCGGTCGGCCAGATTCGCCTCCTGGGGCATCATTTTTTCCGGGCGTATCATCGCGGTGGGGCAGGGGGGGATTAGTCCACGCAGCAGTCGGTCAGCATCTCATCCAGCCGGTAGGTCATTTCGGCCAGAGCCTCGCGGGCGGGAGATTCAGGCAGCATCCAGAGCACCTCGCGGGCCTCGGCATTGCGCGAAAGACCTTCCTCCACCGACAGGCGGATGGCTTCGGCAAAGGCATCGGTGCGGCGCAGGCGGGAGTAGTCAATCTCCTCATGCTTTTCCACGCAGTTGCGGGCGTATTCGGCCACGTCCTCGCTGCTGGATTCCATGAGGAAGAACACCGGCAGGGTCAGCTTGCCTTTTTCATTGTCGGTGCCCAGGGTCTTGCCGGCGCTTTCATCGGTGCCGGTCAGGTCGAGGCAGTCGTCGTAAATCTGGTATGAGATACCCAGCAGGGTACCCATGCGGTTGAGCTGCTCAATCATCTCATCATCCAGCCCCTGAAGGAAGGCCGCACCTGCCATGGCCATGGCGAAGAGGGTGGCGGTCTTCTTGCGGATGAGTTCGTAGTAGTCATCGCGGCTCATATCGATATCCCACAGGCGGGTGGACTGCTCTACCTCGCCTTCGCAGAGGTCTCGCACACCCAGCGCCATGCGGCGGATGAAGCGGGAATCACCAATCTCCGCACCCATCACCATGGCCTGGGCCAGCATGGAATCCCCCAGCAGCACGGCCAGCTCATTTCCCCACAGCGCATTCGGGGTGGGCTGGTCGCGGCGGGTGTCGGCCTTGTCCAGCACATCGTCATGCACCAGAGAAGCCATGTGCAGCATCTCCAGCATGGCGGCAAAGGTTGTGTGCTCCGGTTTGATACCACCGGTAGCAGCAGCAGTAAGCAGCACCAGCCCCGGGCGGATCATCTTGCCCTTGCCCTTGCACACCTGGCGCATGTAATCCTGCATGTACGGCGAGAAATGCCCGGTCTGCGCATCAATAGTGTCGCGCACCTTCTGCAGTTCGTCCTGCACGATTCGCATGTAGGCTTTCTTATTGCGAAGTTTGCTGAAAAACGGGAGGCTCATGAGTGGTGATTCAGAATAAGGAATAAGCAGCGCCGGTTTCACACCGCCGCTGCGGTCATTTTAGCAGAGATTGTACCGCTTGGCAAGCTTTCCCCCGCCTGCTGGCAGTAAAAGTGAACGGAATCAGATTCATTGTGCAAAAAATCTTGAGTTGTGCGGCATTTGTGGTAGAGTGAAAGTATGAATAAAGCCGGATTTCGTACCTGGGTGGAGCAGAATAAGCAGGCGGACGAGGAAATTGTGTGGGCGGGCAGTCCGCGCATGGTGTATTTCCGCGGATTATTCATCACGCGAGTGATTCCCGGGCTGCTGCTGCTCGGGGTGGCAGTCTGGTTTCACCTGGGGGCACCCGGCATTCCCCTGCCGGAATGGGCCATGTTCATGACTGATACCTTCCCCAAGGAACTGGTGTTCACTCTGGGCGTGCTGTTTGTGCTCATGCCGTTCCTGCGGGCATATATGCTGCGGCATACCTTCTATATCATCACCAACAAGCGGGTATTCAAAGGGCGCGTACTCAGCAACCGCGTGCGCCAGTGGCCGCTGGAAATGGTGGCCAGAGCCCGCCGCATTGAGTACAGCGATGGTCTTTCTACCTATCTCTTCGAGGAATGGGAGGATGGTCCCCACCGCCACGAACGTATCAGCCGCGGTATCTACTTTGTGCGTCCGGATTTCTGCGAGGCACTGGAAAAAGCCGCAAAGGCATGACGCCGACGGTTATTCCACCTGCGCTGAAATTCTGGCGCTCATTTTATGCCGGGGCTGTTGTGTTGGCATCGCTGGCCTGGATTTTCTGGCTCGTCGATACATGGATGGGACACTATTTTCTGCTGCATACGCGCGATGAATCTCATTTTTTGCTGGTGAATATGGCGATTTTTCCCAACGTGGTCTCCATCTGGCTGATGTTGAGATTCTTTCCTCCCCGTCAGAGCAGTAATATGGATTACTACGTGATTCTATGGCTTGTTTTAAATATCGGTGTTTCTTTTCTGACCGGGGGAGTTACAGCGCTGGAAGGTATTGTATATCATTCTTCTTTTGAAGACGTTATCCCCCATGGTTGCGTAGTTGTGATGCTGAATCTTCCGTTGTGGATGGCATTAGCATTTTTGATGTACTGGCCATTCAGAAAATGCCGGATATGATGCCAGCCTTGCTGTTCATCCTGTCACAGTAACTTGTGAGGTATTTTAAATATTGGAGCACGGAACTTCAGTCCCGATTAAATGCTCCATAATTTTACGGGACTGAAGTCCCGTGCTCCGATGGTGTTTTTCCTCCCTGAATATTGGCTTGCTAAGTGGGGCTGAATGTGTTAGAATACGGCCATGGCAGATACGTCTTTCACTGCACAGATGGCAGCCAAGCTTGGGCTGGATGAGAAGTATGTGATTCCCTACGGCTACGACAAAGCCAAGGTGAGTCTGGAAGTGCTGAAGCAGGACCGCAAGCGCGGCCGCCTGATTCTGGTGAGTGCGCTGACTCCCACCCCCGCCGGCGAGGGCAAGACCACGGTTTCCATTGGTCTGGCTCAGGGGCTGCAGGCTGTGGGGCAGAAGGTGTGTCTGGCGCTGCGTGAGCCCTCCATGGGCCCGGTGTTCGGCCGCAAGGGCGGTGCCACGGGTGGTGGTGCTTCCAGCATCACCCCGGGCGAAAGCATCAACCTGGGCTTCACGGGCGACTTCCCCGCCATCACCGCCGCCAATAACCTGCTGGCCGCGGTGATTGATAATGCTCTTTTCTACAAGACCACCCGCCTGGACCAGAACAAGGTGACCTGGAAGCGCGTGATGGACATGAACGACCGCGCCCTGCGCCAGATTGTGATTGGCCTGAACAAGAACGGTGTGCCCCGTGAGGATGGCTTCAACATCACCCCCGCCTCCGAAATCATGGCCTGCTTCTGCCTGGCTGAGGATCGCGATGACCTGCGCCGCCGCATCGACAACATCGTGATTGGTTTCACCGCCGATGACCAGGCTGTGTATGCCCGCGAGCTGGGCGTGACCGATGCCCTGCTGGCCATTCTGAAGGAAGCCGTGAACCCGAACCTGGTGCAGAGCCTGGAGGGTGTGCCTGCTTTTGTGCACGGCGGTCCCTTCGCCAACATTGCCCACGGCTGCAACTCCGTCATCGCCACCAAGATGGCTCTTTCCTGCGCCGACTACGCCGTGACCGAGGCCGGCTTCGCCTTTGACCTGGGTGCCGAGAAGTTCCTGGACATCAAGTGCCGCCAGAGCGGTCTCTCCCCGGATGCCATCGTCATCGTGGCCACTATCCGCGCGCTCAAGATGCACGGCGGCGTGGCCAAGACCGAGCTGGAAACCCCGAATGCCGAGGCCGTGCGCCGTGGTCTGGATAACCTGGCGGCTCACATCGAGAGCGCCCGCCTGTACAAGCGCCCCATCACCATCGCCATCAACCTCTTTGCCGCTACGGATACCGAGGAGGAAATCGCTGCGGTGAAGGAGATGTGCGCCGGCATGGGCGTGGGCTGCGCCGTGGCCGATGTGTTCGGCAAGGGTGGCGCCGGTGCCACCGAACTGGCCGAAACCGTGCTGGCCAGCATGCAGCCTGAGTACGAGCCCTTCGAATGCCTGTACAGCCTCGACCTGAGCGTGGAGGAACGCATGTCCACCATCGCCCGCAAGATTTACGGTGCCAACGGTGTGGTGCTCACCAAGGCTGCTCAGAAGAAGCTGGCGCTCATGGAGAAGAACGGTCTCACCAACCTGCCCATCTGCATGGCCAAGACCCAGAACTCCCTCTCCGACAACGCCGGTCTGCTCGGCCGCCCCACCGGTTTCACCGTGACGGTGCGCGATTTCGAGATTGCCAATGGCGCCGGCTTCCTGGTGGCCCTCTGCGGCGATATCATGCGCATGCCGGGTCTGCCCAAGGTGCCCTCCGCCTGTGACATCAAGGTAGATGCCGCCGGCAACATCACCGGCATGAAGGGTTAAGTCCTATCCGGAACATCATTTTCAGGAGCTGCGCTTTTTACGCGCAGCTCTTTTTTGTTATTTCAGTAAAAATTTGATTGAAAAGTGAACGGAAAAGGAGTAGAAAGAATCATACCAGTTAGAATTATGAAAATTGCCAACATTCTGATGACGTTGGGTGCTCTGGCCGGCTGTGCCTGGGCACTGCCGCAGGCTCCCAATGTGGATGCCGCCAAGCCTGTTGCCAAGGAACAGGGGCGTGATATCATGCTCGAGTTCACCGGCAAGGAATGGTGCCCGCCCTGCATTCACCTGCGCACCAAGATTATGGAGACAGCTGAGTTCGAAAAGGCTGTGGGTGACAAGTATGTGCTGGTGGAGGTAGTATTCCCGCGTCTTCCCTCCGCTGTGGCTGCCATTCCGCCGGAACAGCGCAATGCCAACGAACAGCTGCTGGTGCACCACCGCATCGAAACCGGTCTGCCCACCGTTCTGCTGCTGGATCCCGAGGGTCTGCCCTACGCTCAGATTGCTGGTGCCCGCCGCACCACGGCAGAGTACCTGAAGGCTCTGGAGGAAGGTGCCGCCGTGCGCGCCAGGCGAGATGCCGCCTTTGCCCGTGCCGCCGGTCTGCAGGGTATGGAGCGCGCTGCAGCCCTGGCCGAGGGTCTGAACGCTATTCCTGAGAACTGCCGCGATAAATACGTGGACGTCGTGAACGAAATCAACGCGCTGGACCCCCAGAACACCCTGGGCTATGCCCGCGTGCTGACCCGTTTCGACAACTACCGCAAGCAGGATGCCGCGCTGAAGGTCATCTTTGACCACCTGCGCAATAATCGTCAGCCGGAAGCACTGCCGGGCAATATCGAAATGCTCGTCAAGTACCTGCAGACCCCCGACCTGGAGCCTGAGCTGGCTCAGATGGCCTGGCGCGCCCTGGGTGATACCTATGTGTTCCAGCGCCGCTACAAGGACGTGTACGAGTCCTACAAGAAGGCATATGAAGCTGCCCCGGATTCCCGCCTGGCTCCGCGTCTCAAGACCGCTGTGGAGCACTACGAGCGGAATATTCTGCCCGCTGTGGAACGCGGTGAGCTTTAATTCCCGTTATTCCTGATATTTCGCAGACCTGCTGCTCCGGTTTCGGGGCAGCAGGTCGTGCTTTTTTTATGCAGCGGGCGTTTCCACATCAATCCGCGGTGCCCGATAAATTTGTACCTGCGAGAAGCGCAGGTATTTCGTCCTTTGCGCAGCAAAGGAATTCATCCACTGCAAAGCAGTGGTTTCTTCCGCCGGTACGGCGGATTTCATACTCGCACAGCGAGTATTTCATTGAGGGAGCGTAGCGACCGACTGC
>JAZONE010000049.1:0-16256 GCA_045654325.1 Akkermansia sp.
TGAATTGCACCTTCGGTGCTCGAAATACCGCAGTTCCTGCGGTATGAAATGCGGCGAAGCCGCATGAAATACATCGGCGTTGCCGATGTAAGAAATCCCCATGCTGACGCATGGGGACATGGCGGCATTTCATGCCGCCAACTTCCAATTTGACTGGCAGAATGAGTCAGCAAATCTGAAACAGCCCCCAATTTTGCCCCGTTGAAGAAAAAAAGATTGACAAAAGAGTTAGCTTCAACTAAACTGCGCCCGTTACCTCAAATTAGCCTCTACTAACATTCTAAAAATGGAAACGGCGGGATTAAGACTGAATCAAGTAAAGATTGGGACGACGGTAAGCGTGGTAAAGGTACATGGAGAAGGCGCGCTGCGGCAGCGCATTCTGGATATGGGGGTGACGAAAGGTGCTAGCATACGCGTGCAGAAGATGGCGCCCTTCGGCGACCCGCTGGAAGTGACAGTGAGAGGATTCCAGCTTTCGCTGCGCAAGGCAGAGGCCGCCAGCATCGAAGTAAAATAAAGAAGAAACTTTCCGCATGAAGAAGAACATAGCATTGGCGGGCAACCCGAACAGCGGCAAGACCACGCTGTTCAACGAACTGACGGGAGCCAATCAATACGTGGGCAACTGGCCGGGCGTGACGGTGGACCGCAAAGGCGGCCAGCTGACGGAGCACGAGGAGATAGAGCTGCAGGATCTGCCGGGCGTGTACTCGCTCTCGCCCTACTCACCGGAGGAAGTGGTGACGCGCCGCTACCTGCTGGAGGAAAAGCCGGATCTGATAGTGAACGTGGTGGATGCCACGAACCTGGAGCGCAACCTTTACCTGAGCTCACAGCTCATGGAAACGGGGCTTCCCATGGTGGTGGCACTGAACATGTGCGACCTGCTGGCGGCCCGTGGCATGAAGATAGATACCGCCGCACTGAGCCGCCAACTGGGCTGCCCCGTGGTGGAAGTAAGCGCGCTGCAGCAGACCGGAATTGCAGAGCTGGTAAAGCTGATGCTGGCTCCTGCCCCGGCCGCGGCGAAGCAGCTGAAGTACAGCGCACCGGTGGAACGAGCCATAGCGCAGGTGCAGGAAGAGTACGGTGCCACGCGGTTCGAAGCCATCAAGATGCTGGAAGGCGAGGAACTGCTGCAGAAAGGAGTGAGCAAAGTGAAGGCCCACGCGCTGGAGGATATCCGCATGGAGCTGGAAGCCGCCATGGACGACGATGTGGCCTCCATCATAGCCGGCAGCCGGTATGACGCCATCTGCGACTTCATTCCCGAGGTGCTGGTGCAGCGTGGCAAAAAGGAGCAGTTCTCCCAGCGGGTGGACGCGGTGCTTACCCACCGTATTGCCGGCCCCATCATTTTCGTAGGCATCATGTATGCCATTTATTATCTAGCCATCAACACCGTGGGCACCTGGGGAACCGACTGGGCAAATGATGTGCTCTTCGGCCCGGTAGTGGGCGGCTGGCTGGCCGGCTTCATCGGCACCGAGGCAGCCGGGGTGGAAGCGCTGACCATGTTCAGCGCGGTTCTGGCCATGATACTGCTTTTCCCGGTCATGCTGCGCCGCCTGCATGATATGAACATGAACGGCGCGTGGCTGTACCTCATGGTGGCTCCCTTTGCGCTGGAGCAGGTCTGCCCCCACCTGCCGGAGGTACTGCACTGCGGAATCATGTACGCGCTCCAGGCGGCCAATGTATGGCTGCTCGGGCTCTGCCTGATTAAGCGGGGCGTGAAACAGGGCAATGTGTACGGCAGCCGCACCCACCGCTTCTGCAAGAACCCCATGAAACTGACCGGCCGCGCCGGCCGCACAGAGTTCATCATCTGGTTCATTGTGCTGAGTCTGGTGGCTTTCGGTGCCGGTATGCTGGGGCGCGCCACGCTGGAATGCAGCCCGCAGCTGCAGGCCATCATTGCGGATGGCATAGTGGCAGGCGTGGGCGCAGTGCTGGGATTCCTGCCGCAGATGGCGGTGCTTTTCCTGCTCATGTCCTTCCTGGAGGACTGCGGCTACATGGCCCGTGTGGCCTTCATGCTCGACCGCATCTTCCGCGCCATCGGCCTGAGCGGCAAATCCGTCATTCCGCTCATGGTGAGCATGGGCTGCGGCGTGCCGGGGGTCATGGCTACGCGCACCATCGAAAACGAGAAAGACCGCCGCATGACCATCATGCTGACCACCTTTGTGCCCTGCGGGGCCAAGCTGCCGATCCTGGCACTCATCGGCGCGATGATAGGCCAGACCGCCACGGTGGCCACCATAGCCTACTTCATGGGCTTCGGTTCCGTGATTCTGGGCGGTATGATACTGCGCAAGATGCACATGTTTGCGGGTGGTTATAATCCCTTTGTAATGGAGATGCCCACCTACCACATGCCGCAGGGCACGAATATCAATCTGCGTGCCATGGAGCGCTGCAAGTCCTTTGTGCAGAAAGCGGGCAGCGTCATCTTCCTGGCCTCGGCGCTCATCTGGGTACTCTCCAACTACACCTGGAAGTTCGAATACCTGAATACCGCAGAAAACCGCAACGCCGTGCACCAGAGCATGCTGGCCGAAACCGGCAACCTCTTTGCACCGCTCTTCACCCCGCTGGGCTGGGGTGACTGGAAACCCGCCGTGGCCACGGTGACCGGCCTCATCGCCAAGGAAAACGTGGTGGGCACCTTCGGGGTGCTCTACGCAGGCCAGTCAGCCGCAGAGGAAGCCACAGCAGAAGAAGACCCGCTGCCCCGCAGCAGCGACCTGGGCAAAGCCAGCGCCCTGAATGCGCTGACGCTGGCGCTGTGGCAGACAGATGCCGCCACCCGCGCCGCCGCTCCCATGCGCACGGAATCGCCCGCCGATGAAGAAGCCCCCTCCCCCGCAGAAGAAACGGCGGGTGAGCAGAGCGCGCTCGACCACCTCAACAACGCCGTGGCCTTCCTCTTCCCCGAGGTGGAGGAGGACGACGAAACCAGCGGCGTGGCTGAAGATGTGCGGGCATCGGGCGCTTTCACCACCCTCGGGGCTCTGTCCTTCATGCTCTTCAACCTGCTCTGTGCCCCCTGCTTTGCGGCATGCGGTGCCATACGCCGCGAAATGAACAGCGGACTCTGGACCTGGTTCGCCATCGGGTACATGACCCTGTGGGCCTATGCCATTGCCTTCATCACCTACCAGCTCGGGCTCTACTTCACCACCGGCGTGATAGGCAGCGCGCAGATACTGGCGGTGGTGCTGAGTCTCGGCATCATCATTCAGGCGCTTCGTCCGAAACAAGCTACGAACAACAATTAACCATGGCTGACGCCCTCATCATCCTGATACTCGTACTCGCGGCGGTGCTGGCGCTTCGCAGCTGCCTGCGGAAATCGAAAGATGAAGGCTGCCCCGGCGGCTGCAGCGGGTGCAGCGGCAGCTGCGGCTGCAACAAAGCCAGGCGCAACCACTGAACAGCGCATCCACTACCCTGTAACCCAACACACACACATGGAGTCCTGTGACTCCACCCACCTGAAAACAATGAAAAAAACGAACATAATCGCAATGGCACTGGCCGGGCTGGCAGCCCTGCCCGTGATCGCAGCGGAGGACTCAAAGCCGACGGCAGGAGAACTTCTCCAGGGAATCAACATGTTCACCCCGGAGGAAGGAGACCCGGCCTACAAAGTAACGGCCAATGAGAAATACGGCACCCAGTGGTATGTGGATGCCGCCTATGGCTACTGGCAGACGCACAACGCCATGCCCGGCACCAACCTCCACAATAATTTCTTTCTCGTGCACGCCGCGCTCAACCAGCGGCTCATCGAAAACAGCGTGACCGGCGGCACCTGGCTGCGCGCCGAGTTCTCAGGCTCCTGGGCGCTGGATAGCCGCTCTGCCAAAAAGAGCAGCCTCTTTGCCGATGGTTACGGCAACGTAGGTTACCCGCATTTTGACATCTACGGCCCGGCAGACGCGGTGCTGCCGGAGGTAGCGGTCATGCACTATTTCAACGGCGGTCGCAGCAGCGTCATCGGCGGCATGGTAAACCTCACCAACTATTTTGACTGCGTGAGCATCGCGAATGACTCCTTCTCGTCCTTTGCCAACGGCGCTTTCATCAACACCACCATTGTTCCCCTGCCCGATGCGAACCTGGGTCTGGTGCTGCAGCATGAGCTCAACGAGAGTAACTACGTGATGGGTGCCATCTCCCGCACAGATTCCCACTACCGCAGCAACCCCTTCGACTTCGGGGATGGCAACAGCTACGTCATCGTAGCCGAGTGGGGGCACATCTTTGCCGATGGCGATGCCACCTTCCGCTTCACGCCCTTCTACCATAGCCAGGACTATGAAGGCGCCAAAAACAAGAGCACCTGGGGTGCTGCTGCCAGCGTGGAATACACCCTCTGCGATGCCTGCACCGTCTACACCCGCATGGGCTTTGCCCACTCCCAGGAGGAAGGCGATGCCGCTGAGCTGAGTCTGGGCACGCATGTCAAGCTCATCCCCTCGCGCGAGGATGATTTCCTCGGTATCTCCTACGGTATCTTCAAGGGGCTGGGGGCCTCTGCCTATATCGATGAGGAAACCGGCCGCCCCGGCCACCGCCGCGAACAGATAGTGGAAGTTGTTTACAGCCTGCAGGTGAACGACTACCTGCGTATCATGCCGCACTACCAGTTCATCCAGAACCCCGCCTACCGCAGCGCCGGAAACGAAAGCATCTGGGGAGTGCAGACGGTATTCTCGTTCTGATAAATCAAAGCATTTCGTTGTCGTGCTGTCTCGAGTGAGCAGCAACTGACCCGCCGGGTAGTCGTGTGCCCGGCGGGTCTTTCTTTCTCCCCGCGGAGCTCCGTGCGGCCATGCAAAAAGCCCCGGTGCCATGCAGCACCAGGGCTTTTCGTTGGAATCAATCGGATGCGGCTCAGGCCTCCTTCACGGTGACCTTGGCGTTGCGAGCCAGGAGGTCGATGACCTTGGAAGTAATCACGCTCAGGCGGATACCCTGCACGCGGTTCTCGCGGTACATCTTGCGGATGAAGTTCTTGAGGTTCTTCTCCTTGGCCTGCTGAGCCATGCTGGCCATGGCCTCGAGCAGCTCCTGCTCAGTGGCGATGATGTTCTCCTTGCGGGCAATCTCCTGCAGAGCGAAATACACGCGCAGGTTGCGCTCCGTCTCCTTCATGGCCTCGGCCTTCAGGGCGTCCATATCCTTGGCCACCTCGTAGTTACCGGCCTGAATGGCGGCGTACATCTTGCGCTGCACGGTGTTCTCGTTCTCGCGCTCCACCAGTTCCTGGGGCAGAGAGAAGCTGAGCTGGTCGGCCAGCTTCTCGGAAATCTGGTCAGCCTTGGCCTCGTCGTTAGCGCGCTTCTTGGAAGCCTTCAGGTTCTCGCGCACGATTTCCTTGATTTCGTCCATGCTCTTCTCGGGCAGGGCACCGGCAAACAGCTCGGGGGTAATCTCGGGCACGCGCTTCTCACGCACTTCCTTCACGGTGCAGGCGAAGGTCACGTCCTTGCCAGCCAGGTCAGAAATGGGGAAGTCTTCCTTCATGGTGAGCACCAGCTCCTTCTCCTCGCCGGCGGAAACACCCTCCAGCCCCTGGGGCAGACCGGGCATGAAGGAATCCTCCTCGATGGCCACCCAGTGACCCTCGCGGCCTTCCATGAAACCAACGGGCTTGCCGCAGTACTCAGCGGTGGGCTTACCTTCCACGCTGGTCTTGAAATCGATAACCACAATATCGCCCTTGGCGGAAGCGCGCTCCACCACCACGTGCTCGGCAGAGGACTCAGCATACTTCTGCAGGGTGTCCTGCACTTCGTCGTCGCTCACCTCATCGGTGGGAACCTCTACCTCGATGCCCATGTACTCGGGCAGCTCGAACTCGGGAACGATGGTCAGCGTGGAAACCAGCTTGTAGGAACCATCTTCCTCAGCGGTGGTGGTCGGAGCGCCGAAATCCAGCACCTTCAGCTCAGGGTTCTGCTCAAGAGCCTGTTCCTGGGCATCAGCCTTGATGCGGGCATCCAGTTCATCAGCGATACCCTCAGCGAAACGCTTGGCGATGACGCTCTTGGGTGCCTTGCCCGGGCGGAAACCGGGAATGCGGGCGTTCTTGGAAAAAGCATTGATAGCGGCGTCCTTGATAGCGGTCACCTCAGCGGGGGTGGCGATAGCGGTAAGTGTTGCCTGGCAATCACTTGTCTTGTCGATCGTAATGTCCATAGTAATGCGGAGTTTGAAAAAACTGTAAAAAACGCGCGCGCATTCTACAGCACCCCCGCATAAAAAGCAAGCGCAGAATCGGCCATAATGTAATGAATTATGCCATAATCACACGCCATGATGCAAATCAGCCCGATAAATTGGACTTTATATTGACGATTGACTATCGACTAATGACTATTGTCTAGTTCCCTGCGCCGAAGGCGCAGCGAATTCAATCAATTGTCAATAGTCAACTGTCAATTGTCAATCCTCTTCAAATCCTGCTTCAGTGCGGCTCGACCAGTGAGGGGTCGGTCATACGGACAACCTCTGCACGGGACACGCGGCCGGCGGGGGTGAAATCAAAGCGCAGCGCGTGCGTTTCGGTGGCCGTATTCTGCGGGTGCTCAAAGTAGAAGTACACATAAGACTCCACCCCGGAATCTCCCTGCAGCGTGAGGTGCATGGCGCCGAAATCGCTCTCCACCATGGCCTTGCTGGCAGCCTGCAGCTGCATATCATGCGCAGCAGCCACCGCAGCGTGCCAACGGCGGTCGTCGCGACCGTCTATGCAGTAGCCTATGCGCCCCTCCCCGCAGTCGTCGTTAAAATAAGGTTTCGATACCGGGCGCAGGAATGCGCACGACACCAGAAACAACGGTAACACGAGACATAATATTTTCATAATTAATTCCTTGTTGATTGAGATTCTTCTTCCTGCGCCCGGCGGCGCCACTCTGCGGCAGCGGCGGTATCTACCGGCGCACCAAGCCCCAACTCCAGGCAATGAGCCAGCGCCAGCATCGCCTCGCTGCGCCCACTTGCAGCTGCCCGGCGGTAACACTCCACCGCGGCAGACCAATTCTGAGGCACCCCGCGCCCCTGGGCATGACAATGCCCCAGCGCACAGAGGGCAGCGGGGTTATCATGCTCTACCGCCCAGCGGTACCAGCGCACCGCCTCGGTAAAATCCTGTGGCACACCCTGCCCCAGTTCACAGGCACGGCCCACGTAGTATTGAGCCAAGGCATCGCCCTGCTCCGCTGCCAGCCGGAACCAGCGGGCAGACTCGGCAGCATCCGCAGCCACCCCTTCGCCATGCAGGTAGCACCAGCCCAGATTGAACTGCGCATCCGCAAAGCCCTGCTCTGCAGAGCTGCGGTACCAGCGAACTGCTTCAGCCACATCCGCCTCCACCCCCTGACCGGCGGCATAGCAGACACCCAGGGCGCACTGAGCTGCCGCGTGCCCGGCAGCTGCCGCTATGCGGAACCAGCCGGCAGCCAGCTCCGAATCACCGGCCGTGGACAGCCCGGCTTCGTATGCTGCACGGCCCAGGTAGGGCAGCGCCTGCTCACACCCCAGCTCCAGCGCCATGTGATACCGGCTGGCGGCCTCTGCCCAATCCTGCGGCACGTGGCAGCCGTTTTCATAAGCCACCGCCAGCATAAAGAGAGCAGTGGTTCTGCAGCCACGGGCATGTTCCTCCAGCTCCTGCATACCTGCCGGATTCATCTGCTGCAACAAGCCCAATGCAAAGGGGTAACTCATCTCCAACCCTTCCAGAAACTCCAGCAGATCCGGCTGGTGGCGCGCCAGAAACAGCAGGTAGCGCAGAGCCACCTCGTGCCCGGCAGCCTGCACCGCAAGCTCGCGCACTGCGGCGGGGTCCTGCTCCAGCAGGCGGAGCAGCTCAGCCGCGGCGGCTTCCTCACACCCGGCCCGCTGCACCAGCTCCAGCAGCGCCGGCACATCTGCCCCCCTGGCCGCCCGGGCTGCCAGGTCTGCCGGGGCCGGGCTCACCGCCTGCCACCCGGCAGCTATGCCGGCCGGCACCATCACCGCCAGCAGCAGCACCTGCAGCGCTGCCTGCTTCAGGCGGCGCTTGCGGGTATACAAATCCGGGGTGGCAGGTGTATCCATTTCACGCATCATCGTATATTCTACAGTCTCTGCCGCCGCTTCGCAAGAAAAATCGTTTGCCTTTTGGCAGAAATGGTGTATACTTGCCGCGCCATGCTGACCATCAAGAAACTCACCAAAGCACATGCTGGGCGCACGCTCTTCTTCGAGACCGAGCTGGTTGTCAACTGGGGCGAGCGCATTGCGCTGGTAGGGCCCAACGGCGCGGGAAAATCCACCCTGTTCCGCATGATTCGCGGCGACGACACGCCGGATGAAGGTCAGATTGTCATGGACGACTACGCAGTAGTAGGGTACCTGCAGCAGGAAGCCGGTGATCCCACCGACCGCACGGTGCTCGAAATCGCCATGAGCACCACCCCGGAAATGGGCGATGCCATCCGCGTTCTGCGCGAATGTGATGCCCGCGGCGACAACTCCAGCGATGAGTACGCCGCCGCCATGGACACCTTCATTTCCCACGATGGTTACCAGATTGAACCCAAGGCCAAGCGTATCCTGAAGGGGCTTGCCTTCAAGGACGAAGATTTCCACCGTCCCGCCCGCGAGATGAGCGGCGGCTGGGTCATGCGCGCCCACATGGCGCAGCTGCTCGTGGCTGAGCCGGATCTGCTCATGCTCGACGAGCCGACCAACCACCTCGACCTCATGAGTCTGCTCTGGTTCCAGCGCTACCTCATGAACTACCCGGGTGCCATCTTCATGATTTCCCACGACCGCGATTTCATGGACTCCCTCGTGGAAACCGTGTACGATATCGAAAACGGCGAGCTCGTGCGCTACACCGGCAACTACACCCGCTTCCTCGAGCTCAAGGAGCAGCGCTACGAGCAGGTGCTGGCTGCCTGGCGCAACCAGCAGCGCGAAATCGCCCATATCGAGTCCTTCGTGGAACGCTTCCGCTCCGTGGCTTCCAAGGCTTCTCAGGTGCAGAGCCGCATCAAGCAGCTCGAAAAGATGCGCCGCATCGAAAAACCCCGCCAGAGCCGCCGCGTGTTCAAGTTCATCTTCCCCCAGCCCCCGCGCAGCATGCAGAAGGTGCTGGAGCTGGAGAAAGTGGGCCAGAGCTACGGCGAGAAACGTATTTACAAGAACCTCGACCTGCTCATCGAGCGTGGCGACCGCATCGTGCTCGTGGGTCCGAATGGTGCAGGCAAATCCACCCTGCTCAAGATTCTTGCCGGTGTCATCCCCATCGACGAAGGTCAGCGCGTGCTCGGCACGACCACCCGCATCGGTTATTTCTCACAGATGCGCTCGGAAAACCTCACGCCCAACTTCACCGTGCTCGAGGAAATCATGAAAGCCGACCCCGAACTCCGCGAGGAAGAAGCCCGCGCCGTGCTCGGTTCCTTCATGTTCCGCAAGCTCGATTGCGAGAAACGCGTGGAAGTGCTCTCCGGTGGTGAGAAATCGCGCCTCAGCCTCGTGAAGTTCCTGGTGAACCCGCCGAACCTCCTCCTCATGGACGAGCCCACCACACACCTCGACCTCATGAGCGTGGAGGCGCTCTCCCAGGCACTCAAGCGCTACGAAGGCACACTGGTCTTCATTTCGCACGATGTGCACTTCATCCGCTCCCTTGCCGAGAAAACGCTCCACATCTGCCACGGCACTGTCACCCCCTATGCCGGTGGCTATGATTACTATCTGGAGAAATCCGGCCTGCTGGATAACCCGGATGCCATGGACCAGTAAAAGCCGGTTTCTGCGTAATCCATCAACCGGAATTCGCATATGAAGCGCTGCTTTTTCCATATTTTTCGAGTGCTCTGCCTGGCCACGGGTGGGCTGTGGCTGCTGCTCTGCCTGTGGAGCTGGTGGTTCACCGGGGCGTACAGCCAGTGCGGAGTGGGCGTGCGGCTGTGTGGTTTCGGGCTGTGGGGTATCCTTCTGAGTGCGGTTCCGCTCCTCTTTGCCCTGCCTCTCGTCAAACCCGGAGGCAGTCTGAACTGGGGTGCGGCCATGCCGGCACCGCTCTGCGTGGTGCTCTGCACCTGGGTGACGGTACTCTGGCTGCTTATTCCGCATCCGCCCGGAGCCTGTGCAGATGGTGGTATTCTGGCGGCAAGCGGCCTGCTTATGGGGCTCTACATGTACGGCGGCGGCATTCTTCTGGCCTTCTTCTCCGATTTGGTGCAACAATTGATTCGCCGGTTTTTCGCCCGGAAATAAGGATTCCGGCTTGCATCGCGGGGCAGCCTGTGCTATTCTGAAGGGTTATGGTACATGCAACCTCTTCAGATGATGAATTATTTGCCGCTATCTGTCACAACGAGGCGGATACGGTGCTCAAGCTGCTGGCGGCGGGCGGCGATGTGAACAAGTGCTGCGCCAACGGGCTCACGCCGCTCATGGTGGCGGCGCGCGCCGGGGCGGATGATGCACTGGCAACCCTGCTGCAGGCGGGCGCCGAAGTAAATGCCACCGATGCACAGGGGCGCGATGCGCTGAACTGGCTCTGCCGCAGCGGACTGACCAGCCACTACCACACCGAGCGCCACGTGCGCCCCGCCCAGCTGCTCATCCGGGCGGGAGCCCTGCCTTTCCGCGAGGATGTCGATGGCGACTCTGCCTTCTGGCTGAGCATCCGCCACGGGCTGGAAGGGGTGCTGAGACTCATCCACCTGCTGCACTGTCCCCTGCCCCTGGAAGCCCGCCACCGCTGCGGTGATACCCCGCTGCTGCATGCCGCCCGTCATGCCTACGCCAGCGACCGGTGCTATACCAACCGGGTGCTCTGGCCGCTGCTGAGACTGGGTAGCGACACGCACGCCACCGATGCCGCGGGCAGAAAATTCAACGAGCTCTACCCATACTACCGGTACGAAAGCAGGACCGACTGGTACGAGCCGGGCTGGCAGCCGGACATGCCGGTACCAGTTTCCCGCAAGCGGGCAGAACTACAGACCGCAGTCTGCGCCCCGCACGCCCGGGATTCCCGCGGGTGCACACCTCTGCACCACGCTGCACGGCAAGGGCACTACGAAGCCGCCGACACCCTGCTGCGCCACGGGGCAGATATCGAAGCCACCACCCCGTCCGGAGCCACACCGCTCATGCTGGCGGCGCGCTGTGGCCGGTGGCGGGTGGGTGCCCTGCTTCTGGCGCATGGTGCAGATATGCACCGCCAGGACCGGCACGGCAACTGCGCCCTGAACATGGCGCGCGCGGCGGGCAACTACCGATTATACGGCATGATGACGGGCGGCAATATTACCGCTCGATAAATTGAAATTTATATTGACGATTGACTATTGTCTAATGACTATTGTCTAGTTCCCTGCGCCGAAGGCGCAGCGAATTCAATCAATTGTCAATAGTCAACTGTCAATTGTCAATCCTCTTCAAATTCCCATTTGACAAGCCGGGCAAAACCCGCTAAACTTCGCGCATGCTGACAGGCATACAGGACAATCTGCTGCTGGGCGGGGTGCTTTCCCTGCTGGCTGGTCTAAGCACGGGTATCGGTGCGGCGCTGGCGCTTTTCGTGAAGCGCACCGACACGCGGATGCTCACCTTTGCCCTGGGCGCCAGCGCGGGGGTGATGGTGTATATCTCCTTCATGGAACTCATGCCTGCAGCAGGTGAGATGCTGGCAGAGAATGCCAAATGGGGCACCACCCTGGCCTTTTTCGGAGGCATGGCGCTGGCCTGCCTCATTGACAGAATGATTCCCGAAGACGAAAATCCGCACGAGGTTCCCTCCCCCGGGTGTATGGACTGCGTGCAGCCTACGGGTGAGTTTTCGGGCAATGCCAAACTTCGCCGCTCTGCCCTGCTCTTCACCCTGGCCATTGCCATTCACAACTTCCCGGAAGGCATTGCCACGGTGGCGTCCGCCTTTGACAACACCGGCATTGCCACCTCGGTGGCGCTGGCCGTGGCCATCCACAACATACCCGAAGGCATCGCCGTGGCGCTGCCTCTGCTTTACGGCACCGGCAACCGCCGCAAGGCTTTCGGCTGGGCGCTGCTCTCCGGTCTGGCGGAGCCGCTGGGTGCCCTGGTGGGCATGCTCATTCTGCTTCCCTTCCTGAGTCCTACCCTGCTGGCCGTGCTCTTTGCTGTGGTGGCGGGCATCATGGTATACATTTCCTTTGACGAGCTCCTCCCCATGGCCGAGCGCTGGGGGCACCATCACCTGAGCATCTACGGCGTGGCCGCGGGCATGCTCATTATGGCGCTGGTGCTGTAGTTTTCTTCCGGATCAAGCCCAGGACGAGCAACACCCCCAGTGTTGCCAGAAAGATAAGTTCTCCCGTCGTCTCCCCTCCGGACATCCCCGCCCGGTTTCCGGCTGCCGAACAGACCTCTGCCGCCAGCAGGCCGACCAGAGCCACTGCAGCCAGGCAGAAGCCGGGCACCCGGTACTGGATTGCAGCAGATATCCGCCGCAGCAGCCAGACCGCCCCCAGAAACAACAGGTATGCATACGCCAGGCCCGGCAACGCGCCCCATACATGAGTCCACACCTTCCCCGGAGGCAGTAACCACCACTGGCGCAGGTACACCAGACGGCTGGCTTCGGCATCGTGCACCAGCGTATCTCCCACCTGCCTGCCCAGATAGCTGCGCAGCTCGCCATCCGGCACGGCGGCGTACGCCAGTTCCTGCATCCCTGCGTCAGGCAGGCTGATGTGGCATGCATCCTCCCCCACCCGATAAGGCTCCAGCGCTGCCGGTATACATTCAGGATTAAAAGAAACCGGCGTTGAGTTCCACAAATCCAGAGCCTGCTCACCGATGATGCGGTACGGCCCCATCCGGAACTCAGGAGCCACCCAATCCCGGCGCATGCTGAAGCCGTCCACCTTCTCCGGGCAATACTTCGCTTTCTCGCCGCACTGCTTCCAGAAGCGCTGCAGCACAGCCCCCCGGACACGCACCCCGAACTCACCATCCTCCAGCAGCGCGTCACAACGTACCGGGGTCTTCATAATCTCCACCATTTTCCCCTCCAGTGACGGGTCTATCTCCCCCGGATTTTCCAATACCGTCACACGGTCTGAGGCCGCATGCAGCACCACAGGAAGCACTTCGTACTTCACCGTCTCAAACAACACTCCGGCACCTGTGCCGAACAGCAACAGAGCCAGAGCAGACACTAGAATGCCCGATATAAAACGAATGATACGCCTCACCATATGCAATGAGCATTATACAGACACAATCCGGCGATGCAAGCCCTAAAATCCCCCTGCTATTGACTTGCAAAAGGGCGCTGGAAATGCTAGAGTACTGCGAACACCGCCGATATGAATAAGCCCGAGCCAAACGTACTTGAAATCTCGAAGCTCTGCATGCACTTTCCCGTGCGTGGTGGCGTGTTTGGTCGCCGCATGGGCACACTGAAAGCGGTGGACGATGTATCACTGCATATTGCACCGGGTGAAACACTGGGGCTGGTGGGTGAAAGCGGCTGCGGCAAAAGCACCATAGGCCGCTGCATCGTGCGCCTGCTCGATCCCACGTCCGGCACGATCAGAGTGATGGGCAAAGATATCACCCACCGCTCGCAGTGGCGTCTGCGCAGCATGCGCAACAAAGTACAGATGGTTTTCCAGGACCCGGCAGGTTCGCTGAATCCGCGCATGACCGTGCGCCATATCATCACCGAACCGCTCATCATCCAGGGCATGGGAACACGCGCCAGCCGCAAACGCAGGGTCGACACCCTGCTGGAGCTGGTGGGGCTTCCCTCCACCGCTGCAGAAAAGTTCCCGCATGAGTTCTCCGGTGGCCAGCGCCAGCGTATCGGTATTGCCCGCGCCCTGGCCATGGGGCCCAGACTTCTGGTGCTGGATGAACCCGTGAGCGCGTTGGATGTCTCCGTCCAGAGCCAGGTGCTCAATCTGCTGCTCACCTTGCAGCAGGAACTGGGGCTTTCCTACCTCTTCATCTCGCACGACTTATCCGTAGTGCGCCACATTTCTGACCGGGTAGCTGTCATGTACATGGGCAAGATTGTGGAAATGGCCGATGCCGATATCCTCTACAACCGCCCCGCCCACGCCTACACGCGAGCCCTGCTCTCCGCCATCCCGATTCCTGACCCCACCAACCGGCAGCGCACGCCCATTCTGCCGGGGGATGTTCCCTCCCCCATCGACCCGCCCCCGGGCAGTGCTTTCGGCCTGCGCATCAACCATCCCTACCAGGAAGCCACCGTGGGCATGGATCTCACCCCACGCGAGCTCGAGCCCGGCCACCTGGTTGCCCCCGACCCCTGCGCTGTCTCACTCTCCGACCTCCAGCGCCTCGGGGTGGATATCTATCAGTAAAAGCCGCGCTCATACCACGGCATTTTTTCAATTCAATTACAACATTCCATGAGCATACTCCGCATCGGCACACGAGGAAGTGAACTGGCACTGGCACAGACCCATCAGGCCATTGCTGCCCTGCAAGCAGCTAACCCGGGGCTGGAATGTACGATAAAGATTATTTCCACAGCCGGCGACCAACGCACCGATATTCCGCTGCACATGGTGAACAGTGCCACCAATACGGGTGACAAGGGCGTATTCATCGCCGCCATCGAGGAAGCACTGGCCGCAGGTGAGATTGACTGCGCAGTACACAGTCTCAAGGACATGCCCGGCGTGCTGGATGAGCGTTTTGCCCTCGCTGCCGTGCTTCCCCGTGAGGAAATCCAGGATGTGCTGGTCATGAAGGAAGATGCCGACAAGGAAAACCTGGTCATTGCCACAGGCAGCGTGCGCCGCAGCCACATGGTGCATACCTACTGGGGCGGCAAGGCCAGCACCGTGCCCGTGCGCGGCAATGTAGCCACCCGCCTGCGCAAGATGGTGGAGAATCCGGAAGTATCTGCCACCCTGCTGGCCCGCGCGGGACTCAACCGACTGGGCTACGACCGCGAATCCTTTGAGGTAGCCGGCACAAAAGTGCGCGTAGTGGGGCTGCCCGTGCAGGATTTCCCCCCGGCCCTGGGTCAGGGGGCCATTGCTCTGGAATGCCGCAAAGACGATGCTGCCGCAAACGCCATGATTTCCCGGGTGAACCATGAGCCCACCTACCGCTGCATCTCCTGCGAGCGCGCGTTCCTGAACCTGCTGCAGGCCGACTGCTCGGTGCCCGTGGGCGGTTATGCGGTGAACAATGAGGACGGCTCCCTCACCCTGAACGTGGTGCACTACAGCGATGCCACCCACTTCACCCGCCTGAGCGAAACCGGAAGCGACCCCGAATCCGTGGCCGCCACCCTGCACGCAAAACTCACAGGCGTGTGCTGCAACCACGCAGAATAAGTCTCTCCCGCGCGGCGAAAACAACCAATTCCGGATTTGACGATGCAGCCTGATGCCGCCAACGGCTCAGGCCTGCTTTTCGTAAATCACGTGGGTGAATCCCGTGTACTCCTGCTGCGGAGTGCGGGTGGCAAAATGGTGTGCAAACTCGGGGAACCAGGTGTCGGCCTCGTGGCTGCCGGCTACCTCCGACACATGCAGACGCTGCATCTGCGGCAGCAGCTGCGAGTACAGCTGCGCGCCGCCGATAACCATGATTTCCTCATGCTGCAGCTCCAGCGCTTTTAGTTGGGCAATATCGGTGATGAC
Source organism: Akkermansia sp. (assembly GCA_045654325.1). Taxonomy (GTDB): domain Bacteria; phylum Verrucomicrobiota; class Verrucomicrobiia; order Verrucomicrobiales; family Akkermansiaceae; genus Akkermansia. Next base: position 15,702 of record JAZONE010000049.1, read on the forward strand.
CACAGCCCCCTCGGCCACATAATCGGCATTGCGCGTGAGCACAATATTCTGCCGCCCGGGCAGCGGGCGCCCCAGGCTTTCCCAGGTCTTGCGCCCCATGAGGATGGGATGCCCCATGGTGATGCGCTTGAACAGCTGCATATCTTCCTTCAATCTCCACGGAATGCCGTTGTTCAGCCCTATGGCGCGGTCGGCATCCATGGCCACCACTCCTGTGAAACGCAGACTCATACGGAAACAGCAGCTTTGATGTGCGGGTGGGGGTCGTAGTTCTCCAGCGTGAAGTCGGAGAAATCAAAGCCGTCAATCTCGGTCACCTCGGGGTTGATGCGCATGACCGGCAGCGGGCGGGGCTCGCGGCTGAGCTGCAGACGGGCCTGGTCAAGATGATTCTTGTACAGGTGCAGGTCACCATAGGTGTGCACAAACTCGCGGGCCTCGTAGCCGCAGACCTGTGCCACCATCATGAGCAGCAGCGCATAGCTGGCAATGTTGAAAGGCACGCCGAGGAACAAATCGCAGCTGCGCTGGTAGAGCTGCAGGCTCAGGCCATGC
>JAZONE010000050.1:0-8042 GCA_045654325.1 Akkermansia sp.
GAGCATCTACCTCCGTAGCGGAGATGCGCTGCTTAGCCACGATAGCGAGCTCGGTACCCAGGATATTGGCGTAGTTCTTGGCAGTCTTCACACCACCGATGTCGGGGGATACCACCACGAGGTTGTTGATGTCCTTCACATACTTCTCCTTCAGGTGCTTAATGAGCACGGGCAGGGAGTAGAGATGATCCACGGGTATCTCGAAGTAGCCCTGAATCTGTGCGGCGTGCAAATCCATCGTCAGCACGCGGTTCACACCGGCAGCAGTCAGCAGGTTCGCTACCAGCTTGGAGGAGATGGGCACTCTGGGCTTGTCCTTACGGTCCTGGCGAGCATAGCCGTAAAAGGGCATCACGGCAGTGATGCGGCTGGCGCTGGCACGACGCACAGCATCCACCATCACCAGTAACTCCATGAGGTTGTGGTTGGTCGGCGGGCAGGTCGGCTGTACGATGAAGACGTCCTCACCGCGAATAGACTCGTTAATCTGTACAAAGCTCTCACCATCGGGGAAAGCATTAACAGTGGCGTCGCAGAGGGGCAGGCCCAACTGGTCTGCAATATCTTTGGCTAACTGGGGATGTGCTGTACCGCTAATAATTTTCATGTATGCAAATGGGATGTGCGCGCAACTATTCTTGACATTTTCGCAAAAATTGCAATACTAAATGCGCGCCAAAGTGCATTTTTTTTCTTATTCCGCATGTCTGATACCCCTAAATCACCATTTCGAGCCCTGTCTGCCACCGCCTGGACAGGATTTTCATTGTACATGCTGCTGGTTATATGGATAATCGGGTTCTATCCGGCCTTCATTGGTGGGGAGTTCAGCGCCGCCAGGTGGCTGCCCTATACCTGGAATCCGGAAAACGACTATGAACACGGCTGGATGATTCCCCTGCTCTCCTGCTATATGCTGGTGCACGCCTGCGCGGGGCTGAAAATACAGAAAGCGCAAGGCAGTCTGCACGGACTCTGGTTAACCGTTCTGGGAGCATTGCTCTGCGTGCTGGCAGTGCGCACGCAGCAGGGGCGAATCGCCATAGCCGCTGTGCCGTTTCTGCTCACCGGAGCCGTGTGGTGCTACTGGGGGCGCAGCATTGCCGCACGCTGCGCATTTCCCTTTTTCTTTCTCTGGCTGAGCATCCCGCTGCCGGGCTTTCAGCAGGCCACCGTGGGCATGCAGCTGCTGGCAACACAGGCAGCGCACTGGGGTGCAGCCCTCTGCGGCGTGCAAACCATCGTCGAAGGAACGAACATTTCCTCTGCCACCGGGCAGTGGGATACCTACACCGTTGCGGGTGGTTGCTCCGGCATGCGGTCACTCATGGCACTCATCATGGTTTCCACCGCCTGGGGCTTCCTGGCGGACAAACTGGCCATCTGGAAACGCATCCTCCTTGCGCTGAGCGCCATACCCCTCTCCATAGCGGCAAATGCCTTTCGCGTGGCCAGCATTTTCGTCTGTGCAGAATACATCAACCCGGCGTTTGCGTCCAAGACCTGGCATGACTGGTCAGGGCTGCTCTTCTTCTTCCCTGCCAGCCTGCTGGGGCTCATGCTGCTGCACGGTCTGCTGGCCGGCGAGGTTCCCTTTCTGAAGCGCCGTCGCACCGTCATCCGGCGCACCAACACCCCTGACCAGGAGGATATCACCATATGAAATCCGGTATCATCAAAGCAATTGTCCCCCCTGCGGTGCTGGCGCTGCTGCTGAGCATGGTTCTCATTCTGCCCCGGCATGAGGAACTGGTGGAATCCAGCATTTCGCCCGATCTGCCGCTTGATTACGACCTGCCCGGCTGGCGTGGCACAAAAATCCAGGAAAGCGAAAAGGAACGCAGCGTGCTGGCAGCAGATACCCGCTTCAGCAAAGCTCACTATATCCAGCCGCCCCGGGTACCCTGGGAGAAATCAACCCCGCCGATTGAAATCTCCATCGTCTATTCCGGCAACGACATGAACTCGTCCATTCACCGCCCGGAGCGCTGTCTGCCGGCTCAGGGGCACGTGAATCTGGAAGTGCACAGCGATACAATCACCCTGGCAGACGGTCGCACCATTGCGGTAAGCCGGCTCACCTCCCAAGTTCCGCTGAACGACCAGAAACGAGGATTCCTCAACTTCATTCATTACTACGTATTCATCGGTCACGGCTCCATGCACCACACCCACCTGGGACGCACCATGCAGGATATATACGACCGCATCGTGCTCGGACAGGTGCAGCGCTGGGCTTATTTCCAGGCAGGCACCTGCTGGGCACCTGCACTGGGAATCACCGAGGAAGAAGCAGACCAGAAAATACGCAATCTCATTTCAGAACTGCTTCCGGGCCAGGTAGACTGGCAGAAGTTATAATCCACCCGCAAAAGCCAGGCTGCAAGTCATACTTTTAACTTGCAAGCATGAGTGTGCAAGGGTAAAATACCCGCACGTATGGCGGAACTGGATATACAGGCAAAACTGGCAGAAGCAAAGAAGCGCAAATGGGACGACCGCATGCTGGCACAGCGGGCGGCAGATCTGGCGCAGGAACTGCTTCTTGCATCACTGAAAGCCATCCGTTCCGATGAGCGCACCCTCGTCTCTGCACTGGCCCGACTGGCTACGGACAAGAAGAACCAGGCCTTCGTGCAGGAACTCTGCGGCAGTGTATTCCACATCACCGACCCCGCAGAACAAGCCGAAAATCTGAAAAAACTTCTTGCCAGACACGGCGGCGTCCCCCCTATCTTCAGCGCCGTCAGCAAGCTTCGTTTCAAAGCAGCAGCACTGGCAGCGCGCAGCATGCAAAGCGCGGCCATCGCTGAGGTTCAGCGCATTTTCCGCTCCACTTTCGGAGAACTCACCCTGCCCCCGCTGGCAGATAAAGTGGCCAGGCGGGTCAAGGATTGCAGCAAGGAAGGCATTGCCCTGGCGCTGAACCCGCTGGTGCCGGAGGTCTATGGTCAGAAGAGTGCTGATAAATACGCCAAACACCTGGAATCAATCCTGACCAAACAATCCGGCGTAGGTATCGTCATCCAGCCCTGGCGTCTCTGCCCGGGGCTCAATTCCTACTCCCCCGAGGCCGGAGCAAAAGCCCTGGCAGAGCGGCTCCGCCCGCTGCTCAAGCTTTCTGTGCAAGGCACCACGCCGCGGCCTGTTCTGATAGAAAGCGGACTTTCGCCCACCATGGGCATTGTAGCAGAGGCATTCCGCCTGGCCCTGGCCGGCAGCAGCATGCGCAAGGCCGACGCCACGCTGGAAATACCGGCATACCTCAAGCAGAGTCCGGCGCTTCTGCGGGAAATGACCGAATGGGCAACCGCCCGCGCCGCCAAGGGTGCAGCCCCCCTCAAGGTACTGCTGGTCAAAGGCAGCCACCTGGACGACGAGCAGGAGAACACCTACAACTACGGCACCGCAAATGAAGTATGCCGCAACAAGGCCGAAACCGAAACCCGCTTCAAGCAACTCATCTCTACCGCCACGGCAACCAAGGAAAAGGTTCTCACCCCGGTCATCGGTACTCATAACCTCTTCGACATCGCCTACGCACTGCTCTGCTGGGGGCGCGCCGGCCGCACTGCTGCGCCGGAGTTCTGCTTCATTTCCGGGCTTGCCAACCACGTGGGCCGCGTGCTGTGCAAAGGCGGTGCACACGTACTCCTTGCCACCGGAGTCACCACAGAAAAAGGCGAAGCCGGCTTCGAAGCATACCTGCTCAAGCTGGTGCAGGAACTCTCCCGCCCGGACGGCATACTGGCCGCAGGTGGCGAGCTGGAGCCCAACTCCATGGGCTGGGGACGTATGCGCCAGCATTTCCTCGCCTCGCTCAGCGGGCGAGAAGAACAGCCCCGCGAAGCTCCCGGAGCAGATGGCCGCTACACCTTCACCCGCCTGAGCGGCATCACAGACCGCGTGCGCATGGATGCCCTGCACCGTGCCACAGAGGAAGAAATGGAGCGCAAGCAGCCTCTGCTGCCGCTGGTCATCAACGGGCAGGAAACCGACACGCCGCTGCAGTGCGTCTCCCGTTCACTCTCTGCTCCGGGCATGGAGGATTACCGCTACACCTCTGCCGATTTTGCAGCCATCAGCCGCGTTCTCAACACTGCTGCTCAGGCGGCGGTCCAGATGCCGCCTACGCAGGAAGAGCGCCGGATCCATCTGCTGCAGGCGGCCCGCCTGCTGGAAAAGCACACCACGGAGTTCATCACCCTGCTGGTGAGAGATGCCGGCTTCACGCTGGAAGAAGCAGATTTTGAAGTAACCAACGCGCTGGACTACTGCCGGTTCTACGAGCGGAGCGTTGTGCAGGACGGGCTCATGGATGGCACCCTGCCCACCCCGCTGGGCATTGTCACCGTGGCACCCAGCCGCGTGCACCCTCTGCAGGAAGCCATGGGGGGCATTGCTGCCGCCTGGGTCATGGGTAACGCTGTCATCTACAAGCCGTCTGCCCATTCCATTCTGCTGGCCACACGTCTCACCGCACTACTGCACGAAGCAGGCTTTGAATCTCCCCGCCTGCAGATGGTACCCTGTCTGGACAACCAGATTGCCCGCAAACTGCTCACCAGCGACCAGGTGAACGGCATCATCTACCACGGCAGCGTCAAACACACCAATGACATGGTGACCGCTGCCGGCGGACGCCCCGTGCTGGGCGGCACCAGAGGCAACAGCAGCATCTACATTTCCTCTCAGGGCGACTGGGGACTTGCCATCCGCGACATCTGCAAGAGCCTGTTCACCCGTGCCGGGCAGGATCCGTCCCTCCCGCACCTGCTGCTGGTACATGCCGATGTGTACGACAACCAGCATTTCATGAATGCCCTGCGCGATGCTGTCACCAGCATCACCGCACAGCCCGGCTCACTCGATGGCGCACAGATGGGGCCGCTCGCCCGCCCGCTGAACGATGACCAGCTCTACCTGCTCACCCAGCTTCAGCAGGATGAAGTATGGCTCGTCAAACCCTCTGCTACAGAAATCGGGTCACAGGTGTGGACTCCCGGCGTGAAACTCGGCGTACGCCCGGGCAGCGCATTTGCCCAGGCCGCGCACAATGTGCCCGTGATTGGCGTTATCCGCGTGGAAAGCACCGAGGAAGCCGGGCGCACACAGCGCAAACTGTCCCAGGAACGCAGTGCCGGCATCTACTCCCGCGACTCGCAGGAAATCGAGCTGTGGTGCAAGCTGGCCGCCGCCAGTCAGATAAGCATCAACTGCTGCCCGCAGCACCGCCCCGGCATACTCCCCCGCCCCGGCTGGCAGAACACCACCCCCATGATTGGTGGCCACAACTTTATCACCGCCCTCTGCCAGTGGCAGGAAACGGCACGCCCGCAGCACCGCGGTACCCAGCGTAACCTGGCATTCATCCCGTGGGAAACACTCTCCCCGAAACCCGGCCCCGATGACACCACCCGCCTCTCCTCCGCGGCAGATTCCATCGGCTACTGGTGGGAAAACGACTTCGGCATCACCCGCGTGCTCAACGAAAGCCCGGCTCAGACCACCACCCTGAGCTACAGGCCGCTCTCCCTCTGCCTCCGCGCCGAAAAAGCCACCAGCGACATTGACCTGGCCATAGCACTCATGGCGGCGCTGAAAGCCGGCTGCGATATTCAGCTGAGCACCGCCAGCATGCGCCCGTGGATGCCGCGTGCACTCGAACCGCTGGGCGTCATCATCTCGGTAGAAAGCCGCGATGAATTCGAAGGCAGGTTCCCGTCACTGGCAACCACCGGAGTCTTTGTCCGCGATACCGCCGCCACGGTCAACACGCTGCAGCGCGCCGCGCACTGCCGTCTGGGGCTCTGTGCAGAACCGGTTCTGGCCAATGGTCGACTCGAGCTGCTGCACTGCTTGCGTGAGGTAGTGACCACACGCCGCACCCACAAAGGAAACTGACCTATGCAGGGACATGCCATCAGCATCGATGGTTGCGATGTCACCCCCGGAAATCTCTCAGACTGGAGCCGGGGGCGCGCTGGTCTGCACGCCGAACTGGCATCATTTCTGGCAGACTGGTGGAGCGATTCGCAGGCCATGCCCCTGCAGACCAGCGGCTCTACCGGCGCACCCAAAAGCATCTATGCTGCCAAAAGCGCCATGGTGGCCAGCGCCTGCGCCACCTGCCGTGCATTTGACCTGAAGCTGGGAAATTCCGCGCTGCTCTGTCTTCCTCTGCGTTACATCGCCGGCAAAATGATGGTGGTCCGGGCTCTGGTGGGCGGGCTCAGGCTCATCACCACGGAACCCGGTTCCACTCCCCTGAGCCAAGTACACGAAACAATAGATTTTGCTCCTCTTGTGCCGCTGCAGGCCGCGACCACACTGGATTTACCCGATGGCGCGGAACAACTCGCCCGCGTGCGCACCATACTGCTGGGCGGCGGATTTGTTGACCCGGCCCTGGAAGCCCGGCTGCAGCAGCTGCCCTGCCAGGTGTTCACCTCATACGGCATGACCGAAACGCTCTCGCATATCGCGCTGAGAGCCGCAAACGGCCCGGAGCGTTCAGAGCGCTATACCCCTCTCCCGGGGGTTCACGTCTCGCTTTCTCCCGCAGGCACCTTGCAAATAAGCGCACCTTACCTGGGAATCGACTCTCTCACCACCAATGACCTCGCCGAAATCGCCCCCGATGCCAGCTTCCGCATTCTGGGACGGGTGGATGCCGTCATCAATTCCGGCGGCGTGAAAATCCAGGCAGAACAAATCGAACAGGAACTCCGCAGGCGCACCGGGCTGGAACTGGTGGCGGTTCCGCTCCCCCACCCGCGCCTGGGGCAGTGTGTTGCCTTGCTCTGGGAAGGCCCGGCAGAAGCCGAAGCCTCACTGCAGGCCGCCTGCGCAGCGCTGCCCCGCTACCACCGGCCACTCCAGCTCAAACGTGGCATACTCCCCCGCACGGAAACCGGCAAAATCTCCCGCGCCGGGGCCATCAGACTCCTCCTCCCATGAATCCACCCTCATCTCCCCTGGCACATTTCGGCTGCGCCGCCTGCGTCCTGCTTGCGGCATGCAGCGGCACACTGGCAATCCACCAGCCGGAGCTGCAGCTCTGGCTGCAGCTGCACTGGTACAGCGCCCTGCTGGGCTTTCTGGCATTTCTGGCGCTGGCCTACCTGCTGGAGCACGCCCTCACCACCTCAGCCATGCTGGCGCTGCTGGCTGCCGCCGCCGTCTGCGCCGGGTTCACCCTGGCAGCTTCACCCCTGGTCGGCACGGGGATGATATGGCAGCTTTGCGCAGGTCCGCTCGGCTATTTTGCCACTGCCGCACTGGTGCTTCGCTGCTGGCCGGACCAGCTCTACCGCTGGCAGCTCGGTTGTACCTTCACAGCAGGCGGATTGGCTGCAGCCGGTATCATCTGCGGACTCACCACGGCACACCCCATCACTACCCTCTGTGCCCTGCTCAGCACTGCCGCTATCGCTGCTTTCGAACTGATTGTCTTCTTCGGCCGCGAATACCATGAAATCACCAGCGCCTCCCGCGCTCGCAGCACTGTGGTGGCCATGGTGCTGCTGCAGGCCATGCCGGTGTGCAGAATCATCTGGCTCCTGCTGCGTGGCAGCTACTATGGTATCGGCGGCGTCCTCCGCTTTGCCTACCAATGGTTCCGCTGGGGTTAATCCCCTGATGTCCGTATTAAAGTCCCGCCCCGCATCCACGCTTTATCCGGAACGCAGAACGGCCCCGATGCTTTGCAGCACCGGGGCACGTACTGAAACAACCTAAGAAAGGTTTCTGGTCAGAGGGCTCAGGCCTGAGCGGCGCGCACCTTCTTGATGATGGAAGCCACGGTCTCAGAGGGCTGAGCACCATTGGCGATCCACTTGTCCACGCTCTCGAGGTTCAGCGTGTAGTTCTCACCCTCGGCCATGGGGTTGTAAGTACCCACCTGCTCGATGAAATCACCATCGCGGCGAGCGCGGCTGTCAACGACAACGATCTTGTAGAAAGGACGGTCCTTGGACCCCTGACGGTTAAGACGGATTGCTACCATATCTAAAAAAGTATAATTTCGGTTGTTTCTCGCC
>JAZONE010000051.1:0-3525 GCA_045654325.1 Akkermansia sp.
ATGGCGGTGGCTGGTCTGATTGGCGTAGTCACCAAGGATAAAACTGAAACCAAAAAGGAGGACTCCGACAATGGCTGATACTCTGGCACAGGTACAGAAAGACGTGCGCTTCTGGCAGCGTCTGCTGACCTTTGCCGGGTATAAGCCCGGCAAGGTGGACGGCGTGAATGGCCGCAAGACCAAAGCCGCCGCCCAGGAGTGGCAGAACGATGCTGATTGCATCAAAGCTGAAATCGGCAGCTTCGATGAGCGCTCCGAGCGTAATATCGGCACACTTACGCCCGAGACTCAGCGAGCCGCCCGCATCTGGCTCAAAGCAGCCAAGGCTGTAGCCGATGCTGAGGGCTACGATGTCCGCATCATCTGCGGTACTCGCACCTATGCCGAGCAGGATGCGCTCTATCGCAAGCGCCCGCGCGTGACCAAAGCACGCGGTGGCCAGAGCATGCACAACTTCGGCATTGCATGGGACATCGGTATCTTCCGGGGCAAAGAATACATTGGCGACCATGCCCTATACGCCAAAGTAGGCAAGCTCTACAATCAGGTGCCGGGCATCACCTGGGGTGGTACGTGGAAATCCTTTGTGGATGAACCGCACTACCAGCTCGATAAGTACAGCAGCAGCTCCGCTGCCCGCAACGCTTTTGAGGTATGAGTGCTAAAGGGCTGTTTACTCGCGGCTTCACCGAGGGGGAAGTAAAGCAGATACAGGCGACCGCCAAGAAGATGCTTCTGGAGGGCAAAACCCTCATGAGCTGGAACGATGGCAGTACGTCCGTGAGCAAACAGTTCGCCATGCCCGTGGCAGATGTGCTGGAAGAATGTGCCTATGCTCTCCGCTATTTCGAGAAACAGGCTCAGGCTTCCGGCGCATCTGACCATCCTGCTTCCCTCAGCCATGTTGCATGGCGTTTACCCCTGTAACCCACTTTTGCTTGTATGAACTTCCTGCAACGCCTCGCCGCCCGCATCTTTTTCGGTTCGCATTCTGTCTTTGAATCCGCCAACCGTTCACCCCGGCGTGCAGAAGTCCCCGGAAGTGGCCCGCGCGACACCTCGCTCGACCTGGCTCCCGGAGTCCGTTCTGAGTTGGTGCGTCGGAGCCGCTATCTCGTCAAAAACTCCGGCTTTTTGCAGGAGATTGTGGGCAGCATGGCTATGTATTCCATCGGAGACGGAATTATGCCTCAGCCCGCCAGCAAGGATGCCGCATGGAACAAGCAAGCTCTCGACTACTTCAACCGCTGGGCGAGACATGCCGAAATCACCGGGCGATTCAACCTTGTTACCTGCCAATACCTCGCCTGTATGGCTCTGGAGACCGATGGAGAAATCTTCATCCTGAAAACCGAGGAGGACGGCGTACCGAAGATTCAGCTCATCGAGACGCACCGTATCGGCAGCACCGAGGAAGATACCACTGAAAGCACCATCATTGATGGCATCCGCGTAAACGCCCTCGGCAAGCCGCTTTCCTACCGTCTTTTGCTGGATAATGGCAACCATCGCGACCTCGCCGCTCGCGATGTCCTGCACCTCTTCACGCCCATGTCTATCTCCCAAATGCGGGGATATCCGACCATTCAGCATAGTATCAACCACATGCTGGATGTTGCCGAGTTGCTGGCCCTCGAAAAGCATGCCGTTAAGGATAACGCCGACATCTCGCGTGTCCTCAAAACTTCCCGAGCTGATGTAGACGACCGGGATTTCCAACTCAATGCCCCGGTTCAGCCCCAGGGAAGCGACCCCGGATTCTTGCAGACCATCCTTGGTGGCAAGCTGGTAAAGATTCAGCCGGACGAAGCCATCGAGAGCTTTCAGAGCAACCGTCCGAGCCCCACGTTCCAAGGATTCCTCGACTTCCTGCACCGGGATAGTGCGCTGGGCTTGTTGCCGTATGAGTTCGCCAGCGATTCGTCCAAAATAGGTGGTGCCGGAGTAAGACTTACCGTGGCGAAAGCCGACCGCAGATTCAGTCGCAGACAATCCGTGCTTATAGACCGTATGCTTCGCCCGATTTGGCATTTTGTCATCGGGCATGCCATCACGGCAGGCAAACTGCCACCCGCAGAAGACTGGACTGAGGTCGATTTCGTCACTCCCCGCCGAGTCACGGTGGATGCCGGGCGCGAAGCCCAGCAGAATCGTGAGGACGTAAAGGCGGGGCTGAAAACCTTAACCGACCATTTTGCTGAACTGGGCTGCGACATCCACCACGAACTGGAAACCCGCGCCCGAGAGATGGCTCTCGTGAAAGAGATTGCCGCTAAGTACGGAGTCAGCCCGCAAGACTTGTATCAATCCTTTACCCAGACCACACCATGATTACCGCCCCTATGCAGCCCTGGCTGATAACGCTGGAAGCCTACCGCGAACTCTGCACCGTGAACTTTCAATCCCCGGCGCAGGGTAATACCGTTGATGAAAAGCCTCAACCCTACGAACAGCAGAACGGACTGGCCACCGTTCGTATTCATGGAACGATGCTGCGGCAGGTGTCGCCCCGCCAGAAAGCTGTTTCTGCCATCTGTGGAGTATGCTTGTGCAGCATGGAGGAAACCGCCGCTGCCTTGCTGCAAGCCGCAGCTGATCCGGCGGTACACACCATCCTGCTCGATATCGACTCGCCCGGTGGTACAGTCAACGGCACACCCGAGCTGGCACAGGTGGTGCGTACCATAGCCAAGGACAAGCATGTCTACGCCTTTACCGCCGGGCAATGTTGCTCAGCCGCTTACTGGGTCGCCAGTCAGGCTGATGTCATCTACGCTGCTCCCTCTGCTACGGTGGGCTCAATCGGTGTCATTCTCCCGGTGGTAGACAGCTCCGCTCTTTACGACCGCTGCGGCTTGAAGATGGAAGTATTCTCTGCTGGCAAGTACAAGAGTACCGGGATGGATGGCACCAGTCTGACGGAAGAACAACGCGACCGCCTCTCGCAGCAGGTCAATGATACCTGGGGAAGATTCAAACAAGCCGTAACCCGCCGCCGCTCCATCAGCGAAGCCGACATGGAGGGGCAAACGTTTTACGGCTTGGACGCACGAGAGCATCATCTCATAGATGCTTGTGCGTTATCTATTGATGTTATTCAACATAAATTAGTTGCACGACATCATTGTTCCGCAACAAACACTCCCCACTAACTTGTAGTTCCCGTAGTAGAAGTTGTTGCAATTGCTGAATTGATTTCTATTATATCAATCATATAATGTTCAGATATTGTTATTGCCGCATTTGCCTTGATACAGCATGCGTACTTTCGCAAGCCAACAAGGGAGAAAGTAGAATACATGTATTCCATACTTATATTATAACGATGTTCTATTACTCTTGTTTGTTTTTTTTGACACCACACCCTCAGTTATGGAAACACTCGATGAACAACTCGATGCAGCCAACGCGCGTCTGACCGAGCAGAGCGAGAAACTCGCAGCGTTGGAAACAGAAATCGCCACCTTACAGGCAACCAACGAAGAGCTGTCGGACAACCTGACGCACACGAAGGAGCAGCTTGCA
>JAZONE010000052.1:0-22819 GCA_045654325.1 Akkermansia sp.
CGTGGAAAGGTTGAATGCCAAAGCCCTATGTCACCCGTTTCACGGGTTTTATTTGTTTATTTATCAAACGAGGGGTTGCGAGAGGCACGCTTACGCGCGCCCCTCTTCACCCCTCGCTATTGATATGTCGCCCGCTGACGCGGGCTTTTAAGTTTGTTCGCTTCGCTCACCTCAACAAAGTCCAATTTATCGCGGTGCAGGGTAATTTCCGGACTTATTAGAAGATGTCTCCAATCTCGATTTGTAGCCGCGGCTTATACAAACTCGTAATCTTTTTTCGCTAATCATGTTAGCTGGTTCTAGTGCATATATATACCAGCAAATCAGAAACACTCCCCTATTGCCTGCGGCAGAAATATTGGTTCTTGACAATCTCCGGCGGCTGATGTATACGGTGCGCATGATTATCGATACGCATTGCCACCTGGTTCACGATAAATACGAGGATATGGAACAGCTGCGCGCTGATTCTCTGGAGCTGGGAGTCGGGCATTGCATTTCGCAGGGCACTCACCCGCAGGATTGGCTGCCGCAGCTGGAACTTGCCCGCCGTATGCCTGATTTCATTACTTCCTGTCTGGCGGCTCATCCCTCAGAGGTGACCAATGTGAGTGATGCAGATTTTGAGTATATGGCGGATCTCTGCCGCAGCAACCCGCAGGCCGCAATCGGCGAAACCGGGTTGGATTACTTCTGGGATGCGCCGGAAGGATGGGACACCGCCGCCTATTATGCCCGGCAGAAAGAGCTGCTGGAAAAGCACTTTGCACTGGCCGAGGAGCTGGGGCTGAATATCTCCCTGCACACGCGCGATAAGGAAGGAACTGCCTGCTTTGACGATGCATTTGCCATTGCCCGCAATTTCCCGAAGGTGCGCCCCGTGTTCCACTGCTTCATCGGCTCCAAAGAACAGGCCGGCCGCGTGTTCGATGAGCTCGATGGGCTCATCTCCTTCACCGGTATCATTACTTTCAAGAAAACTACCGATGTGCAGGCTGTGGCTGCCTGGGCTCCGCTGGAGCGTATCATGGTGGAGACGGATTCGCCCTTCCTCTCGCCTGAGCCCCACCGCGGTAAGCTCAATTTCCCCGGTCGTACCCGCTTTGTGGCAGAAAAGCTCGCGGCTCTGCGCGGTATCAGCCTGGAAGAAGTGGCCGCCGCTACCACGGCAAATGCCTGCCGATTCTTCCGCCTGCCTGCGCTGGGATAATGAAGGGGAGGGTTCTGCGCTATTACTCGCCGTCGTACAGGCGGCGGCGTGCGCGGGCATAGTAGAAAGCGGTGCAATTCACGCCGCCCAGCATGCCGCAGCACAGGCCAAGGAACATGCCGGCCTGCTGCACGTGCTTGATGGAGTGTTCCCAGAATGAATGGGTCCACGGCCACACCGGCCCGAGGCACCGGGGCATAGGCTGCATGGTTTCTACCAGAGTCACCCCGAACAGCGTGAGGCACGACAGCACAATCACCACGTTTGCAGAGAAAAGACCCACGCGAATCCAGTGCAGGGCGGCCGGCTTGCGCAGCAGGAACAGACTGAATATGGCAACCAAGGCTGCTACTGCTGCCACGGCCAGATTAAGCATGCCCACTCCCCAGTTGAAGTTCTGCTGGCTCAGGAGCAGCTGCTCGGCTGCTTTTGCATCCTTGACCTGCTCAAAGGCATCCTTCGTGGGCTCCAGGGGCAGACCGGTCTGCACCAGCTGCCACGAGAAAAATGCCAGGCAAAGCAGTGAACAGATGAAAAGCAGAGTTGACTTCATGCGCGTTTAAGTTATTCGTGTGGGGATTACGTCGCATATCCTACCTGATTCCTTGCATCATTGTCAAGCGTCCTTGTGTCAGCGAATGGGAAATCGGCTCGTTTTTATGTCTGTATGGAAGATAAACAGGCTGCAGATCATTGAACTGCAGCCTGTTTTGTACGGAGAGAGTGGGATTCGAACCCACGGTGACATCTCTGCCACGCTCGATTTCGAGTCGAGTGCCTTAGACCAACTCAGCCATCTCTCCGTGTCTTGTGCCCGGAAGCGCAGGCATTTTGCCTGTTTTTTATGTCGCTGTCAAGAAATATGTGCCACGCTGACACGGCTGCGTGACATAAAATGAAGTAGAGTAGCATTTTGTACTTGAGGGGGCAGAAAGCCGGTGGTAGAATGGGGAAGCGGTTAGACGTATGAGACGTATATTAACGCAGGTAGTGGTAATGATGCTGGCGCTGGTTATGTGCCTGGCAGGGGGTGTTTCAGCCCAGGGCGTCTGGGCTGTTCGTGATATTGACGGCGTTGAGTATGTGAAGCTTAGTGATGTGTGGCGTTTCTACCGTTTTACGCCGAAGAAGGGGCGACCTGGCTGCGTCTCCTACGGTGGTGGCAAGCATATCGTTTCTCTCAAGGAGGATAAGCAGGATTTCTACGTGAATAATTATCGCTATGTGTTGTCGCACCCTGTGCGGCGGGATGATGGCGAGCTGATGATTTCATCCGTAGATATGCGGAAACTGGTGGATCCGGTGTTGCGTCCGCGTTATACCCCCTCGGCTAAGCTGCGCACGGTGGTGATTGACCCGGGACACGGCGGCCATGACGCCGGGGCGGTGAGCAGTATTGCCAAGGAAAAAGATCTGAATCTGGCTGTGGCTCGCAAGCTGCGCCGCCGCCTGGAGCAGCAGGGCTACAAAGTGGTGATGACCCGCGATGGTGATTATTTCCTCACTCTGCAGCAGCGCGTGGAGATTGCGAACCGTATTCCTGACTCCGTGTTTGTGAGTATTCACCACAACTCCGGTCGCCGCGCTGCCAGTGGTATAGAGACATTCACTCTGGCACCGCAGGGAACCACTTCTCCCTTTGCTCGTTCACGCCGCTTCGATGACCTGGCCGGCAACAACCAGGACAGCGAGAATATTGCTCTGGCTACGGCGGTGCACAGTCGCGCCATTCGCAGTTCGGGGGCTATAGACCGCGGTATTCAGCGCGCCCGTTTTTCGGTGCTTTGCACCATTCGTCGTCCGGCTATTCTGTTCGAGGGCGGTTTTGTGTCCAATCCTACCGAGTGCAGCAAGATGGCGACTGCCCGCTATCAGGATCTGCTGGCAGACAGCATCTGCAAGGGAATTGTGGCTTATAATAACACTGTGTGCCGCCCTGCGAGGAATGTGGCCGCCTCTTCCACCCCGGGAGCAGGCCGTGTGCGCACCAGCATGTCGGGCTCGAGCGTTCGTAATTTCTCCCAGAAAAAATGATGGTGCGCCGAGGATTATGCTGGGGTCTGGGGTGTCTGGTGCCGGTGTTGCTGGCTCTGGCTTCTGTGGCGTGTGCTAATCCCACGGACGCAGCAGCCCAGGCCGCTGAGGAACAGCAGAAAAATGATGCTGCAGCTCCGGCGGCTGAGCAGCCTGCGCCCGATGTGGGAACCTGGCATGTGCGCGAGGTGGAGGGCTGCGAATATGTGCCTTTGGAGGATATACGCAGTTTCTATAAGCTCATGCCCATGCAGCCCAAGGGCCGCAAGGTGGCAGGGCAGCGTCTGCTGGGGAATGGCGAGGTGCAGTTGTGTTTCGGGCCAGCGCCGCGGGAGTTGCGGATTCAGGAGCGGCTGGTGATGCTTTCTCACCCTGTGATTGAGGATGCATCCGGTGATTTGCTGGTTTCCCGCCAGGATGTGCTGCACGTGATAGAGCCGATTCTTCGCCCCACCTATATTCCGAATCGGCGCGCTGTGCGCACGGTGGTGATAGACCCCGGCCACGGCGGGCATGATACCGGCACGGTGACTCCTTATGTGCGCGAGGCCGATGCCGTGCTGGTGGTGGCAACCAAGCTGGGGGCGGAGTTGAAGAAGCGCGGCTACGATGTGCTTTTCACCCGCGACCAGAATCAGTACCTGTCTCCCCAGGGACGAGTGGATAAGGCCAACGGCGCGCCGCTTGCCATGTATGTGAGCCTGCATCTGAACAGCGGGCGTAGTGATAAGAAGGGCTCCCAGGTGTATACGCTGGCTCCTCCCGCCAAGGATGATAAGCCTTTGCCCGGTCACGAGTTCAGCCAGTCCAGCATGGCGCTGGCCATGGCTCTGCAGTCTGCGCTGGTGGAGAAGGGGGGTACGGATGACGCCGGCTGCCGCCGTGTGTACTACAGCCCGCTCAGTTCGCTGCGCTGCCCCGCTGCCATGGTGGAGCTGGGCTTTGCCACCAACCCGGAGGAGGGAACACGCCTGAATGCGGAGGAATCGCAGATAAAGCTGGCGAATGCGCTGGCGGAAGGTATTGAGTCTTTCACCCGAGTCATGAATCCGGCAACGACCCTGCAGGTGCAGAAAGCCCCGGTGGTGGAGCCCCCCGCGCCCCCGGCCAAGGTGGAGCCTGCGCCTAAGAAGGCTGAACCCGCCAGGAAGAAGACCACTACTCCGCGCAAGAAGGCCACTACCCGTAAACCGAAGCGCCGGAGCAGCAGTAGCAGCAGTAGCAGCAGTAGCAGCAGAAGGCGTCGCCGTTGAAAGAGCTTGACTCATGAGGAGTACCGTGTTATACGGTGCGCATGAGCTGTAGATGTTTACCTTGGTGCAAGCTTGCGGTGGCGGTATTGCTGGGGCTGGGGCAGCCTGCTTGTGTGGATGTGAACGCTCCGCTGGAATCCGGCGAGCTTCCGCTGGTCAAGGCCGCAGAAGAACGCGATGCTGCCGGGGTGAAAAGGCTGCTGGAGGCAGGCGCTGATCCGAATCTCTGCACAGAAAAGGGGCCCCGCCCTCTGTGGATAGCACTTCTTTACGGGCGAGGTGAGATGGATGTAGTGCAGAGCCTGCTTGATGCCGGTGCGAAGGTGGAAGCCGAGGATGTGGCAAGAGCTGCCGCCAGCAGTTACCCCCAGTATCTGCGGGCTGTTCTTGATGCCGGCGGAGTGGTGCCGCGCTGCGCGGATGTCCGGAACGGAATCCCCATCTGGAATAGCCTGGGTGACTTCGGCCCGGATAAGGATGGGCGTGATACCCAGGCATGTGCCCGCCTGTTGGAAGAGCGTGGCATCTCGTATCATGACCCTGTCTATGCACATTATCCCCTGCATTCTGCCGCTCTGAGTAATAGTGTGGAACTGGCAGGTTGGCTGCTGGATAAAGGCTTTGATGTAAATGCCCGTGATGATGCCGGAGCAACCCCGCTGATGATGAACTCTGACGGAGTGGAGACGGCTCGTCTGTTGTTGGCGCGTGGTGCAGAGGTGAATGCGCAGGATAAGGCAGGAAATACTGCGCTGATGCAGAACTTTATGACCAAAGAGGTGATGCAGGTACTTCTGAATGCAGGAGCGAATCCGAATATCTGCAATGCCAAGGGCGAAACCGCCCTCATGTACTATCTGCACCATCCGGAGCCCACCGGTGGTATGGAAGTTCAGAGCGATGGCTCCTGGCTTCACTGGAGTGGCGTGGGTGTCAACCCCGAGCTGATTCAGATGCTGGTGGAGGCCGGCGTGGATGTGAACAAAGCCGATGCCGGCGGTGAGACTCCCATTCAGGCTGCGCAGGCATACACGAAGGAAGTACGGCAGATTCTGCGCCGTGCCGGGGCGAAATTGAAGTTGTAGAAAACGCAGAAAGGGCAGCCGCAGCTGCCCTTTCCTGTATACGGGAGTGTGAAAAAATCAGTCCACGTTGTCGAAGATTTCCTCCGGCTTGAAGAAACGCTTGATTTCCACCTCAGCGCTCTCGGGGGAGTCGGAAGCGTGGCAGATGTTAAGCATGCTGTTGGTGCCGTAGTCGCCGCGGATAGTGCCCTTGTCGGCCTTCATGGAGTTGGTGGGCCCCAGAATGCTGCGCACGCGGGTGATGACGCCGGGACCGGAAAGCACCAGAGCCACTACCGGGCTGGTCTGCATGAAGTAGGAAAGGGTGGGGAACAGGGGCTTGTCATCGATAACCAGATCGATGATGTGGGCGTAGTGTTCGCGCAGGATGGCATCATCCAGCTGCATCATTTTCATGCCGCGCAGGCGGAAACCTTCGCCCAGCAGGCGCTGCAGGATGATACCGGAAAGATTCTTGCGGACGCAGTCCGGCTTGAAAAGAATGAGTGTTTTTTCGTCGCGATCCATAATGATGTCAAATGGTGTGTTCCTTTTTACATACGCCAGCGGGGGCGTTCTGTCAAGGAAAAAGCCCACCGCTTACATGATTTCGCATTGCACTGGCGGGGCAGAGAGAGTATACTTCCCACCAGCAAGATATGAACCTTACTCTTCGATACAAACCGATTCCCGCTTCGTTCTACCAGTCCCGCCGCGACCAGCTGGCTGCCCAGCTTCCCGTGGGGGCGCTGGTTATCGTGCATGCGAACGATATCTACCCCACCAATGCGGATGGCACGCTGGCGCACCACCAGAATGCCAACCTGTTCTACCTCACCGGCATTGACCAGGAGGAGACCGTGCTCCTCATGCGCATCGGGGAGAACGGTGAGCACGATGATACGCTGCTGCTGCGCGAGACGAATGAGAAAATCGTTATCTGGGAAGGCGCCCGCCTGACTCAGGATGACGCCACTGCTCTGAGCGGTGTGGAAGATGTGCGCTGGACGGATGCCTACCAGGCCTTGCTGGCTGAGTGGGTGCCTGCGGCTTCCTCCCTGTGGCTGGAGAAGGACAACCACCCTCGCCGCTATACCTACGTGCAGACGCGCAACGAGCGTATGGCCGCGGCGCTGGGTGCCTCGTACCCCGACGCCAGAATGGAGAGCCTGTATCCGCTGCTGGCTGCAATGCGCCTGGTGAAGACCGAGGAAGAAATGGTGCAGCAGCGCCGCGCCTGCCAGATTACCGGCGAGGGCTTTGTGGAGCTTCTGCCCCAGATTCACCCCGGCATGGGCGAGTGGGAGATTGAGGCCGCGCTGAGCGCCGCCTACATCCGCCGCCGCGCCCGCAAGTTCTCGTTCCTGCCTATCATTGCCAGCGGGGCAGATACCTGCGTGCTTCACTACATCTCGAATCACAAGGAAGTGCAGGATGGTGACCTCATTCTGCTCGACATCGGTGCCGAATACGGTGGCTACGCCGGTGATATGACCCGCACCGTGCCTGCCAACGGCAAGTTCTCCCCCCGCCAGCGTGCGGTGTATGAGGCTGTGCTCCGCGTGCAGCGCTATGCCATGAGCATCATGCGTCCCGGTCTGGAAAAAATGGAATATGAGCGACTGGTGCGCGTGAATATGGCTGCTGAGCTGGTGCAGCTCGGCCTGCTGACCCAGGAAGAGGTGGATGCCCAGCCTGAAAATCCCCTCTGTGTGCGCAAGTACTACATGCACGGCACGTCTCACTCCCTCGGTATCGATGTGCATGATGTAGGCTCTGAAACTAAGTGCTTTGCCGTCGGTCAGGTGTGGACAGTTGAACCTGGTATCTACATCCCCGCCGAAGCCATCGGTATCCGCCTGGAGACGGATGTGCTCATCACCGAAAACGGTGTGGAAGACCTTATCCCCGGCGCTCCCATTGACCCGGATGATATCGAAGCCGCCATGGCTGCCGGGCATTGACCAGTGTCACCGATTCGGAAATAATCATGAAAAAAGGTTGCAACTCTCAGAGTTGCAACCTTTTCTGCGCGGATGGGGTGGGATTCGAACCCACGGAAGGGATTAACCTTCGGCGGTTTTCAAGACCGCTGCATTAAACCGCTCTGCCACCCATCCGGAGATTTGCAGGCTTTTGCGGCGTGCTGGGCGTATGTTAGCGCATGGGACGGGGGAGTGCAAGTATTTTCTGCTGCATGATAGGGTACAAATGGCAAAAAAATGTAAAAAAGAAGATTTTTTTACAAAAATGTCTTGACTCGTGAGGCGGATGTGTGTATACTGCGGGCGCAGCAAGTCTGCGAGCATCATAAAAAAGTCCCCATCGTCTAGGGGTTAGGACATATGATTCTCAGTCATAGAACCGCGGTTCGAATCCGCGTGGGGATGCTCCGAAAGCCCGAGGTTAACGCCTCGGGCTTTCTGCTTCAGGTGGAAAGGAAAGATGAATGATGATACGCCCGGTGAGTGCAGATGATGCAGCTGCCATTGCAGCGATATATAACCACTACGTGCTGGAAACGACTATTTCGTTTGAGACCGAAGCGTTAAGTGTGGACGCCATGCGGAGCCGGATAGAGACGACTGCGGCAGAATATCCTTTTCTGGTCTGGGAAGAGCAGGGGGCCGTGCTGGGCTATGCCTATGCTCACCGCTGGAAAGAGCGTGCTGCCTATGCTGCCACCTGGGAGAGTACTATTTATCTGCGCCCCGACTGCGCACGCCGTGGCATGGGGCGCCGGTTGATGCAGGAGCTGCTGCCGCTGTGCCGAGCCGCGGGATGCCGGGCACTGATTGCCTGTGTGACCGAAGAGAACACCGCCAGTTGCGCCTTTCACCGCTCTCTGGGATTCCGGCAGGTTTCCTGTTTCCCGAAAGTAGGGTGCAAGTTCGGTCGCCTGCTTGATGTGGTGGATTTTTACCTCGCGCTTTAGTGAATTTTCAATAAGGCAAACTGCTCGATAAATTGATATTTGTCGGGGATATTACGCGCTGGCATAATTAAGCGAGATTGTTGTTTTCGGAGCACGGGACTTCAGTCCCGTAAATCACGGAGAGTTTAATCGGGACTGAAGTCCCGTGCTCCGATGAAGTTCTTCGCCCAATTCCCATTTATCGCGCTGTGCTTGTTTGTTTTAGCAGTGCTTCAGAACTCGGGCATTTCTCGCAGACCGGGTACTGCGGTATCTGCCGGGGTGGTGGGCTTGGAGCCGGGCTGAATGGCAGGTGCATCTGCGGTTTCCTTGATGGTGACGCTGGGTTTCCGGATGCGGTTTCCCTGTTCATCGGTCAGGGCTGTGGTTTCCAGCGCGGTCTGCAGCTTCATGTCGGGCAGGCCTCCGTAGAGAATTTTGCTGTGTTTATCGATGAGGATGGCGGTGGGAAGCTGCTCTACCCGGTAGGTGATGCCGGCTGTACCCTTGGCGTCGTCCACATAGGTGAAGTCAATGCCGAGTTGCTCCAGAGCCTGCTGCTGATCTTCCGGTGCTGCGTGCGGCATGATGGGGCAGATTTCAAGCTCTGGGTATTGAGTCCGGAGACGGTTGATGTCGCGCATCATGTTGGTGCCGGTAGCTTCTGCCGGCGACCAGAAGAGCAGGAGATTCAGCTTGCCGGTGGTGGGGAAGTTGTGTGCGGTTCCCTGGGTGTCGAGCACGCGTAAGCGGGGAGCTATACAGCCAATGGCCAGATGGCGCAGGAAATAGGCCTGCTCCATGGCAACTTCTGTGATAGGCTGCGAGCCGAACCTGGTGTTCTTGTCCGACAGCAGAATGGACTGCTTCAGATAGTACAGTCTCTTGCCGCGTGCCATGGCTTCGCTGCCTTCGATGCTGCTGACCATGGGGTTGTTGAGCATGATGCTCATGCCCAGAGCGGCACAGGCTCGTGCCGGTTTGTGCTGGTTGCGCAGGTAGATTTTCTGCAGCAGCTCATATTCACGCACGCTGCTGGTGGCCGCAAGACTGGGTACTGCGGCGCCGATGCCGGGGTGCGTGTAGTGCACGCGGATGAGGGAATCGACGATGGCGTTGCCGAAATAGGTGAGCTGCGCCTGTTCCTCTTCAGTAAAGGCGGCGGTGAAAGCCTGCGGATGCTCCAGAATCCACACAATGCCTGGCAGAGCCCAGCTCTTTTCAAACTCGTATGTGGGTATGTTCGCTACCCCTTTCTTATTCTTGCGGGTACCGGTGCGGCCGTTCATGGCCTGCCACAATTTCGGGGCTATATCACGCCCGGTCGGAACTTCGATGGAGGCTTTAGCTGTCTCATCCTCGGCATTCTTTACTGCCTCTTCATAGGCGGCCATCTGCTGTTGCCACTCCTGCAGCGCCTCCTGCATCATTTCTTCTGTGCCGCTTGCGGTCAGCGCCATCAGCATGGCGGCCACGGTTCCCATCGTCTTCTTCATGCTCACCATTATAATGTACTCCGCTTCTCCAAGGCAAGTGGAAAGATGGTCAACTCGTCATCCGGTCTTCTTTTTTTTGAAAAAAATACCAAAAAAGTAGGAGAAAAAGCTTGCATTTCATCGGATGTTCTGCTATCCTCCCGCCAGCAATAAAGTTAGCTACGACTAACAATAGAAAGGAAACACACGACAATGAATACAACAATCAGCAAGATACAGGCACGGGAGATTCTTGATTCCCGCGGAAACCCGACAGTAGAAGCCGTCGTAACGCTGGCCGGTAGGTCATATGGGCACGCATCGGTACCGAGCGGAGCATCGACCGGCGAACACGAGGCGTGCGAGCTGCGCGATGGCGACAAGAACCGCTACCGCGGCAAAGGTGTGCTGAAGGCCGTAGAATATGCGAATACCGAGTTGGCAGCAGCTCTGGTGGGCTTGGATGCCACGCAGCAGATAGCGGTGGATGCCCGCATGCGCGAAGTGGACGGCACGCCGAACAAGAGCCGCGTGGGTGCCAATGCTGTGCTGGCCATTTCGCTGGCCACGGCGCGCGCGGCAGCCTGGGCTACGGGTCAGCCGCTGTATCGTTACCTGGGCGGGCCGAATGCTCACATTCTGCCGGTTCCGATGATGAATGTGCTGAATGCTGGTGCGCACTCGGATGCCCCCATCGATTTCCAGGAGTTCATGATTATTCCCCGTGGGTTGCCGACTTTCCGGGAAGCGCTGCGCTGCGGTGCCGAGGTATTCCACTCGCTGGCCGCTGTGCTGCGTAAGAAGGGGCTGAGCACCGCCGTGGGCGATGAAGGTGGCTATGCCCCCAACCTGCACAGCGCAGATGAGGCTCTGGAAACCATCGTGCAGGCTATCGAAGCTGCCGGCTATGAGCCGGGCAGGGAGGTGGCGCTGGCGCTGGATGTGGCCAGCTCTGAGTTCTACGATGCAGAAAGCGGTCTCTATGTATTCAAGAAGAGCACGGGCGACAAACTCACCTCCGCCCAGCTCACATCCTACTACGAGGAGCTCATCAAGCGCTACCCCATCATCTCCATCGAGGACGGCTGCGCCGAAAACGACTGGGAAGGCTGGAAGCACCTGACCGATACCATCGGAAAGCGCTGCCAGCTCGTGGGCGACGACCTCTTCGTGACCAACGTGGACTTCCTGCGCAAGGGAATCGAACGCGGTGTGGCCAACTCCATACTGGTGAAGCTGAACCAGATTGGCTCGCTGAGCGAAACCTTCGAGGCGGTGCGCCTGGCCACCACCAGCGGATACACCGCCGTCATCTCCCACCGCAGCGGCGAGACGGAAGATTCCTTCATCGCTGACCTGGCCGTGGCCACGAATGCCGGGCAGATCAAGACCGGCTCGCTCTCCCGCGCAGACCGTCTGGCGAAGTACAACCAGCTGCTGCGCATAGAGGAACAGCTCGGCTCTGCCGCCCGCTACGGCTGCTGATAAAGCGCCGATTTACTTATAACGCCCGCCACCCCGGCACTACGCAGGGGGTGGTGAGGCGTTTTTGTTGAATTTGTTCAGATTTTATGCTGGCAATTTCTGGAAAAACCGTTATAATGGCGGCAGCAAGGTATCACCGGCGCGTGTCGCAGGTGCCAAGCGTTTTCTCAATACAACATACTCATACAACTATGCAGTACACACACGAAGTCGAACAGATGTGTTGCGTCAAGAAGGGCTGCAATCACGGCCCCGCCCCCATCCCTCAGGAGGGTGCCTGGACGCAATCCACCAAGATTGAGGACATTTCCGGCCTTACCCACGGTGTGGGTTGGTGCGCTCCTCAGCAGGGTGCTTGCAAGCTGACCCTGAATGTGAAGAAGGGTGTCATCCAGGAAGCTCTCGTTGAGACCATTGGCTGCTCCGGCATGACCCACTCCGCCGCCATGGCTTCTGTAATCCTTCCCGGCAAGACCGTGCTCGAGGCTCTGAACACCGACCTCGTGTGCGACGCCATCAACACCGCCATGCGCGAACTCTTCCTGCAGATCGTGTACGGCCGCACCCAGAGCGCATACTCTGAGGGTGGTCTGCCCATCGGTGCAGGTCTTGAGGACCTTGGCAAGGGCCTGCGCTCCCAGACCGGTACGCTGTATGGCACGCTGGCCAAGGGTGCCCGCTACCTGGAGCTGGCTGAAGGCTACATCACCAAGCTTGCTCTGGACGCCGAGGGTGAAATCACCGGTTACCAGTACGTGAAGATGGGCCCGATGATGGAAGACATCAAGAAGGGCATGGACGCCAACGAGGCTGTGAAGAAGCACACCGGCTCCTACGGCCGCTTTGCTGATGCCGCCAAGTACATCGACCCCCGCCACGAGTAAAGAACCCCTAAATATAGAGAAACAAGATTATGCCTCTTTTTGAATCTTATTCCCGTCGTATCGACCAGATCCTTCCGGTTCTTGCTCAGTACGGTATCAACTCCTGCGAGGAAGCCGAGCAGGTCTGCCTTGCCAAGGGTATCGACGTGCGTGAAATCGTGCGCGGCATCCAGAACATCGCTTTCGAGAACGCCGGTTGGGCCTACACCGTAGGCGCCGCCATCGCCATTAAGAAGGGCTGCACCAAGGCTGCCGACGCCGCTGAGGCTATCGGTGAAGGCCTGCAGGCTTTCTGCATTCCCGGCTCTGTGGCTGACGACCGTAAGGTGGGTCTGGGGCACGGCAACCTGGCTGCCATGCTTCTGCGCGAAGAGACCGAGTGCTTCTGCTTCCTGGCTGGTCACGAGTCTTTCGCCGCTGCTGAAGGTGCTATCGGTATCGCCCGCTCCGCCAACAAGGTGCGCCAGAAGCCGCTTCGCGTTATCCTGAACGGCCTTGGCAAGGACGCCGCTTACATCATCTCCCGTATCAACGGCTTCACCTACTGCCAGACCAAGTTCGACTACGCTACCGGTAAGGTGGAAGTGGTGAGCAAGAAGGCATTCTCCGACGGTGAGCGCTCCAAGGTGAACTGCTACGGCGCTGACGACGTGCGTGAAGGCGTGGCCATCATGTGGCTCGAGGGCGTGGACGTTTCCATCACCGGTAACTCCACCAACCCCACCCGCTTCCAGCACCCGGTTGCCGGCACCTACAAGAAGGAATGCACGCTGGCTGGCAAGAAGTACTTCTCCGTGGCCTCCGGTGGTGGCACGGGCCGTACCCTGCACCCGGACAACATGGCTGCCGGTCCCGCCTCCTACGGCATGACCGACACCCTGGGCCGCATGCACAGCGACGCTCAGTTCGCCGGTTCCTCCTCCGTGCCCGCCCACGTGGAAATGATGGGCCTGATCGGCATGGGCAACAACCCCATGGTGGGTGCTACGGTTTCCGTGGCTGTTGCCATCGAGGAAGCCATGAACAAGTAAGTTCTGCTACTTCAAAGCAACTCAGAAAAAGCCCTGGTGGTTTATCCACCAGGGCTTTTTGTATCCGGAAGGGGGGGATGATATAGAAAATTGCTCCGAAGCTTCTCAATCCATGGGAGCCAGGGTATAGCGGGTCGGCGACTGCTGACGCGCGGCTTCGCGGTTGAGCAGCTCTACAAATCGCATTTCGGTCAGGTATATTGCCGCAGGATCTCTGGAAGCATCTTCACGAGCCTGTTCCTCTATCAGGTTCTGCGCAAGGGCTCGCTCATCCGGATGGATTTTGTTCCACATCCCTTCCTCTTCCTCCAGATGCTGCAGGCCGAAGCGTTCGCAGGAAATCACGCCGGGTTTGAGATTCTTCACGATCACCTGGTCGCTGTTGTCGCGGCATTCGCACTGGAGATTGGCCATGCTGGTGTTGATGCCATAGCGCACGCGGTAGGGCTGGATAATCCTGATTCGTTTGCGGGAGAACATCCAGCTCGTGGTATACTCATACTCCACCACAAAATCCTTTTCGTAGAGAGAATACATCTCAACCATGCGACCGGATTGATTCACCGCCCGCCCCTGAAGCGCGCTGCTGGCCACCATGTTCTCCACCATCGTGCGCACCGAGTCCTGAGCCTTCAGCACAGCTTCCTTCGGGGTTCTCACCGTGCCGTCATAGAAACAGAATGAGAATAACCAGCTGCCGCCAATTACCAGTAGAATCAAGAGGATGAAGAATTTCAGACACCCGCGGGATTTCTTCTTTGCTTTCGGTTCACTGGCGTTTTCCTGACTCATCGCAATAAAATCTTTCTATGGTTGGTAGATTCTCTATTCTAATCCAGTAAGCGTGAAAATCAAGCTATTTCTTTTGATTTCATGCATGTGGGGCTCACAGTTTTTTCAGCACGCGTTCGGCCTGTTTGAGCACATTGCCGGTACGTTTCTGGTATCTGGGGTATTTGGTCTTGCGGAAGTTCTGCTCCACGGCGTCAACGGATTTGCTGAGCTCGTAGCTGGTGCTTACTGCTTCGCCGTTGTTCTCCGTGGTCTGGGTGGCAGATTTGCCACCTTCGCCGGCCAGTGCTTCGCCCTTCAGCTCGGCTCTGCGGGCGTTGAAGAAGGCCTCCCAGCGCTTGAGGTAGTAGTGGCTCATGAGCTCGGCAAACTGGCGGTGGGCGTAGTCATTGAGCATGCCGTTGGTCGGAGTCCAGGTGGTGATGAGCTGCACCATGGCGTTGCGCATCTCGGCGCGGGCCTTGGCGTTCTTGCCGCCCTTGGCTTCGGCTCCGGCCAGGAATCGGCCCAGAAGGAAGTCTTCCGACGTGGCCAGCAGGGTAGCCGTGCTGCGGATAAGTTGCAGATAGGCCTCACTTTCCTTGTTGAAAGCCTCGAGGTTTCTGGCATCAAAGGCTGCCTTTACCTTGGGCAGTTGTTCGCGGGCTTTGTCGGCCAGCACCTGTCGGCATACATCGACCAGGTCGTGGCGGAAGGTGCGCAACTTGTCCAGCTTGTGTTTCTTGCCGGCTTTGAGCATGAGCTCAGCTGCCTGTACCACCTTGGCCTTGTCGTAGTAATCGTCCGGTTTGGACCAGGTGGAGGCCTTGCGGGCACTGAGGCTGGGGCGTGCGCAGAGAATGCTCTCCTGGCAGCCTTCCTGCAGGCGAATGGGGGCGTACACGCTTTCGCGCAGCAGTTTCAGAGCCTGGACGAGATTGTCGTCCTTGACGCCGTAGCGGGCTTCGGTGTATTTGCGGATGAAGGCATCGGTATCGATAGCTTCACGCGTGTTGATACGCTCGGTGAGCAGGGCATAGTAGTAGGGGTTGGTCTCAAGACCTTCGGAAATGAGGCCTATGCCGATGGCGCCTCCGGCGTTGCCCGTCATCTTTTCCAGCAGCTCAGCGCCGCCGTACATGCCGTGGTTGCCGCCGAAGTTAAGCAGTTCGCACCACACGTGGGGGCGCCCCTGGTAGTTGCGAGAAATATTGTGCTTCGGGCTCATGTCCTTATCCAGCGCCAGAATGATGGTGTGCCTGGCATCTGTACCGGCCACAAGGTCACGGTGCGGGTTATGCCCCCAGGCCTGAATGAGCCAGGATGAACCAGGGGCAGCTTTCAGCATGGCGCCCTGCACAGCCTTGGCGGCCGGGGTGAGCGGGGTGCCGCCTGTGCTGCCGCCTTCGTGGAAGAGGTCGCCGCCAAAGTACTTGCCCTGGTAGCCGTAGACGGATTTGAGGTGCTTGTACCACAGGGCCGCCAGGCGGGGGAAATCCTCTGCCGTGGGCTGCAGAACCGCGGGACGGTGGTAGTGACCACACCACTTGCCCTGGGGGATGATGCGGCCCTTCACCTTATCTGCAGGCATATCATGCGGGAGGAATCCCACATAGCCCTGCAGCACAGGCTCCATACCCAGCTCACGCATGCGCTTCACCAGGAATCTGCCGAGCCTGGCTTCGTACTGAATGATATTCTGGTTCACGGGGCCGCCTTCGCCTTCCAGATTGCCCATGTTCCACCAGGCTGCATACGCGGGGTTGGGGATGAAACCCGCAATTTTGTTCTCCGGGTAGCCGATTTCCTTCAGGAACTTCTGCCACACCGTTTCGAGCCCTGCTGTCACCAGCACATGGGTGTACCCCGAAAGTGCCAGACGGTCCAGCTCCTGCTCCCAACGGCTGGTGTCCCAGTGGGCGCAGGTGTAGCTGAGGGTGCAGTAGTTGTAGGCGTAGTTGAAGGGCAGCGCCTCGGGTACGCTGATCTTCTTCTCCGGCACCACGAATCTGGCCGCGCTGGTGTTGTCGCCGTTCCAGGAGAGATGTACCTTGGCATAGTTGCGCAGGTAGTACCCATAGGCGCGGATGCATTCAGCCACGCTCGCGGCCTTGATGGTGATAGCCCCGTCCTTGCCCGTAATGGTGGGATTCTTGACTTTTGCAATGGAGAAATGCACCTTCTCTGCATATTCGGGAGTGACGCGCTTCACCAGCTCTAGGGCGGGTTGCACGGCGCTGGCTGCCTGGCTGGACGTACAAGCAGCAACCAGCGCCGGAATGGCGCTGGCTGCTGCTAAGAACGCCGTATAGGAACGGTAGTTCATATGCTGTTGGTTAAAGGATTTTACCAGAGTTTGATGTTGGAAATGTTGTCTTCGTTCTCGGTGTCCTTGTTGGTGCTGTCGCCCAGTCCATCGGGACCCTGAGAGAAAATATCGAAGTCAGCGTTGATGCCGGAGCCGGTCTTGCCGCGTTCGTCTTCAGCCTCGCAGCCCAGACGGTAGCGGTAAGGTTTGCCCCAGGGGTCTACAATCACCAGCATCTTGCGGCGACCTTTGTCCTTGGTGCGGATGCTGGCGCGCAGCACGGGCACACCTTCACCCTGTTCGGCTTCCTTCGGATTCTTGATGACGTTGAGCGTACGGCAATAGGGCAGGGGCGTATTACCGTTCTCGTCCGGGTCGGGCTCGCCGTCATTGTCCTCGTCGCAGGAAAGGGCGCGGTACAGGATGTTCGAGCTTTCCTCATCGCCACGACCGAAGGGGAGCACGCCGCCGCTGTTGGTGCGGTACTCCTCAAGGCAGGCGGAGAGCAGGGCGATTTCCGTTTCGGCCTTCTTCACCAGCTTCTTGTTCTGGTAGCTGGAAACAGCCACCCACATGCCCGAAGCGAGCATGGCCAGAATGCTGACACCGATGAGGATTTCAACCAGCGTAAAGCCCTTGGCAGTCTGCTTGGTCAGTTTCATATGCGTGAGGGGGATTAGACGTTCTTGATGATTTCCATCATCGGCATGAACATGGCGAGCACGATGCTACCCACCACCAGAGCGAGGAACACAATCATGAGCGGTTCCAGCATGGCGGTCAGAGCCGTCACGGAGTTGTCCACTTCTTCATCATACACCTCGGCCACCTTCATGAGCATGTCCGGCAGCTGACCGGTTTCTTCACCCACGTCCACCATGGAAATCATCATGGGCGGGAACACGTTGCAGGTGCTCATCGGGGTCACGATGGATTCACCTTCGCGCACGGCGTCGTGAATCTTGGTCACGGCATCGGCCACAATTACGTTGCCGGCAGTGTCGCGGGTAATGAGAAGAGCCTGCAGAATCGGCACACCGGAGGAAACCAGCGTACCAAAGGTACGGGAGAAGCGGGCCACGGAGCTCACCTTGGTCAGGTCACCAATCTTGGGCAGCTTCAGCACCATGGCATCCACGGCGCGACCACCCTTCGGCGTGCGCTTCCAGACGGAAATACCCACGATAGCAGCGGCCAGAAGACCCAGGAAGAACACAGCGTTCGGGACGAAGGGAATCACGCCGTCTGCCATGCAGTTATCGGAGAAGTTGAACACGAACTCGGAGAGAGCCGGCAGCTCCATGTTCTGGCCTTCGAACATTTCCTTGAACTTGGGCACGATAACCAGCATGAGGAATACCAGAATACCCACAGCGATAACCATGATGATGGTCGGGTACACCATGGCAGAGGTAATCTTGGAGCGCAGGCGGTTGGCCTTTTCCTGGTATTCGGCCAGACGGTTGAGCACTACTTCGAGTACACCGCCGATTTCACCGGCCTTCACCATGTTCACGAAGAGCTTGTTGAACATCTTCGGGTAGGCGGAGAGAGCCTCAGAGAAAGTGGAACCACCCTGCACGGATTCACCCAGAGCCACGATGGTGGCGCGCAGGTTCGGGTTCGGTTCCTGCTTGCTGAGCACGTTGAGACTCTGCAGCAGGGGCAGACCGGCGTCAATCAGCGTGGCAAGCTGGCGGGTGAATACCATCAGCTCCTTCTGCTTCACGGCACCACCGGCTTTGCCCTTGGCGCCTGCATCCTTCTTCTTCTTGCCCTTGTCCTTCTTGCCGTCCTTCTTCTTGGCGGCAGAGGCAGAAGCGCCACCCTTGGCCTCCTCGCACTCACGCACGAGCAGCCCCTGGGCACGTACCATTTCCATGGCGGCAATCTTGTTGTCTGCGGTTACGAAGCCTGTCTTTTCAGCGCCGTTCTGGTCGAGCGCGGTGTATTTGAAATTAGGCATAGTGATTAGTAAGTTTAAAAGAAAACGTTGTTATGTTAAAAAAATAGCAGATGTGAATCGCGGCGTCAAGCTTTAGGTGTACTTCAGCACTTCTTCGATGGTGGTGTTGCCTTCAAAGATGTTCTGGATACCGTCTTCGCGCAGGGTGGTCATGCCCAGTTCGATGGCTTTCTGCTTCAGCACGATGGAGGGCACGTTCTGCGTGATGAGTTCCTTGATGGGGTCGGTCACATTCAGCAGCTCGTGAATACCCTTTCGACCCTTGTAGCCGGTGTTGGCGCACTTGTCGCAGCGGGCACCGGTGAAGAACTGCTGGCTGCCGATGAGTTGCGGGTTGATACCCAGCTGGTTGAGCAGCGTGTTCGACGGCTTGTAGGGGGTCTTGCAGTACGGGCAGATGGTACGCACCAGTCGCTGACCCAGCACACCCAGCAGCGTGGCGGCCAGCAGGAAGGGCTGCACGCCCATGTCCACGAAACGGGTAACGGCACCGGCGGCGTCGTTGGTGTGCAGGGTGGAGAGCACAAGGTGACCCGTGAGGGCTGCCTGAATAGCAATCTGTGCGGTGTCCTTATCACGAATTTCGCCCACCAGAATGCGGTCCGGGTCCTGACGCAGGAAGGCACGCAGCACGCGGGGGAAGGTCACGCCGATAGCTTCGTTGATGGGTACCTGCACAATGCCGTCGATGTCGTATTCCACGGGGTCCTCTGCGGTGAGCAGCTTGGAGTCTTCAGTGTTCACCTCGCGCAGAGCGGCGTAGAGTGTGGTGGTTTTACCGGAACCGGTGGGGCCGGTCACCACGAAAATGCCGTTGGGCTTGTTCACCGTGTCAATGATGTATTCATGCAGGTGCGGGTGCAGGTTCAGGTTGTCCAGATTCAGGCTCACGCTGTTGCGGTCGAGCACACGCATTACCACCGACTCACCGTACTGGGTGGGCAGGGAGTTCACACGCATATCCACACCGGCTTCGCCCACCTTCATCACGATACGTCCGTCCTGCGGCACGCGGCGTTCGGCAATGTTCATGCCGGCCATCACCTTCACGCGGGAAATCACCGAGTTGGCCAGGTGTACGGGAGGCGGTGCCATTTCGTACAAGGCGCCGTCCACACGGTAGCGGATCTTGAACTCGTTTTCGAAGGGTTCCAGGTGAATATCTGAGGCCTTCTCCTTGATGGCCTGCATAATCACCAGGTTCACAAACTTAATCACCGGGGCGGCGTTGGCTTCTTCTGCGCCGTCATTGCTGCCCACGCTCATGTGGTCCAGCTCGGCCAGCAGGTCGCCCATGGCGGCTTCGGCGCCACCGTAGCATTCGGTGATGCGGGCGCGTACTTCGTAGTCGGCTGCCACGTACAGGTAGATATCCTGGCCGGTGGCAATGCGCAGGTCATCCACGGTCTGCGGGTTCAGCGGATCCTCCAGACACACGTACAGGCCTTCGCCCTCGCGGTACTCGATGGGCAGGGCGCCGTGCAGACGGGCCTGGGCGCCGGGAAGCATGTCCAGCACCTCCTGGGGCGGGGTGTAGTCTGCAAGGGAGATGTACTGGGCGCCCACTTCCATGGCGATGACGTTCCAGTAGTCTTCCGGTGCGCTGATGATACCGAAATCGATGAGAGTTTCCCACAGCTCCTTACCGCTGTTGGACATCTCGTCTACAATGTCTTTGGCAACGGAACGCTCCAGCATGCCGTTGTTGATGAAAACATCAATTGCAACCTCGTTGTTCATGTGTGTAGTAAATGGGTGTGGTGTGGGAGATTAGCTGGCGTCGCCGGTGGTTACGCGGATGATTTCTTCGGCAGAGGTGAGACCGGCCAGTACCTTGCGGATGCCGTCTTCGCGCAGGGTGCGCATGCCCAGTTCGCGGGCGCGCTTGCGCAGCTGAGCCGAGGTCAGGTTGGAGTTGATGAGTCCGCGTACGTCGTCCGTGACTTCGAAAATTTCGAAGATACCCAGTCGACCCTTCATGCCCTTGCCGCGGCACTTGTCGCAGCCGCCGGGGCGGGGCACCTTCACGGCGCGGGAAATATCGATACCCAGCGTGCTGGCCTGCTTCTGCGTGAGCTGTCCGTCCACCTTGCACGAGCAGAGGCTGCGGCACAGACGCTGAGCCATGATGGCGCGCACAGCGGAGGCAATGAGGAAGCGGTCTACGCCCATATCGGCAAGACGTGCCACGGAGGAGGGAGCATCATTCGTGTGCAGGGTGGAAAGGACGAGGTGACCCGTCATAGCTGCCTGAATGGCGATGCTGGCGGTCTCCCCGTCTCGAATTTCACCAATCATGATGATGTTCGGAGCCTGACGCAGCATGGCGCGCAGTGCAGCGGCGAAGGTCATGCCAATTTCCGAACGGATCATCACCTGGTTGATACCGCTCATTTCGTATTCCACCGGGTCTTCAGCGGTGATAATCTTCTTGTCGGGGCGGTTCAGGTGGTTCAGACAGGCGTAAAGCGTGGTGGTCTTACCGGAACCCGTGGGACCCGTCACCAGAATCACGCCGTCGGGCAGGGTGACCAGACGGTCGAAGGTGGCCTCGTCGTCAGAAAGGAAGCCCAGCTGCGGCAGACCCAGAGCCAGGGCGGACTTATCAAGAATACGCATCACCACGGATTCGCCGTGGTTGGTGGGCACGGTGCTCACACGGAGGTCGATATGGGCGCCGTCGCGCAGGTCCATTTCGATACGACCGTCCTGCGGCACTCGCTTTTCGGCAATGCTCATCGAGGTGCTCATCACCTTGAGTCGTGCCACGATGGGCCCGAGCAGCTTCTTGGGGTGGTTGGCCACCTCCACCAGTCGGCCGTCCACGCGGAAGCGGAGGCGCACGCGGTCTTCCATGGGCTCAATGTGAATATCGGATGCGCGCATCTCGTGAGCATCGTTGAACATATTGTCCACCAGCTCAATGATGGGGCCTTCCGTGTCGCCCTTGGCAAACTGCTTCTTCTCGGGGTAATACTTGTCGAGCGCCTTCATCAGCAGCGGCTCGGTGGTCACGAAGAAGCTCACATCGCGGCCCAGGAACTGCGGCAGACTGTCCATGGTCTGCATGTCGAAGGGGTCGCAGATGGCCACCTGCAGGGAGACACCGTCATCGCCCAGCGGCAGGAACTTCACGCGGCGGGCCAGCTCGCCCTTCACCGTGCCGATGATGCTGGGGTCGATTTCAAAGGAGGTCACATCCACATACTCCAGACCGGAGTTGTTGGCTGCCACCTGGGCAATGTATTCGTGTGTAAGGTAATTATTCTCAATGAGGTATTCAAAGATATTATCCAGCGGCGAAAGCTGCATGCGGACCATATCGAGGGTTCCCTCATCGATGCCCCCGGCTTCTACCAGGAGCTGCAGGAGAAAGTCTTCGTTCGAGTACACGGAAGTAAGATTTGGTGGAGATTAACGCGTTACAGGGCGATAGTACGCCCTTTTTGCAGTCTACACCAAACACCCCCGCTCGTCAATCATACAGTTCATTTCTGACGCCTTTTTTTCGCCGCTTGGCGCTTTTTGCTCCTGTATTCCCTAGTTTTTGCTTGCTGCATGGCTGCTGGCTGTGATATAACCGCCCCGCAATCATGATGTGTCGTCTGTTTATCGCCTTTTTTGCTGCCTCTCTGCTGGTTCTGTCTGCTTCTGTTCGCGCAGCTGAGCCTGCTGTGCAGCATGAGGAAGTGGAGGCGCCCGTCTCCCCCGCAGCCCGGCAGACTATGGCTCAGCTCCGTGAGCATTTCGACACCCTGGTGGGCCTGCTGAGTCAGATTCGCGATGCCGCGAGCGCCGACCGCCTCGGCGCTGCCGCCATAGCCGCCCATGATTCGCTCGGGCAGCTCGATTTCTCTGCATTTGAGGAAGAGGACGAGGAAATCCTAGCCTTCGCGGCCACCTCGTTCTTCTACCGGCTCGCAGATGAAATCGCCCGTCTGGAAGAGGTCGATTTCTTCGGCAATACGCAGCTGAAAGCTCATTTCTCCGGCGCAGAGGAAGCTCCCGAGGATGAGGAAACAGCTCCCGAAGACCTCTCGGCCCCTGAGGCCCCCGCCTCCGAAGCTGAAACCGAATCCGTGGTGCTGTAAATCGGAGGATTCGCCGCTGTTGACCTAAAAAGGTTTGGCATTTCTGCGGGAATATGATATACTCGCCCGCGCAACTGCATTATCCAAGCATTATGACCATTGATTTCGATAAATGCGGCGGCCTGGTGCCCGCCATCATTCAGGACTCTGCCACCGGCAAGGTGCTCATGCTGGGCTACATGAATGCCGAATCCTACGCCAGAACTCAGGAAACCGGCCGCGTGTGCTTCTACAGCCGCAGCCGCCAGTGCCTCTGGACCAAGGGCGAAACCAGCGGTCACTACCTCGATGTCGTCAGCATCAAGGTCGATTGTGATAACGATACCCTCCTCA
>JAZONE010000053.1:0-3803 GCA_045654325.1 Akkermansia sp.
TGCGAGTGTCAAAATCAGAGAACTATCCAAGGGGAATCCTCAAACACAGGCGGCTGTTCAGCCTTGTGCATGAACCAGCATCTGGGGGCGATGACCTTGCGGGGCTTACCCAGCCATGCTGCCCACCAAGAAAGCGCCGAGTTGGAGATAACAAGCTCCTGCATGGCGGTCATGTGGTGCAGCTGCTCACAGCCCTTATGGCTATCTGCGCGGAACGAGTAATTGCTGAACTCCGGCATCTCAACCAGCATGGCAATGGCTTCGCAGGGCTTATCGCTGAACACCACCACCTCGCGGATGTCTTTCGACAAACGCGCAGCCGCCTTTTGCAGGAACAAAGCCGTGCTCAGGCGGTACTTGCTGTACTTGTACGGATCGTTGCCAATGGTGATGTGGATGCCGACTGTGCCAGGAATCTTATCAACAGCCGTGAGCGGAGCAAAGAGGTGGCGGATAATCGGCTCAATCCCGGCAAAGTAGTTGCCGCTCTGGAAATAACCGCACAGACCGCCGCTGGTCACCGTTTCAGGGATGGGCGTGTACAGGAACGACTCCTCCTCATAAGCCAGAGCCTCGTTAGCACCACAAAGCGTACTCGGTAGAGCGTTCATACCAAGAGCCGCACGAAGTTCGCGCGTCTCCTCGCTGTACGCCCAGGGAATGCGGCATTCAACTTTGATACAGCGAGAGTGAGCCACTACCGCAGCGATGGTGAACAGGATGTCGCCAAGCTTCATGCCCGGGATAAAATACGGGGAGATGTGAAGAGCGTTGTGCATATTCGAGCCGTTAGCGGAGTTCTTGAAGTTCAGGGAGAGATTTTCGATTTTGCCCTCCAAAGTACTTTCTTGCTTTGCGCCGTCAGAATCCGTCACCTTTTTTACGGAAGAGGTGAAAAAATTGACGATAGGCAGGTTGCTCAGCCCGGCAAGAATGCCGCTGCGCTTACGTTCCGGCTTGGAGCCGCTGTCTGTGATGGTCGCTGTCTTCATAGATTTTCCTTTCTTGGTTGTTGTGGGCATGTGGTGCCCCCTGTCTATATCAGCAGGTCGATTTTGCGAATCTTGGAAACTTTTTGCACTTTTTTCGATTTTTTGTGCGGGGAGCTTATCCTCTTCACCCTCTTTCTCGAAAAAGGCTGGCCGAATTGGCTGCTCTTTCTGAAAATTTTTGTAAAAAGAATTCTCTGCACACACAATAACTCGTGAAGTTCTTGAAAAATCCGCGTGGATTTTTTCGCTTTTCTGCTTTTTCGAAGTCTTGTGCATGGCGTGTACGTCCTTACTACTCGTCAAGGCTGCCAAAAACGTGTTGTCGTTCTCGGAAAAATTTTTCCATTCTTCACCGTGCTTCTGTTCACCTACATCCCCGGAGCGGTCTTTTGTCCGGGAAAAAGTGCCGATTTTCTGATTTTTCTGCTTCATAGCTTGTCTCCTGTTGTTCGCCTAATCACCTGAGGGCTGCAACTGTCCTGAAAAACTTTTCTTTTTTGTCGTGATTTCTTTGCAGTATACAGGATTACCAATGAAGACCTCGGTCAGCACTATTGTTAATCAGTAAGTAACAGCGATTTTGCTCAAGTTATGGGGAATCAATCCCACTTACCAATGCTACACCGTCTCAAAAAGGATTGCCTCGATTTCAGCCGGAGGGAGGTTGAGCATGTTGAGCAACTGCGTCACATGCGGCTGGCTCACTCCGATAAGTCTGGCCATGTTCGTTGCGCTCCCATACTTCCCAGTCACCAGCAACCGCTCCAGCATAATGGCGTTGGCCATGCGGATTGCCCGCTTCGTGGGAAACTTGTCGCATTGGCATACCGCATCCACGAGGTCATCTTCTTCTGTGCGGAGTCGCAGGGCAGGTGTTACCGTACTGTGGTCGATGATGTAGGGAATCGAGAAGTCGCAGCCCTGGGGAACATCCACCGCAGCCGGGCGGTCATGCAGCGGCAGCTCACCGGGAGGTGGGATTTTCTCTATCGAACTTTTCTTCTTCGCCCCGCGCTTGGTCGGTTCGAGGTGGAACGGAATGGAAAAGGAAAGTGTCTTTTCAGCTGCACTCATGGCTTTACAGATCGTTGAGGGTTACATTCAGCTGGGAGGTTTCCGGGTCGATGGAGATGCTCTTAAATGCTGCGTGAAACACGCGCTCCAACTCCTGCGGAGTAGCGTCTTGCAGAATCAGGTCGAGGCTATACAGGCAGTCGGCTACGCGGTGGGCATCGAACTCCGGCAACTGGGCAATGATGGCTGCGGAAAGGTTGGGATTATCCCGCAGCGTGCCGAGCTGCTTTGCCACGAACTGCTCCATCTGGTCGGCATTGAATCGTGGGCTTTCGCATTTCTCCTTGGAGCGATATGCTTTAGTCTTGCAGACGTAGTATCGGCGCAGGATTCCAGTCCGCACGTTGCACACCCCGATATATTCCTGTCCGCACAGGCTGCATCGGAGCAGCCCTTTAAGCGGGAACAGAACATCGTGCTTCTTCTGTGGCTTGTGGCGCACCGATTCCTCCAGCCGCTTAACGGCGGCGAAGTATTGCTTCTCGGAGATAAAGGGAACATGGATACCCTTGATGAGTTCATCACCATCCCGCAGGAATCCGGCATAGACCGGGTGCATCAGAATACGCTTTACCATCTGGCCGTGCCACTCCGATGCCGGCTTCTTGCCGATGCTGCGGAACTGGTGCTTGGCTTCATTGAGGCGTACCGCGATATCACCCACATTCATGCCCTGCTCGTGCAGGTCAAAGATGAGTCGCACCACATCGGCCTCGCCGGGAATAATCTGGAGCCCCTGCTTGGTGAGCTGATAGCCATAGGGCGGGCGACCACCTACCCAGCGTCCTCGCGCACGCGTGGCACGTATTTTATCTCGGAGTCGGGCGCGAATGATAGCAGCTTCGTAGTCGGCCACTACCGCCATCATGTTCATGGAAAGCTTACCCTCGGGCGTGTCACTTTGGAGGCATTGCGTGGCGCTCTCGAATATCACGCCATTCTCGGCAAATTCTTTCATGAGGATGGAGAAGTCCGCCAAGTCACGGCTGAGACGGTCCAGCTTGTAGACCACGATGCAGTCCACGGCTCCGGCTTTCACCAATCGGCGCAGCGCGGTAAGCTGCTCGCGTTCGACCGTGGTACCGCTGACGGCTGCATCCACATAGGTTCCGGTGTATACCCAGCCATCATCTTTGTGGCGTTCAATGAACTTCATGCAGACATCTGCCTGAGCATCCAGAGAATTGAACTCTTGGTCGAGCCCCTTGGCAATGGATTTGCGCGTGTATATCACGCAGCGGCGTATCTGAGGTGCTTGTGCTTTCATATCACTTCTTGGCGCTAGCGGTTTTGCGGGGAGTGGGTGCGAGGTTGAAGAATGAATTGCCGCTCTTGGGGTAGCCGCAAATCTTCCATGCAATGGCGGTCAGGTTGTCGTAGCGAACTCCCTCGTAGGCGAATGAGCTTGCCCCCAGGATAGTCACCTCATAGGCTTTGCCCTTGTAGACCCGGCGCAGCACCGTGCCACGTTCCAAGTCCTCCAGCTTCGGCTGCGTTGGCTCATTAGTAATGATTTGAGTCCGCACCACTTTGTGCTTGTGGAGTTGTAAACGAATGAGTGCTTCATCGGCGATAGCCTCGGCTCGCATAAGGGCGCGGTCAGACAATCCTCCATTCAGAATGCACTTGATACGCCACGTCAGCCGCTTGATGAGGAACTGCCTGTTGTTGGTCGTGTACGGCTTAGTGCCGAACAGCAGTACCCACTCCTTTTGGAGATTATTCACGTTGAGCGTT
>JAZONE010000054.1:0-89715 GCA_045654325.1 Akkermansia sp.
TGCCTTAGGCGGTGCCATATATACGAATAGCAGCCTGCAGATCGCGAACAACAACAGCGTGCTGCTGCGAGGTAACTATGAGCAGCAGGGCGGCGACTACCGCCTGCGCAGTATCTATGCCTGTGGCAATCTGGAGCTGAGTGCGAATGCGGGGCAGAGTGTAGAGGTATACGACTCTGTCTACACGGTGGGTAACCTGACACTGAACGCGAACAAGGCCGGTGGCAGCATCCTGCTGAGTGGTGAGCATACAGAGGCTGATCTGCTTGCCATCAAGGGGATCGCGGGAACGGTGCAGGAAATCACCAGCTCGCGCACGAACACGGTGGTGGGAACAACTACGCTGGGTGGTGGTTTGCTGAGCCTGAATCATGGTGCTATCCTGCAGACGGCCGGCTTCAGCGCGACTGCCGGTGGCGGTTCTGTGGTGCGACTGGATAATGCCGTGCTGAACAGCTCGGGCTATGATGTCACCTTCGGTAAGGATACTGCACTGAGCGTGGCTGGTACGAATACCCTGACAGCCGCAAACTTCAATATGGAAAGCGGCAGTGTGCTCAACATTGACCTGCGCGACAAGAACCGCAACCTGACCGCGCTGGCGCTGAACGGTAACGTGAGCTTTGAGGGGCTCGAATTCTCCGTACAGAATGCCGACGTGCTGTCTGCGGGCAAGTACAAGCTCATCAGCCTGGGCTCTGAATCTCACTTCGACGTGAGCAGCTGGAGTGGCTCACTCAACTCCGTGACCGGCGTGGATGCCGACAAGTTGTCATGGGAGAATGGTACCTTGTATTATACGAGCAATAACACCTGGGCCATCTCCTACACGCAGGATGCCGAAATTATCGTGGCTCCGGAGCGTGGCACCGATGTCGTCATTGGCGGTGGTGCCAGTGTGGAGCTGGGCGTGTGCCTGCAGGGCCATCTGGGTTGCGATAATCCCAAGCACGGCGGCCGTCCGGGGAATCCCGGTAAGGGGCACGATCACATCAAGCCCGGCAACAACGGCAATAACGGCAACGGAAACGGTAACGGCAATGGCAAGAAGAAGGACCACGGCGACGGCGACCTGGTCATTGTGGAAGGCTCTGCCTACATCAAGGGTCGTGGCGAGTTTGAAGGCCTGCTGAGCTTCCGTGGCAGCAAGGAAGAGGCTCGCCACTTCTACACCGAAGATGATCTGGGTATTGCCTACATCACCGTCTTCACCGACGAGGATGCCACCAGCCATCTGCACATCATGAAGGGCTCCCGCACCGAGACGGAAGGTATCGTGGGCGATGGCAATTTGTGTGTGCAGGGTGGCGGCAGTCTGGTGCTTGATGGCCACGACTCTGAGATTGAGGATGAGGCCAGCTCCTCCCTGTACTTCGGTTGTCTGGGGATTGAAGACGGCGCCGTACACATTGCCGCAGATTCTCAGGCCTACCTTGCCGAAACCCTTGTGAACGGTGCTGACAACAGCGCCGCCATGGAGGTGGGGCAGGGTGCTACCATGACCGGTGAGCTGCTGACCATCAGCGGCACCAATGCTACTCTGCACAATGATGGCAGCATTGCCATGACAGAGGGTATACAGGTGAATGGCTCCACTGTGAAAGGCTCCGGCCGCTTCAGCAAGCTCAGCATGAAAGGTGGCTCTCTGGTGGTGGGTAACTCCCCCGGATACCAGAGTTACACCGGGGGCCTGAGTCTGGATGGTACAGCCATTGACTTCTCTGTGGGTGGCTTCAGCATGAAAGCATGCGAGGGCAACACCGGCTGGTTCGCAGATGCCTACTCCACCATCGACATGAGTGGCAATGCCATCACGTTTGCGGATGGTGCAGCCATCACCATTTCCATTGGTGGCGGTGCCCTGTACGATATTGCGCAGACGGCAACGGAATCCCCCCTCAGCTTCAATATGCTGCTGGTAGAGAACATCGGCAACAGTGCAGAGTTCACGGCTGATATGCTGGACCGCATCGGAGAGATGACTTCGTTCATTGTCACTACGGAGACCGAAGGCTTGTCTGCTGATGGCTTGACGCTGGCCGGAGCTTCCCTGAATGCTTTTGTGAACAATGCCATCTACACGCTCATTGATGGTAATCTGTACCTGAGCGGCAGCTTTACTGCCAATGGGGATGCCATGTTCAGCGAGTTGCTGGCCAACGGCGGTTCGCTGGTATCTGCTTATGAATTGGGCGAGGGCAATACGCTGACCGTGGGTGCAAACGGAACAACGGTTCTGCGTAACCTGAAACTCAACGGTGGCACCTTGTATTTTGACGGCATACCGCTTACCGTCAACGGAACGGTGGAATGCGAAAAGGCAGTGAACGTACATGTCAATCAATACAACACTGTTGATCTTGACGACACCGTGGAGCTGGCTTCCTTCGGCAACCTCGCTACCGGACTTACCGCGGATAGCTTCGTGAATACCGGCTACGGCACCCTCATCTTCGATGCCGAAACCAACAAGCTCTACCTTGAGCTCACTGAGCGCAATGTGTGGGAAGGCGGCAAGAAGGTCGTATGGACCACCGGAGAGGGGAGCGGCTGGGCAAACGGTGCAAGCTTTGCAACCGGAAACCGCGTTGTGTTTAACACAGCCGGCACCGTAAGCATAGCTGGTGAGGTGGAGCCTGCATCCGTGCTGGTGGAGGTTGATAAGTCCTTCAGCTTCAAGACTACCTACAACAAGAAGGCCGATTCCTACAGCGGAGCCATCGTGGGTACCGGCTGCCTTGTGAAGCGGGGTAAGGGTTCGCTGACCATGAATGATGGCAACACCTACAGCGGTGGTACCTATATCGAAGCCGGCACGATTAAAGCCGTGGGTATAAACTCCTTCGGCACAGGTGATATCACCCTGATGGGAGGTACGCTGGATCTGGCAGGCAAGGCCGTGGATAACGATATCGTGCTGGCTGGGTCGGCCACTATCAAGGGAGGTAAGGCATTTACGGGCGATTTCGCTATGACTCATGGCGAAATGCTCAAGGGCTCTTTGCTGGACGTCGCTGAAACTGCCACCCTGAATAAGGGCACTATCAATGGTACGCTCAGCGGTGCAGGCACCGTAGAAGTCAAGGGAGAGGTGAATCTGGGAGCTACCGGTAAGATTACGACCAATGCGCTGGACATCGACGGCACGCTCAGAATCAGCACCAAGGGCATGAGCATGAATACCAAGGCATCCGCTATTACGGTCAACAAAGGCGGCTCGCTGATATCCGAGGGTGCACTGAAAGCCTGCGACATGGAGGTAAACGGAGGGTTTGTAGGCTTCAATACCGCCAAGGCTACCACAGTGTCACTGACCCGGAATCTGAACATGAGCAATGGCGCCACCATGGAACTGGCCGGTAAGATGACGGTAGGCAACATGGGGCTGAACAATGCGCATATCTGGATGTATGACCCCAGCGGTAAGAATAAGGCAATGAATCTTACCGTCAAGGGAGATCTTACCCTTGGCAGCGGCTCATCTCTGACGCTCAATGGAAAACTGACGGCTAAGAATCTGACGGTGGAGGGCGGCAGTATCATCCTGACATCAACCAAGCTGCAGACCATTGCCGTCAAGGATACGCTTACGCTTAACTCCAACTTCGCTCTGACTCTGCAGGATGGCCTGAACATCAAGAAGGATAAGACCTACAATCTTATAACCTTCAAGTCACTCGAAGGTTTCGATGCCCAGAGTGATTCCCTGTACGATGCCCTGGGCCTGAGTGACAAGTTCTGCACGCTGGATCTGGTAAACGATAAGGCCATCACGCTCCGCGTAACATCAGAACAGTGGGATGCATATGTGGCTGAAAAGGCAGCTGAGGAAGAAGTGGCAGAAACAGAAGAGACGCCGACACCGGTTGCCGCAGCAGCAGCGGAGGATATGCTTCTTGCCGCAGCTCCGGATGCCGCAGCCCTGCAGGCAGAGCTGATGAAAGCCGCCGATACGCTGGTGCAGAGCACCTGGGGTGCAGTGGGAGCTTCCCGTGCATTCGGAGACACCATTGCCGGTCGTGGCGCACAGGCCACGCTGCTGGAGGGTGGCAAGGGAGCCGCGTGGGCTTCTGTCCTGGGTGGCAGCAGCCGCATTTCCTCCGAGTCAGGCCATGCCGGGGCAGATTATACGCTTACGGGGGCAGCATTCGGTGTTGAAGCGAATCTCTCTGCAGACAACTCGCTGGGTCTCGCCGTGGGCAACAGCCGGGGCAAGGTAAACACGTTTGCATCCTATCCCGTTGACCAGGATTCCGTCCATGTCGGTATCTATGGTGATCA
The DNA here is from genome assembly GCA_045654325.1 of Akkermansia sp. GTDB lineage: Bacteria > Verrucomicrobiota > Verrucomicrobiia > Verrucomicrobiales > Akkermansiaceae > Akkermansia. Next base: position 4,282 of record JAZONE010000054.1, read on the forward strand.
CAAGCTCAATGACGCCCTGAGCTTGCGCTGGATGGCGGCCCACACCCGCACAGAGAGCGAGGTGGATCTGGTCGGCGTTCCCTGCTCGTGGACTCAGGATGCGTTGCAGCTGGATGCCAGCCTCACCTGGGCTCGTGCTCTGAACACCCGCACCACGGTGAATGCCTCCGCTGGTCTGCAATACCTTGCCACCGACAGCGGTGAATGCAACGGAGTCAAGACCGGCTCCCTGCAGAATCTGCGAGCCAAGTTCAGCGTGGGTGCTGTGCACCGCTTCACAGATGCCACCGTGGCATATGGCGAGCTGAGCTTCATCGGCGACGTGGTGCGCAACAATCCTACAGCCAGCGTAGGTGGCTACCGTACCCACGGGGCCAACCCCGGCCGGGCCGGTATGAACCTGAACGTAGGAGTCTCCCACCGCCTCAATGATGATTGGTCTGTCAATGCATCCTACAACTTTGAGATGCTGCAGAACATCACCAGCCACGGTCTGAACGTAGGCGCGACGTACAGCTTCTGATAATCAGTCACGCCCGAAACAAGAGCCTTGGTGTTAAGCACCAGGGCTCTTTTTATATCCTCGCCCCCCGGAACAGAACGAGACCGGAATAATCACCTGAAATGTACCTGCAGTAAGAGAGCTTGATGATTAATGAAATGCATGCATGAAGATGTGTGGTTCACAGTCCCCATCCTTTTTTGAGGCCTGGCGCTGATATTTACGTGCGAATGAGTAACTGAAACTCCCGCCGCGAAAAACTTGACAGAAAGGAAAGATTGCGGTATGGTAGCGCGCGTTATGGCAGGTCTCATCATAGCGCCCAAGGCGCGCATATTCCACGGTCACGACTGGGTGTACGGCACAGAAGTACGCACGGTATTCGGAAATCCGCAGCCCGGCGATGTGGTGCTGCTGAAAGACCAGCGGGACCACTATCTGGGCTCTGCCATGTATAATCCGCACTCTCAGATTGTGGCTCGCCGCTTCTCCCGCCGCAAGCAGGACCTGGACCGCGATTTCTTTGCCCGCCGTATATCGCAGGCTGCCATGCTGCGCGAGCGCTGGCTGCCCGGTGAGGAGATGATGCGCCTGGTGTGGAGCGAAAGCGATGGTCTGCCCGGCCTGATAATCGACCGTTATGCCGATGTGCTGGTGGTCCAGACTCTGACCATGGCCATGTACCAGCGCCTGGGGCTTATCAAGGATATTCTGGGTGATTTGTTCAACCCGCGCAGCATCATTGTGCGCAATGACTCCCCCATGCTGGTGGCTGAGGGGATTGAGCAGTCGACTTATGTGGCACTGGGCGAGCAGCCTGAGCCTTTTGTTGCGTCCGGTCGCGGTATCAAGTTCCTTGTAGACCTGGCCACCGGCCAGAAAACCGGTCTCTACCTCGACCAGCTGCAGAATTATCAGGAGGTGGCCCGCCTTGCCCGCGGCCGCCGCGTGCTCGATTGCTTCTGCAACCAGGGCGGGTTTGCTCTGGCCTGTGCCAAGGCTGGTGCAGCCAGTGTGACAGCGGTCGATATTTCGGAGGATGCCATTGAATCTGTGCGCCGGAATGCAGAGCTGAACGGGGTTGAGGTGGAAGCTGTAGCCGAGAATGCCTTTGATTTCCTGAAGCGCGAGAGTGATAAGGTGCGCAACGGTGCGGATCCCAAGTGGGATATGATTATTCTGGATCCGCCCAGCTTTACCCGCAATAAGAAGAGCCTGAACGGCGCGCTGCGTGGGTACAAGGAGATTCATCTGCGCGCCATGCAGATGCTGCCGGTGGGCGGCGTGCTTTCCACCTTCAGCTGCTCTCACCACATCAGCTCCAACCTTTTCAAGCAGACTATCGGCGAGGCCGCGGTGGACGGCCACTGCACGCTGCGCCAGACGCATGTGCACGGCCAGAGCCCTGACCACCCCATTCTGCTCAATATTCCTGAAACGGAGTACCTGAAGGGCTTCAGCTTCGAGATGGTGCCCGGCAGATAATCCGCCGGGTCTACCGCAGAAGATTGTGTGATTAAAGCCTTGCAAAAAGTGTGTTTTATGGTAGGCTATTCGCCCCATGAATCACGCTTTTTCCCGGCTTTCTTCTATTGTGTGTGCTGTACTGCTGGCTCTGCCGGTGGTGGCTGAGCCAGCTGCCCCGGCTGCCCCGGAACCGGCAGTGGCTGAGCCTGCTCCTGCAGTGCCCTCACGGGTTGCGGTGCTGGGCTATGGAAGTTTTGCCGTGTCGGCTGGGACCCGTGGCATTACTGCCACGAATCTCCGGGCGCAGATGGAGTACCTGAAGGAGCAGGGGATTACCCCGGTATCACTTGATGCGTTTATTGCCTGGCACCGCGGTGAGGCCAGTATCCCGGAGCGCAGCGTGCTTATCACGCTGGATGAAGCAGATGTTTCTGCCTATACAGTCGCACTGCCTATTCTGCGTGAATACGGGTTCCCCTTCGTGGTGTTTGCCGATGGCCGGAACTTCAAGGACTCCGGGAGTGCACTGAATCTTAAGCAGCTGCAGGAGATGCAGCGTGCCGGTGGAGCAGTAGGGAGCCGTAGCATGACCCGTCCGCAGGCCTGCGACTGGCAGTATGCTGCTCAGGCAGGGCCGGATGCCGCTCAGAAAATGGCGGAACGCGAGATGGGGCTTCCGGCTCAGCGGATTACGGCAGCATTCGGCAGCTGTGAAGCCTTTTCGTATCCCAGAGGGTATGCCAATGAACTGATGGTGGACAACCTGAGCGTATACGGGTACCGGGTTGCCTTCGGTAACCGCGAGGGTAAGGTGGAGCGTGAGAATCCCGCCTATATGCTCAACCGCTATATGATAACGGATATGCCCGCCTTTGCGCACGCGGTGAACTTCCGCAGTGAGGTGGATGATGAACGTGTGCTGCATCTGGTGCGCGAATCTGCCGCTCGTCATCTGCCTGTTTCTCAGCCGGTGGAGGTCACGGTGCCGGAATCCGCGGCACAGGCCATGCCTGCAGTGTCTGCAAATGAGGCCGCCAATGCTGCCGTGCAGCCGCCGCTGCCTCCTGCCGTGACTCCTCTGGAGGGGCAGGCTGATGAGGAAACGGTGCAGCATGATGCCGTGCCTATTCCCATGCCGGTGCTGAATGAGGAAATGTGGGCTGACCTGAAAACTTCGGAATCGGAGTCCCGCCCGGTGTCCAATCTGCCTGCAGCGGGTACTCTGGTAAAGCGTTCTGCCCTGGGCGACTGGGTTACCCGGGATTTTCCGCACCCCGTGGTGCCGCGCGAGCAGACCCGGGTTGCAGTGCTGGGGTATCACAATTTCAGCAATACCAAGCCGGTGAGTGAAATGCTCCTGCGCACGGCAGAGTTCTGCCAGCAGATGCAGTATATTCAGGATGCCGGTCTCACGGTGATTACCATGCAGGATTTTCTGGAGTGGCTGCTGGGCAATCGTTGCCTGCCGGAGCGCTGTGTGCTTATCACGATTGATGATGGCTGGCGGAGTGTGTATACCGATGCTTTTCCTGTATTGAAAGCCTACGGTTATCCGTTTACCCTTTTCCTGTACACGAGTTATATGAGCGGGCGCGGGCAGTCCATGAACCCGGCGATGATTCAGGAAATGATGGCTGCCGGTGCTACGATAGGTAGTCATTCGACCAATCACCTGTATCCCCGGCAGTGGAAGCGTTATGCCGAGGATTCGCCTGAATATGCAGCTCAGCTGCAGCAGGAACTGGCTGATTCTGTGCAGAAACTGAAGGATACCTTTGGTAACTGCACCACTTATTGCTATCCCGGTGGGTATAATACGGCGCCCATGCTGGAGACCTTGCGTGCCACCGGTGTGCGTGCGGCGTTCACCGTGCTCGAGAAGAAGGTAACCACACTGGAAGACCCCTTCCTGGTGCATCGCTATATGGTGTTCGGTACAGATTCCCGCATTTTCCGCCGTGCTGTGAACTTTGATGGCGAAGCCGGGGTGAAGCCCACGGCTCAGGGAATTACCGAAGCACGGGAACGAGCCAGAGCCTTTTTCCCGAAAGCATTCGAAGGCGTGAAACAGGCCGGGGATGCCGGTAAATCACCGAAATCGAAGCCTGCTCCGGCCAAGCCTGCACCAGCCCCCGCAGTGCCGGTCCTGGAAGATATTCCGGAGCCGACGTATACGAAGGCATAATCCCGCATGTTTTTGAGTGGACAAGTAATTGCTATGGGGGTATAATGTGACGACCTCATGTTGAAACGGAGTTACAGTACGCAGGAGAGCCTGGCGCGCTATTGGGCGCTGCAGGCGGTTGCGCTTTCGCAGGATATTGAGGATGAAAGTCTGGTGGAACCCAGCGAGCAGGTCCTTGAGGGCGTAGAGATGATGCGTAATGACCGCCGCGTGGTTCTTATCGGGGCGGATAATTGTGGTAAATCCGAGCTGCTGGCCGGCATGGTCGGCTGCCCGGTGCTGGCTCGCGTGATGCCGCAGCATCACTTCCTGCGCTGGCGGTATCTGGATAGCGATGGCGATACCGAACATTGCCGTTTTATTCCGGAGCCAGCTCTGTGGGGGATGGAGCTTGTGAATACCCGGGACTGCGCCCACCCGGATGTGGCCGCGGCGGTGGCACCATTGCTGCCGGGAGCTGATGCGGTGGTCGTGGTGGTTGATGCCCGTGCATATGAATCTGCTCCCGTCTGGGATTTGCTTGCACCGCTGCCGGCAGAAGATGGCCCGGCCTGTGTTCTGGCGCTCACTCATGTTGAGCTGCTGGATGCCACGGCCTCGGTGACGCTGACGGAGCGGGTTCGTGAGTGGTGCCGGAACCGGATTGGTCGCGTGATTCCTGTATACCAGGTGCAGGTCAGCAAACCTGCGCAGATGGATGAGTTCGGCTCCCGAGTGGTGGAGGCCATGGAGAACTCCGGTGGCGGTTTGCGTGCCGCTATACGCGAGGTGATGCGCCGTGGCTCGAATCTGCTGTACAAGCAGGGAAGCGTGTTGAAAGCGCGAGATGCCGTGGTGCGCACCGATACCGGTTTCCTTCAGGGTGTGGAGCAGGAAATTGATCAATTCCAGTCCCGACAGGCTGAGGGTGTTCGTAATTGTGTGCTGAATTATGCTTCTGCAGCGCAGCGTTGCATGCCGCATCTGCTGCACCAGTTGCGCCGCAGTCTGGGCTGGTTTATTTCTCCTGTGGTTCTTATCCGCCTGGAGAATTATGGTGCAGCCTGCGAGAATCTGTACTATAGCCTGGTGCTCGATGACGTGAGCCAGCAGCAGGAGGAGCTGGATAAGCAGTTCGTCGTCTCCTGTGGCAGCCACTGGCGTGACGTGCGCCCCCGCATGAAGCAGTCGCTGCACTGCGATATCGGTGATTTCCCGGTTGCTTCGCTGGAAGCTGAACTCTCCGCTTTGCGCCAGCGTCTGCAGGCCCCCATTCATGAACCCTTCCGCGCGCTGAAGATACGGAGCGCCTTTGCCTCGCTCTTTAAACGGCATGTGGACTGGATGCGTTTCATGCTGAGTTGCTTCTGTGCCGCTATCACGGCGGCCGGTCTTCTGGGCTATGCCGCACAGGAGGGACTGGCATACGTATTCCTGATAATGGCTGCGGTTATCTGGCTGCTGGGGTCGCTGCTGCATGTGCTGGTGGTACGGAAAATATGTTCGAAGGTGCGTACTTCTGCTGAACCCTTGCGTGAGAGTCTGGGGGAGTACATGGCGCCTCTGGTGACGGATATGATTAATTCACGCGTGGCTGCCTACCGCAGATTGTATACGGAGCCTCGCCAGAAAGTGGCAGATTATGAAACCTCGCTCGTGCCGCTTCAGCAACGCCAGAGTGAGATTTTCCGCCAGCTCAGGTCTGCTGTGCCCCGTGTGTAAATCGCCATGCAATACGATTTGTTTACCCCTCACGGAGAAAATCCTCAGCCGATTGCTGCAGAACAGCAAATGCCGCTTGCTGCCCGCATGCGTCCTGAATCGTTGGATGAGGTGGCTGGCCAGCAGCATCTGCTGGCCGAGGGAAAACTGCTTCGTCGCGCCATCGAGACCGATCGCTTTTCTTCGCTTATCTTCTATGGCCCTCCCGGTGTCGGGAAAACCACGCTGGCTTATGTCATTGCGCGTAGTACAAGTGCCTTCTTTGTGATGCTCAACGGCGTGGAGTCCAACGTGAGCGAAATCCGCGCCAAGATTGAGGAGGCCCGCACGCGTATGGCTATTCATGGACAGAAGACCATTCTGTTTGTGGATGAATTGCACCGCTTTAATAAGGCTCAGCAGGACGTGTTGCTCCCTCATCTGGAGAAGGGCACGGTGCGTTTCATTGGCGCAACCACGGAAAATCCCTATTTTGCCATCAACTCCGCCATGCTGAGCCGCTCTCAGATTTTTCCCCTCGAGCCGGTCAGGGCGGAGGATATTGTCGGGGTGATGCGTCGCGCAGCCCTGGATGATAAGCGCGGGCTGGGGCATCTTCGCTTTGATATTTCCGATGATGCTTTGGAGCATCTGGCACTGAAAGCTGATGGTGATGTGAGAAAAGCGCTCACCGCTCTGGAGGTGGCTGTGTTATCAACCCCGCCGGGAGAGGATGGGGTGATTCACGTGAATCTGGCAGAGGCTGAGGAATCTATCCAGAAAAAGGCTATCCGTTACGATCGGTCGGGCGATGGGCACTACGACACCATTTCTGCGTTTATCAAATCGATGCGTGGGAGTGACCCTGATGCGGCTTTGTACTGGCTTGCTTTCATGCTGAATGCGGGAGAGGACATTCGTTTCATTGCGAGGCGCCTGGTCATCTGTGCGAGCGAGGATGTGGGGCTGGCGGACTCAAATGCCCTGCGCGTGGCCATGGATGCCGCCCGGGCTGCGGAGATGCTGGGTATGCCGGAGGCCCGGATTCCCCTGGCTCATGCTACGGTCTATATAGCCACCGCCCCGAAGAGTAACTCTGCCTATATGGGAATCAATGCGGCGTTGAAAGATGTGAAGGAAGGTCGCACTCTGGCCGTGCCTGACCATCTGGCTACCCCCACCCGCAAGAAGCTTGCTCGGCTCCGTGGTGTGTCCGAGGAGGATACACAGTACAAATACGCTCACGATTTTGATGACCATTTTGTTCCCCAGGCATATCTGACCGAGGGGCGCGTCTATTATCACCCCACTACCAATGGTATGGAGCTGCGCATTACCGAGCGCCTTCAGTATCTGCGCCAGCGTCGCGAGCAGGGGAAGTGAGGCGGTTTGCTCGTAACCGCGCGATGATATCATTGTAGAAAAATTATATCAGGAAATAAAAATATTGAAAAAATAAACAAAAATCTTTTTCTGGTGCGCTTGGTTAATGTACGGGGCATGAAGCCCGGTACGCAAACCAAAACAAAGACTATGAAAAATATGATGAAATACGCCGTTGTAGCCTGTGTGGCATTCTTTGTCCTGAACAGTCAGTCCGAAGCCGCCAGCCTGCATGTGAACTTAGGGAAGAAGGATAAAGCCTGCTGCGTGCACCAGCACCGACACCATGTGAAGAAGCATGATAAGAAACACTGCTGCCACGAGGCGAAGAAATTAGATAAACACCGCCGGAAGGCTATGGCCCGCCATAGGAAGGAGTGCTGCCTCCATGGACGCTGATATTGACACAGCCGGTACCTGAAACCGCCACAAAGAAACCGCTTTCCGGTCTTTGTGGCGGTTTTTTTATGCCGGAATGCGCACTTGCACCCACGCCGGGCAGGGGTATAATGGGTGGAAATAAGTTATGAGCATCCTGCCTTTTGCAAATCAGAACGTGTATGAGCTGGTGGCCTACCAGCCGGGTAAGCCGATTGAAGAAACGGCTCGCGAGCTCGGGCTGCGGCCGGAAGAGATTGTGAAACTGGCATCCAATGAGAACTCGCTGGGGCCCTCGCCGTTGGCGGTGAAAGCCATGCAGCAGGCTGCAGCCGGCTGCCACATATACCCGGATGGCGCTTCCTTTGCTCTGCGCAGCAAAGTCGCAGCTCTGCACGGGGTGGATTTCGCCAATACCGTAGCGGCCAATGGCAGCAGTGAACTCATTGAGCTGCTGGGGCATGCGTTCCTGCGCCCCGGCACGGCGGTGGTGGCGGCAGATTACAGCTTCACGCTGTATTCCATTGTGGCAAAGCTGCTGGGGGCGGACTATATCTCCGTGCCGAATCGCGATGGCTGGACCCACGATCTGGAGGCTATGCTGGCCGCCATTACCCCCGAAACCCGCCTGGTGTTCATCACCAACCCGACCAACCCTGTGGGTACCATGGTGGGGCAGGCCGAGCTTGAGGATTTCATGAGCCGCGTGCCGGAACACGTGGTGGTGGTCATTGATGAGGCCTATATCGAGTTTGCCGGAGAGCCGACTGACAGCATGCGTTTTGTGAAGGAGGGGCGTAATATAGCCGTGCTTCGTACCTTCTCCAAGGCATATGGCCTCGCCGGTGCCCGCTGTGGCTATGCCATCACCACCCGCGTAATAGCAGATTTGCTCAATAAGGCGCGTTCGCCTTTCAATGTGAATCTTTTCGCCCAGGTCGGAGCCCTGGCCGCGCTGGATGACCACGAACATATTGTGCACTCCGTGGCCATGGTGAACCGCGGGCGCCGCCAGTACGAGGAGTTTTTCGAAAGCAAGGGGCTTGAATACGTGCCCAGCCACACTAACTTCATTCTCGTCGATGTGGGCGATGGTGTGGATGTGTTCCGTAAGGCTCTGGCTAAAGGTGTTATCATGCGCCCGATGGCTGCTTATGGCCTGCACCGCCATATCCGTATCACCATAGGTAATGAACGCGAAAATGCCCGCTGTATCCAGGTCCTGAACGAAATTTTAGGATAAAAGATAAAATCTCTTATTTTTCTCTTGACTTAGTAGGAAATAGCGGATAGAATACGCCCGTAACCCGCGAGAGCGTGGTGCAGTAAAAGAGAGAGAAAAGTTGACACCGCCTCGGTCTGCAGAATATAGCGACCGAGGCGGTTCATTTTACTGTGGGAGCAAGATTCAGGAATGGAGCGAGAAGGTGATGGAGGTGCTCACCTTTGCTGCGAGGGGCTTACCATTCTGCCGTGCGGGGGCGAAGAACCAGTGCTGCAGTACCCAGCGTTGCGCGTGCGTATCGAGTCCGGGGTGGCCGCTTGGTGCGAGAATCTGAACCTCGGTAGGGCGGCCTTCGGCAGATACGGCGATGAGCAGCTTTACTGTGCCTTGAGCCCGCCTCTGCCGCAGGCGCGGGGGATAAGGAGGCTGAGGGCAAACGTGGTAATCTGGCGGGGTATAGGTAGAGACCGCTTGTTCCGGTTCGCGAGCTGTCCGGCGTTGGGCTGGCATCGGCTGCTCAGGCTGAGCATGCAAGGCAAGCAGAGCTTCGTCCGGAGTGTCGAACTCATCGGCAACGGCATCCTCAACGTGCTCCATATCAGGGGCAATCAGCTTCGGGAGCTGCACTTCCGCCAGTGCGAGAGGCGGGCTGGTTATGCAGGTGACTGGTGGAGTGACAGCCGCAAAGCGTTTCAAATCCGGTGCCGAGTGTTGCTTATGTTCCGGCACGAAGGGTACTCCGGTGAAATTACATGTGGCTTCCCCCCGCATTTCGATGATGGGGGTAGCCGCCGCCCAGAACAGAACACCCAGCCCCGGCAGCAGTACTGCAGCAAGGCAGCGACGGGCCAGTGCCTCGCGGCGACGTGCCAGCACAGCGGCCGGGGTGTGGATGATGTGAATCATTGCTTGGAATCAACCCAGAAGAGGTGTTCATCAAGCGCGTCGTAACTCCAGGGACTGGGGGGGATGCGCAGGCGCGGGTGGTGCACCAGATACACGCGGTTTTCTTTCCAACCGGGAAGCCAGATAGCCAGTTCATGCACCAGAGCATCCACCCTGTCCAGGTCACCGCGGGCTATGGCCTCGTTCATCTCTGAGGAATTGAGAGCAAATGGGGAGAAATCCGGAGCAGCTGAGGGAGAAAAGAAGAGCTCGGGTGTGGGCCTTGCGGGGGCCGGCACTGCCCAGAACACCAGCTGGTGGCTTCTCTCCTGCAGCTGGCGCTGGCAAACCTGCCAAGGCACGGGTTCCGGCACTATTTCTGCCCCGCAGGTGGCGGCGCTGCGGATGAGATTGGCCAGCAGTGCACTGATTTTCTCGTTGGGTGAATACAGCAATCGCACACTCAGCCTGGTGCCATCCGGCTTACGCAGGATGCCATCACTTCCCGTCTCTGTGTAACCTGCGGCGGCAAAGCATTCGCGCGCTGCTGCGGGGTTAAAGCAGTACTGTGGTGTACCCTTCGGGGTGGCTTTCCCATAGCCGGAGTGAAAGGTGGTAAGCCGCTGCCCCTCGCCGCGCATCATCAGCTCCACCGCCTTGTCCATATCCATGGCCTGCAGAAGTCCCTTGCGCAGATTCAGATCCGAAATTGTGCGTGTATTGAGTGCTATACCATAAGGCGGCATCGGGTATTCGGCATCATAGACCAGAGTCGGCAGGTCGGAATCATCTGCCAGCCGTTCCTGCCATGCCGCTGTGTTGCGTGTCTGCAGAGCATCCAGTTCACCGCGTAGGAAAAACTCCCAGACCTGAGCCTCACTGTTCAGGAAATGATACTCCAGCGTATCAGCATTGAAACGGTGACGACAGAGCAGGAGTTGCTCGCCCCACCAGTTCCGCTGACGCTGCAGCTCGATGAGTCGCCCACGCTGCACTTTGCTTACCTGGTAGGGACCGGTGGCAGGGGGGATGCGCTGGGCGTAGGTCTCACGGTAACGCGAGTCAAAATCAGCATAGAATCCCGGCTCTGCGGGGGTGAGCAGAGCCGCAGCATCCTCAATCGGTAAAGGCTTGTTCAACGTAATGGAAAGAATATGCTCTCCATGAGTACGGACAGCGCTTGCAGCTTCAGTCAGCGCTTCGTATTCAGCGCAGTGCTGCTCGGCCTGAAGCAGGGCTGCCAGCAGGTAATCTGCAGCGCGAACGGGGCGGCCGTTGGTGTAGCGGGCGGCGGGGTTGAGCCGGAAATAGTGAGTGTTGCCCACGCTGCACCAACCCTCTGCCACCCCGGCGCACGTCTGCCCGGTCAGCGGGTGTCGGATTATGAGCGGAATCTCGGTGGCTGCCCGGAGATTCTGGTGGAAGAACTGAGGCGAGCCCCCACCGAAACGCAGGAAGTGAGCGGGGAAGGGGCCTGCATTGCTGAGCCGCACCCGCCCGCCTTTCACCGCTGCGGCGTCACCAACGGCGCTTTGCTCATCCTGCTGCTGCTGCCAAAGAATGCCGGCAGGTATGGGGACATCCGGCTGCAGGGTGACACCCACCACCCGGCTGAGCCTTTGCTTAAAGTCCGCAGGGTATGCGGCCGATTCGAGAGACTGGCTCAGTTCCGGCTGCGGAGTATGAACCTGCCGGCTCACGGCCCACCAGGCGGCTGCCGCAATCAGCAGCAGTAACAGGATAAGCGCGCGTTTCATCAGAATGTAAGGGTGCAGCCGCCGTATACGGAAGTGCCGGGGGCCAGTATATTACCGCTGGAACTGTCCGTCACAAACTTCTGATTGGTCAGATTTTCCACTCTCAGGTGCAGGGTGAGCAATTCGTTTACCTCATACTGAGCAAACCAGCGCAGGCTGTAGTAGGAATCCATACGGGAGGCATCCCAGTCACGCCTGCCCGAGGCTGCAGTGAGGCCGAGTCCGGTGGTGAGTCCCTGCAGGGGGCTGGTGTGAAGTTCTGCGCTCCAGACCTGCCTGCAGCTGTTCGGAATCTCGCTGTCATCCTGTTGCTTGGGCTGTGTGTAGGTGTAGGCCAGTTTGTAACCGGTGTTCCAGGCATCCCCGAAATCGCCGCAGAGTGCCAGTTCTACGCCCTGGCTTGTCCAGTGGCCGGGCATGTTGGTGAAGTGATAATTCACCCAGTCCTCTGAGGTTGTGCTGATGGCGTCTTTCACCTGCTGCCAGAAATAAGTGATGGTAAGCGAGTGGTGGTCACTGAGAGCTTGTTCCACACCGAGGTCAAAGCTCCAGCTGGTTTCGCAATCAAGCTCCGGGTTGCCGTGGTAGATTCCCCATGGGCTGAGGTAGATGCCGTGGCTGCGTTCAAAGGAACCCGGTCCGCGGTATCCTCTCCCGAAAGAGCCGAACAGGCGGGTGGCGGTGTCGAAAGTATAACTGCTGGCAGCTCGCACAGTGGGCAGATTGCCATAGATGCTGCTGTAGTCCAGTCTGGCTGCCAGAGAACTGACCCAGGCTTCCACCGGTTGGTAAATGTGCTCCAGCGCGAGTGAATACAGGTTTTCCGTAGAATCACCGGCAGCCCAGCCTGCGCTGGTGTAATCGCTCCGGGTCCAGCGGAGCGAAAGATTGGTGGTCTGGTGCGGGCACCAGCGCATGGAGTTGCGCCATTCGACCTGCATATTGCGCAAGTCCTGGTTGGTGCCGTGCCCCAGCATGTTGTCTGCTCCGTAGTAACCGGCCATGAGACTGCTGGTGAGGCGTCGTGTCAGCCTGCTGGTGAGCCTGGTTGTCACCAGATTGGTGCGGAATCGGTAGGGGGTGGTTGTCCATGCGGCTCCGTCGTAGAAGCCGAAATCATACCAGGCATCTTCGCGGCGGTAGGTCGTCGTGACAGTGGTGTCCTTGTTGACATCATAATCCAGGCGCACGGCTTCAGCGAAGCATTCGTAGCGACCGGCCTTCGGTGTGGTGGGTACACTGCCGTCTGCGGAGCTGATATCGTTGTCAGTGCGTTCATAGGTGGCAGACACGAAGTAATGCAGCGGCCCCTGCTGCCCCTGAGCCCGCAGGTTGGCGGTGTAGGAATCGTGGCTGCCTGCTTCCTGGAAAAGCTTGAAAGTGGGGTCGCCTTCGCCACGCGGAGTTTCCAGGTACAATACGCCGGATACAGCTCCGCCACCGAAGATGGCGCCTTGCGTGCCGCGCAATAATTCAGCGTTGCCCAGGTCAAACGTGTTGCTGCGGGCAATGATGTTGGGCGTCACGTTGCCATTTCCATTGCTGCCGGTGATGAGCATGCCGTCCATCATGGGCAGCAGATAGGTCTGCCGCGCCATGCCTCGTATCACGATATTCGAGGCATTTCCCTTGCCGTTCAATCCGCCTCCGGGCAGAACAGCAGCCCCAGGGGCGGTGGTCAGCGCCTCTGAGAGGCAGTAGATGCCTTCGTCTCGTAGCTCCTCCATGTCCAGAACAGTGACAGAGACCCCGGTCTGGTCGTAGGGTATGGCGATTCCCCCGTGGGCAGAAACCGTGATGGGGGCAAGTTCGGTGATTGCTTCATCGGCAGCGCTTGCTGCCGCATGGAATCCTGCCAGCAAAAGGGCAGGGACAACGCGTATGGAGCTCCCGATGGGAGCATGATGTATTCTGTACATTGTGGTGGTGGCCGTTGATGAGGCGGTGCATCGCCGCCGTGTGTCGTTGGCGATTCCCCTGGCTGGCATTCCGGCTGAGCACTCCGAATGGGTCGGGTGCAACACGGTTGCGGCACAGTGGCGGATTCTCACCGCCTTTCCCATCTATTTCCTGCGGCATCGACGCCGCCTCCGGGGGAACCATCGCGCCGGCTCCCCGGCGCGTTACGCGGATAATCTAACCACATGCTGCCACACATGGCAAGCTCAAAAACGGGGAATGCGCTTGACTATCCGTATAGAATCAATTATAACTCATTCGTGGTCTGACCACGGATACAGAACAGATTCCCTTTTTCGTATGAATATTGCAATGGTTGGAACAGGCTACGTAGGCCTGGTGAGTGGTACTTGTTTCGCAGAAATGGGCAACACCGTTACCTGTGTTGACGTGAATGCTGAGAAAATTGAGAATCTGAAGCAGGGAATCATGCCGATTTATGAACCCGGGCTGGCAGAAATGGTCAGGCTGAATGCTGAAGCCGGCCGCCTTCATTTTACAACCAGTCTGGCCGAGTGTCTGGATGATGTCGACGTGGTTTTTTCTGCGGTGGGAACCCCGCCGGATGAGGATGGATCGGCAGATTTGCGCTATGTGCTTGAGGTAGCGCGGGAGTTTGGCCGGAATATCAAGAAGTACACACTCCTTGTCACCAAAAGCACGGTGCCGGTAGGTACCTGGGGGAAAGTCAAGGCTGCCGTGCAGGAAGAACTTGATAATCGCGGTGTCAGTGTGCCGTTCAGCGTTGCCAGTAATCCGGAGTTCTTGAAAGAGGGAACCGCCATAGAAGATTTCATGCGCCCGGACCGCGTTGTGGTGGGGGTAGAGGATGAAGCCGCAACGAAGCTGATGCGTCACCTTTACCGCCCGTTCATGTTGACCGGTGACCGGGTACAGGTATGTGATATTCCAAGCGCGGAAATGATTAAGTACGCGGCAAACAGTATGCTTGCCACGCGTATTTCATTCATGAATGATATCGCCAACCTCTGTGAGCTGGTAGGAGCAAATGTAGATGCCGTGCGCCGCGGTATCGGCTCCGATGAGCGCATCGGTAAGAAGTTCCTCTATCCCGGCTGCGGTTATGGTGGTTCCTGCTTCCCCAAAGATGTGAAAGCTCTCATTTGCAGCGGTGCTGAACTGGGCTACCGTATGCGAATCCTTGAGGCTGTGGAAGAAGTGAATGAACGCCAGAAACAGCTTCCCTTTGCCAAGCTCAAGGATGCCATGCCTGAGCTCAAGGACAAGACTGTCGCGGTGTGGGGCCTTGCGTTCAAACCCGGCACCGATGATATGCGGGAGGCGCCCTCGCTGGTGCTCATCGAAGCATTGCTGGCGGCCGGGTGCCAGGTCAGGGCGTTTGATCCCATTGCCACGGCAGAGGCTCGTCGTCGTCTGGGTGATACTTCCGTTGTCTTATGTTCAGATATGTATGAAGCATGTCTGGATGCTGATGCTCTGGTCATTGTGACGGATTGGAAGCAGTTCCGGGTGCCTAGCTGGGCGGTGCTGCGCAAAACGATGCGCGGGCGTATCATCGTGGATGGCAGAAACCTTTACGAACCGGCAGAAGCTGCCGACGAAGGTTTTGTATACAAGCGCATGGGTTAAAGCCCCTGCTTACTGATTTATTTGCATATGAACATACTCATTACCGGCGGGGCAGGCTTCATCGGTTCTCACGTGGTGCGCTTGCTGGTCAACAAGTACCCGGAGTATCGCATCGTCAATCTGGATGCTCTGACCTATGCCGGAAATCTGGCCAATCTCAGAGATATTGAGTCAAAACCGAATTATACTTTTGTCAGGGGTGATATCTGCGATTTTGACCTTGTATGTTCAGTGCTGCAGAAATATGAGATTGACGGCATCATTCATCTGGCGGCGGAGAGCCATGTGGACCGTTCCATCAAAGACCCCTTTATTTTTGCCCGCACCAATGTGATGGGAACTCTGAGTCTGCTTGAAGCTGCTCGCCGCTATTGGGCCGGAAACTGGAGCGGAAAGCGCTTTTACCATATCTCTACCGATGAGGTGTACGGCGAGCTCGAAATGGATATGCCCGAGGGGACGGCTCCGTATGGCAGTGAGCAGTTCCGGGAAACGACACGGTACAATCCCCACAGCCCCTATAGTGCATCCAAGGCCGGTAGTGACCATTTTGTGAGGGCATATCACGATACCTACGGCATGCCGACTCTGGTGACCAATTGTTCCAACAATTATGGCCCCTACCAGTTTCCGGAAAAGCTGATTCCGCTCTTCATCAACAATATCCGACAGGGACGGCCGCTTCCCGTCTACGGAAAAGGCGAGAACGTGCGCGACTGGCTTTATGTGCTTGACCACGCCCGCGCCATCGATGTGATTTTTCACCGGGGAAATATCGGCGATACGTACAATATCGGCGGTTGTAATGAGTGGAAAAACATCGATATCGTGAAGTTGCTAATCAGAACCGTTGACCGGCTGCTCGGTAACCCGCCCGGCACCAGTGAGCCGCTGATTACCTACGTTACCGACCGTGCCGGTCATGACCTCCGCTACGCCATTGACTCCTCCAAGCTCAGGGATGAGCTCGGTTGGGAGCCCTCGCTCCGGTTTGAGGAAGGGATCGAACACACCGTTCGCTGGTATCTTGATAACCAGGAGTGGATGGATAACATCACGTCCGGTGAGTACGAGAAGTACTACGAAAGTATGTACGCCGGACGTTGAGCCGCTGAGTTGTCGTGCTTAATGCTGCTCGTCAGGCGTATCTCCGGTAAGGAAAAGCTTTCTTTCCGGTGCATAGGGATACACCATGCGGAATGGCTTGCTCCGGGTGGGGTTTCCGTTGTCATCGGTCTCTTCTTCGATGCCTGTGACAACGATGTCTCGGAATCCGTCATTATTTTTATCCTCAAGCACTATCTGAGCCCAGTAACCCTTGTAGATGGAACCGTTATCGTGTGCATCGTAGCAGCGGATGTCGTGCATGCCGTCGGCTGCCGGAATGGTGATGAAGCCGTTTCCTTTGGAGGTGTGTGTATAGGTGTAGGGAATGTCATCATTCCCAATTACCAGCAGACCCTGAAGCTCAGTGTCGATTCCCTGTGGGTTGGCTGCTTTTAATCGAGCCGTCAGGTCGCTATCACCCTCTTTCAGGGTGAGGACGAGTTCTTTTGCCTGGAGAGCTCCGTGTTCCCGCAGCAGTTTATCTATGTCTGCGGGATGCCCGTCCAGCAAATCCAGCGGGGTGCGCCCATAAGAATCGAGTGCATTGACATCAGCCCCTGCGTCGAGGAGGATTTTCACGCACTCTGCCTGATTCCGGCTTGTCCAGGAACAGGCAATGTGAAGTGGTGTTTTGTAATCATAAAAAGCCTGAGCCCTGGCACTGGCATCTGCTCCGTTGTCCAGCAGATAACGCAGAAACTCAGGTTCACCATTTTGCGCAGCAACTGAGGCTGGCGGCAGATGGTGGAAGCCGCGGGTGTTCTGCAGGCTGGCGCCGTGCTTGAGCAGCAGGGGGAGCAGGTGACGGTTCGGTTTGTTCAGGCAGAACTCCACGGGTGAACCGAAGAAATTCGGGGTATTGGGGTTGCAGCCGTTTTCCAGCAGGTAGGCCACGGCCCGGGTTTGTTCTTCCTTATTGCGGAAGATGGGGGAGTTGTTGTTGCAGAAGCGTGTGAGGTCGAGCGCGCTCGGTTTTGCCCCCGCGAGAGTCAGAAAATCCGCGCTCAGAAAATGGCCATGTTCCACACATGTGTGGAAATTCCGCTCCGGATTGGCAATGTGACCTTCGTACATGATGCTGAGCAGCACGACAGTGTAGACCGGGAAGATATACCGGTGATTCGATTCGCGGGCCGGAACCGGAGGTAACCCGCCTTGCCCAGTGCCGGCGCTTTGTCGCTTCTGCATCCAGTTCTGCTCCTGCCGCGGCCTGTGGAGATTCCAATGCCGGAAAAGCCGGCTGGCCAGATAGATGGCCGCGGTAAAAAGCACGATGCTTCCCGGCACCAGAAGTGCATTCACCCACTGGGGAGGAAAAGGCCACTGCTCACTCGCCTGAGCCAATGTTTTTCCCGGCCAGAGGATAAGTAGAATGAAGGTGTAGAGAATCAGAAAAAGGATACGTCGCATAAATCAAGACTTCAGGGTTCGTTCTTACCTCCGAATATGCTTTTTTGGCGTTGTTCGGAGGGGACATTCCGGTAGTGGCGTCTGCCGTCATCCTGGTTCCGCAGGATGCGGAGAGCCTGCCGGGCATTGTCGGGCATGGCTGATTGGTAACGGCCGGCTTTTTTGCCGTATTTCTTCTCCTGCCTGCTCAGCATGATGCCGAGAAGAAGAACCAGCATCGCAAATACGCCTACAAAACCGGACAGCCATGCCCATTTCTGCACCGGGGGATAGAAGGAGCCGCCGATGCACAGGGCAATGCCGCATGCGGAGAGAATAGTCAGGGCTTTCCGGTTATAGGAGGTCATGCTGTTACTGATTCTTATTGAGTTTGCGGAGACTGGAGGCGGTGGCCGTGATGATTTCGTGAGCCCGGGCTACATCTGCCGCGTGGTTCTGGCCTTTGCTGCGCTCTACGCTGAAAATCTCTGCCAGCTGAGCGTCCATCCGGCGGATGATTTCAGTGGCTTCGGGGGAAGCTGCCGCCCGGGCGCGGAGCTGGTTGATTTTCTCATAGTCTTCAATGCCGTCGCGCAGACGCTCGAAGCGTATGGAACTGCGGTTGCCGGGATACACGAGGAAACAGTCGCCCGATGGCCAGTGAACGAAGTCCGTGGTCTCGAATGGATTACGGTTCCAGGAATTGTATGCCCAGCGCAGGAATCCGTCCAGATGATTGGCAGCGGCAAAGAGCCCCAGCCATTCTGCTTCGGCCATGGGGGAGTGGGTGAAGGTGTTTGGTTTCTGCGGGTGCAGGCAAACGTAGAAGGTGGTGATTTTGCCTGCGGCCTTTCGCTCGCGGAGTAAATCGCCCAGGGCTGAGCCGGCGTGGGTGATGACGGGGGAGATGTTGTAGACATCGCGCGTGAGGGCGGATGGCTTGTCAACAGCCGATGCGATGCGGAATGCCGGGGCATGAGTGGCCACCAGTCGCATGGCCTCACGCACCATGTGGTCCGGGCGTTCATCGATAGCGATACAGGTTTTCTCCGCCCAGCCGTTCTGCTTCATGTGGCGATGGAAATCTCTCAGAAAGGGCGCCCAGATGGCTTCGTATGCAGGTTCGCCGGGTCTGGCTTTTACCTGTTCATAACAGCCGGTAGCTTCATTGAACACCTGCACGCTGAGGTGCCAGGGAATCATGGTGTAGCAGCTTATCTGCTCTCGGATTCCGATTTCATCGTGCATGAAACGCACCCATTTGTCCAGGTCTGTGTAGTCGTAGCGCATCTGGCCGTCCTTACCGCGAATCCATTTGACCAGCGAGGGGAACCAATCGTAGGTCTGGCCGTTCCAGGCTTCGTCGAGCAGGGTGCAGGTGATGCTTTTCTGCCCGGCCTCGGCCAGGCGTTTCATGATGGGGCGGAGCAGGGCAAAATGCTCGGGAGACCAGGGCTCCACATCGTGCCATCGTGCCACAGCCTGCGGGTGCTGCCATAAATCGAGGTGGAAGTGCCACTGGTCAGGCGTGGGTAGTTTTTCAGGTGCTACATGCAAGGTGATTTTTCTGGCCGCGGGAGCAGAGCCCGCTGAGCTTACAGCGATTTCACCCTGGTAGGTGCCGGGTTCAGCATTCTGCGGCACGTCTACCTGCAGCCACAAACCGCGTACTACGCCGGCTGGGTTGTCACAGCATTTGCTGTGGTCAATCACATCGGCCACCGGGGTGCCGTGAGCCTTGGTGTAGCGCAGCATGTTTACCCGGACGGGAATAGTGGTGTGCCCGTTGCTCAGTCCGGTGCAGGTGGCTGTCAGCTGGGGCGCGCGGCCGTTGGCTTCCACTGCCAGCTGGGCGCTGCTGCGTTCCCCCCGCCAGGCGTGAAGCTGCAGACTCTCATCTGCGTTCCGGGGCTGCTGGGGAAGCTGGCCACCGGTCAGTCGATTTTCTCCGGTGATGTGGATACTCAGCTGCGTGGCAGGGGCTGCGGTCTGTTCTTTCTGCGGTGAGCAGATGTCATACATCGGGTGGCGTTCAGCCGGCCACTGAGCTTCTGCCGGTAGCAGAAGCGCCGCACCCATGGTCATGGAGAAAATACGCATCATATCCATACCGGATATACGTACCACAACGAGAATATATTTCAAGCAAAAACAATATGCCGTGCTGAACCTGGTCAAAATTGCGGCTTTGCGAAGCGAACGCCGGGGGTATCAGATGCCTCCTTGGCAATCCCCTCCGCATGGAACCTGCATCGTAACCCCGTATACAATCCATCATTCTATTTTTGCGGGGCTCGTGTTTTCATTATCATTGACTATTGGTGGAGTATAGTCTATGATGGGCGCATGGAGACTCGAGTGATTGAGGTGGATCCTCTGGAGGATTGCCGTAAGATTTATAAGGAAGCCGCTGCTGTGCTGGCAGAGGGCGGTCTGGTGGCTATTCCTACGGAGACGGTGTATGGTCTGGGTGCTGATGCCTTTAACCCTGATGCTGTGGCTAAGGTTTTTGAAGTGAAAGGTCGCCCGAGTTTTGACCCGCTCATCTGCCACCTGCCGAATGGCAAGGCTCTGAAGGATATCACCGAGGTGCCGGCAGAGCTGCAGCCGCTGGTGGATAAGCTGGTGAAGGAATTCTGGCCGGGTCCGATGACTCTGGTGCTGCCGCGCAAGGAATGCGTGCCGGATATTGTGACGAGCGGTCTGCCCACGGTGGCCTGCCGCGTGACGAGCCATGAGGTGATGCGCGCTGTTTCCCGCGCACTGGGACACCCGATTGCAGCGCCGAGCGCGAATCGTTTCGGGCATATTTCTCCCACGAGCGCCCCTGCGGTCCTCAAGGAACTGGGCGGTTCCATTCCGCTGGTGCTGGATGCCGGTGCCTGTTCTGAAGGCCTGGAAAGCACGATTCTGCAGCCTTGTCTGGATGAGAAGGGTAACCCCGCGGTTCGCGTGTTGCGCGAGGGTCCTGTGACCCGCGAGAAACTGCGCAAAATCTGCAAGGTGGTGAAACCCGGTAAGGGTAGCGATATTGAGGCTGCCACGCCGAATGCTCCCGGTATGCTCAAGAGTCACTACGCACCCACCAAACAGCTTATTCTGCATGACCCGAAGGAGCCTTTTACCCCGCAGGAAGGGGTGAGCTACGGACTTATCACTTACCAGGGCGATTCGCCGCTGGCCGGACAGGACTGCTGGACGGAGGTGATGCCGCTTTCGCCCGGCAGCGGGCGCCTGGCCGAGGCTGCGGTGCGTCTGTTTGCCGTGATGCGCGCCATGGATGAGTGCGAGGAAGTGGATGTGATTGTGGCTGAGGAATTGCCGAAAACCGGTCTGGGTATGGCCATGATGGATCGCTTGAACCGGGCGGCTGCCCAGCGTGGAGAATAATCTCATGAAGCTGGCATTGCAGAAAATGACGGTGGGCATTGTGCTCCGGGTGGTGCATGCCGCACTGGTGGAGCTTTATGCTCTGGATTCCCGCGTGAAGGACGAGTTTGACCGCATGCCGGAAGGTCTGAGCTACGCGCTGCAGACCGGATACCGGGCTCCGCAGCTCTTTGTGCAGTGGAAGGGTGGCAAACTGCATCGCCTGACCGAGCTGGCAAAGCCGGTCTGCGCGCTGCGCCTGAAATCCACGGGCATTTCGTTCCGCATGTTCACCGGTCAGATGGGGCTGGCTCAGGCATATGCCCAGCACGCCTTCAGCATGCAGGGGGAGATTGCAGACGTGATGCGTCTTGCCCGACTCGTGAACCTGGTGGAAGGATATCTGTTCCCGAAGTTCATCACGAAACATATTTTAACCGATATTCCGAGCCTGCAGGTGAACCCGCTGCGGGTGTACGGACGCATTTTCTGCGGGTTCCTCACCGGCCGCTATAACTGACCATGAACAAATATTTTGAATTTCAGAACTCTGTAAAACTGCTCTGCGGAGAATCCGCTCTGGAGCGCCTTTCCAATGAGCTGGAGCACCTGGGCTCCAGGTCCCCCATGCTGCTTTCGGATGCGGTGCTGGCGAAAATCGGCACGATGCAGATGGTGGTGGATGCCATGGCCGCTGAAGGCTGCGTGCCGGGCTGCACGTTCACAGATATTCCGGTGGATTCCTCACTGAAAGTGGTGAATGATATTGCGGCGCTGTATCGCAGCTCCGGTTGCGATGCTCTGGTGGCAGTGGGAGGCGGCTCGGTTATCGACACCGCCAAGGGCGTGCGACTGGTGCTTTCTCAGGAGGCGGAAGATATCCTCGCCATCGGCGGTGTGGAGAATCTGGTGCGCGGTAAGTATATCCCCTTCGTGGTGGTGCCCACTACCTCCGGCACCGGTTCGGAGTGCACCGGCGTGGCGGTAATCCGCAACGATGCCAACGGCGTGAAGATGGAGTTCCTTTCTCCCTTTGTGCAGCCGGATGCTGCGGTGATTGACCCGCGCATGACTGCCGGTCTGCCGCCCAAGGCTACGGCCAGCACCGGGTTTGATGCCATGGTACATGCCATCGAGGCATGCACCTGCCTGCAGGCTAACCCGATGAGCACTGCCTACGGTACGGCTGCTATCAAGCTCATCTGCGAGAACCTTGAGGAAGCCACCCGCAACGGCAGCAATAAGAAGGCCCGCTACGCCATGGCGGTGGCCTCGACCATGGCCGGTATTGCTTTCTCCAACAGTATGGTGGGGGCCGTGCATGCCATCGGCCACGCTCTGGGCGGTGTGTGCCATGTGCCGCATGCCGTGGCTATGACCGTTCTGCTGCCGCATGTCATGCGTTACAACCTGAGCCACTGCGCAGCTGCCTATGCGGCTCTGCTGCCTTGGCTGGTGGGTATGGATGCCGCTATGGCAACGCCTGCTGAGAAGCGGGCTGAGGCTGCCATAGCTGCCGTGGAAGCTCTGGCTCGCCGTCTGAATGAAATCTGCGGTCTGCCGATTACGCTGCGCGATGCCGGGGTGGAGCAGGGCACTTTTGCCAAGGTGGCCGAGTTTGCGGTGAATGACGGAGCTCTCATTGTGAACCCGCGTGCCGCGGATGAAGCCCAGGTGATTGAAATTCTTAACGCTGCTTATTGATATGCACCAGATTGTTGAAAATCAACGTAAGTTCTTCCTGACACACGTCACCCGCGATGTGAATTTCCGCCTGCGCGCTCTCAAGAAGCTGCAGCAGACCATCCGCGAGTGGGAATCACGCATCGCCGAGGCTCTGCATGCTGACCTGGGTAAATGTGCTACCGAGGGCTACATGTGCGAAATCGGTCTGGTGCTCGGCAGTATTCGCGATACCATCAAAAATCTTCGCAAATGGAGTAAGCCCCGCCGCGTGACTGCGGGACTGGCACATTTTCCGAGTGGCTGCCGTGTAGAGGCTGATCCGTATGGTGTGGTGCTTATCATGAGCCCGTGGAATTACCCCGTGCTTCTGTTCCTGGACCCGCTGGTGGCTGCGCTTTCCGCAGGCAACTGCTGCGTGGTGAAGCCTTCATCCTCCACGCCTGCTACATCGAAGGTGCTGGCCGAAATGCTGAGCAGCATTTTCCCGCCCGAGTATGTGAAAGTGGTGCTGGGCACGCATGAGGACTGCAACGCACTGCTGGAGGAGAAACTGGACTACATCTTCTTTACCGGCAGCCCCGCCGTGGGACATGGCATCATGCAGGCTGCGGCTCGGCACCTGACCCCGGTTACCCTGGAACTGGGTGGCAAGAGCCCCTGTATCCTGGATGCCAGCGCCAATGTGAAAGTGGCTGCTCGTCGTATAGCCTTCGGTAAGATTCTGAATGCGGGGCAGACCTGTGTGGCTCCGGATTATCTCCTGATTCACCGCAGCTGCAAGGAGGAGTTCGTGACCGAATTCCGCGAAGCCGTGGCTGAAATGCTGGGTGAGCACCCGGTGCAGAATGACAAGCTGACTCACATCATCAACAAACGCCATTTCGACCGCCTTATGGGGCTCATGGAAGACGCCACTCCTGTGGTGGGTGGGCAGGGAGTGGCCGAGACGCTGCGTATCGAGCCCACTCTGCTTGATAACGTAACATCAGACTCTGCGTGCATGCAGCAGGAAATCTTCGGGCCTGTCCTGCCCATGCTCGTGTGGGATAAGTGGGAAGATGTGGAAGCCTTTGTCCTGTCACGTCCGCGTCCTCTCGCTTCCTATCTCTTCACTACTGATAAAGAGGTGGAGAAATGTTTCCGCAACCATCTGGCATTCGGTGGCGGCTGCGTGAATGATACGATTGTTCACCTGGCTGTGCATGGCATGCCATTCGGTGGTGTGGGCGATAGTGGCATGGGCTCCTACCACGGCAAGGCCGGTTTCGATACCTTCACGCATTACAAGTCCATCCTCAAGAAGGCCAACTGGCTGGACTTGCCTTTCCGCTACCAGCCTTACACTAAGCTCAAGGATTCGCTGCTGCGCCTGTTCCTGCGATGATGACTTCACTCACACCCGAGGAAGAATCCCGGCTTGCAGCGCAGCTGCGGCCGGGGGAATCCCCGCTCTGGCAGGGAAAGGGAAATGCTGTTGCTGCAGCTTCTGCGCCCGGATTCCTGGCTCGCCTTCTGGGTAGAAAACCGGCTCCTCAGTCTGCCGTGCTTTACGCCATTACCCCGAAACGCGTGCTGGCGCTGCCTCCGCAAGGGGAGCCGCAGGAGTGGTTCCTGATGCTTGGTCTTGTACAGGATTTCCGTGAGTATGGAAACGGCTGTGGAGATATTGTATTTGACTATGCTGAGGAGTCCGGGGAGCGCGTACCCCGAGGCATTATCGGTGTGGCCGATGCGGCGCATGTGCACACCTTGCTGCGCGATGCCATTGATGCAGCCTACAATGCTTCTCCTTGGTCGGTGTAAGAAGATTTTGTTAAATTATCCGAAAAATCTGGTTGCAATAACAGGAAAGAGAGAGTATACTCAAAGCACATGGTTGAGAATATTCTGTACATCATCGCAGCCTACCTGATTGGTTCGGTTCCGTTCGGCTACATTGCCGGGCGCCTGAATGGTATTGATTTGCGCGAGCATGGCTCTCGTAACATTGGTGCAACCAATGCCGTGCGTGTTCTTGGCAAGGGGTGGGGGATTCCGGTTTTTGTCATGGATTTCCTGAAAGGCTTTGCGCCGCTGATGTTCATGAAATGCCATCTGGGTGGCGATATGACGGTGTTCAGCCCGGCGGATATGGGGTGGTTCCTCGGGGTGATGTTTGCCCTGATTCTGGGACACACCTTTACCTGTTTTCTCAAGTTCAAGGGCGGCAAGGGCGTGGCTACCACGGGTGGCTGCCTGTTTGCTCTTTCTCCCTGGGTGGGTGGTGCAGCGCTGCTTTTCTGGGTGGGAAGCATGATTCTTACCCGCTACGTCTCGTTTTCGAGCATCATGGCCGGTGTGGGCATGATTCTGGCAGCTGCCATTCAGCTGCGTATGAAAGATGGTGCCTATTCTGCTGCTGACTGGATGGTGCTTGGCCTGCTGGTCATCATTCTGGTGCTGGTCACGGTGAAGCACCGCTCCAATATCGTGCGTATCATGAATGGCACGGAACCCAAGGCATTTTCTCGTAAAAACTGATTCTCTGTATTGAATATGGAACGGATTTTCAAAAAGACAGCCGTCATCGGCGCCGGGGCATGGGGCACGGCGCTGGCTTTCACTGCGGCTCAGGATGGCAGTGAGGTGGTGCTCTGGACCTATAAGGAGGAGGAAGCCTCCGCTATCCGCGAGACCCGCATGAGTCTGGTGCCCATCAAGGGTGCCCGGCCTCTTCCTGAGAATGTGAAGGTGACCAGCGACTGGGCTGATGTGGCCGGTGCTCAGCTGGTGATTGTGGTGGTGCCCAGCGTGGTGATGCGCAGTGTGGCGCAGAGCCTTTCAAACGTGGGGCTGGCGGATGATGCGGTGATTGTATCCTGCTCCAAGGGTATCGAGAAGGATACCAACCTGCTGATGAGCGAGATTCTGGCTGCCAATGTGCCGTATCCCGTAGGTGCCCTTTCCGGACCGAACCATGCAGAGGATATTGTGCAGGGCCTGCCCAGCCTTACCCTCATCGGTTTCGATGATATCGAGATTGCCAAGGCTGTGCAGAAGCGCATGAGTACCGGATTCCTGCGCATCTATACCACCAGTGACGTGGTGGGTATGCAGATTGGTGGTGCCATCAAGAACGTATTTGCTCTGGCAAGCGGTATCTGCGCCGGTCTGGGACTGGGGGACAATGCTCGAGCAGCTCTTTCCACCCGCGGTCTGGCTGAGATGACTCGTCTGGGTATTGCCCGCGGTGGTCGTATGGAAACCTTCATGGGGCTTTCCGGTATGGGTGACCTGGTGGTGACCTGTTACTCCGAACACAGCCGCAACATGACCGCCGGGCGTCTGCTTGCCAAGGGTATGCCGCTGGATGAATGCCTGAAGCAGATTGGTCAGGTGGTGGAAGGTGTACCGAACACTCTTTCGACCTATCAGCTGGCCCGCAGCATGAATGTTCGTACTCCCATCACCGATGCCATGTACGATATTCTTTACAATGGCAAGCATCCGAGCGATGCCCTGCAGGAGCTCATGGTGCGTGACCTTCGCGAGGAGAATGTGACAGATTAATCTGACATCTCCGTAGATATTTTATTGCGGTCTGCGTTCTCTAAAACAAACGGGAAGCGTCAGACCGCTTTTTTTATAGTATGAGTTCTGTTCCAGAGAATTTGTGGCTTGCCGAGCAGTGGCAGCTGTATCGCGAGCGTATTCAGCGCTTGCTGGGGCTGCGTATGCCGGCAGTGCTGCAGCGGCGCATCAGCGTAGATGACCTGCTGCAGGAAACCTATCTGGCCTGTGGCCGCAGGCTTGATTTCCTGCTGTCTGAGCCGGAAGTGCCTCTGTATGTGAAACTGCGTCGCATCGCGATGCAGACACTTACCGACATGGAGCGTCATCATCTGGCTGCCGCCAAGCGTGATGCCATGAAGGAACAGAGCCCCGAGGATGATGTGGCCGTGGCAGATGCCTGGGCTCAGTTTGCCGATACGATTTCGAGTCCCCGCACGCACCTGGAGCGTCTGGAGCGCCAGGCCATGGCCCGTCGGGTGCTCTCGCAGCTCTCCGCCAGTGACCGCGAGATTCTGGAACTCCGTCATTTTGAAGAACTGGGCAATGCCGAGTGTGCTGCCGTGCTGGGCATTGAGCCCAAGGCCGCCAGTATTCGCTACGTGCGTGCATTGAAGCGTTTTCAGGAACTGGTACTCCACGAGAATCCCTATGCCTGATACCCCCGACAAAGAGGAATTGCTGGCGGTGCTGGTGGATGAATATCTGGAAGCCCTGCGTGCCGGTAAGGCGCCGCCTCTGGCTGATTATGCTGCCGCCCACCCTGAGTGTGCGGAGGAGTTGCAGTCGTTGCTGCGCGGCATGGTGGATATGGAGAGCCTAGGCCTTTCGGCTCGCAGTCCGGCGCCGGCTCCTGCACGTTATCCCGACACGCTGGGTGGCTACCGACTGCTGGAGCGCATAGGTGCAGGCGGCATGGGCACTGTGTTCCGCGCGCTGCAGGAATCGCTGCACCGCGAAGTGGCCATCAAGATTCTTTCTCCGGCATGGAATGCAGATGCACGCCACTGCGAGGCTTTTGAAAATGAGTCGCGAGTGATTGCCGGTCTGCATCACACCAATATCGTGGAAGTGTTTGGTGCCGGACAGGAGGGCGATTACCGGTACTACGTGATGAGTCTGGTGAACGGGCAGGGGATTACTCCGTCGCGCATCCGTCAGGCGTTTCCGGGTATTCCCTTTGAACTGGCTGTGGCCAAGGTTGGTTTGCAGGCGGCGCAGGCTCTGGCCTACGCTCATTCCTGCGGCGTGTTGCACCGCGATGTGAAGCCCGGTAATCTTCTGCTGGATGCGGAAGGAGTGTTGCATGTGGGGGATTTCGGCCTGGCCACGGTGCTGAACAATGGCGAAACGGCCCCCTTGGTGACACAGAGCCACGATGGCACGTTGCGCTACATGCCGCCGGAGCGCCTGATGAAGGGGGAGAACTCCTTTGCGGGTGACCAGTATAGCCTGGGTGTTACACTTTATGAGCTGGTGAGCAATCGCCCCGCTTTCCGGGAATCGGAACCGGGCAAGCTGATTCACCGCATTTGCAACGACCCGTTGATAGCCCTGCGAGGTGAGGGTGAGCTCGGCGCCATCATTAATAAGAGCATCAGCTTTGATCCTTCCGACCGCTACGCCTCTATGGCTGAAATGGCGGCTGACCTGCGCCGCTATCTGAATGGCGAACCCGTCAAGGCCCGCCCTGTATCCTGGTTGCGGCGCTATGGAATGTGGATTCGCCGTCGCCCTGCGGTGGCTTCGTGGAGTCATGCAGCAGCTTTGCTGGTTTTCCTGTTGTTCGGCAGTATTCTGTGGGGCTATGCAGGGGAAAACAAGCAGCGAAAACAGGCAGAGCGCAATGCCGCTATTGCAGATTCTGCCTTGCAGCAGATTTTTGCCAGCATGGCTGACCGTGACTCCGGTGACAACACTCTCTGGCAGCCCACCCGGGCAGATGCTCAGCTGCTCCAGCAGCTTATGCCTTATTACGAGGAAATTGCCGCATTGGCTGAGAATAGCGGTGAGAAAATGGCTTCGGCCTGCGAGACGCTTGCCATTATAGCACTTCAGACCGGTGATTATGATACTGCTTGCGAGTATTTCAGCCGAGCCATGGCTCAGTTCGCTCCGGATTCTGCCAGTTACCTGCGTTCTGTGAACGGCATGTGCTCTGCTCTCTATGAACTGAAGAAGAACAAGGAGGCTGAAAAACTGATCAAGGAGCTGGTGGCACGTGCCGATAGTATTACAGCCCCGGAAGCTCGTCTGGAACTGGTTCGTGCGCTGCAGATGCTGAGCACCGGTTCCCGCTATCGTAGGCGCTGGCAGCCCGACCGGTCTCAAAAAGACCAGCCGCGCCGTGGTGCGTCTGCGCGGGGTATGTTCCGCGAGAGCCAGGAGTACCTCAGCCAGGCGGTGGAAATCATGAAGGGATTGATACAGGCCGCTCCGGACAACGAAAAGGTGCAGATGCGTCGTATTGAGCTGCTCATGCAGGCGCAGAATCGCAACCTTCGCCGCGAGCTTCTGGAGGAAGGGCAGAGCGTGCAGCAGCTTCTGGATAAGATGCTGGAGCGCTACCCGGAAAACTTCCTGTTCAAGCGTGCCTACGTGCAGTGGACCATGCGGCCTTTCTCTCGTGCTGACGTAGAGACTCTGGCTCGCGCCGCGCGATATACCCGTTCTCTGCTGGCGGATAATCCCGGCAGCTCTGAGATGCTTATGCTCTACATTTCCACCCGCGACCGCTATACCGCAGCTCTGGCAGCAGCGGGAAAGGCAGAACTGGCGCATAGTGAGAATGAAATGACTCTTGGTGTTATTTCCCTCATCACCACCCGTGCGGATTATACGCCGGAAATGCGTGAGCGACTGGCCATGCTGGTTTCCATGCACCCCAAGGCGGAAGCCGCGCGTTCGCAGCAGGAGGCTGAGATTTCCCTGATTCTTGAGAGCCATGATGAAAAGCGCCTCAAGGAAGTGCGGGATCGTATCCAGGAAATGCGTAACCGCCGTCCGCGCCGCGAGCCCCGCATGCAGCGACCTCGCCCGCAATGATTTGTAACAAACAGAAAAGGCCTGCATGAGCAGGCCTTCTTGATTTAAGAGCGGATGATGGGATTCGAACCCACGACATCAACCTTGGCAAGGTTGCGCTCTACCACTGAGCTACATCCGCGATGTTTTGTGAGAGCGGATGATGGGATTCGAACCCACGACATCAACCTTGGCAAGGTTGCGCTCTACCACTGAGCTACATCCGCGTGTTTTTGTGAGAGCGGATGATGGGATTCGAACCCACGACATCAACCTTGGCAAGGTTGCGCTCTACCACTGAGCTACATCCGCGTGTTTTTGGAGAGCGGATGATGGGATTCGAACCCACGACATCAACCTTGGCAAGGTTGCGCTCTACCACTGAGCTACATCCGCGATTTGCTTTTTCCACGAGTGCCGTGGAAGCGGGGATATTATACTCATCTTTGAGCCGGACGCAAGACTTTTTTTTAGAAAATGTGATTTATGCCGAAAAAATGAATTTTTGCCGGAGAAAGCTGCGTTTTGGCGGGAGACTGGTGTTAATGGTATAGACAGGCAGGGTGGGGATACTATTTACTTGCCATGCCGGGGCTATATGGTACAATGAACTGACTCCGGGCTTATGAAACATTACATTTTGATGATATGGGGATTATTGATGACGGTACTGCCTGCGCTGGGGACAGGCGGTGAACCTCTGGTCGTTTCGTCGAACTATCGCCGCGAGGTGGTGGTATCGTTCCCCGAGCCGCTGGTTCCTCTCAGTGCGGTGGAGAATGCTCATAAAACGGATGCAGTATTGAGCGACAAGGATCTGGGAATCGACTTCATCCTCATTTCCGGCGATGAGAAGTACAAACCTATAGCCCGCTGGCAGGACCAGAATCAACTCCTGCTCACATTCCCCGATAACGCCTCCTGTTCTACTCAATACACCCTGCAGCTGAAAACCGGCACAAAATATCTGGGTGGGGCTGCAGCTTCTTCTGAGCCTGTACACTTCCGCTGCCCGCCTGATACGCTGCACGGGCACGCTTTCAATGATGCCCGCGGCGTGGGAGTCATGGTCTGCCCGGACCGGTATCGCAACCGCGAGAGCCGCGAATTCTCGCCGGATACAAAGCTGCGTTTTGTATTCCGCCGGGCGCGTGAGCATTTCTGGAGCGGGGACAGGTATTATGTGGACTGTGTGGAAGGTGTTCTGGAGCCGGCCTACCTGAAGCAGGGTATAGATGGTTCCAGTATCAATTATTTCCAGCTCTGTGGCAAGGAGGTGTGGAGCCGTCTGCAGCAGGATAAGCCGCTGCCGGGGCATGTGGTGGTGCGTCCTGCCACCACGCTTGACCCGGAAGATAACTGGCATCTGCTGATTCTGGCAGAGGAAGGCGATGGCTTTGTCGCAGAGGACCCTGTCTGTTACGATATTCCGCAGTACCCGGAGCTTGGTACCGGCGTGGAGTGGCAGGATGAGCCCGGGGAAGGCTACCGGCTGCATGTGCGCTTCAGCGAACCGATGAAAGCCGCAGACATGCCGAAGATATTTGAACGCATGCAGCTGGCCTCGGGAACAAATGTGGCGGTGTCCGCAGGCAAGGGACGCAAGAAGCTGCAGCTGGAGGGGAATACGGTGAGTTTCCGCTACGTCGGCATTCTGGAACCCCACACGGTGGAATCCATGTCCTGGCTCCGGAATGATGCGGATGAAGTAGAGGAGGAATCGCGCACGCTGAGCTACACCCCTCAGCATGAGGCACGCGGTTTTGTGGTGGAGGTGAGTTCCTCTGCCCCTGTGCTATTGGATGTGAAGTTGCCTGCGGATATCACATCGCACCTTGGTGTGAAAGTGGCGGGAGCGCATCACCACCGCATTTCGCTGACTCCCGCCTGGCCGGTGATTCAGCCGGGGCAGAATATCATTGTACCGCTCAAGGGGGCTCGTACGCTGCGACTTCCCTGCGCTAATCTGAACTCGGTGCAGGTGAATGCCTGGAAGATTCCCCACGACATGACCGCCACCGCGTTCCTTAACTCCCTGAGCGATGCCGCCCGAGTGGCTCGCCTCAAGCTGGCGGATGATTTATTCGATTCCCGCTCCTGGCGAGGTCTGGCCGATGATGAACGCGCGACGGAGTCGGCGGATGATGCTTTATCCAGCGCCCGCAAGGCAGAGAGCAAGTATCTTCACCGCAGCCGTATGGTGCTGAAGAATGCCACGGCTTTCCCCGCCTGCCGGGTGAAGATCGATGGCGAGGGAATGCTGAAGAGCGGCGAGGCTGTGTTCAAGCTTGACTCGGCTACCGGCGGTGCGCCCACCCCTGGTATGTATCTGCTGCGCTTCAAGCCCGAGTCCAACACACGAGTGCGCGCTGCTTTGCGCCAGATGGAACGGGCTGAGGAATCGCTGGATGCCACGCAGGATGTGGTGGTGCAGGTGACTGATTTGAACGTGACCATGGCAGAGGAGGCCGTGCTGGTCAACCGCTATTCCGATGGCCGCCCTGTGCAGGAAGGTACGGTTTCCTGGGTAGACGATGAAGAGAAAATACACCAGGTGAGCATCCGCAACGGCATTGCCTGGCTGCCGGAGGTGAGGCGCACCACCAAGGCCTGGGTGCGCTCGGGCGACGATGTGGTGGTGGTATCCCTGCCGTCGCATTACCGTGGGGTCGATTCTTCTGACCCGGCGGATATGACCATGCTGGTGCTTGACCGTCCGCTTTACCGCCCGGGCGATGTGGTGAACGTGCGTGGCGTGCTGCGCCGTGCGCTGCAGGATGGCAGCTGCTCCCTCCCTGAAGAAAAACAGGCCAGAGTCAGCTTTTTCCACCCGGATGGTCGCGAACTTGAAACCCGCGAGCTGCCTTTGGGCGATTTCGGCGCTTTTGAAACGTCCTTCACCATGCCCACCGGCGAGGACGACGTGGCGGGTGAATATGAAATCCGTGTCGAAAGCGGCGATTCCCGCGAGTCGGTAAAGGCGAATTGCCAGGTCTTCCGTCGTGATGCTTTCAAGACTACGCTGGCCATGGATATTGACCCCGTGGTGCCGGAATCCTTCACGTTGCATGTATCGGCTGTGGATTACAGCGGCACTCCGCTGGGCGGTGCCCGTGGCGAGCTCGTCATAGCGGGCGAAAAGAAGGAGGTGACGTTGGATGCCGAGGGTGAGGCCACACTCTCGTGCCCCGTGACTCCGGAAATGCGCAAGGAAGGGTGCATCATCGTTTCCGGCCATGTGGTCAATGACCGTGAGGAATACGTGGTGCTCAAGGAATTGAATCAGATTATTCATCCTGCTGATTTCCGGATTGAGCTGAGAGAGAACCGCATCAAGGTGCTCGACTCCCGCACCGGTGAGCCGCTGGCGCGTCCTCAGCTGGTGCAGCTCCAGCTGGTGAGCAGCCATGAAAAACCGCTTCCCGGTCCCAATGGATTCGGCCCGCAGGCGGAGCAGGATACCGTGCATTGGAGCGGCAGTCTGACTATTCCCGCCAACTGCACGCTGGGTATGCCCCTGCCGGTGAAGCTGGATAATGAATGGCGGATCAGGGGCGAGGCCCTGGTGGCAAGCGGCCGTGATGCCGCGGGGCGCGAGGCGAAGAGCCGTCTGCACCTGCGCCGCTACGCATCCGGAGAGGATAAGGCTCCTGAGTTGAAAGCCAGCGCGCAGGATGGCGCAGTGGAGCTGCTGGTGGATTTGCCTCACGCGGGTTTTGCGCATGTGCTGGTCGGCTGTGGGCAGAAACTGCGGCATATGGTGCTGCCCGTGCAGGCAGGAAAACAGACTTACCGTGTTTCCTTGAAGCGCGGCGAGGAGGGCAAACTCAGCTTCGCGCTGGTGCTTCCGGTTGAGAACGCCGGGGATAAACCCATCTGCGCCAATACCACATGTTTCGTGCCGGTAAAGCAGTATCATCTGGATGTGGAGCTGCAGCTGCCGCAGCAGATTTGCCGCCCTGCGGAGAAAATCACCCTGACTGGCCGCGTGCTGGCTGCGGGAAATCCTGCGCAGGCAGAAGTGACGCTGTATGCAGTGGATGCCGGCATGCTTTCGGTGGCTCCCTACGATTACCCCGACCCCGAGGCTTTCTTCTGTACGCGGAACGTGCGTACCTTTGCGTTGAAGGATGCTCGCATGTACGATTATTTCAACCGCCCGAAACCATTGCTGAGCTTCATGCCCGGGTTCTGGCTCGGCGATATGCTGACGCCGGGGTATTCGCTTACACCCACGCAGCGAGTCGTGGCCAGGCGCAGCCTGGTAAAGTCGGTATTCAAAAAGAGCGGGCGTATGATAGGCGGGCTGATGGATGATCTGCCCCCGTGGCTGCTGGAAGATGAGCATCAGTATTGTGCTCCCGCTCCCTGCGTGGTCGATGGCCTTGTCTCCGGAGCACTTAAGTCAGGAAGTGGGGAAATGCCTGGTGATGAACAGCCCCGCCTGCGCACGAACTTTGCCCCCGTAGCAGTGTGGCAGGGCGCATTGAAGACGGATGCCGAGGGGCGTTTCTCTGCGGAAGTGACCTTGCCGGATACCCTTACCACTTACGAAGTCATCGCCGTGGCGGTTGACCGAAGTGGCAAGCGTTTCGGCAGTGCCAGGGGTGAGTTCACCGTGGCGCAGCCCGTCATGCTCACACCTGGCACGCCGCTCTTCATGAGCCTGGGGGATGAACTGCGTCTGCCGCTTTCCATCGTGAACAATACCGATGAAGCCGGTACCTGGACCGTCTCGCTGGAGAGCGCGGCGGCTTCGCAGGAAATCACGCTGGAAGCCCGCCGCAGCGGTACGCTGTATTTCGACTTCAAGGCGCTGAGCGAGGGTGAGCAGAAACTGCGCTGGACGGCGCTCGGCAAGCCCGGCAGCGACGCGGTGCAGGGCGAGTTCTCGGTGCGTTTTCCGGCTCCCGTGCTCAAGGAACACCACCATCTCATTCTCAAGCCGGGCGAGTCTCCGCTGCAGCTGGCCTCTTTGTTCGGGACGGATGTGGCTGCAGCCCGTCGCGGTGAGCTGGAGCTGGTGGCATCGGCCAATCCCTTGCTGCATCTGGCCGGGGCTGCTGATTTCCTGCTGGAATATCCCTATGGCTGCACCGAGCAGCGCGCTTCCGGTCTTATCCCCTGGTTGCTGTATGATGAACTGGCTCCCTTCTGCCCGCATCTGGCCAAGACCCGCCGCGAGGACGTGAAGAAGATAGTGCAGGCCGCTATAGCTGACCTGCTGCCCCGCCAGTGCGATGACGGAGGTCTCTCCTTCTGGGGTGGGTGGAATCACTCCTGCCTCTGGGCTACGGCGCATGCCGGCTACGTGCTCAA
Source organism: Akkermansia sp. (assembly GCA_045654325.1). Classification (GTDB taxonomy): domain Bacteria; phylum Verrucomicrobiota; class Verrucomicrobiia; order Verrucomicrobiales; family Akkermansiaceae; genus Akkermansia. The sequence goes on from JAZONE010000054.1 coordinate 38,757, forward strand.
ACTCGCTCAGGAGCAGGGATTCGACGTCCCGCAGGATGCCATGGACAAGCTTTACCGCTACCTCTGGTGGAGCTCCACGGATGATGAGTCCGCCCGCACGCGTTTCGCCATTGCCCGCACCCGCGGCAAGACCGGCCAGATGAAATCCATTCTGCGCGAAATGCTTGAAATTGATAAGGAATGCGAGTTCTCCTATCTGCAACGCGAAACCCGCGCCACGGTGCAGTTCATGCTGAGCATGCTTGAGAATCCGGACGGTGCCGATGAGGCCTTCCGCACCTGGTTGCGCACCGCAGCACGCGACTACCGCCACAGCACTACCCAGGGCAATGCCTGGAATCTCTTTGCGCTGGTGGAATACCTGAAACTCAGGAAAGACCAGGGCTCGCAGGCCTCGCTCGCGCTGCAGGACGGCTCAGTTCTTCCGCTGGGGCGCGAAGCTACGGTGGTGAAACTGCCTTGGCAGCCGGGGCAGGAGATGAAGACGCTGCCCACCACCCTGAGGGCTCAGGGCGGTACGGTCTATGCCTCTCTGCGTGTGCGTGCTCTGCCGCAGACGGATAATTTCCCCGGAGTGACCGAGCGAGGCCTGCAGGTGACCCGCGTGTATGAAACCCGGGGTGCAGATGGAATCTGGCGGCCCTCGAGCGAATTCAAGGTGGGCGATGTGGTGCGCGTCACGCTTACCTGCGCCAAGGTGGCAGATGAACATAAGTATCTCGTGTTGGAGGATTATCTGCCCTCCTGCATGGAAGCCATCAACCCGGATGTCCCCAGCCAGGCCGCGGGGCTTGAGCCTCTGCATTGGAGCCTGGCCTTTGACCACCGCGAGTATCTGGCCGACCGCGTGCGCGGCTTCTGTACCCGCTGGGAGGGGCGCGATTTGCTCAACATGCGCTACTATGCCCGCGTGAAGCGCGCCGGCACCTCCGCCGCACCGCCCGCCCAGGCGCAGCTTATGTACGAACCCCAGGTCTACGGACTGTCGCCGAATACCCGAATCACCAGCCATCCTTGATTTCATGAACGCGAAACTCACCCTTTTGTTGCTGTTATCCTTTGCGTCTGTTGCCGCGGAAAAGCCCGTGCTGCAGTCGTACTCTGGCGGACATCGTGTGGAGATTCAATTCCCGGAACCTCTGGTCAGCAGTGCCACGGTCGAGAATGGCCGGGAGTCAGAGAATGACGAGATGAGTGATAAAGACCTGGGGCGGGATTTATTCACCATTTCGGGAGGCTCGTCCTTGAAACCCACCGCGGAGTGGGCAGATCAGGACCGGTTGCGTATCACTTTCCCGGTGGGTACATCCTGTGCGGATGAATTCTGCTTTCGCCTGAATCCCGGCACGAAATATCTGGGCGGTGCAGAGGCTCCGCAGGAGGAAATGCGATTCCATTGTCCTCCTGACACCTTGAGCGGTACATTGTTTATGGATGGAAAGGGGGCTGGTGTCGTGGTTCATGCCAATCAACGTCGAACGAAGGAAAGCCGCGAGCTTTCCCCGGCGTCGGACCTCCGCTTTGTGTTCCGTCAGGTTATCCGGAAAGAGGAAAGATATGGATATGGCGCAACCGTTTCTGCCAGCCTGGAACCCGCTTATTTGAAACAGGGGGTGGACTATAAGACGCTGGATATTCTGGCAGAACGGGGTGCGGCGGTCTGGAAGTCCCTCACACCCGATACGCAGCTTCCCGCACACGTTGTGGTTCGCCCGGAGAAGCCTCTCCAACCGGGGGTGGAATGGGATCTGTTGCTGGAGGATGGGCAGGATGGCGGGTTCAGGTCTGAATGCGTTGTCTGTACCGGGCTTGTTATACCCGCAGAGCTCGGCTCGGGCGTGCGATGGGATGACCGGGAGGTCGGAACATACCGCCTGCAGGTGTTTTTCAGTCATCCGATGAGCAAAGCCGATATGCCGGTATTGTTCGACTGTATGCGGCTTATGGTGGATGGCGCATGTGCGGCTGCCAGCGGCCCGGGATGCAAAAAGTTGCAACTGCAGAATCGTGAGATTGAGTTCCGTTATCGCGGGGTGATAGATTTGCCCAGCGAATCGCAGGACGATAACTGGGAAGATGAGGATGATGAGGAATATGACGAGGAAGAAGAGGATGCGGCGGAAGCTCTGACCTACACCCCGCAGGACCAGGTGGAAGGATTTGAAATAGAAGTGTCGGCGACTGGTTCCGGGGTGCTGGATCTGTTTATCCCGGAAGGCACGTCGTCTCATCTGGGATTCAGGATGCAGAAGGAGCATCATCATCGTATTGCTCTCAACCCTGCTTGCCCGAAACTGGTGAGCGGTAAATGTGCGATTGTGCCTGTTCAGGGGAACCATAACCTGCAGCTCGGACAGGTGAATGTATCTGCGGTGCAGGTAAATGCCTGGCGCTTGACTGACAAAATGGCGCAGCAGGCTTTTTCGGGACAATTACGTGATGAGGTAGAGCTGGCAGGTGTTCAGGTGGCCTGCGATGTGCTTAAGATGCGCTCTGCCCAGGGGTTGCCGGTGAATAAAAGAGAACTGGAAGCCTGCCGCAAGTTATTGAACAATAAGAAAAAAGAGGCGCAGAAATCCGCCCGCTTCAGCCGCAATGTGCTGAAAAACGCTACACCCTTTCCCGCCAGCCGGGTAGAAGCGGATGCCCCCGGTCTCACGAGCCGTGGTGTGATGAATCTGAATCTGGATTCCGTGCTGGGCAAATCACCCGTACCCGGCATGTATCTGCTGCGCCTGCAGCGCGAGGTCAACGCCCCGGTGCGGGCTGCTTTGCACCATCTGAATGGCAAGGTGGATGCTCTCGACCTTACGCAGGATGTATTGGTACAGGTCACGGACCTGAATGTGACTCTGGGCGATGGGGCTGTTCTAGTAAATCGTTTTTCCGATGGCGCGCCTGTTGAATCTGCCACGGTGTCGTTTACTGATGCCATGGGGAAATATCATGAAGTCGAGGTGGTGAATGGCATTGCCTGGGTGCCTGAGGAAGCGGAGCAATCCGCTTGTCTGTGCGTGAGTTCGGGGACGGACCGGGTGCTGGTTCCTCCCCCCTTCGGGCAGGATGAAGATGGTGATGATGAACCGGAGCCGCGTGTTCACGCGGTGCTGTTGCTGGACAGACCTCTCTACCGTCCCGGTGATACGGTGCATGTGCGGGCAGTGCTGCGTCGCCTGCAGCCCGACGGTTCCTGCGCTCTGCCTGATGAGAAATCAGCCTGCATCGAGTTCCGGCGTCCGGATGGCAGCAGCCTGGATAAACGCGAAATCAGTCTCGGTGAATACGGCGCGTTTGAAGCCTCATTTACTTTGCCGAAAGGAGAAGCCGATGTGACAGGCCAGTATGACCTGAAAGTCACCTGTGGTGAGTCCCGGACCTACATGCCTGTGAATTGTGCCGTATTCCGCCGCGATGCCTTTGAAGCTACTGTGGAGATTGAAGCCCCTGCAGTTACCCCGGATACGTTTACCGTCCGCGTGCAGGCTGAGGATTACAGCGGAGTGCCTTTGTCCGGAGCGGAGTGTAAGCTGCTGATTGAAGATGAGCAGGTGACACTGAAGCTCGATGCTGAAGGTAAGGCAGAAGTCACACGACCCGTGACCCCGCAGATGCGTGAGGACGGATGCATTGACGTGAGTGGTACCGTGACCAACGACCGGGAGGAATATGTAGAACTGGAGGATGAGTGCAAGTTCATTTACCCGGCAGATTTCTATATTGAGGCACATGAAAACCGGGTGCGACTCCTGGATTCGGAAACCGATGAAGTGCTGCAGAGGGAGCAGAAGCTGCAGCTCCGGCTGGTATCTGAAGAATCTTATTCCTCACCGGGGGCTAATGGCCTGGGAATGGAGCAAATGCGCGAGACTGTCCATTGGAGTGGGGAACTGGTGGTGCCAGCCGGCTGTGAGCTGGGAATGCCGTTGCCTGTGAAGGAAGTCCGGCAGTGGTCATCGGCCGAATGGAAAATCTCCGGCACAGATGCCGCTGGACGCAAGACAAACTATACGACCTTCTGTCATCACGATAGCTCTGTTTCCTATACGGCGATGGTTCCCTCGTATCAGGACGGTTCGGTGACATTGCAGGTGGAATTACCCCATGACGGCTGGGCTCACCTGTTTGTGGGAGAGGGAAAGAATCTGCGCCACCTGAATCTGCCGGTGCAGGCCGGGCGGCAGACATACCGCGTGGAGCTGCTCCCCAACGAAGAGGGCTTTGTGTATTTCTCCCTGATACAGCCCGGGCCGCATGCTGGTAAACCAGTTACCGAGGCCAGGTGTAATTTATTTGTCCCCTTGCGCCAGTGCCGTCTGGATGTAGCGCTTCAATTGCCGCAGCAGGTATGCCGCCCTGCGGAAACGGTGCGGATTTCCGGACAGGTGATGGCAGCAGGCACTCCCGTGGAGGCTGAGGTGACGCTTTATGCGGTGGATGAGGGGATGCTTTTCGGAGATTCATCACGGGGCTTGTTTACTGAGCTCATGTTCAGTGCTCACCCTGGTCGCTATTTTGAAATTACCCGCCCCTACGCATCTGTTCAGGAGCAATCTCTGCCGGATTTGGATTTACTGCCTGCTGTCTGGCAGGGGGATATCATCGGACCGGGCTATTCCCTCAGCCCGGAAACAGGCATGTTTGCATTCGGTGGTGGTGACGATGAAGATTGCGAAGAAGAGGAAGGTGCGGCTGAATTCGAAACTGGAAGTGGCGCTGGTTCTTCCGTGGAATATGCCCCACAGCCGGATTCCGACGGAGTGTTGACCCTGCGTCGTAATTTTGCTCCGGTAGCGGTGTGGCGCGGGGCTCTGCGTACCGATGCCGAAGGTCGTTTCTCGACAGAAGTGAAGCTGCCGGATACCCTGACCACCTATCGCGTGTATGCGCATGCCATCGACAAGAGCGGCCGCCGGTTCGGTTCATCAGAGGGAGAATTCACCGTGGCTCAGCCGGTGATGCTCACTCCCGGCACTCCCTTCTTCATGAGCCTGGGAGATGAGCTGCGCCTGCCTCTCACCATCGTGAACAATACCGATGAAGCTGGAACCTGGACCGTGACTATGGAGGAATCGGAAGCCCGGCAGGAAATTATGCTGGAGGCTCACCAGTCAGCCACTATGTATTTCGATTTCAAGGCTGTGACCGAGGGCGAGCAGAAATTGCGCTGGACGGCGCTTGGTAAGCCTGGCTGTGATGCGGTGCAGGGCGGGTTCTCGGTGCGTTTCCCAGCGCCTGTGCTCAAGGAAGTGCATTACCTGACGCTTGTTGCCGGTGGAGAGCCACAGGCTCTGGCCTCACTGCTGGAGGAATCTGTGGCGCCGGCAACACGTGGCGAGATGCAACTGGTGGCTTCGACCAATCCTCTGCTTCATCTGGCCGGGGCGGTTGATTTCCTGCTGGTGTATCCCTATGGCTGCACCGAGCAGCGTGCATCGGCGCTCATTCCCTGGCTGCTGTACGAGCATCTGTCACCTGTTTGCCCTCGAGTGGCTGAGCTGGGGGAAGAGAAGGTGAGGGCAACCGTGAATAAGGCTGTTCGTGAAATCCTGCAGCGGCAGTGCGGGGACGGTGGCCTTGCTTACTGGGACGGGCAGAAGGAATCCTGCCTGTGGGCCAGCGCTCACGCTGCCTGTGTGCTTCATCTGGCACGTAAGCTGGGCTGGGAAGTGCCGCAGGAAAAGCTGGAGAAATTGCTCCGGTATCTGGAAACGGCCGAATCGAAGGATTTGCCTGCTTCGGCGCAGTTCTCTTTGGCTTGTATCAGCTCCAGCACCGGGAAAATGCGTGATGTACTGGGCAGAAAAAATCTCTACTTTGACCGGGAAACGCTTGCTGGTATGCGTTTCATACTGGAGTCGCATGAGAACCCGGCGGCAGCAGATGCTGCTTTCCATGACTGGCTGCGTACTGCAGGGCGTGATTACCGCCACGGCACGACGCAGAGCCATGCCTGGACGATGCTGGCTCTGGCGGAGTATCTGCACCTTCGGAAAAACAAGGGAAGTGAGGCCACGCTGGTACTGAATGACGGCTCAGAGTATAAGCTGGGGCTTGACGCCGCCAAGGTGTCGCTGCCCTGGCAGCCGGGGCAGGAGATGAAGACGCTGCCTACCACCCTGAAGGCCCAGGGTGGTACGGTCTATGCCTCTTTGCGTGTGCGGGCCCTGCCGCAGACGGATGATTTCCCCGGCGTGACCGAGCGTGGTCTGCAGGTGACCCGAGTGTATGAAACCCGTGGAGCAGATGGAATCTGGCGGCCTGCGAGTGAATTCAAGGTGGGCGATGTGGTGCGCGTCACGCTTACCTGCGCCAAGGTGGCAGATGAACATAAGTATCTCGTGCTGGAGGATTATCTGCCCGCCTGCATGGAAGCCATCAACCCGGATGTCCCTAGCCAGGCAGCGGGGCTTGAGCCTCTGCACTGGAGCCTGGCCTTTGACCACCGCGAGTATCTGGCCGACCGCGTGCGCGGCTTCTGCACCCGCTGGGAGGGGCGGGATTTGCTCAACATGCGCTACTACGCCCGCGTGAAGCGCGCCGGTACCTCCGCCGCACCACCCGCCCAGGCGCAGCTTATGTATGAACCCCAGGTCTACGGACTGTCGCCGAATACCCGGATTATCAGCCATCCTTGAACAGAAACACCTTTTTATTGTCTTAAATAACTAACAGAACGATTATCTATGAAACGCATTTCCTGCATGTTATTGGGCGCGTTGACCGCTGCTGCAGCACAGGTGCCGCAAATGAGAACGAACTCTTATAATCAGTCCGTGGAGTTCAAGTACCCGGAGCCGCTGGTCAGTCTGACCACCGTACGCAATGCCCACCGGAGCGAGTATGAGAAGATGACCGATAAGGATCTCGGGCGCGATATCCTCACGATTACCGGCGATGAGAAATTCAAGCCCATCGTGACGTGGAGCGACCAGGACAGGGTGCACATCTCATTCCCCGAGGGAACATCCTGCGCTACAGAGTACAGGTTCCGCCTGAATCCCGGCACGAAGTACCTGGGTGGAGCTGAGGCTCCGCAGGATGAGAAGACATTCTACTGCCCGCCTGATACCCTGAGCGGTACGTCCTTTATGGACGGCAGCGGGCTGGGTGTCATGGTATGTGCTGACCACCAGCTGACCCGCGAAAGCCGTGAGCTTTCGGCGGCTTCTCCATTGCGTTTCGTGTTCCGTGAGGTCCACCGTAAAATCTGGAATGGCGAAATCTTCTATACCGGCGGAGTGGAAGCCCGACTGGAACCTGCCTACCTGAAACAGGGCGTGACTCATGAAACTCTGCGTATCCTGACGGACCGGGGGGAGGATGTATGGAAGAAGCTTACACCGGATACCCCGCTGCCGGGGCATGTGGTGGTGCGCCCGGTGAGCCCGCTTGACCCGAAAAAGGAATGGCACCTCCTCGTGCAGCCGGAGAAGGGGCAGGGCTTCTCAGGTGATGAACCTGTATGTGTTGATGCAACGCCGCAGCCTGAGCTGGGCTCGGGGGTGGAGTGGGTGCTGCATGAGAACAAGTCCTATCGCCTGCGGGTCTTTTTCAGCGCACCGATGAATGCTGCGGATATGCCCGCTTTGTTTGAGCGTATGCAGCTGGCGGTGGGTGAGCAGGTTGCCACTTCTGCCGGTGAGGGTCGGAAGCAACTGGTGCTGAACGGCAAATGTCTTGAGTTCCGCTATGCCGGGGTGCAGGAGATGCCCGCTGTGGGCCCCTACTGGGGGCGCAAGGGGGGAGAATTGACCTGGAAGCCGCAGGGGCAGGCGCTGGGATTCCTGGTAGAGCTGAGCTCTCCCGCCCCCGTTAATCTGGATGTGGTGCTGCCCGGCGATACGACCTCGTACCTCGGCTGGAAGATGGCCGCGGAGCATCGTCATCGCATTGCGCTGAATCCCGCGTGGCCGGTGCTGCGCTATGGAGAGGCCGCCGTGCTGCCGCTCAAGGGCGACCACAATCTGCGCCTGCCTTTCACGAACCTCGGTGCCGTGAAGGTAAGTGCCTGGCGCTTGGCGGACGGAAAGAAAGCCGATGCCATGGCTGGTGAACTGAGCAATACCGCCACGCTGCTGGCGAATAAGCTGGAGTATGATTTGCTCAAGGCCCGTGTCTGGAAAGGCCTGATGGTGGATAAAGGTATCATCAAACAGGCGGAAAAGACACTTGATTATATGCACAAGGAAGCGAACCGCCGCACAGAGAACAGTCGCCGGGCGCTGGAAGGCGCCGTGGCGCTGCCCGGTACGCTGGTGCCTGCCGGAAATGGCGGTATGCTGCAGAGCGGCGAAGCGGTTCTCGCGCTCGATACCGCTACGGGTGGCCCCACTGCTCCCGGTATGTACCTGCTGCGTCTTCAGCCCGTGGCCAATGCGGAGGTTCGTCAGTCGCTCCAGATGCACGAGCACCCCGCTGAAGTACTTGATTCGCAGATGGATGTGGTGGTGCAGGTGACTGATTTGAATGTGATGCTGGGCGATGCTGCCATTCTGGTGAACCGATTCTCCAATGGCAACCCGGTGGAAGAGGGCACGGTGAGCTACAGGGATGCCTCGGGGCAGCAGCATCATCTGGCGCTGCAGAATGGTATTGCCTGGCTGCCGGAGAATACTTCCATCTACGACTCGGTTGAGGTGCGTAGTGGAGAGGATGCCGTGGTGCTTAATCTGCAGCACCGCCCCATGCGCACCGCCGGTGCCCGCCCCCGTGGGCAGTCTACCATGATGGTGCTGGATCGTCCGATCTATCGCCCCGGGGATGAGGTGCATGTGCGTGGCATCCTGCGCCGCCAGTTGCCGGACGGCAGCTGCGAAATCCCCCGGGAGAAGACGGGGCGACTGATTTTCACCGCGCCGAATGGCAAGGAACTGGAAAAACGCGAGATTTCGCTGAGTGAGTTCGGCGCATTCGAGGCGACATTCACCCTGCCCAAGGGCGAGGACGATGTAACCGGCTACTATCACATGATACTGGAGTGCGGCAGTTTCCGCCAGGGTGCGCAGGTTATCTGCGAGGTGTTCCGCCGCGATGCGTTCAAGGCAAATTGCGAAATCGAGGTGGATCCCGTGGCTCCGAAGAATTACAAGGTGCGTGTTTCTGCTACCGATTACAGCGGTGTGCCGCTGGCCGGTGCTTCATGCGTGCTGAATCTGAATGATGATAACGAGGTGGAGCTCAAGCTGGATGCCGAGGGCAAGGCCGAGATTACCCGTGAGGTGTCCGCGGCTATGCGGGAAATGGGACATGTCAGCGCTAATGGCAATGTATCCAATGACCGCGAGGAATATGTGCTCATGAGCAGAGTCAGCAGGAATATTTATCCGACAGATTTCTACATCAGAGTGGAAAATGGTCGTATCAAGCTCTATGACTCCCGCACCAATGCAGTGCTGGCTCGTGAGCAGGTGCTGAATCTGAAACTTATACATCATACCCGGGAAGCGAAGATTGAAGCAAACGGTCTGGGTAAGATGGAAAATCTGACAAAGGAACTCTGGACCGGCACGCTGACAGTGCCCGCCAACTGTGAACTGGGACAACCCATGCCGTTTGAGGCTCGTGATAAGTATCCCGATGCTCAGACCTGGGAAATCAGTGGCCGCGATGCGGAAGGACGCGAAACGACCAGTACGTTCAGTCTCTGGTATTTCCGCAGCCGTGAGGTGAATCTCGAGCTCAAGTTGGAGCACAAGGACGGTGAGCTGGAGCTGCGCTGTGAGTTGCCGTTCGCAGCCAGGGCGCACCTTTTTGTGGGCTGTGCCCGGAAACTGCGCCATCTGGTGCTGCCGGTGCAGGCCGGAAAGCAGACGCTGCATGTGCCGCTGGTGGCAGGTGAGGAAGGCACGGTGAGCGCCACGATGGTGCTGCCCTCGCAGGAACCGCAGAAGATGCCCGTCACCTGCCGGGCGGAATGCTTTGTGCCGATTGCGAAGTATCATCTGGATGTGGAGCTGCAACTCCCCCAGCAGGTATGTCGACCTGCGGAGAAGGTGACAATCTCCGGACGGGTGCTGTCTGAGGGGAAGGCGGCAGATGCCGAGGTGACTCTCTTTGCGGTAGATGCGGGCATGTTGTCTGTGGGGCGTTACCAGAAACCCGACCCGGAGTCCTTCTTCTGCCGCGGCTTTGCCCGTAGCTTTAATCTGACCGGTTCGCGGGGAATGTATGGCCGTGTCGCCACACCCGCGGTACCACAACTGATGCCCGGCTTGTGGCGGGGTGATATGGTGGGCAAGGGCTATTCGCTCAGCCCGCTGATGGTCGGTCATGTGCTGAACGCTCCTACGGCTCCGGCTGCTGGAGCCCGCCTGTCCCGCTCGGTGAAGATGAAGTCTGCTTCTAATTCTCTGGGTGTGGTGGCTGAGGATGGGGTAATGGAAGAAGCCGTTGCCGAGACCATGGATTGCGCCGCACCGGCTCCTGAACCGCAGGCCATGGCCGGTGGAGCCTGGAGTGCTGACGCCGAAGAGGAGGAAGCTCCTCGCCTGCGCACCAATTTTGCTCCGGTGGCGCTTTGGGCGGGTGCTCTGCGCACCGACGCCGAGGGCCGGTTCTCTGCCGATGTGACGCTGCCGGATACGCTGACCACCTACCGCGTGTTTGCCGTGGCTCTGGATAAGAGCGGTAAGCGATTCGGCTCTGCAGATGGTGAGTTTACCGTGGCGCAGCCCGTGATGCTCACTCCCGGCACACCGCTCTTCATGAGCCTGGGTGACGAACTGCGTCTGCCGCTTTCCATTGTCAACAACACCGCCGAGGACGGCACCTGGAAGGTAAGCCTGGAGGGCGCCGAAGCTCCGCAGGAAATCACGCTGGCTGCGCACCAGAGCGGCACGCTGTTCTTTGATTTCAAGGCAGCCGCAGAGGGCGAGCAGAAACTGCGCTGGACGGCGATTGGCAAGCCCGGCAGCGATGCGGTGCAGGGTGAGTTCGAGGTGCGCTTCCCCGCTCCTGTGCTCAAGGAAGTGCATCGACTGGCCCTCTCTGCCGGTGCCGAGCCGCAGTCGCTGGCTGCTCTGCTGGGAGCCGATGTGGCAGCTGCCAATCGCGGCCGCATGGAGCTGGTTGTATCCGCTAATCCTCTGCTGCATCTGTCGGGGGCGGCGGATTTCCTGCTGTCCTACCCCTACGGCTGCACCGAGCAGCGCGCCTCTGCGCTCATTCCCTGGCTGCTGTATGACCATCTGGCACCGTTCTGCCCGCTCATGGCTCGCACCCGCCCGGAGGATGTGAAGAGTACGGTGAACGAGATTATTGGCGAAATCCTGCAGCGCCAGTGCGAGGACGGCGGCCTCGCTTACTGGGCCGGGCATCGCCAATCCTGCCTGTGGGCCAGCGCTCATGCGGCCTATGTGCTCAAGCTTGCGCAGGAGCAGGGCTACGATGTGCCGCAGGAGAAAATGGAAATGCTGCTGCACTACCTCGGGAACGCGGATACGAAGGGCCTTTCCTACCGTGCCCTGTACAGTATTGCCCGCACCCGCGGCAAGACCGGAGCGATGATGGATATCCTGCGCGAGGTCCTGAGCAAGAAGAATGTACACCTCGACCGCGAGACGCTGGCAAGTATGCGCTTCATCCTCTCTCTGCTGGAGAAACCCGCCGAGGCCGATGCTGCGTTCCGCACCTGGATGCGCACTGTGGGCCGCGATTACCGCCACGGCACCACACAGAGCCATGGCTGGACTCTGCTGGCGCTGGTGGAATACCTGCATCTCAAGAAAGATGGCACCGGCGAGGCTACCGTAGTGCTGTATGACGGCACTGAAATCAAGCTGGGCAGGGGTGCCACCACCGTACAGCTGCCCTGGCAGCCGGGGCAGGAGATGAAGAGCCTGCCCACCACGCTGGCCGCTAAGGAGGGAACGGTGTATGCCGCCTTCAGTCTACGCGCGCTGCCGTCCACCGCGGAATACCCCGGCGTGACAGAGCGTGGCCTGCAGGTGACCCGAATCTATGAGAGCAAGGGGGCTGACGGTATCTGGCGGCCTGTCACCGAGTTCAAGGTGGGGGATGTGGTGCGTGTCACCCTCACCTGTGCCAAGGTGGCTCAGGAGCTCAAGTATCTGGTGCTGGAGGATTATCTGCCCGCCTGCATGGAGGCTGTCAACCCGAATGTGCCCGGTCAGGCAGCCGGTCTGGAGTCCACCCGCTGGAGCTACTGGTTCGACCACCGCGAGTATCTGGCCGACCGGGTGCGCGGTTTCTGTACTCGCTGGGAGGGCCGCGACCTGCTCAACATGCAGTACTACGCCCGCGTGAAGCGTGCCGGCTTCTCTACCGCGCCGCCCGCCCAGGCCCAGCTCATGTACGAACCCCAGATCTACGGACTTTCCCCCAATACCCGGGTGCAGAGTAAACCCTGAGTCCGGTTACAGTGTTGAATCCCAAAAGCTCTGAGTTGATTCTCAGAGCTTTTTTTCTGAAATGATTTGAGCTTACATGTACCATGCCCGTAGTTCTCTTTTTCTGCGTCCGGAAAACGAAAAAATACGGCGGCATGGAAAGAAATCATTGAGGTACGGGGCAATTTATGGTAGTGTGAGAGGGTATGCAGGTTCTGGTGGTGGAAGATGATGTGGATATCGCTGAGCTGGTTGCGTTCAATCTGGAGCGCCAGGGCTGGGCGTGTACACTGGTGCACCACGGAACCGAGGGCTGGGAGAAGATTCAGCAGAATCGACCGGATCTGGTGATACTGGATGTGATGCTGCCGGGAATGGATGGATTCCAGATATTCCGCGCCATGAAAGAGAATGACATGATGCGGAGTATCCCCGTAGTCTTCCTGACAGCGCGTGGCGAGCTGGATGACCGCCTGTCTGGCCTGAGCCTGGGGGCAGACGACTACGTGACCAAGCCATTCAGCCCGAAGGAACTGGTGCTGCGCGTGCGTAATGTACTGGCTCGTGCCAATGCCGGTGCTGCACAGCTGGTGGTGCGTGGTGGTGCGTTGGTGCTGGATAAGAACACCCTGGCAGCCACATTGGCGGGGTGCCCGCTGGAGCTGACCACGGCAGAGTTCAAGCTGCTGGCATACCTGATGGAGCGTCCCGGCAAGGTGCAGGACCGCTACGAGCTGCAGAAAATTCTCTTCGGCTATGCCGATACGACCCAGAGCCGCGCGCTGGATACGCATGTGAAGCGCCTGCGCCAGAAACTGGGCGACCACGCCGCCTGCATCGGAACCGAGCGCGGAGTGGGCTACTATTTTACCCCTGATACTGAGACATGACGAATCGACTTACCTCCAGCCTGATGATGGCTCTGGCCCTGAGCGCCGGAGCGGCTGATTACTCCAATCTGAAAGACACCTTCTGCGATACGCAGAATAAGGTGATATACGACGGCGCCGGGCGCTTTGCCGTGAAATCTCCCGCTGTGAATGAGCTGGAAATCACGCTAAATCTGGCAGCTCTGGAGAGTTATCTGGGCTCAAATGATTACCGGCAAGGGCCTCTGGCCACCTGGGAGATGAGTATGCCGAGTGGTCGCAAGCTTGTGTACGGCCTCGCAGATACCGCGAAGCATATCACCTGCTACTGGGGCGGCCAACCGTGGACTAAGGATGGTGTCATCACCTATGACAAGCTCAAATCACTGGCAAAGGACGGCAAGGTGACGCTGCACGTGAGCATTAACCCGAAACAGGGACTCACAGTGCGCTGCGCAGGCGAAACGCTGCTGAAGGCTCCCAATCTCAAGACGCAGCTTCCTTTTGATACCACTCACGCCTATGCGGTGAATACCAACTACGTGACGGCGGTAGGTATCAAGGCTGATTCTACGCTGGATACTTCGAACTACAAGGCACCTGTCGATTACACGAAGCCCTTTGCCAGAACACAGGAGAACTCGTTGGGTCGCGTTCTGTTCTGTGGCGATTCCATCACCCACGGCGTGAATGACCAGACCTGGCGCTGGCAGTTGTTCAAGATGCTGGTGGATAATGGGGTGGAGGTCGAGATTGTGGGCCCCCGCAGTGGGTATACCCCGGGCTATGCGAAGCTGAGCACCAGCGATGCGGGTGATTTTTACGCCGGGGTAGCGTTCCCGAATGTGCATCTTGCGCAGTCCTCCGGCCGCACGCACAACATTATTTCCGGTTCCAATGCCGGTATGAGCGGCGTGAACTACGGCGGGCACTCCACTAAATCAGCTTCCGCTACCTTCAATTGCGACACTTTCTGCTGCCTGATGGGCACAAATGACCTGCTGTCTGATGCGGGGTACAGCCCGGAGCAGTTTGTGACCAAGATGCAGAACCTGCTGGGCGGCAAGGTGAATTATGCCCGGAATACGTACCACTGGAAACCCGGCAAGGACTGGGGCAATATGGGGCGCATAGCTGCAGACCTGCTCAAGGATAAGGGAGACCTGTTGTACGTGATGGCCGTACCCTGCTGGGGACACCATGGTAACAACAACCAGCCGGAGCGCCACCTGGCCGTGCAGCGGTACAATGAGCTGCTGAAGGACTGGGTAACGAAGTATGCCAAGGCTCATGACAAAAAGCTGAAGTTTGTGGATGTGAACAAGGGTATGGTGGATAGGAAGCACCAGGTGCCTTTCAGCTGGCCGGATTCCATGTCGAACAAGCCGGGTCGCGATGGCCTGCATCCGAATGAGCTGGGCTCCATGGTGATTGCCAACAACCTGGCCAAGGCCATGGGTATACCGGGACGCACGGCCGGCTTGCCGCGTGCATCCGCTGCCGATTGGAAAAAAACGGTGAAGAATCTGGATGTCCGCGAGGCGGCAACGCTGCGCGAGGAGGCCTTTTCTTCCACCAAGGGGTATAGTGTTGAGTTGTCTGCCGACATAGGTAAGGGTGCATTGGTCGTCAAGATTGGCGATGAAGCAGGTAGCAGTGATTTATGGCTCTGGAATCACAGAATTTCCTGGGGTGAGAAGACTCTCTATTGCCTGTCAAAGGGTGAGGAAGGCACGCTTCGCATGGTGTGGCATCCCGGTATGGATGGAAACCGCCCCGCGGGTTATTACGTCTGGTGGAATGGTTACCTCATCGGGCAGGCTTTGCCGGCTGCTGAACCCACCGGCCAGGGCCTGCAGCTGCAGGCTATCGAATCCACGCCTACGGTGTACAACATGAAGTACACGGAGGGGGCTTTTGCACCTGAAAAGCCTTGAAATTCCACGAATCTCGGGTATAATGCGCGGCATGAACGCTTCCTTTGCTCTTATATCACTGGGCTGTGCCAAGAATCAGGTGGACTCCGAACATATGGTGGGCTGTATGTCGGAGGCCGGGTTCAGGCAGGTAGAGCCGGGGCAGGCCGATGTGCTCATCATCAACACCTGCGGCTTCATCGACCCCGCCAAGGAGGAAGCAATCAACACCATTTTTGATGCCGTGCGTGCCCGCGAGGCGGGTGATGCACCTGCTGAGCAGAAAATCATCGTGGCCGGGTGCCTTTCCCAGCGCTATGCAAAGGAACTGGCCAAGGAAATGCCCGAGGTGGCCTGCTTCATGGGCGTGGATGAAATCACCCGTGTGGCGGAGATTGCCACCGCCTGCCTGAACGGCACGGCTGAGAAAACCTACACGAGCAAGGTTTCCACCTATCTGCCGGATTGGGGCGTGCCCCGCAAGTTGATTTCGCCGCAGCATTATGCCTACGTAAAGATTGCCGAAGGCTGCAACCACGCCTGTGCCTACTGCGTGATCCCTCGCATCCGCGGTGGACACCGCAGCCGCCCGCAGGCGAATATCCTCAAGGAGGTGCGTCATTGGGTGGAGCAGGGGGCAAAGGAAATCAACCTCATTGCTCAGGATACCACTTACTATGGCATGGATAAGTGGGAGAAGCGCGGCAGCAAGACGGCTGGTGTGGATTCCAGCCGCGGTGAGTCGCTGGCCACGCTGCTGAGAGAAATAAATGCCATTCCCGGAGATTTCTGGATTCGCGTGCTCTACACCCACCCCGCCCACTGGAGCAAGGAACTTATTGATACCTTTGCCGAGTGCGAAAAGGTGGTGAAGTATGTGGATATTCCGCTGCAGCACATTGCCGACGGGATTCTGGACAGCATGCGCCGCAAGACGGATGGCGACTACATCCGCAACCTCATCCGAGATATCCGCGCTGCGGTGCCGGGTATCGGCCTGCGCACCACCTTCATCTCCGGCCTTCCCGGCGAAACCGAGGAAGACCACGCTGAGCTTCGTGACTTCATCAAGGAGTTCCGCTTCGAACGCGCCGGTGTGTTTGCCTACTCCAAGGAGGAGGGCTCTCTGGCCGCAAAGATGAAGAACCAGGTGCACCATGCCACCAAGAAACGCCGCAGCAACGAGCTTTCCATGCTTCTGGCCGGCATAGCCGACGAAATCGGTCAGGAGAGTGTGGGGACCCGCATGCGTGTGCTGGTGGATGCTCCCGGTATTGCCCGTGGCCCCTGGGATGCCCCGGACGTGGATGGCTCCATTCACGTAGACCCCGCTCTGCCCGTAGGTGAGTTCGCTGAGGTGGAAATCGTGGATTCCATCGCCTACGAGCTTTTTGCCGAGGGCGCAGAAGAACCGGATTTCGGTGAAGAATAAGCAGCCTTATTTGGTTGGTTTCACAAGAATCCGGCGGCTTTTCTCGTAGATGCTGCAGGGAATGGCTGCGATGCCGTAAGCTGCCGGCACAACTGTGCTGGCCAGCAGGGTTCCGGGAACATCAATGAGCACAAATGAGATGCCTGCCAGCGGATAGGCGTACCAGGCATGTTTGTTGGTGCGGGAAGGTGTCACCGGGATGATGAACCCGTGTCTGGTGTTGCAGAGGTGGCTGCCTACCTGCTGGTGCTCGCTGGTTACCATGTTGCGGTAGTGTTTGCGGGCATAGCGGGGGAGTTCGGTGGTCCAGCCGTACTGCAGGTGGGTGGTTACGGGGTTGCAGTTGAGAGAATCGATACGATAGCCGCTGGCTTGTTTCCTGCTGCCGACGCCCCGGGCTCCTTCCGGGATTTGTTTGCCGGGAATCAGTGCAAAGATGTCGTCCTCGATGATATCAGCCGGTCCCAGTTCGCGGTAGACATAGCACTGGGGGGCTCCTTTGACGGGAATAAACTGCCCGCTGCTGAAATCGTTGATGCTGTAGCGGGTGATTTTATCACGACCGGTGCGGCGCACCGTTGTGAGCACACCTCGCACATAGAGCTTCCCATGGTAGCTGAAGATATCCAGGTTTTCCTGATCCGGCAGGATGACTGCCTGGCACTGCCGACCCCGATCCGCAATGGCGCGGTGAGTGTTCACATACGTGCAGCTGTTGCACGATAGCGCAGCTACCAGGATGAGCAGGAAAGTGAAAAAACGACCCATATACGGTAGTTTAACATTTACCGTACTGGCTTGCAAGCGAAAAGGAGCGAAGCTCGCCTGCTTTTATTCGGAATCTCCCAGCATGGTGCGGGCAATCTGCCAGCAGGCGGCAAAGGAATTGGCGAAGTCCTGCGGGCGGGTGGCCAGCCAGCGGTCTATGAGTCTGGCAGGGAACGGCACGACACCACTGATTTCTGCAGCGGGGAAATGTACGCGTCCGTTGTAGAGTGCGGCATAGAGCGCCACGTGTTCCATGCCGGTATCTTCGCTGGGGGGGAGGGTGCCGAGACGGATGATTTTCGTATCAGTGATGCCGAGTTCCTCTTCCAGTTCGCGGCGGGCGGCGGTGTCGTAGTCTTCGCCGGCATCCAGATGACCGGCGGGGCTGGAATCCCACACGCCGGGATGACGATCCTTGAGCAGCGAGCGCTGCTGCAGCAGGCAGTCGTGCTTCTTGTTGAACACGAGCACATGCACGGCCCGGTGAATCAGGCCCTGGTCGTGCACTTCCTTGCGGGTGGCCTGTCGCAGCACCTTGTCCTGTTCATCCACTACATCGAAAAGTTCATCATCCTTCTGCGCAACGGATGCCAGAGGATGTGGGTCGTAGGCATTGGTGAGGCGCACCCATTGCTCCAGCCCCAGTTCCTCGGGCCGAGCCGTGGGGGAGATACCCAATGCAGCAGATACTTCGCTCCAGGCGGGGGTATCGGGCAGTTGCTTGTGCATCTGTTTGCGGCGCTGTGCAAAGCAGCGGCGCATCAGCTCATCCATGAGCCGGTGGTCGTAGGGCGGCAGGCTTCGCGGGTCGCGCGGGGTGAGCAGCATCACCGTGGAATCGATTTTCGGGCGCGGGTTGAATGCCTCCGGTGGCACGGTCTTGAGCGCACGCGGTACCCAGTCCATCTGGATGCGCAGCGAGAGCAGGCCGTAGGCTTCATCCCCGGGCTGCGCCAGGATACGGTCGATGAATTCCTTCTGCAGCATGACCACGGCACGTGATATGGCACAGGGAGAGGTGAGGAAGTTTGCCAATATGGCACCACCTGCAGAGTATGGCAGGTTGCCCATGAACTTGACCGGCTGCTCTGCGAAAAGCGGTCGCGGATCCCAGCTGGCGCCATCGGCGTGGTGCACTTCCACATGGGGCGTATCAGCCCAGCGGCGGCGTTGGTACTCAGCCAGTCGCGCATCGAACTCCACCAGAATCAGCTTGCGGCAGAGCGGCGCCATGTGCTCAGTGAGAGCTCCCGTGCCGGGGCCGACCTCCACTACACAGTCCGTAGGCTCAATTTCGAGCTGGCTCACAATCCAGCGGGCGATGTTTTCGTCTACCAGGAAATTCTGCCCCAGTGATTTGGAGGGGCTTACCCCGGTCTCTTCCAGTACCTGCCGAATTTGTGTAGCGTTCATGTGCGCGGCATTGTAGCGCAAAATGCTTCGTTTAGCAAGCTAATAGCATTGCGCCGGGCTCATGTGCTGCTCAGAGGCAGGGTGAGGGAGAATACCGTGCCTTTTTCATCACTCTTCTCAAGCACCAGGTCACCGCCGATGGAGCGGGCTATATCCCGGGAAAGGGCGAGTCCGAGCCCTACGCCCGGTTTGCGCCCCTCCACATCCTTGGCGGAGCGGGAGAAGGGGCGGAAGATGCTGCGCTGAACACGCGGAGGTATGCCGGGGCCGTTATCAGCGAAGCGGATGTTGAGCGAATCGTGCCCACGCATTGTGCTGATACTGATGGCAGGATGCTCCGCTGTGGTGGCGTATTTGATGGCGTTATCGGCCAGGTTGGTGAAAATCTGCTCCAGAGAGATGATGTCGGTATTCAGGTTGAGCAGCTCTGTGCGCTTATCGTGCTGCAGCTTTACTTTGAAGCCGGCTTCCTTGAGGTTCAACTCCACCTTGGATAAAGCACGGTTAATGAGCTGGGGGCAGGTGCCTTTATCTGCACGCCCCCGCTGTTTGCCACGCGTGAGCCGGGCAAAGGCGAGCACATTTTCCACCAGGTGGCCGAGACGCTGACTTTCCTGATACAGGGTTTCATGGTATTCATCGAGCTTATCAGCGGGTACCAGCTTGTTCTTGAGCATCTCGGTCATGAGCGAGAAGCTGGTGAGCGGGGTGCGCAGCTCGTGGGTTACAGCAGAGACGAAATCGGACCTGCGGCGCTCCAGTCTTGCGTAGAAGAAAAGCAACCCGAAAAGGATGCCCACCGCCAGTACGGTGACCAGCGTGGCAGAGGCCAGTGTGCCGCGCATTGCCTCGCGGCGGGCTGCGGTGTCCGGCACCTCCACGTCATTCCCGGGGCGCAGCACCATGGGCAGGGGGGAGAGGTTGGCGGGTTCTTTTTTTCTGCAGAGGGAAATGGTGGCGCCTTTCAGTGCCGGTTCGACAAAGGGCATGAGCCTATCGGCCAGTTTACCTGCGTCCAGCACGATGCCTTCGGCTGCTGAGCCATGCGTGGTTTTGAATGTGCGCATGTAAATCAGGTGGTCGATGTAGAACCAGGAGAAGAACGGGCCGGGTGTTCCTTTGAGCTCAAGCGGTGAGCTGAAATCCGGGTCATCCACTTCATACACGCCGAATACGGGCATGTGGGTTTTCAGGTCGACGGCGGCGTGGGTTGGGTTGGTGTGGTCATACACCGGGGCCGCTGGGTTGAATGCCTTGCGGCGGATGGTATCGATGATAGCATCGTTGTTTTCTATTTCTTCACCGAGGGCTTCCTGACCTTCGGGAACCTGAAGTCCGGCAGGAGTCAGCAGGAAGTATCCCCGCACGAAGTCTGGCATATTCTCGGTGGACGGGTCATATGCCATCTGGCCCACGGGTGGAGCATAGCCCAGTCTGTTGCGTTCCTGCTCCAGCAGGCGTTTGATTTCCTCCTGCAGGCGCGGGAGCGAGAGCTCCACCAGGCGTTTCTGCTGGGTTTCCTTGTCGATTTGCAGTAACCGGGTTTCGAGCGTGGCGGTTTCGTAGACGAGCCAGCCGGCTGCACTCAGGGTCAGCAGGGAAAAGAGGACTATGATGAGGGTGAGTTTCTTATTCATTCTTTGTTCCAACGGTATCCGCGTCCGCGGATGGTTTCAATGCAGGCGGAGGGGCCGGCTCCCAGTTTCTCGCGCAGGCGAGTGAGGGTCACGGCCACCGTGCGGGTCTGAGCCGCGCGGTTCCGGCTGCCCCACACGCGCAGCAGCAGTTCTTCCTGGGCTATGATTCGACCGGGGTGGGTCAGGAAATAGCGGAAAAGTTCAAACTCCTTTTCAGTTAAGGGAATGGGTGTGCCATCGTCAAAGCTGGCCTGTCCGGTGCCACCATTCAGCGTGCCACCGGGGAACTGCAGCACCTGAGCCACCGCCAGCTGCCTGCCCGGTGAGCGCCGCAGTACTGCGGCTACGCGAGCCAGAAGCTCGGCAATGCTGAAGGGTTTTACCACGTAGTCATCAGCCCCCAGTTGCAGACCCTTCACTCGGTCTTCTTCGTCACCACAGGCGGTCAGGATGATGCTGGGGATGCCGGGGCATTCCTTCTGCATCATCTTCAGCAGCTTGAAGCCGCTGATTTCCGGCATATTCACGTCCAGCAGTGCTAAATCGACCGGGGTAGAGAGCAACAATTCCAGCGCCGCGCGACCATCCGGTGCGGTACACACCTCATACCCGGCACCGGTCAGGGAATCCGCCAGTACTCGGCGGATAGCGGCATCGTCCTCGGCTACCAATATGCATTTGTTGCTCATTGCTCCAAAGCATAGCACACACAGCCCCTGCCTGCAAGGGAAAAGCATGCCGATGACAGCTCACGAAAAACGCCCCCGATGGCTTGCATCGGGGGCGTTGAAACGGAAGTAGGAATTACCTTTACTTGGCCGGTTCGTTTTCGGCGGCTTCAAGCAGGGCGTAGGCCTTCTCTTCGTCCGGGTCGGGGCCGTGGTGACCCTTTTCGATTCTGGAGCGGAAGAGCTTCATGATGAACACGAAGGAGCAGGGGATGAAGAACACGCCCAGCGCGGTGGCAATGCTCATGCCTACCACCACCACGATACCGATGGAGTTACGGGCGAGAGCACCGGAACCGGCTGCTGTCACCAGCGGTACGCAACCGAGGATGAAGGCGAACGAGGTCATCAGAATCGGGCGCAGACGCATACGGGCCGCCGTCACAGCGGCGTCGATGAGGCTTTGCCCGCGTTCCATCTGCAGCACGGCGAATTCCACGATGAGAATGGCGTTCTTGGCGGCCAGACCCACGAGCATCACCAGACCAATCTGGGCGTACATGTTGAGGTCCATGCCGGTCATCCACAGACCGATGAAGGCACCCAGCACAGCAATCGGTACCGTCAGGAAAATGGCAATGGGCAGGGTCCACTTCTCATACAGAGCAGCCATGATGAGGAAGGCAAACACGGCAGACAGGGTAAAGATGGAGCCGAGGCCGAGACCATCCTGCACCTTCTTTTCCTGGAAGCTCATGTCCACGTATTCCATGGCGAACTTGGTGGTATCCATTGCCTTGGCAAAGACTTCTTCCACGGCTGCCATGGCCTGGGCAGTAGAGTACCCTTCCTTGGGCTTCACGGAAATCTTGGCGGCGTTGTAGTTGTTGTTGCGCCACACGAACTCGGTGTCCGCGATATCCTTGATGGTGACCAGTGTGCTCAGCGGCACGGAGTCGCCCTTGGAGTTGCTCACGTAGAAATTGGCAATCTGCTCGGTGTTGGAGCGGCTCACACCTGCAGCCTGCAGGTAAACCTGCCACTGCTGGCCGAACTGTGTATAGTAGTTCACGAAGCTGGAACCGTTGAAGCACTGCAGCAGCTGGTTGGCTGCGGAATAATCCACCCCCTGGGCAAGGCATTTCTCCTTGTCAATGGCGATGCTCTTCTGCGGCACCTGCGGCAGCATCATGTCGGAGGCATTGGCGATTGCTTCGTGCTCCATGAGGGCTTTTTCCAGTTTCTTGGCCTGCTCATAGAGCACGGCAACACCCTGGCCGTCCAGGTCTTCCAGAGCCACTGCAATATCATTACCTACGCCCACACCGGGAATGGCGGGCGGGCTTACCAGGAAGCTCACGCCATCCACGCCACTCATGGCCAGCTTCTCCTGCACGCGCTTCTGCACATCATCAGCCGTGGGAATCTTGCCGTTTTCCATGGCGGGACGCTCAGCGTAAGGCTTGAGACAGCAGAAGAACGAAAGGGCATTGGTCGTCTGCACACCCAGCACCATGTTCATGCCGATGATGGACACGGCGAAATCGGTGGTGGGTTCTTCCATCAGCACTTTTTCCACAGGAATTACCTGCTCGGTGAGTCGCTGCAGGGATACGCCGGGTTTCATGATGACGCCGCCGATGAGGAAGCCCTGGTCTTCTGCGGGAAGGAAGCCGCCGGGTACCTGCTTGGAGACGGGGATGATGCAGGCTGTGATACCGGCCAGCAGCGCCATGGAGACGGTGAGGTGGCGGCAGAACCAGCCACAGACCGAGGCAAACTTCTCAGCCATGCTGTCATAGGCCTTGTTGAATGCGTTGTAGAAGGGCGTAAGCAGTGAGCGGTGCTCCTTCTTGGGCTGCAGCATGATGGCCGACAAGGCGGGCGACAACGTGAGCGCGTTGAAGGCCGATATGAGCATCGACACGGCAATGGTCACGGCAAATTGCTGGAACAGCGTGCCGGTGATGCCAGGCAGCAGGGCTGTGGGCAGGAACACGGCGGCCAGCACCAGAGCAATGGCCACCACAGGTCCGCTCACTTCCTTCATGGCGGCGAAGGTGGCCTGTCGCGGGGTCATGCCGTTTTCCATATGAGCTTCCACGGCTTCCACCACCACGATGGCGTCGTCCACCACCAGACCGATGGCCAGCACCATGCCGAGAAGGCAGATGGTGTTGAGCGAGAAGCCCAGAATCGGGAAGAAGATGAAGGTGGTCACCAGTGACACCGGCACAGCGATGAGCGGAATGAGCGTGGCACGCCAGCCCTGCAGGAATACGAATACCACCAGGGCCACCAGTACCATGGCTTCAAACAGAGTGTGCGCAATTTCGGAAATGGAGTCGCGCACCGAGGTGGTCGTGTCCAGAGCCACAAAGCCGCGCATGCCTTCAGGCATGACCTTTTCCTTCTCGGCCATGAGCTTCTTGATGTTGTTCACCGTCTCGATGGCGTTGGAACCGGCGGCCTGGAAGATGCCAATGGCGGTACCGGGACGACCATTGATTCGGCTGGCCTGTGAGTAGCTCTGGGCTCCGAGCTCAATCTGGGCGATATCCTTGAGCAGCACAGCTTCGGTGCCTTGCTGGCGCACGATGATGGAGCCGAACTCATCAACAGAGGTCATGCGGCCTTGGTTGCGGATGGTGAAGGTGAATTCCTGGCCATCGGGCATGGGCTCGGCACCCACGGCGCCGCCGGGGTTGATGGCGTTCTGCTTGGAAACAGCGTTCTGCACCTCGGCTACCGTAATGCCTTTCTGCGCCATCTTGTCCGTATCCAGCCAGA
The DNA here is from genome assembly GCA_045654325.1 of Akkermansia sp. Taxonomy (GTDB): domain Bacteria; phylum Verrucomicrobiota; class Verrucomicrobiia; order Verrucomicrobiales; family Akkermansiaceae; genus Akkermansia. The sequence continues at coordinate 62,597 of JAZONE010000054.1, forward strand.
TTCGGATGGCGAAGCGGGCACCGAATACCTGCACGTCGCCCACGCCCTCCACTCGCTTCAGCGGGTCGACGAGATTCAGGAAGGCATAACCGGTGAGACTGATGGGTTCGAAGAAGCCCTCGGGGGAATCCAGCGCATACATCATGAGCGGCAGACCGGAAGACTGCTTGATGGTGATACCCATCTGCGACACCATGCTGGGCAGCTGGCTGGTGGCCTGGCTGTAGCGCATGTAGGTGTTCTGCTGGTCGGTGTTCGGACTGGAGCCGGCTTCGAAGATGACGTTAATACTGCATGAACCGTTGTTGGAGGAGGTGGAGTTCATGTAGTCCATCTTCTCCACGCCGGAGAGCTGCAGCTCGATGGGCGTTGCTACGGATTCTGCCACCTCGGTGGCGTTTGCTCCGGGGTAGGCAGCGCTCATGGCGATGGTAACCGGGGTGATATCCGGGTACTGAGAGATGGGCAGGGCCGACATGCTGATGAGACCCAGCAGAGTGGTGACCACTGCAATAACGCCGGCAATGATGGGGTGCTTGATAAAGAACGGAGACATATTCTCGTGTTAATTCGTGGTTTATTCGTACTGGGTTTCCACCTTGATGGGGTCTGCGGTGATAGAGGGGGTCACCGTCTTGGTGGGGATGTAGATGAATGGCTGAGGCGTGAGCTTGTTAAGCGGTTTGCCCTTTTCTTCATTGGCTGCGTATGTCTGAGCGGCCTGGATGGAACCTTCCACCACAACGGTCACGTCAGTAGCGCTCTTGAAGCCCATTTGCTGCACTACCATATCCATGAGTGACTTGAAGCCCTGGCCGAAGGCAATGAGATCAAGCTCATCCTTGGCATTGGCGCTTCGGAGCACCAGCTCGCGGTAGTCTTTGGCGGCCAGACGTCGCAGCACCAGCGCTTCCCAGTTCTCCACACCAGCCTTGGCCGGAGCATCGTCTGCAGCGGTTTCGCCGGTAATCTTGTCGTAGAGAGCGCGGAAATCGGCAGCTCCACTGTTCTTGAGATAGAGTTCAGACCAGCTTTGCACCTTGGCTCCGCCGAAGATGATGGATTCGAGATTAGGTGCCTTGGTCTTGGCCAGCATCATGCCGGTGATCAGACTGCGATCCGGCTCCACCACCTGCATGGGCTGCAGGTATTCCTTGCCTGCGCCGTTGTCAAGCTTCAGGTTAATCATGGGACCCTTGGTGATGGGCAGCATCTGCGGCGTGTTGTCAGGCTTTAACAGCACAAGCAGATCCATGCCATTGGCGTTGAGAGGGGCGCGGGCGGGTACCAGGCATGCATTCAGAATGGGCTTGAGTTTGGCACGCACGGTTACAGCCATGCCGCTGCGAAGCAACCCTTCCTCGTTTTCCACGTGGCCGATGACATCGAGGGTGCCGGTGCTGGTGCTGAGCGTGTTATTCGCGGTTACAATCTGACCTTTCTTGGGATAGACCTGATTGTCATCCAGAATGATGTCGAACTCTGCGGGGGTAGCAGTGCGAGGATCTGCCTTGCGCACGCGGTAATTGGTGAAGCCCTGAATAGCGCCTCGCCCGCTCATGCCGAAGTCCACGCGCATGGGATTCACGGAGGAAAGCGTCACGAGCGGCGTGACATCGCTCGGGCTGACCAGTGCTCCGGTTGAAACTTTGTGAATGCCGATTCGACCATCGAAAGGTGCCGTCACGGTGGTGTACCCCAGGTTGATTTCCGCCTGATTCACGGCTGCCTGCATCTGTGCGATGGTGGCTTCTGCCTTGCGCACGGCTGCTTCGTTGGTAAGTACCTGGGTCTCGGTATCCGTGACCACTTTTTCGGAGATGGCTCCGGGAGTGGAGGCGACGAGCTTGCGGTAGCGCTCCAGATTAGTGCGGCTCATGGTGAGCTGGGCTTCAGCCTGTTCCTTGCTGGCCTGGGCGGCCACCAGGTTGGCGCGGGCTTCGGTCAGCGTAGCCTCGTACGGAGCGGGGTCGATGGTGAAGAGCACATCGCCTGCTTTTACCAGGGTGCCGTCGGCAAAGTGTTGTTTCAGAATGAAACCACTTACCTGGGCACGTATGTCGGTTTCATCCACACCGCGCAGAGAACCGAACCAGGTGGCGGTTTCAGATACGTCCTGCTGGAGCATCTTACACACTTTCACCGGATAAGCCGGTGCAGGCTTTTCGTTTTCTACCGGAGCTGAATCATCAGCCTTCTGCTCTTTCTTTTCTGCTGCGGCCAGTGCGGGATTCGGAGCCGGTTTGAAGGTGAACGGCTCAGTCTTGATGGTGGCAGGTGTGGCGCCTTCCGGAAGTCGGCTGTTTTCGGCAGAGATGGTAACGGCACGGATGGCGTTTTCGCTATCAGTCACCACCAAGGCATCGGTGGGGTTCTCGTATCCCATGGCCTTAAGCTGGTCAGCAATGCTGTGCTGACCATAGTCCTTGACAGAAACCATGGTCTGGGTGGAGTGGTAGCCGTTGGCTTCGTTCACATGAATTGGATATTCACCTCCTACATTCACGGGAATCATGTGGGGCACACTCTTCTTATCCACTACGATGATGAAGGTATTGAGCAGCACTGTGCGGATTGCAGCCTTGGGCACCAGGAAGGTAACACCGGAATTCAGCGGCACTTTCACCCTCACAGGCATGCCGCCGCGCAATACGCCGTCCGGGTTGGGGATGAGGCCTTCCACATTGGCCAGACCGGTGGACGTCAGCACACTGTCCATGGCAATCATAGTACCTTGGTGCGGCAGTTCCGTGCCGTCTTCCGTGAGCAGGTGGAAGGTAGGCGGGTGCGGGGCATCCGTTGAGTTGGTACTCACCATGCCGTATTTCCGGAAGGTCTTGAGCAGGTGGTCGCCGTTGATGGAGAAGTCCACGCGGATGGGGTCGATGGAGATGATGTTGGCGAGCTTGGTGGCCGGGTTGACCAGGTCGCCGATAGATACGTTGGCGTTGCCGACGATGCCATCATACGGAGCTCGTATGATGGTGTAGTCCAGGTTAATCTGAGCCTTGCTCACGGCTGCCTGCTGCTGACCAATCAGGGCTTTGGCGGCTTCCACCTGGGCCTTGGCGGCACGGAGGGTCTGCTGAGCATCAGTCAGGTCTTTTTCTGAGACAGAACCGGATTGCACGAGCTGTGTGTAACGCTTGACATCCAGCTCAGCCTTGGCTGCCGTTGCTTCAGCGGAGGAGAGTCCGGCTTCAGCGGCCTGCAGGTTGGCCTGTGCGCTTTGCAAAGCTGCTTCAAATAACTTCGGATCGATACGGAACAGAACATCGCCGGCTTTCACGCGGGTGCCGTCCTTATATTCCTGAGAGATGAGGAATCCGGAAATGCGGGGATGGATGTCAGTGTCCTGTTCACCTCGCAGGTAGCCGAACCACTCGCCGTAGTCGGTTACCTCCTGGTGCATCAGGTTAAACACCTTGATAGCCGGTGCTGATTCCTCTGCCGTGGCGGTGGTATCCTCCCCCGGCTTGCAGGCAGGCAGCACGCTGAGCGCGCATCCGCCCAGAGCAATTGCCAGAATTGTGTTGCGTGTCATGGTGTGGAATTGTTTATGTAGTGAAAATGTAGTTTATGCGCAGGCTCTCATCAGTATGATGACAACAATGATGATGGTGATGATTGTGCCGGCGCCTATATTGCCTTCCTCATCTTTTCCTGTCTTCTTTTTAGGTGTGCTGCGCACGGGTTTCCGGACGGGGGCGGGCGGCTGGGGATAGTCAAGCTTCCACTCCTGCTGCAGTTCGGGTTTGCGGGTTGCAGGTGGCGGTGGAACCGGCTTGTGCCGGGGCGGCGGGGCAATGGATGGCGCCGGCTCCGTTGCAGGCGGCGGGGTGTATACCGGCACGGTGGGGGTGAATTGCTGCGGAATGGGCAGGGAGGAGTGGTGCTGCTCTGCAAAGAGTCTGGCTCGTTCTTCCTGCTCACTTATCATGGCATTGAGCTTGTGCACCAGCTGTGCTGACATGGCATCCAGCGCGAGTCTCTGGGATTCGGTACTCACGTGATGCTCTGACTCGGGAGTAGTCATAGGGTGTGTCGGGGGTTATTCTGCTGTGGTTTCTGTGCCGGCTCCGGGGGTGGAGTTGCTCTGGCTGCGCATGGCATTCAGTACTGCACTCACCAGTTTCTGCCGGTCACTGCGGGCTGCGGCGGCCAGCTGCAGGAAATCGGCAAGATGAAAGCCACCGTGGGTGCGCAGAAACTCGCGGTCTTTCTCATCGCCATACATCAGCCTGCTGTCCAGTATGCCGTATAATTTGGCCTCGGCTTTGCGGATAATGCGGGGAAGATAGGCTATTTCCTGGTATTCCTCGGTTTCCGAGGGTAAGCTCTCGGCAGTTATGGGCTTGGCGTTGCCGGATATGCCGCGCATGGCATTCAGGAAGTAGCTGCGGCGCACTGCTGCTATGAGCAGAGCCGTGCTGGGGCTGGGAGCGCCCTTTTCCGCATATTCACGTACGTAGCCGTGCATTTCCGCGGGCTGATACCCGAAGGTTTTGAGGAAATCTTGCTCCTCCGGCAGATAGAATCGATCCGCAGGTGTCTGTGGATTAAGTAAATAGCGTTCCACAGCCTCTCTGAACAGGGACATGAAGCGGTCATTCCATTCCATACGCGCGATTATAATATCGCTGAAATGTGATTGCAAGCGAAAAAAATGACCGTCAGATTTATAACAATGAGTTAGTGCTGATTTTTGCGCCAGAGCAGACGAATGGCGGCATAGACGGTGCTGCCCGCAGCGGCGCATGTGACGAGACACCCGAGCAGCAGTTCGAGACACAGCAGCCACATGTTCACGCGCTCCAGTACATCAAATACAGCTTCCGGGCCTGCTGTTGCCGCTCCGGCTGCTTCACGCATGAGCTCTATATCAACTCCGCTGCTGAGACTCAGGCAGCTCAGGAGCAGGGCGCCTACGTACCACTGCAGTGGCCAGACGAAAACCTGATAACCGGGAATTGAAATCCAGCACGTGGCGACGGCCATGGGGATGTTTCCGCGAGTCGGTATGCTGCTGAGTACGGCGAAGACGGTCTGCATGGGTACGGGAGCCAGAGCCCATGCAACTCCCCAGGCGGAGCCGGTCGCAACGCCCCGGGGTTCCCATAACCATAAATCCGGATGAAAAAGCTTCTCCGGTAGCATTATGCGCCACAATCCGCTGGTACTGCGTTTCTGGCGCAGGTAGTCATCTACCTTTTGTACCAGTGTATTGTAGTTGAAACTCATGCTTTTCCGTAGAGTGTTTCCACCAGCTCCACACTGCGGCGGGTGGCGCCGGAGTGCACGTGGAGTGTCTCAAAGGCTCGAACTGTACGGGCTGCAGTAGCTGCGCTGCCATCTAATGCCTGGGCTATGGTTGCCGGTAGCTGGTCAGCTTCGCAGCTGAGAATGGCATCCTGCGCTTTGAGAAGGGCCACAAGATCCGCGAAATTGGTCATATCCGGACCGATGATGACAGGTTTACGGGCGGCAATGGCCTCGACAGGATTCTGGCCACCTTTAGCCAGGAAACTCTTGCCTATGACCACGGCATCAGCCACTGCGGTCCATTCGCGGAGCTCTCCGGTGGTGTCTGCCACGTAGCAGGGAGGAGCAGGGTGGTTTTCCGGAAGCGTGCCGGCTGTGCGGAGGATGGGGCTGAATCCGGCCTGTTGCAAATCGGCTACCACCATGGCCCGGCGCTCTGCGTGGCGGGGAACGATAAGCGGGAAAGCACCGGCTTTGTGAATGGCGGTGGCAATCAGGGCTTCTTCACCGGCGTGGGTACTTGCTGCCAGTACCACCGGCTTGCCTCCGCGCAGGGTGTCCAGAATGTTCCGGAAGTCTTCGCGCAGTGTCTGCGGCGCATCGCCAAGCACGTCGAACTTGATGCTGCCGGGAGCACTGATGATATCCGGGTTCACACCAATCCGGGCGAAGCGCCCCTTGTCATTCTCATTCTGTGCGCCAAGCGCATTCAGACGTTCGAAAAGCAGGCGGGTGATACCGCGTACCTTGGCGTAGCGCCCCTCGCTGCGGGGAGAAAGCCGCGCATTGACCATCACCATGGGAATCCGAAGCCTGTGGCAGGCTTCTGCAAAGTTCGGCCACAGCTCCGCTTCAATCAAAACCACAGCACGTGGTGCAAAGCGTTTCAGGCAGCGACCGGAAAGCCCCGGAACGTCCAGTGGTGAATAGAGGGGCCGCACGTTGGGCAGAGCTGCATCTCTTGCTACCTGGTGACCGGTAGCGGTGCTGGTGGCGAGAATAACCGGTTCACTGTGGGTTTTGCACCACTCGCGTATAAACTTGAGCGCAATGAACACTTCGCCTACACTGACAGCGTGTACGTAGAGTCCGCCTTTGGGTTCCTGGGAAGCAGGTAATTTATAGATGCCGAAGCGCTCAGAAAGCCCGGTGCCGAAACCACCGCGCTTTTTCATCTTGATCAGGTATCCCGGTATGGAAATCACCAGGAATACAGGTAGGAGCAGGTTGTAGAGAAAGAGGAAAATAAAGCGTTTCATGAGGATGCGACCTGGTAAAAAAGAATGACGTTCTTGCCGTAGTGCCGGGTGTCTACGAGTTCCCAGCCGGGGAACTCGCGGCTGTGCGAGTCGCCGACACCGTATCCTTCCTGCGCTTCGGCTATGAAATACCCGCCTTCGGCCAGTAGTTCGTGCAGCCGGTCGGTCATCAGCTCGGCAATCATGTCGCGGTCACCTATGGCTTTGGCGTAGGGCGGGTCTGCAAAGATGTAATCATAGCGCCCGGCATCGCGCTTGACGAACTGCAGACAATCACTCTGTACCACACTGCCGCCCGTCAGTTTTGAGCGCTCCAGATTCTGGCGCGCCATGGCGCAGGACGGGCGGGCTGCATCTACCATGCGGGCGCTGGCGGCGCCTCGACTCAGAGCCTCTATCCCGACCGAACCTGAACCACAGAACAAATCGAGTACACGGGCTCCCTGAATAGTAGGACCGAGTATATTGAAGAGAGCTTCGCGCACGCGGTCCTGAGTGGGCCGTACTTCGCCCTGCGGCACGCGGATGGGAAGCCCCTTGGCTGCTCCTGCGATTATTCTCATGTGTGGTTCAGATAAAGAAAACGGGAGCCTTTTCGCCGGGCGGTAGGCTCCCGTTTTGGTGAAAACAATCAGGCGTTACTTCTGCCCCGGTCGCGTTGCTTTGGCGCTGGCCTTTGTAATGGGGAAGAGGATGATATAGCCGTGGTTGGCGATGACCGAATTGGTGCGGGTGGAGGTCTCGAGCAGATTGTAGGTCAGGTATACTGCTTTTCCGTCCGTTGTTTTGGTGATTCGCAGCATTTCGCGGATGGTGGTCAGAGACCCCTTTTTCTCCATAACCCACTCGTTGCCGGTCTGTGCGCCGAAGTCGAACTTGTCATCTGCCGAGAATGCAGTACCCTGAAGTTCGCCATTGTTGGAAATCCACACGTTCCGCTTGGCATCGTAATGCAGGGTGCTGATGGTGAGCGGCTGAATCTGGCCATTGGAAAGCCTGGTGCCGGAGAGTATGGTGTAGGTGTTGTTATCATCCGTCTTCAGTCCGACAATCACTTCCGCGCGGCGCACAAGCTGAGTCTTTTTCCAGGCTTCTACGTATTTGTCGTATTCAGCTTTATCAGGCCAGAGGTCGGCATCGTATTCCATGAGGTGGTCAGGAGAACTCTTGGCGTTGATGGCTTCCTGTTTTTCTTTGGAAAGCTGGGCGAAACGCTGAATTGCAGCGCGGTGCAGCTCTACAAAAGATACATCGCGAGCGGGGACAACCACGATGCCCTGCATTGTTGTTCCGTCGCACGGGAGGTAATCCGCGATGGCCTGTGGAGCATTTTCAGCTGCCACTGTGCTGCAAAGCACAGCCGGTGCTGCGAGTAATGAAAGAATGATGCGAGACTGGTTCATATCGTATGCAACATAATCTACCACCGTTTTTTTTGCTTGGCAAGCATGAATTTCGGTGGTATTGTCATGCCATGATAAGCTTGCCTGCCGCTATCCGTCTGTTGGGGACTGGTGCCTGCGCTGTGCTTCTGGCATCGTGTCAGATTTCGACCCCGATGAGCCGGGTCAGCCAGAATCCAGTGATTTACCAGACCCTGAGCCCGGAGCATCAGTCTTTGGTTCAGCAGGGACTTATTTGTGAGGGGATGAGTAAGGAAGCCGTGTTCCTGGCCTGGGGAAATCCGAATTCTGCACCTGTCATCGGTCAGCAGAATGGGGTTCCCTACGAGAAGTGGGTTTATGTGGTATACCAACCTGTCATGATGGATGCTGTCGGAGTGGGTGCATGGTGCTGGCATGGAGGTGTAGCTGCTACGACAGCTTATGTTCCCCGCGAGGCAGCCTGGGTCATGTTTGAGCAGGATAAAGTGACCTCATGGGAGAAACGTAGATGATTTTTATGGAAACTGCAATTTATACATTAAAAACGCCGGAAATCTGTGTGCGGATTGCCAATACAGGCGCTCGCGTGCTCAGTTTTGAATATCAGGGAACAGATTGCCTTTATGGGCCGAAAGACGTAGATAGTCTGCCCGCGGATACTTGTTATTGCGGTGCCATCTGTGGGCGTGTGGCTAATCGTATAGCGGGCGGTTCTTTCACTCTTGATGGGGTGGATTATCAACTGGCTGTGAATAACGGCCCGAATCATCTGCACGGTGGAACGGTCGGTTTTTCGGATTTGCCCTGGCTTGTGGAGGATGCCACCGATACGCGGCTGGTGCTTTCTTTCGTGTCGCCTGATGGTCAGGAAAATTATCCCGGCAACGTGAAGGTGCGCGCTATATATACAGTGGAAGGTCGTCGCCTTACCTTGCAGATGGAGGCCTCAACCGATGCGCCTACCTTGCTTAATCTTACCAATCACGCATACTGGAATCTGAATGGTGCCGGTACGGTGGATACTCATTGCCTTCAGGTGAATGCCTCTGCCTATACTCCTATGGTGGCGAATATACCTACTGGTGTCATTGCTCCGGTGGAAGGCACTCTTTATGATTTGCGCCGCCCTGCATGTCTTGGCGAAAGAAACGCGTCCGATGCCATATCCGGCGGGTATGATGATAACTACGTGTTGCCGTCAAAGCCGGGAGTGAAGCTGGCTGCTGTGTTGACGAATGGGCGTCGCACGCTGCGCGTGCTGACTGATGCTCCCGGGCTGCAGGTTTATACTGGTGATTATCTGCCTTTGCCGCGTGGCGGCGTGGCGCTGGAGGCTCAGAACTTCCCGGATTCTCCGCACCATCCTCATTTCCCGTCTATAGAGCTTCGCCCCGGGGAAAGCTACAATCGTACGATTGTGTGGGAAATCGATTAAGCAACCAGGAAATCAATATTCCGGCCGCATCTTGTGCAAAATAAGATGCGGCTTATTTTTTGCGCAGGTCGAACAAGGCTTCGATTGATGCAAGCAGAATCTGGATGTAGCCCAGTAGTTCGATGGGCTCTTCCATAATCCGTCTCATCAGATGAGTATTCGCATCGGGTTGTCCCATCATGTCCGCCAGAAAACTGCGGTGTCCCAGACACTGCGCCACGGGGATAATAATGACCAGTGCGGTCAACATCATATGGAAGGTGTTGCTTCGCAGGAAATGCGGCATAAGAGCAACGACCTTTTGTCTCTGGTGAATGAGTAGAGCCAGACCGAGAAGAGGGAATAACCAGCACCAGCGCCAGCCAATGAGGGGCACGAGCGTGTCAAAGTAAGCGTCCTGTTCACGTACCAGCGCTGCCAGAGCAAGCATGCCGAGACTGAAAAAAACAGGTCGGTACGTCCTGTTAATAATGGACTGTATGATAAAACTGATGGATGTAAGGAACAATACTATGGATTGTGCACTTTCAAACATGCCATACTCCTGCACTGTGGCAGTTTTGAAAATATCTGCAACTTGCCAGAAAATGATAACTGTAAGTGTCAGCAAGACGAGATAGATGAATTGGCGAATGAGTGAAAATGTCAGTCTGGGAGTTTCCATATGATAGTGCCGTTATAGCTTTTTTTTATACCAATGTCAAGGCTTCTTTGCTGTTATTCTCTGAGCTTGCGGTCTGCATGAGTGCCGGTTTTGCCTTCTTCTCGTTCCATGGCTCGCTGCTTCCAGAGGGGAATGTGCGTTTTGCGGGCTTTTCTCCGTTTACGTGAAGCGACCCGTTCGCGGTGGCGTTCCTGTTCTTCGGCGAGTTTCTTTGCGTGAGCCTGTTCGCGCTGGGCGTTTTCGAGGCGTTTGCGGATGCGTGCTGAGTGGTCACTGCCTGCCGGAGTGATGGTCCACGGCCCGGCGCCTCCGGATTCGGTGATGGGCAGGCAGAGCATCTGCGGGTCAATGAAGCGCATCTGGCGGTAGAGCAGATCGCGGATGGTGGAGAGCAGGGCTTTCGGCGGGAAAAGCCCGGTGTTGCCCAGTTCGATGGTGAATGCAAGCCGGATGTGTTTTGCCTGCATGCTCATGCGGGCTATTTCTCGCAGGGAGATACCTTCTTCCGGTTCTTCCTCCGGTGCGCAAAGGGCGGCGGTTCGCAGCAGGAACAGGCAGTCTCGCACCTTCCGGCACAGCTTTTCCACCAGCTCCCGCACTTTCGGACGGGCGTTGAAGCGGTAGTCCTTCACTTCGATGAGCCAGAGTTCTTTCTTGCCGGGATGGTAGAGTACAAAGTCCATCTCCTTGCAACTGTTGCAGAAGTTCTGGGCGTGGTGCGAATAAAAGGGCGAGCATTCGAAGCGGCATACGTAGTACCCCGCTTCAAAGTTGAAGCGGTGCAGTCCTTCTACACAACTGGTACCTGCCTGGAACACTGTCAGATTTCTTCGTTGAGTTGCGGCATGAGACTCAGGTAGCGGTCGGCCTGCTCCTGCTCTGCTTCCAGACTATCCAGGTGGGCGAGCTTATCGAGTTCATCTGCCTCGCTGACGCGGCGCCCGGTTACCCGACCGGCCTGCAGACCGAAGAATCTGCGGCTTACGGCGCGGTTCTGTTGTTCTGTCAGCTGGATGACCAGTTCCCGCAGCAGGAACAGACTGTGCGTGGTGAGTACCAGCTGAACGCCAGCCCGGCAGAGTGTCATCATCATGTTGACCAGCAAGGGCAGGTGACCGGCGTTGAGATTCATTTCCGGTTCATCCCAGAAGAGCGATGTGCCGGGGCGGATTGTGCCATTGTTCAACAGCAGACCAAGTGTGCCAATGCGCTTGAAGCCTTCCGCGATGAGATTGAGTTCCAGCGCCTCCTGATTCGGGCGTTGCAGATAGAAACGCCCGTTGTGCCGCTGGAGTCTGCCCCCGAGCAATTGTTCGATTTGTTTCACTACATAGCGCAGAGCCTGGGGAGGAAAACCCTGTGGTTCGGTTTCCAGAGCCCGGCAGAGCTCCCAGCTGGCGGAATCCAGCAGCTCCGGGTAGCGTTTGCCCGCCTGCATGTAGCAGGGGTAGATGGATAGCACCTCCCGGGGGGAGAGAAAGACGGCATTGCTGTGCAGGTAGCGTTCGGGCATTTTGGTGATGCGCAGACCTTCTTCCTCGCAATGAGCCTTGAAGTTGAATGCAAGCTCTGCGCTGCCGGCGGGTACTTTTTCGCCCTCGAGTGAGGCTTTGACCTTTGCGTGTACATCATGTCCCCCGCTACGTGAGGTAAGGCTTGTCAGATCGCGCGTGCCGAAGACGCGCAGCAAATCCTGCCTCAGGCGTTTCTCTTCCGCCCACACTTCCGGCAAATCACGGCGGCTTCCGCCGCTACCCCATTTGCTGATGGCATAGCACAGCTTCATCAGGTGGCTTTTGCCAGAATCATTGCCTCCCACGATGATATTGATGCCGGGAACAAAGTTGAAGGATTCCTGATTCAGAAAAACCGTCATCCCTTCCACCGTCAGCTTGCGTATCATATTGCGCGCTACTCTACCATATATGCCATGCAAATGCAAGCACGTATTTTGGGCTTGCACCGCGTGTTTACATCCGCTAAACTAGCCCCATGAAAAACGCCTGCATCCTTTCAGCTCTGGCTCTTATGCTTGTTTCCTGCGTCGGTACCAAGGATTTTACTGTATATACCTATCCGGAAGGTGCTGATATATCCATTAATGGTGAGGCTGTTGGCAAAAGTCCTGTAACTACGGAAATCCATCAGGATAAGACGCTCGGTATTCTGGCCCGTAAGCCTGGTTACATGATTGCCTCCGAGACAATTACTCCGCAGACAAGCAAGTTCCTGGCTTTCGTGTGGACTAAAGATGACCCCAAGGCTAAGTACATAGAGGAGGATTCCGTGCATATCAATCTGCAGAAGATTCCTACACCTGCTTCCTATACCCCCAGTACCATGCCCAAATACACCGGGGGTGGTGGTTCTACTTCTGCGGTCCTGCCTGAGCCTCCCTCCCTCCGCCCTATGCCCAAGTTTGATTAACGAATGAGGAATCGAGGTTCTTCTCGTTTCTTTGAGGTGGCGGGTAAAATGTCGGCGTAAATCCCAAAATTACCCAAAGTTGTAATTTTTGTGAAATTGTGCTTGCAAAAAGGCAAAAAGGGTGTAGAATGTGCGCCGACAAATTGCCGCCGGACGGTGGCGAACACTTAACACGATAATAATAACACACCACTATGGCTCGTCTTTTCGGTATCGAAATTCCCAACGAGAAGCGCGTTGAGGCCTCCCTGTGCTACATCTACGGCATCGGGCCCTCCACGGCTAAGAAGGTGCTTGAGCAGGCCGGTATCTCTCCGGACCTTCGCACGGGCACGCTCTCTGACGCTCAGCTGACCAAGATTGTACAGGCTATCACCAGCAACAATATCCTCATCGAGGGTGACCTGCGCCGTGAGAAGCAGATGGCTCTCAAGCGTCTGACCAGCATCAACTGTCTGCGCGGCATCCGCCACCGCAAGGGTCTCCCCGTTCGCGGTCAGCGCACCCGCACCAATGCCCGCACCCGTAAGGGCCGCAAGAAGACTGTGGGCGCCAAGAAGTAATTAACCCTTTAAGAGAATATACTGAAAATGGCTGAAGAAACCATCCAGGAAGAAGTGAAGGACGTAGTGGCCGCTGAGGCTGCCGTTCAGACCGAGGCTCCCGCTCCTGCCGAGCAGAAGAAGCCCGAGGGTCGTCGCGACATCTTTGCCGAGCTCGGTCTCGCTGATGATGACGACAAGGTCAAGATTCTCAAGGCTAAAGGCAGCAAGAACGTTACCACCGGTATCGTGCACATCTCCTCCACCTTCAACAACACGGTGGTGAGCGTGACCGACCTGAAGGGCAACGTTATCGGCTGGTCCTCCGCCGGCAAGCTCAACTTCAAGGGCAGCCGCAAGAGCACCGCTTACGCCGGTCAGGTTGTGTGCCAGGACGCTTGCCGTCAGGCCATGGGCCACGGCCTCAAGGAGGTCGAGGTTCGCGTGAAGGGACCGGGTTCCGGTCGTGAGTCCGCTGTGCGTGCCGTGCAGGCCATCGGTCTGGAGATTTCCTCCATCGCTGATGTGACCCCCATCCCCCACAACGGCTGCCGTCCTCCCAAGGCTCGTCGCGCCTAATCGTTTAACTAAAAACAAGAAAGATAACAGAACATTATGGCTCGTTACACAGGTCCTACCGCCAAGATCAGCCGCCGTTTCGGCGTTGAGCTCTTCGGTGCCTCCAAGGCTTTTGCCCGCCGTCCGTTCCCTCCGGGTCAGCACGGTGCCCGCGCCGGCCGCAAGAAGAAGTCTGACTACGGCATCATGCTTGCCGAAAAGCAGAAGCTTCGCTTCATGTACGGCGTGCTCGAAGGTCAGTTCCGCAAGTACTATGAGGAAGCCTCCCGCCGTCGCGGCGTGACCGGCGATATCCTCCTGCAGCTTCTGGAGCTTCGTCTCGACAACATCATCTATCGCCTCAACTTTGCCACCACCCGCGCCGCTGCTCGTCAGATGGTGTCCCACGGCCACGTGACCGTGAATGGCAAGAAGGTGAACATCGCCTCCTACTCCTGCAAGCCCGGCGACGTGATCAGCGTGGCTGCCAAGGCTCGCTCCCAGGCTCTGGCCGGTCGCTTCGTTGAGCTTGCCGCCAGCGCTACCACCCCCGATTGGCTGGAGGTTGATACCGCCAAGCTCACCGGTAAGGTGACCCGCATCCCCTCTGTTGAGGAGATTGCTCCCATCGTGAACGTGCAGCTCATCGTTGAGCTCTACTCCCGCTAATAACGGGGTTCCCGATAGCACAAACTTCAACCGGCCTGCATGCCCCCGCATGCAGGCCGGCTTGTTGTATGTCCGGTGCGATTGACTGCATATAAGGCCGGCTGGCGGGGGGGGAGCAGCGAGTGCCGAAATCTTGTACATCATCAAGAATTCATAAGGCCACCAAACCGGACGCCTGGTGGCCTGAATGCGGTTGATGAAATTGAGCGAAGAGGAATTCTTCTTCTCTCTGTTTGAACGCAGCGGCTAACGCAGTTCATATCTAAGGCCGTTGCCGTCAATTTGCCATCTGTCTAATAATAGATGATATTCGTTCTCATTCAGAAACGAATCAGGCAAAACGTGCTCGCAAGATGACCAATCCGTTAGTACTTGTTGATAATCGATAGAAGAATATCCTCTATATCTATAGTTCAAATCGCCAATTTCGTCTGGCATGTCGCAAACCTGCTCTATTTCCGTCCGCAGATTTTCCGGTAGACCATAATAGCAGAGGTCTGTCAGAATTTGGCTGACGGTGTTTTTGGTCGTATAGGGCAAGACAAAGACATACTCTCCGTCTCGACTGATTGTGACGAGGTACAAGCCTTGCGATTCCTTAATTTTAACAATTACTTCTGGCATAATAATTGTATGATATAACAGTTGGACTGCATGCGGCCTGCCGCCGTTCAAAATAAGCAATGAATTCTGTGGCGTTGAGAGAACAGACTTCATTTTTCCGATTGAAAGCTTATATTTTTTTGAAGCGAAAGAATTTATCGGTTAAAGTCGTGACTCGGCTTGTGAATACGTTGCTACTACTGCGCTGAAGCCTCCCAATTGTCCCCGCCTATGGCGGGGCGCTCTTAGCCCTGCGGGGCGAAAGAACACCAGCGGGGGGGTAAAAGCGCTCGACCCTTGAGAGCGTAACAAGCGAGCGAATTCGCGATGCGAAGCCCCAAGCTCCCGATAAATTGAAAAATTACCCGAGATCCGGAAAGGATGGCAGAAAGTGCATTATCAGTGAGTCACCTTGCTTTTTGTCGTATTCCGGGGAACTGCGCTCGCTGGCGAGCGGAATTCTGAGCCCCGCCTACTGGCGGGGCGGTAAGTTCAATAGCCCAGGGCGTAAGCCCTGGGGTAAAGTGAAAATAGTAACCGAACCCCGAGCGGAGCGAGTGGGTGGCAGACGTGGATGCGCGTTGATATACAAATAATCAATGCTTAACATAAACGGAACGTTCATGCGAATCTGCCACCCCGCCAGCTGGCGGGGTTCCGGTCTATTATTTTTCGTCAAACCCAGGGCTCACGCCCTGGGCTATGGAAAGTGTCGCCCTGACGGGCCCAAAATTCCACGGGCTTTTCAGCCCGCCAAAGTGGTAGCTACCCACTCATTCCTGCTCCGTGCTCGCGGCTATTTTACCGCGTACAGGTTTAACCTACCACAAAATTTGTATAGATTCCAATTTGTCGAGCTCTTTACTCCAACATTGGGACTCATGCAGGGATTTTGCCGCAAGTGCAAGGTAACGATGATGCAAGCAATGGCAATATCAAACTTCAACGGGCCTGCATGCGGAGGCATGCAGGCCGGTTGAAGTTTGTGCTATCGGGAACCCCGTTATTAGCGGGACACGATAATCAATATTCCCAAAACAAAATTCCCTGCTGACTCCGGTTCGCAGGGAATTTTGTTTTTTAATGCATGCTTTTGAATATGCGTGTATTAGAGCGGAGGTGCAAATGTTTTCGAAAGGGTAAGTATTAAAAAGAACTTGCAAAGGTCAAGAAATGTGCTATAAGGGGAAAAACGTACCGGTGGTGCGCAGTTAGTCATGAAAAGAAACTCATTCAAAATTACGTGTGCAATAGCAACCATGGCAATCAGCCTGGTGCTGGGGTGTGTCTTCGGGCCTCGCGTGGATGCGTATGTGGCTCAGCAGAAAGCAGAGCAGCCTGTAGTAGCAGAGCAGGCTGATGAGGTGAAGCAGGCTGTAGTAACCAACCGACGTTGATATTTTTTCTCTGGTAATTGCTAATAAAACAGCCTGACCGGTGAATCGGTCAGGCTGTTTTGCGCTGTAGAATTAAATAGGTCCGGATCAGAACACCAGGTGAGCCTGCAGACCGGTTGCACTCACCGTGCTCACATCGCGGTAGGCGGGGTCAATGTAGAGCTGGTAGAACGGAGCCACTGAGAGGTACTCGTTCAGATTAATACGATAGGTGAACTCCATTACCTTTTCGAACTCATTGACCAAGTGGCTCTGAGCCGTATCGGCGCCCTTATAGATGCCGAAGCAAGCGCCGAAATAGTCCTGCGGGCGGGAGGGCATCACGCGCAGCGTAGTGCCAATCATGGCTTCCTTGCGGGCGCGCTGGTGTTCGCTGCTGGCGCAGGAGAGACGGGCGTATACCTTCACGCGGTCGTTGATGTCATATTCAACACCGCCCATGATACCGGTGGAGTTGTGTTCTTCGTCGAAACCTGCAGCTCCGGGGGTATCCATGCTGCAGAAGAACGAGGCGACGCGCCAGGTGCCCTTGCCATCGTGGAACTTGTGACCATACTCACCCACCACTGCGTAGCCGTTGGTGTTATCCCAATTCAGGAAGTTGTCACCAAGGCTGAGACCGGTGCCGATGAAGGCTACCGTGACGAAGTTCTTCTTGTCAATTTCGTGCTGCAGCACTGCACCGGGAGTACCGTAGTACATGGGGAGTACGGGGGACTTTTCGAAAGCATCGTTGGCAAAGCGGGCGTGGTCGATGCGGTCGAAATACTTGCTCATCCAGATGGCGCCCACGTTGAGCACGGTGCGCTTGTTGTTGAAATACTGGCGCAGGGTGGCGTTCATGATGTAGAGACCGGCAGGACCGCAGGAGTCTGTGTGCTGACCGGTGCAGATGCCCAAGCCACCATCATAGAAGAAGGTCTGGCTGGCGCTGTCGTGGTCGAGTCCCCAGGAACCGGCAAGGTCGAGGTTGAACCACGTACCACCGTTCACGTCGTCTCTGATGAGGCGCTGGTTGAGCTGGGCAAATACCAGTGCGAGGTAGTTAGTGGAGCTGTAGCCGTCTGCCTGGTTGTCGATGCCCCAGTAGCCACCGAAGACTTCCAGCAGGAAAGTGGTACCGGTTTTCTCGTAAAGGGCTTTTTTGTACTCAGGGTCGCCCTCGCCGGGGAGCAGGAGCCCGCTGTCGTAGAACATGTGGTAGGTATCGCAGGTGCCGGCCTGTGCCATGCCTGCCATTGCCAGTAATGAGAGGAGGATGTTTTTGATTTTCATATCGCGCAATAACTGTTGCCGCAGCATGTTAACATGAAATAACTGGTATTGCAAGTAAAAGCGTGCCGCTGCCACTATTTTCGCGGATGTCGTCCTGCTTAGGACCTCTGTAGAGCATTAAGTGAAAGAATGTGAATGCATAGAGATAAAAACATATATCAATTTCTTTAACTCTGACACATTAAAAATCCCCCTGCCTTTAATTCTTTGCTGGCTAACGCGGTGCGCGTTTTTTCGAATTGGTGTATGCCAACACGTGACAAGATAAGCTGAAATATATCCATGAGTGATAAATGGCAGAATGTGCCTGGCCTGGTCCGGCAGTTGTTCATGGCTGTGTCTTTTCCGGTAGGGATGGGAAGCGGACTGCTGCCGCAGCCCATGGCATGGAGGTATGAAGATTCGGCGGTACATCATTCCTGCCGCACTATAATTTTGGAGTTGCAGGGTACTTTAAGCTTTTCTGGTCGGGCGGCCTGTGGTATATATGGTGCGTATGGCCGAGAATGATTTGAGCATAGGAGTGGATATGGGGGGCACCTCCATCAAGTTCGCAGTGGTACGCGGTACCGAGCTTATAGGACGCGCTGAACCCGTGCGTACGCAGGATTTCGTGTCGCCCGATGCAATTTTTGCCGAGGTAGGTAAACGCCTTAAGGAACTCATAGCCGCCTATCCGGGAGTAAAAGCGGTGGGCATGGGGATTCCCGGTTTTGTGGATCACGACCGCGGTATAGCTGATTCGTTGACCAATGTTCCGGGGTGGTATGATGTGCCGGTGCGTGATATGCTTGAGGAAATGACCGGTCTGCCTGCTGCGGTGGATAACGATGCCAACTGCATGGCCTATGCTGAATGGAAGCTGGGTGCAGGTAAGGGCTTGAATGATCTGGTGTGTCTCACGCTGGGTACGGGCGTGGGCTCCGGCATTGTGGCCAATGGTCAGATGCTGCGCGGCTCTCTGGGCGCTGCCGGTGAGCTGGGGCATGTGAGCATCGATTACAACGGACGAGAGGGATATTACCACAACCACGGTGCGCTGGAAAACTACATCGGCCACCCCCGCATTCAGGAGGATGCCGCTGCTGCATATGAAGCTGCCGGGCAGGAGAAGAGCTTTGATGACTGCGCTCCCTATCCCCTGGAGCTGGCAGCCAAGGATGGCGACCCGGTGGCCTTGGCCATGTGGGATGACATTGCCCGCAAGCTGGCTACTGGCTTGCTGAACTGCCACTACATTCTGAACCCGGCTGCCTTCATCATCGGCGGTGGTGTGGCTAAGGCCGGAGATTTGCTTTTTGAACCGCTGCACCGCTACCTGAAAGCTCAGACCTATGGTCCGCACTATGCTAAACTGCGTATTCTGCCTGCCCAGTTCAGCAACGAGGCCGGCATTATCGGTGCCGCTAAAATGGCCTTGGAAGAAGCCGAATCCCGCGGCCTGGCATGAGCGAATCTGCTGCCAAGGGTGAATTGCGACTCTGCGCCCGCCTGAAACTGGAGGGCGCGGAGGCTGAGTCTCTGCTGCGCGCTATGCGGGCTGGTACTTCTTCGCGCGGGGCTGTGGTGCTTACGGCCCGTGCACCGCAGGAGTATGTGCCGCCATTTCCCTGTGCTGAGCTGGAAGCTCCCTGGCTGCCACCGCGCGTCTATGTGCCTGCAGATGGAGTGAAAGCAACCGCGCATCCGGATTACGCGGCCGGGTTATATTATTCGCTCGATTTGTCGTCCTGCTGGGAATCTGCTGCGCTGGCCGCGGTGCCGCAGCCAGCATCATCTCTTGATATGTGTGCTGCACCGGGTGGCAAGACCATGCTCATGGCTGCGCGTTTCGGCGCCGCTAACCATACTGCCAATGAGGTGCACCCCGGTCGCCGTGGTATTCTCCGCCAGAATCTGGAGCTTTGCGGCATGCCGCAGGTTCGTGTTACCGGAAATCGGCCGGATCAGTGGGCCCGCAGTGGTGAAGCCTTTGATTTGCTGCTGGTAGATGCTCCCTGTAGTGGACAGTCACTGTTGTGCAAAGGAATCAGGAACCCCGGGTGCCTCGGCTCCGGCATGGTGAATGGCAATGCGAAGCGCCAGAAGGGAATCATGCTCTCAGCAGTGCAGTGTGTGAACCCCGGTGGCCACATCGTTTACACCACCTGTACTTATGATCCGGAGGAAAACGAAAAAGTGATGGCCTACATCCTGAAACGGACACCGGGCTGGTCGGCTGTTGAGGTGCCGCACCTCGCTCCGTTCCAATCAACTCTGTCTGATTTTCCTGCGTACCGGCTTCTGCCCGCGCACGGATTCGGGGCAGGGGGCTTCTGCTGCCTTCTCCGCAAGGATAAATAAATATTTGAACATAATCCGCCTGTTTAGTATCCAACATATAATCACACACACTATATATTCATGAAAAAAGCATTCCTCATGATGATGGCAGCCCTGCTGCCCTCTGTTATTGCCTCGCCCCTGCCTGAGAAAGCCGACCTGCTTGCCTCCAATACGGTGACGGCTCAGTTTATCGGCGTGAAGGAACGCCCCTGCTATTTCCGCACGGCTCTTTGCCCCAACCGCTGTGACCACGGCATGAAGGCCGCGCAGTTCCTCGTGCTTTCCAATGAGGCATATGAAAAGCCCGGCAAGTACGGTGATGAGAAGACCGAAGTCGGTAATCTGCTTCTGGTCGACGTGAGGAGCGATGTTCCCGGCCAGCCCGAGGGCATGCTCAAGAAGCTTAATGATCTCAAGCCCGGTCAGGTGGTGCGTCTGACCCAGAAGCACTACTACGCCGACCTTGGCAAGGTGCTCGCACCTATTCGTCCCGTCACGGAGCTCGAGATTCTGAAGGGTGGCGCCTGCGAGGAAATTCCTACCTCTCCGCAGGATCCGACCAATCACGATGACGAGGTGATGCCGCTTCGCCGATAAAGTTTGCTGCTGAATCATTACTCAAAAGTCCTCATCCCGAAGGGTGAGGACTTTTTTAATCGTTACTTCAGACTTTTTGTCGTGTATACGGAATCGGCAGGGGGGTTACCACGGCAGCGGTAGGTAACCGAGCAGGCGCATCAGCCACAAATCCAGAGCAAGCAGAGCCATCAGATACCAGGAAATCACGCTTGCGGGGCTTACAAGTCTGCGGTGTTTATTAGCCGTGCCGCCGCGGCCCGACACAACCTTGTGGTTCTGCTGGGCGAAGATGATATCCTCGTTGGGTGCAAGTTCTTCTCTCATGTTCCGGCTGGGGGCACTTTATCATAAAGCTCCGCAGCATGCAATGCTTTTCAGCTGCGGAGTATCAATCTTTCGGTTCAAAGTCCGGGTTCAGGATGGGACGCAGATTTCTCAGCACTGTATCTTTTACCTGTGATATCAGTACTGCGGTCCAGAAAGCATAGGGATCACCACTGGCGTAATGTTCTGCCAGATAACTGCGAATTTCGTGAATAACTTTGGTATTCAGCTCTTCTTGGAGTTTGTAGGCCGTCCAGTTAAGTTTCTCCGCAGAGTGTTCGTCGTTTTTCAGGCGTTCTGCAGCTTCTTTGTATGCCCTGTCGCGTTTCTCCTGGGCAGCCACGATGGTGCTGAGAAATTTCTCCTCTCGTGGCGGGAGTTTTTCCTCCTTGTATCGGATGAGCTTACCTTGAGCATTGTGCTGCACGAGTTGAATCGGGTGCATCGGTGCCCCCACAGGAAGCCCGTTGTATGGTGAGCCTGGCTCATTGACGAGTTCCATTTTAGTGCCGGGGGCTGCTTTCTGTTTATTGCCTTCGGGGTTGGTGCTTTCTTCCGGCTGCGGGGCGGGCTGAGGTTCCTCAGGTCCTGACCATGGAAGCAGGATGACGAATAGTGCAATGCAGATGAGGATGCCTGTGATACTACCGAGGCTGAGGCGCATGCTCAGCGCTTTTTTCCACTCTGCTGCGTTTTTGTATCGCTGCGGCGGGTTCGGACGCACGGCTTTTTTCAGAGAGCGCGCCACAAGCATGGGAAGCCTGCACCCGGTTTCCTCTGCGCTTTTGAGGAATGCGCGTCCCAGTGAATAGATATCTATCCGCGCATCCGGAATGAAATCCTCTTGGAATTGTTCCGGTGCGGCGTATGCCGGTGTACCTACCAGCGTGAGCGTGTGAGTGGGGGCGCCAAGCAGAGCTGCCCCGAAATCAATAAGTACGCCGCTGTCACTTTCGCGCACGATGATGTTATCCGGCTTGATGTCCCGGTGAATGACCCCGGATGCATGCATGTACTCCATCGCATTCAGCAGGCTGAGCAGCACCTTCCTGATTCTTGCAGCAGAGGGCCTGGCGGACATCCAGGTGCGGAGATTCTCGCCTGATACATACTCCATGACCAGAAATGCCGTGCCGCAGGCCGCAAATAACTCGTGTATAGGGACAATACCCTCATGCCGTAATCCCGCCAAAATGCGCGCCTCGCGGCAGAATGCCTGCAATGATCGTTCGTATCCTGCCTGATCTGTAGCCTCCACTTCTGCAGTCCCGCTATGCCTGCGGCACAGCCCCAGTGGAAAATGCTCCTTGAGCACCACTTCCCGGTTCAGCTGTAAATCCCTGGCTTTGTAACTGATGCCACAGCCGCCTTGCCCCAGAACCCCGGTCAGTTCGTAGCGTTCCAGGCGGGTTCCGGGGGGAAGTGTAGTGTAGTTGCAGTCATTCGTCATGTTCGTATAGCGCTGGGCCAGGTTTGCTGTGTTTTTGCTGAGTAGTTACTGATGCCATACGGCTCTCCGTCAGCATATCAGATTATGAGCCGATGTCAAGGAATCACGCCCCGCCTATGGTATTTGCCAGTAGTTGAATCTGCTGTGCCACCAGTTGTTCCGGGGTGCATCCGCGCCTCCGCGCCTGCCTGGCCAGTTCGCTGTAGACTGCCATACTCAGATTCAATTTGAGTGTTGCCGATGTCGCAACCGGAGATGATGTTTTCGATATGTGAGAGGCATCCCCCGTGTTGTGGATACCTTTTGTATTTTTATCGCTGTTCTTATTCATTTCCTTGTTATTAATGATACTTCGATTTTTGCGTGCAGGTGGATTTTAGCACCGTTTTGTCTGTTTGTAAATTATCTTTTTGCGATTAAGTGTTGACAATATCGCAAACAGAGATATAATCGGGACGTAGTTGATAAACCTACTCCTCTCTCATGATGTATTGTTCAAAATGTGGAAAAGAAGTACCGGATGCTGCCGCACATTGCCAACATTGCGGAGCTCCGCTAGTGTTGCCGTATATTCAGACCGCTTCTGTAGTAGTTGAGCAGAAAACTGGTTGCGGAAAGAAGATTCTATATGGGGTTTTAGTTATATTTGGCCTCGGGGTATTGGGGAATATACTGGGAGCTCCCCCATCAGATGGTGATTCTCCAAGTAAACAATCTGTTTCAGAAAACAAATCCCAATCTGTGCCTGCGCCATCCGTAGAACCCTCTCCTGTGCCCTCTTCGGCCCCCTCTCCAGTACCATCCGTTGAGCCATCTGTGGTGGCAACGAGTTTTAACGGCTCATGCGGTATCTCTGCTTCGGCTCATCTACGTAGTGATGACTTCATCAATCATCCATACCTTCGTATATCTGTGAAGAATATTTCAGGTAAAGACATTGCGGCTATTCAATTTTATGCCGTGCCATATGATGTGTATGGTAAAGATATCTCATCTTCCATATTTTCACAGAAGAAGCTTCATACGGATGATTTGATTGCTGCCGGCAGTAGTGAGCAGCTGAATTACGGGCCGTTTCTGGATCAGAAAATGAAATCAGTGAAACTGTATGTGTACAGTGTTTATTATGCGGATGGTTCGGAGTGGGGAGATAAAGATGCCACTCGTTCAGAAATTCTTAAATATGGGAAACAGATTGAAGCGACCTTTGAAAAATAATTTCTTACCATACAAATACAATCATGGACTACAATAATCAGAAACAATCGGCATCTGCAAATCAGCAGGTGATATATGTTACTTCCGGTAAATCACGAGCCGCTTATATTTTGTTTGGCTTGCTATTTGGAGGTATGGGAATCCACGACTTTTATGCAGGATATGCAGGGAAAGGCTTTTTGAAGATTGTCATTTCTCTAGTGGGCTCATTTATGTTTTTCGGAGGTGGTTTTGCTTTAGCTGTTGGGGCGGCCGTAAACGATATTGACTCTGCACCAGAGGGAATGGCTACGATGCCTGCTTTGGGGCTCTTCATGCTGGGTGCTCAGTCTTTGTACATTCTCATTCAGATATGTACAGTGACTCGGGATTCTAAGGGGGTGCCTTTTAGCTGAATGTAAGTTGGATTTGCTGAGTACGACTTGATAACCGACAGCATGCATGTGCTATCAGGCATTTGCATGCTGTCAACTTATGAGAGATTAGGTGCTTGAAATTTTAGGGAATAGTGTTAGAATCTAGCGGGTTTAGTCGAGGATATGTCCGTTATTTCTTTTGTTCTATTAGTTGTAGGTATTGCTCTGGGGTATGTAACCTGCCTGTTTGTGGCAACACGTCGGCAGGCGTCATCTCAGGTGGAGAAGGAACGTGCGCAGATGGAGGCAAACCTGCTGCAGGAGAAAATGCAGGGGGTTAATCAGGAGTATCAGACGCTGCGGGAGCAGCATGGCCGCCTGCAGGAGGAACAGATGCTGCTGAAAGCTGATAATATGGCACGAAGTGCTGCTTTAGAGACAGAAAAGCAGCAGCAGGCAGAGCTGCGTACCCGCCTGGAAACGGCTCAGGGAGAGTTTGAAAAAGTCCGCAGTGAGCTGACCACTGCTCTGGCTGAGCTTGAACGCTACAAGACCTCGCTGGAGAAGGAGCAGATTCATGGTGCGGACGTAGGTTCCCGCCTGGGATTGCTGCAGGAGGAGCACGCGCAGATGCAGCGCGTATACACCACTGCCTTGGCAGACCTGGAGCGCTACAAGACTTCTCTCGAGAAAGAGCAGAATCATGTGGCCGATGAGCGGGAGCGTTTCGAAGCGCTGCAGGCAGATCACAGAAAGCTGAGCGAGGAGATGATGACAACGCTGGCGGATCTGGAGCGATACAAGACATCGCTGGAAAAAGAACGCCAGCAGCGCGAGGAAGAGGCTGAGAAAGTCAAGGAGATGCAGGAAAAGCATTTTGCTCAGTTCCGGAATCTGGCCGGCGAAATCCTGGAGCAGAACGTGGGCAAGCTCAAGGACAGCAACAGCGAGAGCATGGATAATCTGCTTAAACCACTGCGCGTGCAGCTCGAAAGCCTGGGCAAGGCCGTGACAGCCACCAATGAAACTGCAGCTGGTAACAAGGCTTCCATGGAAGCCGCCATCAAGGCCATGATGGAAAAGACGGAGAGCCTCAGCCACGAGGCAGAGAGTCTTACCCTCGCGCTGCGTGGTAACACGAAAAAGCAGGGCGACTGGGGTGAAATGATTCTGGAGCGCATGCTGGAGGAATCCGGCCTGCGCAAGGGTGAGGAATATTACATTCAGGAGAATTTCAAGACAGAAGAGGGGCGCGATGCCCGCCCGGATGTGGTCATCCGTTTCCCTGATAAGCGCTGCGTGATTGTAGACTCCAAGGTGTCACTCACGGCGTATGCCATGTACTCGGCCTCGAGCAATGAAGATGAACGCCGCAGACACCTCACCGCCCATGTGAGCTCTGTCCGCAAGCATATTGATGAACTGGCGGCTAAGGATTACAGCAACATTGTGCCCGATACCATCAGCTACGTGCTCATGTTCATGCCCAATGAAGCCTCGTACATGGCGGCTCTGCAGGATGCGCCTTCTCTGCCGATAGATGCATACCGCAAGAAGATTGTGCTTATCAGCCCCACGAATCTGCTCATGGCGCTTCAGCTTGCATACAATCTGTGGCAGAAGGAACGCCAGACGCAGAACGTGGAAAATATCATCGACCGCGCCACGAAGCTGTACGACAAACTGGCAACTGTTCAGGAGAGCTTCGAAAAGGTCGGCAAGGGCATAGATTCCGCCCAGAGTGCATACAGGCAGGCACTCGGTCAGTTGTTTACCGGTCGCGGTAACTACGCCAAACAGCTCGAAAGTCTCCGCGATATGGGCATAGCTCCCAATAAGCGCCTCAGATTAGGCGCGGAGGATGAAGGCGTGCTGGCATTGGAAAATGCTGAATAAGCGGCATATCATCACAGAAATTACAGCAAGGGGCGGCATGATTGAAGCCGCCCCTTGCTGCGTTCTTATCGGGAATGCTGCAAATCGTCGTTCAAATTCTACCGATGTGCAGGGTGTAGGTCGGAAAATGGTGCAAATTCTCTAAATTTCGTGTTGCAAGTTTGCAGTGGATGTGGTATTTTACAGGCACCATGATTACAGGTACTACTCACAAGAAGGCTGCTGAGTGGGTCGAACAGATCCGCCAGCTCTGCAAACCCGATTCCGTCTACTGGTGCGACGGTTCCGAGGAAGAGAACACTCAGCTCTGCGACATGCTCGTGGAGAAGGGCACCTACATTCGCCTGAACCCCGAGAAGCGCCCCGGCTGCTTCCTGGCTCGTTCTACTCCTTCTGACGTGGCCCGCGTAGAGGAACGCACTTTCATCTGCTCCGAAAAGGAAGAGGACGCTGGTCCTACCAACAACTGGAAGTCCCCGGCTGAGATGCGCGCCATCCTCAACCCCTACCTCGATGGTTCCATGAAGGGCCGTACCATGTACGTGATTCCTTTCTGCATGGGTCCGCTTGACTCCCCCCTGGCCAAGATCGGTATCGAAATCACCGACTCCGCCTACGTGGTGACCAACATGCGCATCATGACCATCATGGGTGAGAAGGTGCTCAAGCGCCTCGAGGACGAAGTGAACGGCGGTGGCAATCCCAAGCGCGACGGCTACGGCGACTTCGTTCCCTGCCTCCACACCGTGGGTGCTCCCCTTGAGCCCGGTCAGGAAGACGTGACCTGGCCCTGCAACAACGAAGAGAAGTACATCTGCCACTTCCCCGAGACCGGCGAAATCATCTCCTACGGTTCCGGTTACGGTGGTAACGCTCTGCTCGGCAAGAAGTGCCTTGCTCTGCGTATCGCTACCGGCATCGCCCAGAAGAACGGCTGGATGGCTGAGCACATGCTCATCCTCGGCATCACCGATCCCCAGGGCCGCAAGTCCTATGTGACCGGCGCATTCCCCTCCGCCTGCGGTAAGACCAACCTGGCCATGGTTGTGCCCCCGCCCGCTCTGGCTGCCAAGGGCTGGAAGACCAGCATCATCGGTGACGACATCGCCTGGATCTGGCCCCACGAGGACGGTACCTTCCACGCCATCAACCCCGAGAACGGTTACTTCGGTGTGGCTCCCGGCACCTCCTATAAGTCCAACCCCATCGCCATGGACACCATCAAGGAGAACATCATCTTCACCAACGTGGGTCTGACCGACGACGGTGACGTATGGTGGGAAGGCATGGACGGCGAGGCTCCCGCTCACGCCATCGACTGGCAGGGCAACGACTGGACCCCGGACTGCGGCCGCAAGTGCGCTCACCCGAACAGCCGCTTCACCGCTCCCGCTTCCCAGTGCCCCACTCTCGACCCCGAGTACTACAACCCCGAGGGTGTGTCCATCAGCGCATTCCTCTTCGGTGGCCGCCGCGCTACCACCATGCCGCTCGT
>JAZONE010000055.1:0-5224 GCA_045654325.1 Akkermansia sp.
TGCTGAGGGTCCGCTTAAGGGCATCCTCGAGTACTCCGAAGAGGACCTCGTTCTCCAGGACATCGTGTCCAACCCCCACTCCTGCATCTTCGACGCCGGCTTCACCTATGTGGTGGGCGGCAACATGGTGAAGGTTTGCGGTTGGTACGACAACGAATGGGGTTACTCCAACCGCGCCGCCGAGGCTATGAAGAAGCTGGGCGACAGCATCTAATAGCTAAGGTTTCGCAAACCATATTTCAAAAGTCCGGAAGGTTCGCAAGAGCCTTCCGGCTTTTTCTGTGTTCTAATGGATTTTGTGAATAACTTGTGAATAACTTTTACTTGCTATTGGCGGCAAAGGGTGTAAAATGATGGCTGTACTTACTATGAACTCTCTTTACAAGTTTGGTTTAGTGGCATCTGTTGCCGGGGTGCTCGTATCCTGTTCGGATTCTGCCGAAGGGGTATGGCAGGGCGAATGCAAGAACGAAACCGTGCAGAGCAAATCCGGCATGATGATGAGTATTAAGCAGGATGGAGATGAGCTGAAAGGGATTCTGAAGCTGGAGGATGACCTGTACGGCAGCGGTCGCCTGACAGGCTATGTGAATGGCAGGAATTTCACCATTCACTCAGAGGGCGATGGCCAGACCTTTGTGAATATCATCTGGACCGGCCGCATCAAAGGTGATATTTTTGCCGGCACCTATCGGGTGGAACCAACTCCCTCTGCGGCTTTGCTGGGACGCGGAGTGCAGAAGGGTACATTTATCATGACTCGTAAGTAAATCGGGATAATATCTTTCTGCATGCCCGGAATATCGCAGCCTCGCGCTCATCTTATCACGCTGGGGGCTTTCGTGTGTTTCGGGCTCATGAGCCCGCTGTGCAAGTGGGCTATGGAGAGCGGGCTCATCACCGGGGTGAGCATGGCCTGCTTCCGTTTATGCGGGGCTTCGTTGTTGTTCTGGCTGGCTTCGTGTTTTGTGCCGCGGCAGAAAATTGAGCGGGGTGATTGGAAACACCTTGTCATCATGTCTCTTTGCGGTATGGGCATCAACCAGTTCTGCTATGTGCTCGGGGTGCAGTATACATCGCCCACCAATGCCTGCGTCATTACCACGAGTACCCCGGTTTTCACCTTTATTCTTTCGGCTGTTTTCCTGCACGCAGCTGTTACGGCTCGCCGCGTGGGCGGGTTGCTCATTGCGGCTACGGGGGCGCTAGTGCTGATTCTGGGCTCGCAGATGCAGGGCGGGCGCAGCGGCAGCCCGGTGGGTGATGCCATCTGCCTGTTCTCGCAGCTCGCGGTGTCGTTCTACTTTGTATTTTTCAGTGGGGTTATTCAGAAATACCACCCGGTGGTACTCATGCGCTGGCTCTTTCTCATATCGGCCGTGCTTACGGCGCCGCTCTGGCTGCACGAGGTGTGCACCCTGCCGTGGAGCCAGCTGGGTATGGCAGAGATTGCCGGGTCTGCCTATGTGGTGCTTTTCGGGTCTTTTGTGAGCTATCTGCTCATGATTGTGGGACAGCGGCATCTGGAGCCGCCCACAGTCACCGCTTACAACTATATTCAGCCCATCATAGCTGCTACAGTGGGGATTCTGCTGGGGGTGGATGTGCTCACCTGGCAGAAAGTGGTAGCAGTATTCTGCATTGCGGCCGGTGTGTGGGCAATCTCGCGCCCGGGGCGAGCCCGGACGTCGTAGAGAGGGGGCGAGAGCTTCGCTTAAGGCTTATTCCCAGCTGGTCATTTCCTGGAATGCGGAAATGCGGCGGGCCAATTCATGCAGCCCCAGGGAGAAGAGCGAGATGGTGCCGAACTTCTCGCACACGGCAGCCGCCACCACGGTGGCAATGGCCACGCCCCGCTTCATGTCGTCCCAGCTCGGGTTGCCGCCATTCAGGCACTTGGTGAGGTAACCTGCAAGGGCGCCCATGTAAGCATCTCCCGCACCGGTGGGATCCTGCGGGTGCTTGAGCGGCCAGGCCGGGCAGCGGAACAGTTTCGTTTCCCCGCTATCTGTGCGGTGGAACAGCGTGGAACCCGCGCTACCGTGCTTCACGATGGCATAGCGGGGGCCTGCGGCGAGGAGTTTCTCGCCCGCTTCGAGCGAATCATCCGTCTGCGCCCAGAATTGAGCCTCCTCATCGTTCATAAGCATGAGGTCCACGTTCTTGAGCAGTTCGGTCGCGTAGTCGGGCTCGCGCTCCAGCCAGCTCTTCATGGAATCGGCCATGCGGAAGCAGGCATTCGGGCACTGCTGCAGCATGCGGTTCTGCAGGCGGGGCGTCACATTCGTGGCCACGGCGATGCTGCAGTCGCTCAGCTCGGGCGTGAGCTGCATCACCCAGTGTTCCTGCACCCCCTCGGTGCGGCTCACAGTGGTGCGGTTGTTCATGTCCTCCTCGTACTTACCGGTCCATGCGAAGGTCTGGCCTTTCTCGTGCGCCACGTGCTGCATGCTCACGCCGCGCAGCTCCAGAGCCTGTTCCCAGGCAGCGGGGAAGTCATCGCCCACCACACCGACCATGTCTACCTTGTCCGTGACCAGCCGTGCCGCCAGTGCCGCATATGGCCCGGAACCGCCCATCACAGAGTTCACCTGTCCACCAGGCGTAATGAGGGTATCAATGGCAATCGTGCCGTAAATCAGTGCGCGTCCGTTCACAGTTGACCTCCTTCCAACAGAGTGATAAGTGCTTCTTCATCGATGACAGGGATGCCGAGTTTGGCTGCTTTGTCGCGCTTGGAACCACCGCCTTCGCCTGCTACGAGGTAGGTGGTATTCTTCGTGACGGAGCCTGTGGCCTTGCCTCCTGCGGCTGCAATCATTTTCTCGAACTCGGGGCGGGGACGGCTCAGCGAACCGGTCAGTACAAAGGTCTTACCGCTCAGCGGACCTTCTGCCTGGTTGTTCAGATTCTCGGTGAATCCGGCGGAGACGGGATTGATTTCCAGCATGCGGAGTGTATCCAGCACGGCCTGGCCGGCGGCGGATTGGAAATAGGCAAGCAGCTTGCGGGTGGAGACGGAGCCCAGGGGATTGGTGAACTTGAGCTTGTTGGCTCCATCTGACTCCAGTGCCACATAGCCACGGGCGGTGTAGGCTGAGGCTGCAGCCTCAAGCTCTGCCTTGAGTACGGCCTGGCGGGAAAGCAGCTCATCCTTGTCTGCTCCCTTGTTGGCGCGGGCTTTGGGGTTGAGTGCGTTGTGTTTCTCTACGCCCTCTTCAAGCTGCACGAGCAGCTGCAGGAAATGGCCGGCAGCCAGTTCCCCGAGGTTGCGGTGGTATTTTGCCGTGGTTCTTGCTGTGACAGTGCCGATGGTGGCGATGCCGAAGGCGGTGAGCCAGCGTTCGAGTGGGAGGGTACGGGCATTCTGGAGGGCGGCGAGAGCTTTGGCGGCGTTTTTCTCGCCGAAGCGGCGGGGCTCGTCATCGGTGCCGAGGTTGAGG
This sequence comes from Akkermansia sp., assembly GCA_045654325.1. Lineage (GTDB taxonomy): Bacteria > Verrucomicrobiota > Verrucomicrobiia > Verrucomicrobiales > Akkermansiaceae > Akkermansia. The sequence continues at coordinate 3,444 of JAZONE010000055.1, forward strand.
GCGCCTAGCTGCTCGACGGTGAGGTTGAAGAGGTCGAGCGGGGTGGAAATCATGCCACGGTTCACGAGGGCTTCTGCCACGGTGCCGCCGAGGTTTTCGATATCGAGAGCTTCGCGGCGGCAGAAGTAGGTGGTGCGCATGGCGGCCTGCGCGGGGCAGGTGAAGTTGGTGCAGCGCCAGGCAACCTGTCCTTCCTCCTGGGCAATGGGGGCGCCGCAGCTGGGGCATACGCCGCCCACCGCATCGTACAGGCTGTAAGGCACGGCATCGGCCGGGCGCCTGGAGGTGATGACATGCACCACGGCGGGGATGATTTCGCCGCTCTTTTCCATGAGCACCGTGTCGCCGATTCGGATGTCCTTGCGGGCGATTTCGTCCTGGTTGTGCAGGGTGGCGCGGGAAACGGTGGTGCCGGAAAGCTGCACGGGCTCCAGCTCGGCCACGGGGGTGAGCACTCCGGTGCGGCCCACCTGGATGCTGATGGCTCGCAGCACAGTTTCCTTCTGCTCAGGAAGGTATTTGAAGGCGGCAGCCCAGCGCGGGGCGCGGGCGGTGCTGCCCAGGGATTCGCGCAGCGGGAAGTTATCCAGCTTGATGACGGCGCCGTCTGTGCCGTAGCCCAGGTCGCGGCGCAGGATGTTCACCTGCTGCACGGCAGCGCGGGTTTCTTCTAGCGAATCGGCGTAGATGACGGGCTGGTTGCGGGGAATGCCCATGCGGTCGAGCAGGTCGGTGAAATCTGCCGTAGTCTGCAGCTCAGGTCCTTCGTACACCCCGAGACCGTGGGCCAGGAAGCGCAGCGGACGGCGGGCTACCTCAGCGGCATCCAGCAACTTGATGGTTCCGGCGGTGGCATTGCGCGGGTTGGCAAAGGAGGGGAGACCATCGGCATCGCGCTCGGCATTCAGGATGTCGAAATCCGCCAGCGGCATGTAGATTTCGCCGCGCACCTCCAGCAGCTCGGGTGCGCCTTCCGGCAGGGTGACAGGCACGCTCCTGATGGTGCGGACATTTGCGGTGATGTCGTCGCCGGTGCGGCCATCGCCACGGGTGGCAGCGTAGTCGAGACGCCCTCGGCGGTAAAGCAGGGTGACAGCGCAGCCATCAATCTTGGGCTCGATGGTGACGCGGGGCGCCTGCTGGCCGAGGCTGGAAGCCAGACGGTTGTAGAACTCCACCAGCTCGGCGTCGGTCTCGCCCTCGCCGGGCTTGTGTTCGAAAATGTCGTCGATACTCTGCATGGGGGCAGGGTGGGTCACCTTGCGGAAGCCCTCGCTGAGGTCGTTGCCCACGCGCTGGGTGGGGGAATCGGGCGTGATGAACCCGGGGTGCTCGCGCTCCAGCTCCTCGATTTCTCGGTAGAGCTTATCGTACTCTGCATCAGAGATTTCCGGCTGGGCCTGTGCGTAGTAGAGCTCGTTATTGTGGCGCACAATGCTGCAGAGTTCGGCATAGCGCTCCTGGGGTGTTTGTTTCTGCTGGGCGGCGGCGAATTCGAAGAGATCCATGGCGATTGCGCAGCATCATATCACACGCGGGCGCGCGTGGTCAACTCTGTGCTTTGTCTGCGGGGATTTTGTAGGCTGTTTCAAATCTGCTGGTAGATATTATGGTCCAGAACCAGCTAACGCGATCAAAGGACAAAGATTACGCGTTGACATAATTAAGCAGTAGCGATAAATCCGAGATTGGCGAGCCAAAGGCGAGCGGAATTTTTCGCCCACAAAGTGGGCGAAAGATAGTAGGCCGGGGTAAGAGCGCGTCAGCGCTCGCAGCCCCGG
>JAZONE010000056.1:0-8682 GCA_045654325.1 Akkermansia sp.
CGGAGAGTGTAATCGGGACTGAAGTCCCGTGCTCCGATGAAGTTCGCCGCCAAATTCCAATTTATCAAGCAGGATAACCAGGGGAACACAAGGCACGGAGTCACCACAAATTATCGGGTTCCCCCATTGAAGTCATAGATGATGATTGACAGCCCGCAGACTCTTGAGTAAGATGCAGGCAACAAGTCCTTTACATATGAAAAAACTTCTTCTCATCAGCCTGTTTGCCGCTCCGGTGGCCTTTGCCGATATTTCTCTGGGCGGAACACCGCTGCCCCCCGGTGCCCTCACCGGCACGGCAGATGCCTCCGAGTATGTGAGCATGGCTCATGAGGTGCTGAACTGCCTGAAAGAACTCACCGGTATTCTGAACAGTGTCAAGGACACCGCGTCGGCAGACGCTGCCGCCCCTAAAGTCACAGAAGTTGCCGCCCGTCTGCAGGCGCTGCAAACCAAATCTGAATCCATGCCCCGCCCGAGCAGTGAGGTGGAGGCACAGGTACGCAGCAGCGTCAACCCGCAGGAGGTGCAGCAGATTGCCGGCGACTTCCTGGGCGCAGTCATCACCATCGCCATGAGCAATGGGTACGGCTCCTCCTCGCTGATAACGGCGCTGACTCCCATCATGAACGCCATGCCCGGCAGCGCTGAATAAGTTATGCGCCGGCTTCCCCTGCTTCTGCTGCTCATGACCGCCGGGCTTATCTCCCCGGCGGATGCCCGCACGCCCCACGCGGCAGTGCAGCACCGCCCCGCGCAGGATATGCTGCAGACCATGGAATCCATGACCCGGCTGATGGATTCCGTGCGCAACCGTCAGGCGGCAGATGCCGCGGCCCCGCAGCTCTCGAAGCTGTACAAGGAATACCGCACCCAACGCAAAGCTGCTGAAAATGCAGCCCCCATGACCGGACAGCTCCTCGAAAAACACCTGACTCAGATGGACCGCAGCATGGACGATTTCCGCATGGCCTGCGCTCGCCTGATGCGGGAAAACTTTTACGGCTCCACCAAACTCGGAGGAGCCGTAAAGAAAATTGCAACGGGATTTTGAATCTCAGACGCGCCAGAGACGCGGGGAACTTTCACATTCAGGATTCTACCGTCCCTGCTCGCGCAGCTTTGCCTGAATGCCGCGCAGGAAAACGGTTTCGAGCGAATTGCGGGCGGGACGGCACCCCTGCCAGGAATCGCCTGCCAGCTGGCGAATCTGTTCCAGCAGCTCGGGGGTGGGGTTACTGAGGGTGATTTCGCTGTGGCGGTCATCGCGCGTGAGTTCGTCCATTGTTCCCTCAGCGATGAGACAGCCCTGGTAGAGCACGCCCACGCGGTCGCAGATTTCCTGCACCTGCTCCAGCAGGTGTGAGCAGAGGAATACCGTGACTCCCTGCTGCTTGATGCTCAGAATAATATCACGAATCGTGCGGGAACCGATGGGGTCAACACCCGCCGTCGGTTCATCCAGCACCAGCAGGCGGGGGCGCTGCACCAGCGCCTGAGCCAGACCGATTCTCTGCAACATGCCCTTCGAGTAGCCACGCAGGCGGCGATCCTTCGCCTCGGTCAGTCCCACCAGCTCAAGCAGCTCACGCGTGCGTTCCTTCAGCTCAGCACCGCGCAGGCCACACAGGCGGCCATAGAAACGCACCGTTTCCTCACCGGTGAGAAACTTGTAGAAATACGGATTTTCAGGCAGGAAGCCGATTTCGCGTCGATTCGCCGTGGCAGTGGCAGGCTGACCGAAGACACTGCAGGAGCCGGCGTCCGGCGCGAGCAGACCGACCAGCAGCTTCATAACCGTGCTCTTGCCGCTGCCATTCGGGCCGATGAGCCCGTACACCCCACCTTCGGGAATGCGCAGGCTCACCCCTTTCACGGCGTACACGCCTCCCCTGCCCCAGTGGCCGGGGAAGCTCTTGTGTACATCGGCTATGGTGACGGCATCCATCACTTGGCCTGGGCCATAAGACGCAGCATATTCTTGCCCATCTCAATACCCTTTTCAAAGATTTCCACACGCATGTTCTCGTTGGGCGAGTGGATGCGGGCATCCGGCAGGTCGAGACCGAGGAACAGAGCATCCTTGCCCAGCACCTTGGACACCTCGGCAATAATCGGGATGGAACCGCCCTCGCGCACCAGCACGGGCTTGTTGCCGAAGGTCATCTCCTGCGCCTTCTGGGCAGCCAGACCGTAGGCGGAGTTCGGGTCGCTCAGGTAGGCCTCGCCCGTGTGCTGCGGGGTGAACTTCATGCGCACGCTCGGCGGGCACACCTTCACAAAATGGGCTTCCACCTTCTTCATGACCTCCTCGGGCACCTGACCGGGCACCAGTCGGCAGCTCATCTTGGCAATGGCATGGGTGGGAATGACGGTCTTGGAGCCTTCGCCCTCATAACCGCCGGAAATGCCGTTCAGCTCAAACGTGGGGCGGGCGTACACGCACTCAGCACCCGTGAAACCGGTTTCGGTGCGCAGCTCGGGCACACCGGTAAGCTCGGCCAGCTCGGCGTTGCTCATGCCGGGCACGCGCTTCCAGCTCTCCTTCTCCCAGTCCTGAATCTCCATCACTCCGTCGTAGAAGCCATCGATACTCACGTGGTTATCGGCATCGTGCGTGGTGGCAATCATCTCGCACAGGGTGGTGATGGGATTGGCCACCGCGCCGCCGAAGATACCGGAGTGCAGGTCCATGGCGGGAGCGGAAACCTCCAGCTCGAAGCAGCAGAGTCCCTTCAGGCCGTAGGAGAACGAGGGAATATCCACAGCAGCCATACCGGTATCGCTCACAATGATGACATCACAGGCAAGCAGTTCTTTGGCATCCGGGCGCTTCATGAACTGATACAGGCTCTCGGAGCCGCGCTCCTCCTCGCCCTCCAGCAGGTAAATCACATTCAGCGGCAGGGCGCCATCCTCCGCGATGACTTCCTGCGCCGCCAGAATCATGGCCATGATTTCGCCCTTGTCATCGGAAGCACCGCGGGCATACACTCGGCCATCGCGAATCTCCGGCTTGAAGGGATCGCTCTTCCACTCGCTGATGGGGTCAACCGGCATCACATCGTAGTGCCCGTAAATCAGCACCGTGGGTGCTCCCTCCACCTTCGGGCTGTGCGCCACCACGATGGGGTGAATATCCGTCAGGTACTTTTTGGCGGAAAAGCCGATGCTCGTCAGCTTATTCACCAGAAAATCAGCGCAGCGCTCTACATCCGCCGCATGCTCCGCCTGCGCGGACACACTCGGAATGCTCAGAAAGGCAAAAAGGTCATCAATTCGGGACATGGCAGCATTCTACACCCAGCCCCTGCCCCCACGCAAGCACAAAGCAAGGCAGTTAATCCTTTAACTTGACCCCGAAGGCTTATTGTGGTATTTTCTCCGCGTCAGTTTTCCCTCATCATGACCGCTATCTACGTTTTCTGTCTTCTTTCCGTATTGCTGGTGCTGGGCAAGGTGCTCCGCGTGATACTTCCGCTGCTGCAGCGCTGCTATCTGCCCAGTTCGGTCATCGGCGGTTTTCTGGGGCTGGCTTTGTTCCAGTGTTTTCCGGAATTGATTCCGGCGGATGTCATCAGCACGGTGGCCAAGCTGCCGGGCTTCATGATTAATGTGGTCTTTGCCACCCTGTTTCTGGGAGTGGTGACACCCCCGCTGCGCAAAGTGGTGCAAGTGGCCTTTCCCCAGCTCTGCTTCGGGCAGATTCTGGCCTGGGGGCAGTATGTAATCGGCTTTGCGCTGGTCGGCTTCGTGCTCATTCCTCTCTTCGGGGTGAATGAAGGATTCGGCAACCTGCTGGAAATCGGCTTCCAGGGCGGCCACGGCACCGTGAGCGGCATGGCAGAGAGCTTCACCGCTTTCGGCTGGGAGGACGGCATTGCCCTGGGCTACACAGTAGCCACCGTCGGCATGCTGCTGGCGGTGATTGTCGGTATCGGTCTGGTGAACTGGGCTGTGCGCCGAGGCCACATCAGCAACGTACGCGCCTTCGCTGACCAGGATAAAATGCAGCAGCGCGGGCTTTATCTGGGCACCTCTCAGCCCTCTGCCGGCGTGCAGACTGTCTATTGCGACTCCATCGACTCCCTGGCCTGGCACATTGCGCTGGTAGGTCTTGCGATTCTGGTCGGGTTCGGCATGCGAGAGGGTCTGCAGGCGCTGGAAATCAAATGTTTCCCCGAAGCCACCTTGCGCGTACTGAAGGGTTTCCCGCTTTTCCCCTTCTGCATGATTGGCGGTCTGCTCATGCAGAAAGCGGCCCAGCTGAGCAAAGTGCACAAGCTGATTGACCACGGACAGATGCAGCGTGTCTCCGGTGCGGCGCTGGATTTCCTGGTCGTATCCGCCATGAGCACCATCAAGCTTTCCGTGGTGGCGGAAAATTGGCAGGGGCTTCTGCTGCTCTGTGTGCTGGGGCTGGCGCTTTCGCTCTTCATGGTGCTGGTGGTGGCTCCCCGCCTCTTCCGTGAGTCCTGGTTTGAATGCGCCATTGCCGAGTTCGGCCAGTCGCTGGGCGTGACCGCCACCGGTCTGCTGCTGCTCCGCGCCGCCGACCCGGAAAGCAAGTCCTGCGCCACGCAGGCTTTCGGCTACAAGCAGCTGCTCCACGAGCCGATTATGGGCGGTGGTCTGTGGACAGCTCTGGCGCTCACCCTGCTTTACAAACTGGGCTGGCAACTCATGCTGGGCATCTCTGCAGGCGCTCTCCTCATCTGGATTATCGCCGCAACCCTCTTCACCCGCCGCAGAAAATAATCAACCCGCGCATTCCTCTCCGTGGCCACAGATGATGCCTACAGCCTGCAGCCAGGAGTAGGCAGTAGTCGAACCGAAGAAACGCATACCGCGGCGCCGCAGGTCACGGGAAAGCGCATCCGATAGCGGAGATGTGGTGCGCAGTGTGTAGGGTTCGTGCAGCACTTCATTGTTGGTGAATCCCCAGGCATAAGCAGCGAAACTGCCGTACTCTGCCTGAATCTGCAGGAAGATGCGGGAGTTGGCAATGGCGGCTTCTATCTTGCCCCGGTGGCGGATGATGCCGGGATTCTGCAGCAGCGCCGCGACCTCTCCCTCGCCGAAAGCGGCCACGGCCTGGGGATGGAACCCGGCAAAGGCAGCGCGGAAGGCTTCGCGCTTGTTAAGCACGCATTCCCACGAAAGCCCGGCCACGAACATCTCCAGCAGGGGCATTTCGTAGAGATAGGCATCATCCCGCGAAGGTACACCCCACTCCTCATCGTGATATTTCACATAGAGCGGATTCTTCAGATTCACCCATTTACACCGAGAAGCGCGCACCATTGTAATAACCGTCTCCGTCGGAGATTACTGTTTTTTCATCATCAGCCCACCGGCGAGGAGTCCTGCGCCGATAACGCAGCCGAGGCCGCCAATCAGGGTAAAAATCTGCCCCATGGTCGGTCCTTTGTCCACCATCTGTGCCTGCGTGGGGTCCTGGGGCATGTAGATAATCTCCACCTGATGGCCGACAGGGAAATCATAGGCTGAGCTGCCGGTGGAGGAGTCAAACTCATGAGCCACCCCGGCGGCATCCACGAACTGCAGGCGGGGGAAATAGCAATAGCCGGAGCTGCGTTTCGAGGAATCGTCCACGCGGATGCTGACATGGCTACCGGAGTGGTGGCGGCGTTGATGATTTGAGGAAGCACTCTCCTCTTTACGCACGCTCAACACCGTGGCCATCGTGCGCACGCCCTCTTTCTCCAAGCGGGCATCGCTGCACAGCATCAGAATCCCGATGGTAAGAAACACCGCATCAAACACCAGAAAGAGTATACCCAGCGTAATCATCACCGGGCGCTGCATGGATGTTGCCACAGGGTTACCCCAGGAATCAGTTTCTGTGGGCAGCCCGGCCAGTGTAGGCGGCTGGGCTGCAGGCAGAGGCACCGCGGGTGGGGTGGCCTCAACCTGTGCCGCAATCTGCTGCTCCACCTGCACGACTTCCGGCACTTCGATAAAGCCCACCGGAGTCGTCCTGTGGCGCATCTTGGGAAAGATTTCCCAATGCTGCTCATAGGCAAAGATGATATCTCCATAGCCATCATCCCCGTGCTGTACCGCCTTCACCGGATTCGGCTGCAGCGGATAGGCCACCACTCGTTCACCAAAGATACCTTTCGGCTCCAGCATCAGCACGCGCTTATCGGTAAGCAGATACAGTGTCCGCTCCTTCTGCCGGCGATACCGGGCGGGCGAGCTGATGAGCCACGCAGCAAATAAAATGAGAGGCGAAACAAAGGCAAGCACAAGCCACCATATCTGCTGCATCTGGCAAAGCGCATATGCCAGCATCACAAGCAGCATCACTCCGGAAAACACGCGACCGACCGCTTCCACAATATCCATCTGCGGGCGCGGGCGGGTCACCAGCACCACCCGTTCGTCATCCCTCAAGACAGCCTGAACGCGTGCTTTGTCCTTCGGGGAAAGATTCCAATCCAGTAAACTCATAGGTTAGTAACTTGTTGTAGCTGCATTCTATACCATCCCTGGCACCGCATCAAGTATATTATGCAAAAACACCGGGATGTTCAGCAGCGAACATCCCGGTGGAGTATTGAAGTTATGTCGAAGTCTTACTTCTGGGCAGCTTCCACAGCCTCATATGCCTCGGTGTAGGCCTTTTCAGCAGCAGCCTTGGCGGCGGCGGTGGCCTTCTCGGCAATCTCAACTTCGGCGTCGAGCTGAGCAGCGGCAGCCTTGTAGGCAGCAACGGCAGCGGCATCGCCGGACTTGGCAGCATCGTACAGGTTCCAGAGGTCGAGCTTCTTCACAGCCAGCTTATGAGCCTCGGTGTAGGCATTGGCCGCAGCGTCGGTGGCAGCCTCCTCAGCGGGGGTAGCCCAGGCGTGCTGGTAGCCCTTTACATCGTTCCAGTGACCACGGGTGAAGTCGGGGAAGGAAACGGAGCAGTTGTTGTTGTCCATGGACAGGGTGCCCAGCTCAGCAAGGGAGCACCATTCGGCCAGGTCATACACGTCCATATCCAGGGGCAGACCATTCTGCAGGCAGTAAACCATGCGCACGTCCATGAAGAAGTCCATGCCGCCGTGGCCGCCCACCTTCTCAGCCATCTCACCATATTTCTTGATGATGGGGTGACGATAGGTCTCGCGAAGCTTCTTCATATTCTCCTCGCTCATGAAGGAGTGGGAGTCCAGGTCCTCCAGGTCGGGGGCACCCTCAGCACCCTTCATGTGACCGCTCTCGAGCACGAAGCCCTCGATGGGGTACTTGTTGGCGAAACCGCGGGTACCGGTCAGCTGGAACAGACGGTTGTAGGGCTGCGGGTTCATCACATTGTGCTGAATCTCCACTACCTTACCGTTGGCGGTGCGCATCAGGGTGGTGGTGTGGTCGCCGTTGCGGAATTCCGGGCAGGGCTTGCCGGTCTGCTTCTCCACGAGCTCACGGCCGTGCACAGACTTGGTGTCCATGGCCACCAGAGTGGTGAAGCGGTCGCCGCGGTGGATATCCATCACCTGAGCCACAGGGCCGAGGCCGTGGGTAGCGTACACGTCACCACGGTTCTCCTTGTTGTACTTAAGGCGCCAGGCAAGCTTTTCGGGGTCGTTTTCGGGGTTGGTCCAGTAGGACTTCCAGAACGGGTCAAGGTTGTGAATGTAAGCACCCTTGGCGTAAATCACCTCACCGAAAATACCCTTCTGAGCCATGTTCAGGGCATCCAGCTCAAACCAGTCGTAGCAGCAGTTCTCCAGAATCATGCAGTGCTTGCGGGTCTGCTCAGAGAGGTCGATAAGCTCCCAGCACTGCTGCAGGTTCATGGCGCTGGGCACCTCGATGGCGGTGTGCTTGCCATTCTTCAAAGCGCACTGAGCCACGGGGAAGTGGTGGTCCCAGTCGGTGGCAACATAAACCAGATCGATGTCATCGCGCTTGCAGAGATCCTCGTAACCGGTGGCGCCGTAGTAGATATCGGCGGGAGCCATACCGGCTTCACGCAGGTACTTCTGGCACTTCTCGGCGCGCTCCTTCTCGTAGTCGCACAGAGCGACAATCTCCACACCGGGGATGTGAGTGAAACGAGCCACAGCGCCCGGGCCACGCATACCAAGGCCCACGAAAGCCACGCGCACGGTTTTCAACTTGGGAGCCTTCAGGCCCAACACATGCTGCTGCCCCTCAGGACGAGCGGGAGTCTCCACCACGAGGGTGCCTTTATCCCAGCGGGTCTTGGTATCGGGAGACAGCGACTGAGCCTGAAGCCCACTCACAGCGAAGAGGGTCAGGAACGCCAGCGTCAATACACGATTCAGTTTCATATATACAAACTATACGGAGTTTATCTCCCGATTCTGTCAAAGTTTTATTAAAACCCGGATTTTCATCAGGGAGAAGTTACCCCATTCTACCGATTTACCCCAGGCAGGTCAAGCAGATTTTCCTGCATCAGCCGCGGCGCCACATGTGTCCCAAAGATTGCAGAGCCGTTGATAAATGAATACCGTTTCATCAGAAGCTCCCCCCGGTTATAACAAATGAGCGATAAATTGGAAATTGGCGAGCCCATACAGGCGCACGTAGTGCGCGGAATTCTGAGCCCGTAGGGCGGCATAATCATAGCCCAGCGTGGAGCCGCAACGCGGCGGAACGCTGGGTTTGGTGTTAAATATACCCGGAACCCCGAACGAAGTG
>JAZONE010000057.1:0-2889 GCA_045654325.1 Akkermansia sp.
TGAATTGCACCTTCGGTGCTCGAAATACCGCAGTTCCTGCGGTATGAAATGCGGCGAAGCCGCATGAAATACATCGGCGTTGCCGATGTAAGAAATCCCCATGCTGACGCATGGGGACATGGCGGCATTTCATGCCGCCAAAGTCCAATTTATCGGGCTGCATGGTGATTTCCGGACTTATTGGAAATCCCCCAATCCCGATTTCGCAGCTACTGCTTCATGATACAAAAGCGTAATCTTTGTTCGTTGATTAAGTTAGCTGGTTCTGGTGCACATATCTACCAGCAAATCTGAAACAGCCCCTGGCTCTGAGCGGCCGGGGATATTTTGCTTGATTCGCGGGTGGAAAAATAGTACCATGCGCCCGCGCATACAGCTTCTCTCCACCATGAGTGCCGACACACACGACAAAGCCGATTTGAAAGCCGCCGCTAATCTGCCGGGCAGCGGGCATGTGATGATGCCCCAGGCGCCGCCTGTGGAGAAGAGTCTGCTGGCCATGATGACGATTGACCCCACCAACATCGTGTCGCAGTGCGTGTCGAAGGGCATGACCTCGGAGTTCTTCTACATTCCGGCGCACAAGATACTGTGGGAAATCTTCCGCGACCGCTACGACAAAGGTATCCCCATCGACGTGACTTCGGTCATGCAGCACCTGGCGGATAAGAAGCAGCTGGAGGCCGTGGGCGGTGCTTCCGGGCTCATGGATGTTTTCTCGTACACCACCAACACCGGCCTCTTTAACCTGCATTTCGAAACGCTGAAGGAGAAGTTCATCCGCCGCAGCATCATTCTGGCCGCCAACCAGGCCAGCGAGGCCGCCTACACCAGCGAGGCCGAGGTGGATGCCCTGCTGGACCAGACCGAGCAGGAGGTGCTGAAAATCCGCCAGAGCACTGACAAAGGCGGCGAGTGGAAGCTCAGCGCCGATATCGCCGCCGCTGTTTCCAACATGGAGCGCATGATGAGCAGCAAGGGCGAGGTGCTCGGCCTCACCACCGGCTACCCGCGCCTTGATACCATGATCAACGGCCTGAAGGGCGGTGAACTCTTCATCATCGCCGCGCGTCCGTCCATGGGTAAGACCTCGTTCCTGCTCAATATCATGGAGCACCTGGCGCTGGAGGTGAAAAAGCCCATCCTCATCTTCTCCTGCGAAATGCCCAGCGTGCAGCTGGTGGAGCGTCTGCTCTACGCCCGCAGCGGCGTGAGCAAGCAGCAGCTCCTCACCCGCCAGGGCGGCCTGGTCAAGGAAGACCTGAAACGCCTCAAATACGCCATCGGTGAGCTGCGCGCCAGTAAAATCGTCATCGATGACACCGCTGCCATCTCCATTGCCGAGCTGCGCGCCAAGGCCCGCCGCGTCATGCGCGACCACCCGGATCTCTGCGCCATCGGCATCGACTACCTGCAGCTCATGCGCTCGCACACCAAGCAGGCCCAGAACAGCCGTGAACGTGAAATTGCCGAAATCTCCGGCGGTCTCAAGGGGCTGGCCAAGGAGCTGAACCTGCCCATCATTGCGCTGGCTCAGCTGAACCGTGGCCCGGAAAACCGCCCCGGCAAGAACAAGGGTGTGCCCATGATGAGTGACCTGCGTGAATCCGGTGCTATCGAGCAGGATGCCGACATGATCGGCCTGCTGTACCGCATGGCTTACTACGCCGAGGACGACGAGGAGCGCGAGAACGTGGGCTCCGATGCCAATCTGGCGCTTTCCAAGAACCGAAACGGCCCCACAGGTGATATTCCGCTCACCTTCATACCGGAGCTCATGCGTTTCACCCCGCGCATACCGCGGGCCGATGAGGAGGAGGAAGGCTGATGATGCCGCACCGCCGCCGCTGCGCAGCCCTGCTGCTCTGTGTCTTTGCCCTGCTGCTGGCTGCCTGCCAGCAGTTTCCCGGGCCTGCCACCCCTGCCGTGGTGCTCGATATAGGCCACACCGCCGAGCACCCCGGTGCCCGCACCCCGGGCCGGGTGCAGGGGCGCCGCCTTTCCGAGTTCGAGTTCTGGTACGAGTACAGCTACTACACGAAGCAGGTCATTGAAGCCGCCGGTTACCCATGCGTCATCTGCACCCGCGGCGATGAACCGGACGACGAGCGCTACGAGGCCTGGGCTGAGCGAGCCGGAATCATGCACCTGGAAAAGAATGAGAAACCGGGCCGCCGTTACCCCTCGCGCTACTACCGCGACCGCGTGGCCGCCGGCATCATCAGCGCCGACTACGCCGTGTACCGCCAGGCACCTGCAGCCGTGTTCCTGCACCACAACAGCAATGGCGATGGCTGGCGCCGCTACCGGCAGAACTCCGTCATCCTCACCAACCGCTACAACGGTGCCCCGCTGGCCCAGGCCATTGCAGATTCGCTCAACTCCCGCTGCCTCAACCACGGCATGCCCAACAAAGGCAAACCCTGCACCGTGGAGGTGCGCTACAAGGATGCCTCGCGCGGCGGCGGTTGGCTCAATGTGTGCGATGACGCCGGTATTCCCGCCGCCGTCATCGAAGCTGCTTTCCTGAATAACCGCCGGCACGCCAGCTACCTGGCCAATCCCGCCAATGCCCGCCGCTATGCCGAGGCCGTGGGCCACGGCGTGGTGCATTACCTCCGCACCCAGAGCGGCAGCGTGCACCGCCGCCGCAACGCCGATGAACCCGACGAAGGCTCCTTCGGCTACGCCCGCGAATCCCGCCACCTCGATGTCCCCGGCGCCCGCATCCTCCTCTGAGCCGCCCTTCAAATTTGTACCTGCGAGAAGCGCAGGTATTTCGTCCTTTGCGCAGCAAAGGAATTCATCCACTGCAAAGCAGTGGTTTCTTCCGCCGGTACGGCGGATTTCATACTCGCACAGCGAGTATTTCATTGAGGGAGCGTAGCG
>JAZONE010000058.1:0-5582 GCA_045654325.1 Akkermansia sp.
GGATGAATAAATACCCCAGAAAGTTGCATGATGGTAGTTCTGCGTGGCAACTTACAAAGGTCTATTCTTACCATTTTAACAGAATCTCCGCTTAACTACGACTTTTTTCCTTCTATGTCGCGTTTAACCTTGCAATTCACATTCATGGTCTTTTGCGCAAATATAACCATACACTGTTGAGCACCTGGTACCATCTATCCAATACAGATTATAAAGCCTCGTGAGTGCCTTTTTTCATTGATTGCTTTCTTTTGCCTTGCATCGTGGTGGAGATAAGGCTAGAATTGCAGCGTAAGCCGGTGGCATGGTGCTGCCAGCTCTACCCCTTAACAACATAACATCATAGACCGAATATGAAGACACTCATCACGAATGCCCATATCATTTCCCCCGGCATTGACCTGCCCGGTGGTTCTGTGCTTGTGGAAGGCAGCAAGATCATTGCTGTGCTGCAGCCCGGTGAGACCGCCGAGGCCGACAAGACCATCGACGCCGGCGGCAACATGCTCATGCCCGGCTTCATCGACATTCACTCCCACGGCGCCGGTGGCTGCGACACCTGCGACTGCAAGGTGGAAAGCATCCGCACCATCGCTGACTGCAAGATGAAGGAAGGCGTGACCACCTGGCTGCCCACCACCCTGACCCTGGGCACCAAGACCCTGGCTGACGTGTGCACTGTAGTAAAGGAATACGCCGCCGCCCCCACCGGATCCAAGACCCCCGGCGTGCACCTGGAAGGGCCCTACATCAACCCCAAGCAGTGCGGCGCCCAGAACCCCGCTTTCGTGCGCCCGGCTGATTATGAGGAAGTGGCCATGCTGAACGACATCTACCCGGTGCTGCTCATCTCCATGGCTCCGGAAATGCCCGGCGCCATCGACTTCATCAACCAGGCAACTGCCGCGGGCATCACCTGCTCCGCCGGTCACTCCGCCGCCTCCTATGCTGATTTCAAGAAGGCCAAGGCTGCCGGTCTGAAGCACCTGACCCACTTCTGCAACCAGATGAGCCCCCAGCACCACCGCGAAATCGGTCTCGTGGGCTCCGGCATGCTGGATAAGGATATCAAGATTGAAATCATCTGCGACAAGATTCACCTCTGCGAGGATATGCTCAAGCTCACCTTCACGAACAAGAGCATCGACCAGATGATTATGATTACCGACTCCCTGGCCTGCTCCTGGATGCCCGATGGCCCCGGCCAGCTGGGCGGTCTGCCCATCATCGTGAAGGGCGGCGTGGCCCGTCTGGAAAGCGGCAACCTGGCCGGCTCCACCCTGCGCTATGCCAAGGGTCTCAAGAATGTGCAGGAGCTCACCGGCAAGCCCCTCTGCGAGCTGGTGAAGGCTACCTCCTGGAACCAGGCTCAGAGCCTGGGCCTGCACGACCTGGGCAAGATTGCCCCCGGCTACACCGCCGACATGGTGGTGCTCAACGCCGAGTACGACACCGTCATGACCATCATTGACGGTGAGCTCCGCTACCAGGCATAAGTTCAACCCAACAGGCGGGGTGCTGCGGCACCCCGCTTCATTTTCTCACCATCACCTTTATCTCCCCACCGCCATGCTTATCTCCCCCCTCGCTCAGAAACTCTGCCGGAAACAGGGAATAGACCCCGCCCAGCTGCGCGGCAGCGGCCCCCGCGGGCGCATCATGGCGGCCGATGTGGTGCAGCCCACCAGCGCCCCTGTCAGCCGGGGAAAAACAGTTATCAATGATTTTGCGCTGCCGCCCACGCGCGAGGAGATAGACGGCTACTACGTGTATGACTACGAGGTGAACATGGCGGCGCTGGCGCGCATCAGCCTGCCCATTGCGGTGCAGTGCGAAAAGCTGCTGGAGAACCGCTATTCGCTCTTCGACTACATTGTGCGCGCGGTGGTAAAAGCCTGCACCAGCTACCCCGCCTGGATTGCGGCAGACGGCCGGGTGAATGTGCTGCTCTTCCAGGATGCCGGCCAGCATGTGGTGGCCATTGAAAACGCCGCCGCCAAGAGCATTTACCGCCTGGCCCGCGAAACCCAGCGCGCCGGCCGGAACACCCCGGATGATTTCCAGCCGCACATCGCCGTGTGCGATGCCGCCACCGCCCGCCAGCAGGTGGCAGACTTCTTCTCCGGCAGCAAACGCCCCGCCTTCGGGTTTGTGGCCCGAGGCCGCAGCGCCAAAGTCGGAATCCGCGCTGGTGGCGAAGGGCTCAGCAATTATGACCTGCCCTACACGCTCTACATCTCAGATACCATTCCCGCCGCCGAGGCGAACCGCATCGCCGCCCGGCTCATGGAAATGCTCTACAACCCCGTAAGCCTGCTGCTCCCCATCTGACCCGGAGCAGAGCCCCGCAATAAAGCGGAACGTAAAGGTGCAGAATGCGCAGGGCTGCCTGAGCCCTCGGCGCAGTTGTAAATCATCAGCGCCAAAGATGCGGGGAACTTTCTGATTCCAAATCATCAGGTTTCGCTATCTCAATTATTCGATACTCACTCCACATGGTACTTTCTCTCAAAACCCTGCTTTACGTCGGCTGCGGATGCTTCATGGGCGGCGTGCTGCGCTACCTGACCAGCTACTATATCTGCACACGCTGGGGAATCACCGCCACGGATATGCCCTGGCACACGCTCTGCATCAATTTCGGCGGCTGCCTGTTCATGGGGCTCTTCTGCGGGCTGGCCACGGCCGGTATCATCGAATCCCCCAACCTGCGGCTGGCGCTCACCGCGGGGCTCTGCGGCGGCTACTCCACCCTGGCCGCCTTCGCCTTCGAAAACACCACCCTGCTCCGCGCCGGGCACTACCTCACCACCGGCAGCTACATCCTGGCCACGCTCATCGGCAGCCTCGTCTGCTTCATTGCCGGCTACGCCCTGGCCAACCTCGCCTCACGGGGGTGAGCAATCCCCGGAGCTCTACATTACCGGCGGCGCTTCACCGTATTCTGCTGTGTGCAGCAGGTTCAGAACACCCAATTTCCCATCGCGCCGGGCCTGCTCGATGGGGGTGATACCTCTGGCATTCCGGGCCTGCAGATTCACTCCCGGCACAGCCAGCAGCTGCTGCAGCAACTCCAGCTCCTGAGATTCCACCAGATAATGCAGCGGCGAGCTACCGGTGGTATCCGGTATATTCACATTCACACCGGGTATACCCAGCAGCGCACGGACAATGTGCGCATCGCCCCGCTGCAAAGCCAGCATCAGCGGAGTGCAACCGGCGCGGTCGCGGGCATTCAGGTCTGCACCGGCAGCAGCCAGCAGGCCGACAAGCTCCCGGGCACGCTCCTCCGCATCCTCAAAATCAAACAAAAAATGGAAATGAAGCGGCACGCGGCCCAGAAAATCACGGACATTCATATGAATCTGAGGGTGTGACAGCAACGCAGCTGCAGCGCCACTAGCCCCGTGTTCCACAGCCACATGAAGCGGCGTGCAGCCTTCGGCATCCTGCGCATTCACATCCAGCCCCGGAATCTCCGCCAGCAGCTGGCGCACGACCTCAGCGTTGTCATAGCGGGCGGCATAGTGCAGCGCCGTCCAGCCATCCACATCGGCAGCAACCGCTTCTGTTTCAGGATGTTCCAGCAACATGCGCACTACTGCTGTATCGCCCACAGAGGCAGCACGCATCAACGGCGTTTCACCATGCACAGATCGGGTCTTCACCTGCACACCGCTTGCCTGCAGCAGGCGCCCCACCACATCGGCAGACTCCCCCATAACAGCAGACATGAGCGGAGTCTCTCCCGCCTCGTCGCGGGCGTTCACATCCACCCCCGGCTGCTGAAGCAGCAACTGCACCCCCTGGTAATTTCCCTTGCCGGCTACCACATGCAGCAACGATTTCGCATAATTATTGCGCGCATTGACATCTGCCCCCGGTTTCGATAAAGCCGCATACAAATCGGGTATATTATCATTCTCTGCGGCCTGGTGCAACGGACCGTGCACATACGGACAACTGACCTGCGGAGCGCCGTATCCCTCGGAAATCCGCGCTGCCTGCGCCGCCGGCGACAGTATAAGCGGCAACCAGGATTCGCCCGGCATTTCCGCCGCAGGGTGGTGGCCGGCCATAGACTCCACCAGCAGGCGGGCACATTCTGCGTGCCCCTTCTCCACCGCCAGCTGCAGTGCGGTCTTACCCGCATTATTCACCCGGTTCACGAATATATCCGGACGCGAAAGCAGCAGACGCAGCACCGCCACATGCCCGTGCGCTGCAACCGTATGCAGGCAGGATGACGTATCTATTTTCCGGTTATTAACATTCACCCCCGGACACTCCAGCAACCGCTGCAGCATAGCTAGATTCCCCTGAGCCGCAGCCGTGTACATAGCTTCCTGAGCATAATACCAGAGCCCGGGTTTCTTCAGGATCATATCCATGTAGTCTGTGCGCCCCAGCTCCGCAGCCACTTCCAGCATACTGCCCAACCGGGAAACAGGTAGCCGCTCGCGTGTCCAGGGATACTCCACCAGCAACCTCACACATTCATCGTGCCCGTTCTTCATGGCTATTGCCAGAAGGCTGTTTTCCATATCATCCTCTGAATCCGCAACCGGTATACCCGGCACGGCAAGAAACTCGCGCAGAACATCGGCCGCGCCCATCTCCACAAGTCGCTCCACATACCGTTTCCCCTGCAGAAGTGAACTCAGCTCCCCCGATTCCAACAACCGCCGCACGGCTGCCACATCTGCCACCGCCACATATACCCCGAGCTTGTCGTGATAATTCTCCACATCCAACTCCGGATGCTGCAGCAGCAGGCGCCCGGTCGTCTCGTAATGCTCATTCCGCAGATAATCCAGAGCAGACCAATCATCATTATTAACATGATTCACATCAACCCGTTCATCTGCCAGCAACAACCTGAAGCACTCCTCGTGCTCCATTGCCGCCATCAACGGCGAATTGCCGGTGAAATCTCCCGGAATATTCACATTAATCTCCGGTACAGCCAGCATCATCCGCACCCCTTCCGCAAAACCCGTGCGCGCCGACTGGTACAGTACCTTCTGGCAGAGATTCACATCCAATTCCCCTGCAGCCAGCAGCTGCCGGAGCGTTCCGGCATCCCTCCGGAGCACAGCTTCATACCAGGACCGCCCGGTATACTCCTCTGTCTCCTCCGCCTCTGCATGCTCTGCCACCTCAGCCTGCGGAATCTCCCGCCCCGCAGGCTGCGTGCCCAGCAATACCCCTGCACCACCCAGTAACACCAGCCCAACACCCATCACACCTTGCCGTAATCCCGAAACATTCTTCATATCACTTTACCGCTTTATATGTCTGCTCATCAGCATAAACAAATCTGCTCTCATTGTACAGGTTTTACCTGCCATATGACGAACCCCCATTCGTAAAAATAAAGAAAATTCACCAAAATAACGATTTTTTGCTTGCCAAACCCGCCAAGCACGTGTATACTCCCGCCGTCCTCACCCGGAGGACACAATCACAGAACGGGGTATTAGCTCAGCTGGTAGAGCACTTCAATGGCATTGAAGGGGTCAGCGGTTCGAGTCCGCTATGCTCCAGGCTTCGTAAAACAGCGTATCAGGTCACCTGATACG
>JAZONE010000059.1:0-6511 GCA_045654325.1 Akkermansia sp.
ACCTTTTCCTTCCCTCTCTTTATCCTCTCCGGCGCCCCGCCTGGCAGGTTGTTAAAGCCAGTGAGCTGCATTTCTGCCGCCCTCGGCGCCTCGGAAAGTCATACTTGGAAAATTGCCTCGCCCGGCCGTAGTGAGCGGTGAACCGCTTTCTCTTTCGGGCTACCCCGTAGCGGGGTGCGGGGCAAAGCTTACCAGAACCACGGCGAAACGTCAAGCACATTTTTAGAAAAAAGTTTGAAAATTTTCAACACCTCTCTCCTAACTCACTTCAAAACCTGGGTGTTACTGCTGATTTTTTTATTTTAGATTTTCTGTCGCTTTACAAAAAAAAGAGAAAAGTCATGCGTTTTGATGTAAGGCGGGACTGATTTTGTTATATTCCCGATATATTTTAGAGCAGTTCGACGCCGCGCTGGCGCTGCCACCAGGCATTTTCCTTATTCCAATCGCAGAATCCTGCGGTATCCACAGTGCCATCAGGGTAGGTTTTCTGTTTAATCCAGCTACCATCCGGAAAATGACCGATTCCTATCACCGAGAGTCTGGCGCCGCAATTCAGCAGCCATCGGGCAGCTATGATACCGATGGACGCCTCTCGGTGCCCCACTTCCTGCGCAGCCCGCTGCAGCAGGTGCTTCGGGAAATTGTTTCCA
Source organism: Akkermansia sp. (assembly GCA_045654325.1). Classification (GTDB taxonomy): domain Bacteria; phylum Verrucomicrobiota; class Verrucomicrobiia; order Verrucomicrobiales; family Akkermansiaceae; genus Akkermansia. The sequence goes on from JAZONE010000059.1 coordinate 654, forward strand.
TCATTGGTGGCAAGCACACGTACAGGCGCCACCGGAGCTTCACTAAAGAAATCTTTTTCGAATCGTGCCTCACGCACCACTGCCAGGTCTGTGCGAGTTCCCACATCAACCGGGTCGCCGTAGAAATGGTTGCAGCGTACTACCACGTCCCATTCACGAGCATCGATTCGTTTCCCTAGTCCGCGACCTACAATATCCTTGCCGGAGCCGATGAGCAACACCTTTCGATTCCGGAGAACCAGAGATGGCTGCTTCATAGGTTCCAACAGTAAATCAGCGGCCATTGCCTTGAGACCTGGAGGCAGGTCAGAACTATTATCTATATCCACATAGCCCCAGCGCTGGATAGACGATATGAGCGCATGATTGTCAGCGGGCGTAAAAATCCTGCTGGCATGGCCGGGCTTCCAAGCATAAACCTGTCCATCCACTACATGGCGATGTTGCATTGTTTTCTCCCCCCATTGCCCAGGCCCCTGCACCGTTCGCCAAGCATCATCCGGCAGTTCTGTAACGGAAACACAGCTCTCCGCCCCACCCCGGATGGCGCGGACGGCCTTTTCAATCAAGCCAGGCTCACGCAGTGGCTGTGTCACCTGCACCAGCAGTAACACATCATCAACAGCAGGTGAAATCTCATTCTCAGCAAACTCGATATCGGCCTGATGGCTTTCGCCGGCCGTACAGATATGCCGCCACCCCACAGGAAGACGAAGAGGCAACTGAGTTCGCTCACCAACAGTATACACCTGCACCTTTTCCTCAAGGTAGGCAATCTCGTTGACCAGCCACAATATACTGAACGGCGCCAGTAGTCGGTTCTTTCCCGGGAACCTCTTGCTTTCCTTAACAGTAATCAGTACATGAATCATTTTACTTTCTCCGACGTCGAACGACAAGACCTGCCAAAGAGAGCAGGCTCAGAGTGGCCGTTGCAGGTTCGGGAATTGCCAGACCTTTGCTCATGGATAAGGAACCTACTACCTCATCATACACTAGAACAAGTCCCGAATCTGCCCCCAGATTACTGAAATAATGCGAGGCCTGCAAAATCTGCCCCGAAACAACATCGGTGTATGTAGCACTCTTCAACAGACCAGACGACTGCACTGCCATAGAATCAAGCCCTACCATAAGAGTCAGGCTTTGCCCCGCCTGCAGTTGGTTCACCATCTCCAACATATCTCCACTCAGAGTCAGCCCCGTACCCAGTCTCAAAGCACCGTCTAGTGTCAATTCTCCGGCCAGACACAGCTCCGAGCCAGAAAACAGAGTCAGACTACCTTCCAATCGGGTAAGCGCAGAAAAAGCAGCGGTCGCGGTTGACTCCACTATCACCTCGCCAAAAATTTCACTTTCACCCAATGCTTCTAATGTTGTACCTTCAAAGAAATGCAGCTCATTCCCCTCATGACTCAGCACCGCATCCTTCACTAATACCGTTGAATCAGAACCAGCATGTGCAGTAATGCCATAGCCCTTGTATATGGCTCTATCCTCCACGCATAGGCGACCGCCATAAAGATTGGTCATGGTATTTACCTCCGTAGTGCGGGAGGCAAGGATTTCCTCAGACGTACCAGCTACATTACCTTTCACGATATACAGGTCATCCTCCGTACTCTTGCCTGTAAAGATAATATCTCCCTTCTGCTCGAAGATATTTGTATCAGATTTTATAAAATTTGCATTCAGATTCAATGTTCCACCATCTATGAATATAGAGTCACGAAATGTAATTTTCTTCCCTGCCGCTGCAGAAAAGACAACATCACCATACGAGTACGAACCATTGATACTCTGCAATCGATATGTACCTCCCGTGTTTACATAATTCTGATAAAATTCTACCGAGTCATTATTGCAAATATCCAACCCGCCCATACACCAGATTGCGCCACCATAAGCAGCATCAACACCAGATGACCCATTCCCGCTAAATATCACACTCCCATTGTCCACAAGTTCGATATACAATCCTTCGATTGCTCCACCACCCGATGAAGAAGGAGAGGAAACACAATTATTACTGAAGGTTACACTACCGTTACCGCTAATTCTTATTGAGTTATAGTCGACCCTAACAGAAATTGCCCCTCCACCATGTGAGGCCGAATTACCAATGAAAGTCAGGCTTGAGTTATCACACATAGTAATACGACTACCCCATTCTCTCATACAGATTGCGCCCCCGTAAGCCGCAGCAGAATTTTCGCTAAAGCGCACAGCGCCATTATTACTTACGATAACCTTGTTTCCCGCAGGCTCCATATAAATAGCACCACCAGAATCTTCTGCTATATTTCCGCTGAAATCAACTCCTGTACTATTACCAGAGATAGTAACCTCACATCCATTCATTGCGCCACCACATGCAGCACTGTTATCGCTAAACAATACTAGGCCAGAGTTATCCATAATCTCAATGAGAGAGGCACATATTGCACCACCATCATCTTTAGCAGTATTCTCCACAAAGGAGATAGCACCGTTGTCCTTCATCAAAGACCTAGTCCTCCCCATAAATTCACCATACAATTCACCAGTCCAACGATCTACTAAAGCAATAGCACCACCTTTCGAATCGGTCGAATTGCGAAGGAAGTTTATATTGTCATTATTGCTCAACTCTACTAAATTACAAGCAAAAAGACAACCACCTGGAGACACACATGAATTATCCTCAAAAATCAGTTCATCATTCGACGTTGCTATTATCTCATCTGCATAGCATATTGTTGAACTCTGTCCCTCATTACGAGAAAACCTTACCAATTTATTATCAATAATGCTAACATCGAATGCATTATGATACATATGAATAACTCCATTCAATCCGGCATTATTATCTTCAAAAACAACTTCTCCATTATCAGCGATTTCAAGATTTGTACTAACTAGTCTTATGCATGATGCTAGATTACCTGCAAATAAAACCTTACCATTCCGGTCAATAATCACGGGGTCACCATACCAACTAGACGAGAGAATAAAATCACCGTCTACAATCCCGTCTGCAACCACATTATCATACCCTGATATGGAAGAATTAGTGGTATTTCCACCAACTGAAATAAACAGATCATTAGTCACAGATTCAGACATTGAAGCGTCAGCAATACTTGCAATTATCGGAAATCCTGAGACTAGCGCTATAAGAACACGGATCAAACGTGGCGGGAGATGCAGTTTCATAGAAAATTGGATTATTTAATGTTTTGAAGTTGATATTTTCACAATCAGAGATTCGAACTCATCGATGGCTCGGAGAAATGCGGCAGCTTCTGCAATTTCTCAAAACGGCGCTCCAAGGCATACCAAATCAGAGATTCCTCGGGCTCAAACGAAAAGCCGCATACATGCATCTCACTCTCACAAAAAGGAGCCAGCCAATTGGGTTCCGGTTCTGCCGCGATAGTTTCATGAAGGATAGTAATGACTTTCGAAAACTGCTTCTGATTAACCAGCTCCGCCAACAAATGGTGAACAAAAGTCGGGGCAAGCGATTTCACTTCATCTAACCACTTTTCCCATGCATCGGATGCTGTTATTGACATGTCCCGAAAATTGAGAACACGCTGTAAACGTAGCACATATGAAAGATGATTATCTTCCGAATCCCACGGAACCGAACGAAACGACTCTGGCACCATATTATCTTCAAGGTGCCTTAACGCATTACTCCAAGAATAGGCCTCATTTCGTCCGGCAACTCGGTTCACACCATTGCCCAAGAAAAGAAGTCTCTTACCCTTATCCGACATGACTCCTTGAGTATACGCTTTCGGAATTCGTAAATGTGGTACTTATCTGAAAAGTAACTTCTATAGGTTATAAAAAATCAACGGTATTGAATTTCATGTAAAATTCTGCTCCGAATCACCAATATTAGTTTTAATATAACGTTTTATGTGCTTGACTTGCGAATTCCGAAAGCGTGCATTCATGAAAACAATATACGAAACAGAACAAGCAGCACTGGCAATATTAAAATCAACAGGCGTATCATTAATAGAAGCAGCCTTAATTGCCAAGGAGGCTCTTCAGGAAGGGCGAGGTCGCATAAAACGTGCCAGGCATTGCATCACGGTAGGCGCGGAGACGATAAAGCAACAAGAAAAGACCGTAAGCTTTGAACAGGCTGTCACAGCTGCGCTAGATGCAAGAAAAGAAAGGAGAACGCGGACGGTATATGATTTCCGGTATTTTACACGGAGGTTCATGAAGCGGTGTCCGGGGCTGGGGAGGCGGCGAGTGCGAGCGATAACGCCGCAGGAGTGTGCGGGGTATATTGAGCAGGCGTTTGAGACACCGCGGCAGCGGCAGAAGGCGAGGCTGATTCTAAGCGGGGTGTTCGGCACGGCGGTGAAGCGGGGGTGGTGCGATGCGAATCCCGTGGCGCGGGTGGAAGCGCCGCGAGTGGTGGAGCAGCAGGTGCCGATTCTCTCGCCGCAAGAGATTGAGCAGATTACCGCGACTGCGGAAGAGTACCAGGGCGGCAGCTGCGCAGCGGCGGTGGGGATGATGCTTTACGCGGGAATCCGCCCGCATGAGGTGGCACGGCTGAGCTGGGAGCAGGTGGATCTGCAGGAGCGGGCGATTTACATCCTGCCCTGCCACAGCAAGACGGGTGGTGCGCGGCGAGTGACGATTCACAGGCCGCTGCACAGGATATTGCAGAAGCACCGCCATACCGATGCAGAAAGGGTATGCCCGCCGAACTGGCTGCACCACTGGCAGGAATTACGCCGGGCGGCGGGGTGGGACTCCCCTGCCCGGCGCTGGCCACAGGATGCGCTGCGGCATACTTTTGCGAGTTATCATCTGAGCCACTTCCGCAGCTTTGCCGAGCTGCAGCTGGAGATAGGGCACCGGGATGCCACGTTGCTGCGCACGCGTTATGTGGACCAGCGAGGGGTCAGAAACGCGCGGGGGTTCTGGGCTCAGTCCGACCAACGGGAGGATTTCGTCGAGGCATGAGCCGCGATATCGTCCACGCACAGCGTGGATTTCGTCGCCGCTCCTGCGGCGATATCGTTCGCCGTTTTACCGGGGGTGTATCATTTCCCATGGATTGGGAGACAAAAATTCAAAGATTTACAGGGAACGAAATCCGCTTCGCGGACGAAATCCACCGTAGGTGGACGATATCCCCGCCGCTGGCGGGGACGATATCCTCACTTCGTTCGGACTGAAAAAAAACAGCCGCCGGAGGAAATCCTCCGGCGGCATAAATAGACGCTATCTGCGAAACAGAGCGGAACTTAGGCAAAGACACCAACGGCCTCGGCGGCGCAGGCAATCATGTAGTCACGGTTCAGCTTGGCAATGTTATCCACAGAGATACCCTTCGGGCAGGCGGCTTCGCACTCGTACTGGTTGGTGCAGTTACCGAAGCCGAGGGCATCCATCTGGCGCACCATGGCGAGCACACGCTTGTTCTTCTCCGGCTGGCCCTGGGGCAGCAGGTTGAGGTGAGCAGCCTTGGCGGAGGTGAAGAGCATGGCAGAGCTGTTCTTGCAGCTGGCCACGCAGGCACCACAGCCCACGCATGCGGCGGCGTCGAAAGCGGCGTCGGCCGTCTTCTTGCGCACGGGCATGTTGTTGGCGTTGGGGGCGGAACCGGTGCGGATGTCCACGAAACCGCCGGCAGCGATGATGTTGTCCAGAGCGGTACGGTCAACCATGAGGTCGCGCAGCAGCGGGAAGGCCTGGGCGCGGAAGGGTTCAATCCAGATGGTGTCGCCATCCTTGAACTGACGCATGTGGAGCTGGCAGGTGGTCACCTTCTTGCCGCCGTGCGGCACACCGTTGATGGTGAGGGAGCACATACCGCAGATACCTTCGCGGCAGTCGTG
>JAZONE010000060.1:0-8656 GCA_045654325.1 Akkermansia sp.
TTCAACTTCTCGCCCGCAAGGATGCCTTGCTGGCACTTCTTAACACCTAACCCATCATCATACATTTATGACCAATTCATTTGTAACAGGCGGCATCGTGGTCGCCAATGCCTTAGCGGTAGTGACGCTGGCCACAGCTGAACTCAATCCGTTCATCGAATACATCCAGAATGGTGCCTCTGTGGGTGCCATCATGGGTATCTTCCTCTGGCGCGAAATGAAGCGCGCCGAACGATACGAACACCTCTACGACCAAGAGCGCAAGCTGCGACTCGAAGCCGAGAACAAGTGTGCAAGCTGCCCGTTCGTCAAGCGAGCCAATGAGGAGTTCATTGATAAGCGTGCCGATGACTCGAAATAGTATCGTAAAGCATTGAGAATAAGTGCAGAAAAATAAAGAAAAACCTTGCATCTTGTGCTGAGTTTGCTATACTTTCACCATAGACAAAAGCACTAAGTAGCAATGAATAACGAGTACACAGACAAGCTGGAAGCCTACGGCATCGACCCCGCCAACTACGATGAATACGAGCTGGAGGAAATCGCCGACACCCTGAACACCTACGAGGAGAACAAAGCGCAAGCCGACAGCTACCGCAAGGAGTTGGAAGCCGGGGAAGAATCCGACAACGGCTACCACGAGTTCCTACAGGGGATGGCTGACCGCGAAATCATCAGCCTGTATGAAAATTACGGCATCGTGACCAACATCAAAATCGAGGGCTGGGAACCCGCCTCCCGCTAAGGGAGGTGGGCATCACCATTTTACAACCATGAGCAGTACATCAATCGAAAGAGGAGACATAGTCCGAATCAAGCCGGAATGGCTTGACCCTCGAGAAACCGGGAAAGAGAAGTATGTGGTAGTGCGTGACTTTGGCGATGACCGCGTACTCATCCAAATACTTGGAACCGGGCAACCATTACCATCGACAAGCGCAGCCGATAAAAGCTGGCTCATCTACTGTGGCCACGCAACCCTTAACTACTAACCCCACACCACAACAACCATGAAAGTATACATCGAAGCAAGCTTCACCATCCAGAGCACAGGCGTACACAAGAAGATTGAGGTCAAGATAGACGAAGACCTCATCCCCTTTGGCGTGAGCAAGTTCCTGACCCGCCGCTATGGCGAAATCACCGGGCTCTGCTTCAACTTTACCCGAGAAGCAGAGGATTAACCCAGTAGAGCCTCATACTCCCGATAACCAATATTTAATTTCACGGGATGGCGAGATGCCACATATAAATAAAAGCACCTGTGAGCCGCTATCGAGGTAGCTGAGCGGCAAATTAAGAAGCCCGGAATGGTACGCGCTATTCCGGGCTTCCCAATTTATGGTTCACAAACGACATGTCCCGAAAAACTTGTAATGAGCTTGTTATAAAAGAGTTTTGTGCTTTGTCGAAATTTTGTCTGGATATATTTTGTCGGAATGGTAGAAAGAGCCTACACGATTGACTATTGATAATCAAAGACTACCAGCACATTCGACTCCCTTTGATATAAGCCAAAGTGGGTCACGAAGTGCGGAGTGCTCAGGAGTGCATGATGTTGTAGAAACGGGGTAGAGTGGAGCTAAAATCTGCCGGATTCCGGTAGCGAAGCTCGCAGCGAAGTGCGCGTTAAGTGGCGTAAATTGAGCGGTTTACAAACAAAAATCGCGGGCGTGATCTCTTATCGAAATAACGCCCGCGAAGGGTGGACGATGGGATTCGAACCCACGACAACCGGAACCACAATCCGGGGCTCTACCGCTGAACTACGTCCACCATCTTGGGTGAGCACAGTATACAGGAGATGGCTGCGCATTGCAAGCCTAATTTTGATTTTTTTTGCTGATTATTTTCGAAGGGGAGGTGGGTGGTGATGGAAGTGCTGTGTTTTTAATGTATTGCAGGGATGAAGAAAAAATGGAAATAAAAAAAGCGGAAAAATGTAAAAAAAGGCTTGCAATCGGGGACGAGTTCGTGTAGAATGTGCCCGCACCCCATGTGGGAGCAAGACAGAATGCGAAGTTAGCTCAGTGGTAGAGCACATCCTTCACACGGATGGGGTCATAAGTTCGAATCTTATACTTCGTATATCAAAAAGCCTTACGATAAGTCGTAAGGCTTTTTGCTTTATGGCGCCGGAGTACTGATGCCCGGAGCTGGGATGCGTGTGGAGGTGGAGCGGGGCGCTTAATACAGAAGTAATTCGAAATACAGCTGTTTTCTTGCCGGACACCAGGCAAAGTGCTTCACCTGGTCAAACCCCATCGGTTGATTGATGCGCTGCTGCAGCTGGGTGGTCAGTTGCTCCAGCAGGGACGGGCTTTCCCAGGCTGGTTCCTGCACCAGTATATCTTCAAAGCTTACCTGCACCTTGTGCTTGTCTTCCGCGGCTTCCACCAGAGCGGCGGCGGCATCGGATTCTATTACCCCGTATACCACCAGTGCGTTGTCCTGGTACGGGATGAGGCCATTCTCGGCGTGTAGCCGGCGGGTTCGCCACTGAGCGCTGCGAATTCCCAGCCCGTCCCCCAGACGCTTCTGCAGAGGTTCAATATCATGGCGCAGCGGCCCTGCTGCCGGTGAGGCTGGGGCGGTCAGCCATGCAACGAACGCCCACGCTGCCGCCAGCGCAAGCACGCTGCAGCATACGCGCCGCCCGATTTTCCACAGCTTGTTCATCTGCCTGTACTTTAGGATATTTCCCCGGTATTTTCAAGGCTAATATACCTTGCTCCGTTTTTTATACGGTCTCTCTTCGGGGTAATATGTTGGAATAATTCTAAAAAATGCGTCAAGATGCAAGTCTGCGCTTGCGTTGGTGGGGAGATTCGTATACAATAGCGCCGTGGCAGGGTATAGAAAATCCCTGCGAGCAGTTTATCAACACTAGCCACAGAATCAATAAGATGATTAAGGTAGCCATCGTAGGATATGGAAATATCGGTAAGTACTCGGTCGATGCACTGCGTGCTGCGCCGGATATGGAATTAGTAGGCATTGTACGCCGCGCCGGCAGTGCTCCTGTGCACGGGATTAAGACGGTGACGGATATCGATGAGCTGGGGCAGGTGGATGTGGCGCTGCTCTGCACCCCGACCCGTAGTGTGGAGGAGACGGCTCTGCCCCTGCTGGCGAAGGGCATCAACACGGTGGACAGTTATGATATTCACGGCGGCATCGTGGAGCTGCGCCGCTCGCTGGGCAAGCAGGCCCGCGAGAACAACGCGGTGGCTGTGATTTCCGCCGGTTGGGATCCGGGTTCGGACTCGGTGATGCGCACCATGATGCTGGCTATGGCTCCGAAGGGTATCACCTACACCAACTTCGGCCCCGGCATGAGCATGGGCCACAGCGTGGTGGCCCGCTCCAAGGCGGGGGTGAAGGATGCGCTTTCCCTCACCATTCCCACGGGTTCCGGTGTGCACCGCCGCATGGTGTATGTGCAGCTGGAGGACGGCGCCGATTTTGCTGAGGTGGAAGCCGCCATCAAGGCCGATGATTATTTCTGCCACGATGAAACGCACGTGAAGCAGGTTGATGACATCGACTCCCTCCGCGACATGGGCCACGGTGTGTATATGGAACGCAAGGGTGTGTCCGGCACCACGCAGAACCAGATTTTCAAGTTCGAGATGCGCATCAACAACCCGGCGCTCACGGCGCAGGTGATGGTGAGTGCTGCCCGCGCCAGCATGCGCCTGGCTGCAGGCTGCTACACGCTGCCGGAAATCCCTCCCATGGATTTCTGCCCCGGCGACCGCGAAACGCTCATCGCGCAGCTCGTGTAAAAAACGTAGTTTCAGAAACCAGCTTTTCAACCGGGATAAGGGAATGTCTCTTATCCCGGTTTCTATATTCAGGCCCAGAGGGTAAGATACACAAATACGCCCCAGACAATGATGCAGAGGAAGCCGAGAACCAGGGCGGTGTAATCGGCCATACCCAGCGGGGCTCTGCGGGGGCAGAGCAGGGCGGCCAGCCAGGCAAGCAACGGCGCCAGCGGTGAAAGAAGCAGCCCGCTGATGGCAATGGAAAAACCCGGTCCGAACCATATTTTGGCACCAGGTGGCGGCGGGGCGGCCAAGGCTTCTGCCACCAGGGCAATGACGTGGAGCAGCAGCGCGTATAGCGCGCTGAGAAGGGGAAGCCAGCTCAGAATACGACCCCACACGTATCTGGGGAAGAGGATGCGTTTCATAATCCGTGGGTCGCTTCGGTGGTGGGCTGCTGTTGTTGCTGCCGGATGAGCAGGTCAAAGGGAAGCACGCAGGCGCCTATGGTAAAGGCGCCGATGGTGACGGGTATGTCGATGCCAATAGCAGCCGCCACCGAGGCCGGGGTGGTGAGCAGGCTCCAGGCTGTATAATGGGCATCCTGTTCAACCAGATGGTATGGAGTGGAGCCATTGAACCCGGTATAGTGGCTCCCTTTGTCGTAACAGGAGGTGACGTCGGTCAGGGGCGTTCCCCGGCTGACCGCCTGTTCCGGGAGCTCTTGCCAATCGCCCTGCAGGTAAAGCGTCTTGCCGCGGATGGCGGCTTCCTTGTACACGATTTCAGCCTGACTGCCTTCGATGGGCTTGTCGGTCACGCTGCGGCACGGGTCGAACCACCAGGAATCATAGCATACCCGGTATCTGGTGCGCTGGCCGCGCAGGTAGGTCTTGCCCTCGTGGCGGTAGAGCACCTGGTTTTCCGCTATGCTCACCCCCTGGCGGTAATACCCCAGCCTGTGGATTTTCGAGTGAGTCTGGAACGCACAGGAACTCAGTCCCAGAGAGCATAGCGCGGTGGCTGTAAGGAGCTTATTCATCTCTGCCGCCTATACTAACATATGCAGAGCCGGGGAGTCAATATGTTAGTTTTATAGCGGAGCGCTTGCCGTTTGTTTCCCCGCTCCTTTGGCGCGACGGATACACAACTGCGCCAAAGACGCAGGAAATTCTGTACATTCTACTTTATTAAGCTTTGATTTTGTTCTGATTCCTTAATTATGCCAACGCCTATGTTCTTCTTATATTCGTGGGAATGCAGGAGGCTGACTGATGACGCAGATGCACTTCTTCCTTAACCGGAGAAAGTAATGAACCCTTGACATCAGCCTTGTAATCAGTACAATCAACGCCGCGTACTGGTGTAGCATAGGCCGCCTGAATATTCATAAATCACCTGCTTCGATAAGATGCTTTCATATCGCAAGAGTCAAGTTGTCATACTTTCCGTTGTGTTGCTTCTGTTGCTGAGTCTGCCCTTGTTCTTTACCGGAATCGGGGTTGGTGAGTGGCTGGAAAATCTTCTTGCATTACAAGTAACCAAGACTACACAGGCTGTATATCTTGTGACTGCTGCAAGTGTGCTGGGGCTTGCCGTTTCGATGCTGCTTTGCCGATTTTTACGGAAGGCGTATGCGCCTTCGTGTGGCGACCTTCTTGGTATTGGGGCAGTAGGCGCGGCTGTACTCATGCTGTTCGATCCGCACGTGTATGAGGCTCTGCATCTGATGCCGGCCAGTTATTTTTCCTGCGTGGCAATGCTCATGGCACTGTACGCGTTGTTCCGCTGGGGCGCATTGATAATCTGGGGGGGGCTGTTGCTGATAAGCGCGCTGAAAATGGCTTTTTTCTATAATTACGGAACCCCGATGAATGCCTACCATCTGCAGGAGGCCTTGCGGGCAAACAGTGCGGAGGTTCTTAATTTCCTGACCTTGGGAAATGTATCCATGTTGGTTGTGGTTCTGCTGCTGGTGGTGGTTCTGCTCTGGGGCTATTATCGCAGTATGCGCCGGATTGCATCGCTGCCCCTTCTTTCAGCGGCTTGCGGTTCCATGACTCTGTTCGGCGTGTCTCTGATGTTAATGCCGAGTAATAGTGCCAACATTACGGCATTGTGGCCGTTGTATGAAGTCAGAAATACCATGGAGCTTTTCGGTAAGGCCCAGGAGCAGGACTCGAGAATATTCAGCCGCATTGAAAAGCTGCCGTCTCCTGCGGAGGCGCCATCTGAAATGGGGACAATACGCCCGAATGATGCGGTGGTGGTCATCCTGCATATCGGGGAAAGTGTCCGGTCTGACAGATTAGGGCTGAACGGCTGGAAGAATAACAACACACCCCGCCTGGCAGCGCGTAAAGAGTTGATTAATTTCAGTAAATGCATATCAGAGGTGCCGTCCACCTGCGCAACGTTCATATCCATTCTTACAAATGGTACTGGAAATATCCAGCAGGAAAAGGAAGATGATACCTTGCCCTCTGTGGGAAATGTAACAGATTACTTTGATGCGCATGGTTTTAAGACGGCTGCTTTCCTTCACCAGGCTAATGTGCCTGATATAAAGACCGTAACAATGTCAACCAAGTCGTTTAACTGTACTTTTGCCTACATTTTCAACAAGCTCTTCCAGCGGATGCCTGAGCGGTACTACATCAACGATAAGAGCATGGAGCAGAGTCACCAGATAGTCAGTTATTGCGCTGAGCATCAGGATAAAAACCTGTTTCTTTTTGTGAATAATATGGGAAGCCATGGGCCCTTTGCCGACTATGACCACGAGCATCCTGTTTTTACACCATCTAACCATGTTTCCTTTTATACGAATGCTCAGGACCATGCAGAGGCTGTGAGTAATGCGTATGATAATACCATAGCCTATCAGGATGCCTTTATCGGGAATATTCTGGAGCAGTTGAAAGGCCGCCCTTTTGTGTATGTTTACATAGGTGACCACGGCGAATGCCTGGGAGAGGATGGTTTATGGTCCCGCGCAGCGCTTCCCTCTGAAAGCTATTATCGTAAAAGTCCCGCCTGTGTGGTACCCTTACTCATTGCCTATTCTCCTGAGTTTTCAATGCTGCATCCGCATCTGGATAAATCCTTGAAGCAGCTTCGGAAAAATACGCAAATGACTATAGGCCACGGCCATCTCTTCCATACACTGCTCGGTTTATTTGATATCAGAACCCCTCATTACAAGGAGGAGTGGGATCTGAGTTCCGAAAAAGCCAGAGCCTATACTGGCATGAGGCCTGACGGACTTTGATTTTGCCGGAACGGCATGGCATGAACTGCCATGGTTTCAGTGAAAAACAAGCAGCGGGAAATCGGTGGATGAGGTTCGCTGTGCTTTTCTCTCGCATCGAAGAAGTGCAGGCGAGCAGCAGAAGAGGCATGCCGGAAGGAGAATGCGGTTTGTACGAATATCAGATGCCAAGGATATTACGAAGAATGAACCAGAGAAGGGTCAGATAGCCGAAAATGCAGAAAGCAAGATAGTAGTATCGCTGGTTAGTTCCGTTTCGCAGGCCGAATATATGAACCGCGCAAAGCCGGCCATATTCTACCAGGAGGGCCAGTATAATCAAAGGGCAAAGCAGGTTATGCCGGAAAGCACCAATGAAGTCGCCCTGTAGCAAAGCCTGCACGGCACGTGTGCCTCCACAGCCAGGGCAGGCAATTCCGGTCAATCGACGAAGGGGGCAACCCGGAGATATGTTTTTCACCCATTCTCCTACTTGTTCCGGCATCGTGATGCTGAGCACAAGCAGTGTGAATAACACCAGAAAGATGCCGATGAGTAAGCCTGGAAGATAGGGATGGCGCTGGCGCATGTTGCCCGACCGCGTGGATTAAAAAATCATACTACCAGTTTGTGTCATGGTAGTATGATGAAAACGCATTGTATGAAACCTCGCTCAGGAGCTTTATGCCAAAGAAATCATCAGCAACCAGGTTATCCAGGCCATCACGCCGAAAACAGTACTGATGATATTGCAGGTAAGGGCGGTGGAGGAGGCCTGCTTGGCTTCCTCATATTTGCGTTGCTCCCACAGGAGGTTGACCGAGCTGGATTTGATGATGGCGAAGGCCGCCAGAGGAAAACAGAACAATGCAGAGGCAATACTCCATATCAGGTAGTTGTCCGGTTTCATGAACTGATTGGGGGTGTCCTGCCGGGCCGGTTGCTTAATGATAGAGGTAATAGGCAACCAACTGGTTGCTCCGGGCGCACAGCAGAGGTAAGCAGAGGTGATGGAACCTTCTCTCAATCGCTTATGAATCTCCTCGATTGGCATGGGCCCTTTGGGGTGTTTGCTGCCGGGCGCTAGAACGTAATAGGTTGACATGACAAAAGAAATATTGTCACGGATATCAAGTGAAGTCAAGAAAAATATGTTATCCGACAATCGTACATGGGTTGTTTCAGATTTTCTGGTAGATATGGCACCAGAACCAGCTAACGTGATTAACGAACAAAGATTACGCTTTTGTATCATGAAGTAGTAGCTGCAAAATCGGGATTGGGATTTCTGATAAGTCCGGAAATCACCATGCAGCCCGATAAATTGGACTTTGGCGAGCCGCAGGCGAGCGGAAATTTGAGCCCGTAGGGCGGCATAATCATAGCCCAGGGTGCAGCGACGCAGTCGCGGAACCCTGGGTAAAACGAAAATGATATCAGAGCCCCGAGCATGGCGAGTGGGCGGCAGAAAGCGTTGCTCCACAATAAGCCGTGGCCTCCCTGCCACCCACTCACTTCGTTCGGGGTTCCGGGTATATTTAACACCAAACCCAGCGTTCCGCCGCGTTGCGGCTCCACGCTGGGCTATGATTATGCCGCCCTACGGGCTCAGAATTCCGCGCACTACGTGCGCCTG
>JAZONE010000061.1:0-21400 GCA_045654325.1 Akkermansia sp.
TATGGCCAAAGAATCATTCCAGCGCACCAAGCCCCACGTGAACGTGGGTACGATCGGTCACGTTGACCATGGCAAGACTTCCCTCACCGCTGCAATTACCAAGGTTCTTGCAGATCGCGGTATGGCTGAAGCCCGTGCTTACGATCAGATTGACGGCGCCCCCGAAGAACGCGAGCGTGGTATTACCATTTCTACCGCTCACGTAGAGTACGAGACCGAGCAGCGTCACTACGCTCACGTTGACTGCCCCGGTCACGCTGACTACGTTAAGAACATGATCACCGGTGCTGCCCAGATGGTCGGCGCTATCCTTGTGGTGTCCGCCGCTGACGGCCCCATGCCGCAGACCCGCGAGCACATCCTGCTTGCTCGTCAGGTGGGCGTGCCCTACATCGTGGTGTTCATGAACAAGATGGACCTTGCTGACCCCGAACTCGCCGAGCTCGTGGAGATGGAGATCCGTGAGCTTCTTTCCTCCTACGACTTCCCGGGCGACGACCTGCCCATCGTGATGGGTTCCGCCGTGAAGGCTCTGGAGGGTGACGCTGAGTACACCCAGAAGATTCTCGACCTCATGGATGCTGTGGATGCCTACATCCCCACTCCTGAGCGTCCGACTGAGAAGCCCTTCCTGATGCCCGTGGAGGACGTGTTCTCCATCTCCGGCCGTGGTACTGTGGCTACCGGTCGTATCGAGCGTGGTATCATCAACAAGATGGAGGAAGTTGAAATCGTGGGTATCAAGCCCACCGTGAAGACTTCTGTGACCGACATCGAAATGTTCCGCAAGCTCCTCGACAAGGGTGAAGCTGGTGATAACGTGGGCGTGCTGCTCCGCGGTATCAAGAAGGAAGATATCGTGCGTGGTCAGGTGATCGCCAAGCCCGGTTCCGTGACTCCCCACACCGACTTCGAGGCAGCCGTTTACGTGCTGACCAAGGAAGAAGGTGGCCGTCACACCCCGTTCTTCAACAACTACCGCCCGCAGTTCTACTTCCGTACGACGGACGTGACCGGTAGCGTGACTCTGCCCGAGGGTACCGAAATGGTGATGCCCGGCGACAACGTGACCATCACTGTTCAGCTCATCACTCCGGTGGCCATGGAAGAGGGTATGCGTTTCGCTATCCGCGAAGGTGGTCGCACCGTTGGCGCCGGTAAGGTTGCCAGCATCAAGGCCTAAGTTGCCTTTACGAAAACTTAAAATTGGGTGACTGTTCCACCAGTGAACAGCACCTCGGCCGGGGGAGATGGCCGACTGGTCATCTCCCCCGCTTAGCCGGAATAAGACAGAGCAAGGTTATAGGGTATTAGCTCAATTGGTAGAGCAGCGGTCTCCAAAACCGCGTGTTGGGAGTTCGAGTCTCTCATACCCTGCCAGCCTTCCTCTTTTTTTTTCTCAAAAAATATCCCATATCTCACGACAGACCATGTTCCGCAAGATTTCCCAATATATTTCTGCAGTGAAGGGCGAGCTCAAGAAGTGCTCCTGGCCCTGGTCAAGCGACCCGAAGGTAACCGGGTTCAAGAAATTCCGTGAGCTGTCCGGGTCGACGGTGGTGGTACTCGTAGCCATGGTGCTGCTGGGTGCCTACGTTGCTTTCTTTGACTATGTGCTCTCGGCGGTAGTGACCCGTGCGATTGAGCTACTTTCCTGATAGATAGGAACTGCCAATTTTTATAATAATATGTCCCGCCCCTACGATCGTAAGTCCGGAACTGTGCGCGTGACCCCTGAGCCGAAGGACCAGTGGTACGTGCTTCATGTGCTTTCCAACAAGGAGGATCGCACGGTGGAAAACCTTAACCGCCTGTTCAAGGAGGACGAGGAGATGAATGCTCTGCTGCAGAGTGCTCCCCTGGTGCCCAAGGAAAAGGTGGAAGATGTGCGCAACGGTAAGAAGTATGTGGTGAATCGTAAGCTGTACCCCGGCTACGTGTACCTGAACTTTGCGCTGCGTCGCCCCGATGGTTCGCTGAATAATGAAGCCTGGTACAAGATTCAGGCTGTAGATGGCGTCATCAGCTTTGCCTGCGGCCGCAATAAGGAGCCTCTTCCCATGTCCAGGAAGGACGTGCAGGAGCTCATGGCTGAAATTGAGCGTCGCAGCGGTGCTGCCCGTCCCAAGGTGTCCTTCACTGTGGGCGAGGAAGTGGTGGTGCTTGATGGCGCTTTCCAGGGTGAGCACGGTATCGTGGAGATGGTGGATACGGAGCGTGGTCGTCTGCGCGTAGGCGTGACCATGTTCGGCCGTTCCAACCCGCTTGATCTTTCCTATGCTCAGGTTCAGCTGGTGCCCGATGATGAGAAGGGCAAGAACCTGTAAACAGACAGTTTTCCCGCCGCAGGGAGCCGGCACCTGCCGGTAAATGCGGCAAACCCAAAACAACACAACCATGGCAAAAGAAGTAGTTAAAATCATTAAGCTGCAGATTCCTGCCGGCGCTGCGAATCCTTCGCCGCCCGTGGGTCCTGCTCTTGGTCAGGCCGGTGTTAACATCATGGGCTTCTGCAAAGAGTTCAACGCTAAGACTCAGAAGCAGGCCGGCGATGTGCTCCCCGTCGTGATCACCGTGTACAAGGACAAGTCCTTCGACTTCATCACCAAGCAGCCGCCGGCAGCCCTTCTTCTCAAGAAGGCCGCTGGTATCAAGTCCGGCTCCGGCGAGCCGAACAAGACCAAGGTGGCTAAGATCTCCAAGGAGAAGCTGATGGAAATTGTCAACACCAAGATGCCCGACTTCAACACCACGAACCCCGAGGCCGCTGCCCGCATCATCGCTGGTCAGGCTCGTCAGATGGGTATCGAGGTGGAAGGCATGTAACCCCTTCGCAGGAGGGAATTAAACCATATTAACCCCGAACGTACTGCTAAATACATATGTCTACAAAACGCTCCAAGCGCTACAACGAGGCAGCTAAGCTGGTTGACGCCAGCAAGAACTACGCTGTCGAGGAGGCTGTGGAACTGATGAAGAGCTTCCCCGCTCCGAAGTTCGACCCCACGGTCACCGTTTCCTTCCACCTTACGGTGGATCCCCGCAAAGCCGACCAGATGGTGCGTGGCTCCGTAGCCCTGCCCAATGGTACCGGTAAGAATGTTCGCGTCATCGTGTTTGCTCAGGGTGAAGCCGCTCAGGCTGCTCTTGAAGCCGGTGCCGAGAAAGTTGGCCTGGAAGACCTGATTAAGGAAATCCAGAACGGTTATCTTGATTTCGACAGCGCAATCGCCACCCCGGACGCCATGGCCCAGGTGCGTAAGATTGCTCGCGTGCTCGGCCCGCGCGGCCTGATGCCCAACCCGAAGACCGGTACTGTGACGGACGACACCGCCAAGGCCGTTCGTGAGGTGAAGGCTGGTCGCGTTGACTTCAAGGTTGACAAGAACGCCAACATTTCTGCCGCAGTGGGTAAGCTTTCCTTCACCAGCGATAAGCTCGTTGAGAACGCCCGCGCTTTCATCTCTGCCGTTGTCAAGGCCCGTCCCTCTGGTGCTAAGGGTGCTTACATCGCAGCAGTTACCATGTCCAGCTCCATGAACCCCGGTCTGTCCATCAGCCCGGTGGAGTACTCCAAGAACTAACCTGAACCACAAGAACTATTATGAGCAACGAAAAGAAACTCAATCCTCACAAGGGCGTTATGATTGATAGCCTGGTGGCCAAGGTTAACGCTTCTCCCTTTGTGCTGGTGTTCGACTACGCCGGTGTGACGGTGCCCGAGTTCACTGAGCTCCGTGCCGCCCTGGCTGCTGCCGGTGCCAAGTGCGAGGTGGCCAAGAACACCTTCATGGCCAAGGCTATCGCCTCTGCCGGTCTGCCGGATATCTCCGCTTCCCTGAAGGGTCAGACCGCCTACATCATGGGCAACAGCGATGTGTGCGCCGCCGCCAAGGCAGTGAACACCTTCGCCAAGAAGTCCAAGAAGGCTGCCTGGAAGGCCGGTATCCTTGACGGTGCCGAGCTGACCCCTGAGAAGATCAAGGCTCTGGGCGACCTGCCCAGCCGCGAGGTGCTGCTGGCTACGCTGCTTGGTACCATCAACGGTGCCGGTGCTGCTCTCGCCCGCGTCATCCAGGCCTACGTCGACAAGGAAAATGGTGGTGCAACGGAAGAAACTTCCGCTGCTGAGTAAAAAAAGACTTGAACAGATGGCGGCGGTGTGGTATCAACTGCCCGCCGCCTGAAAAAAATTAGGCTCTCTGTCGGCTCTCCGGCCGGTGAGAACTGAAATGGATGGGGAGCCCCCATCCGCGACAAGAACCAATTAAACAGAAAAAATACTACAATGGCTGATATCAATACTATCGCTGAGGAACTTGGCAAGCTGACCATCCTGGAGGCTGCTGAGCTTGTGAAGATGCTGGAAGAGAAGTGGGGCGTTTCCGCCGCTGCTCCCGTGGCTGCTGCTGGCCCCGTGGCCGCTGCTGAGCCCGTGGAGGAGAAGACCGACTTCGACGTTGAGCTGACCGACGCCGGTGCCAGCAAGATCAACGTAATTAAGGCTGTGCGCACCGTCAAGACCGGTCTGGGTCTGGCTGACGCCAAGAAGCTCGTTGAGAGCGCTCCCGCCGTCATCCTCGAGGGCGTTTCCAAGGAGGAAGCCGAGAAGGCCAAGGCCGAGCTCGAGAAGGCTGGTGCCAAGGTCACCATCAAGTAACCTTTCGTATCACGCGAAGCAGGAGGGGATTACTGTCCTCTCCTGCCTTCGCGTCCCTCCATTTCCGGATGTTTTCGGGAATGTTTGCTAGCTATTAACATTTAATGTCATAACAAAAAATCGTTTCCGCGCACACATGCGCGTAGAGTCGACCCGGGGCAGGTTAGCCCAGCATGCTCCGGGTCGGTTTTACCAAAGGAACCGACCGGCACCCGGCCAGGTGCACAACTTTATCACCGACAACTCCATGTCCAAGCCTAAGCAAGAGCGAATCAGTTTCGGCACGATCAAGGAGGTCATTGACCCGCCTAACTTGATTGAGATTCAGACTAAGTCCTATGAGGAATTCCTTCAGCGCTTTGTTGCGCCTGACCAGCGGGCCAAGATTGGTCTGCAGGCTGTTTTGTCTGAGCACTTCCCGATTGAGAGTTACGACGGCCAGATTCGTCTGGATTTTGTGTCCTACCGTATCGAGGCTCCCAAGACTTCTGACTTTGCCGCCATTCGTTGCGGTGAGACGTACAGCGCCGCTTTGTATGTGAAGTTCCGCCTGAAGTGCGGCGACTACACGAGCGAGGAAGATGTGTACATGGGTGAGATTCCCATGATTACCGACCGCGGTACCTTCGTCATCAATGGTGCCGAGCGTGTGATTGTGGCTCAGCTGCATCGTTCTCCCGGTCTGTGCTTCGAGAAGACCCAGCACAGCAACGGCAAGGACATCTACTCTTTCCGCATTATTCCCGACCGCGGTTCCTGGCTTGAGGTTCAGTTCGACACGAACGACCTGATGTACGTGTTCCTTGACCGTCGCCGCCGTCGCCGTAAGTTCCTGGCCACCACCTTCCTTCGCTACCTCGGCTACGAGAGCGACCGCCAGATTGTGGAGCAGTTCTACACCATCGAAACGCTGCACCTGGATGCCGTTGCCGGTCCTGAGCTCGAGTACCTCGTTCCCTTTGAGGACGTGAAGTACGGTGAAGAGCAGGAGGGTCGCAAGGCTACCATCATTGCCAAGGCTTACGAGCCGCTCAGCCTCGCTACCATCCGCAAGATGCAGGAGCTCGGCATCAAGGAAATCGAGGTAATCGACCAGCGCGAAGAAGAGACTCTGGTGAAGACCCTGAAGAAGGATCTTGCACACGACCGTGAGTCCGCTCTCAAGGAAATCTTCCGTAAGTTCCGCCCGGGCGACCCCTCTTCCGTGCAGCAGGCAGCCACCGCTCTTGATCGCCTGTTCAAGGATGAGAAGCGTTACGACCTCACCCGCGTGGGTCGCTACAAGATTAACCAGAAGCTGGGTCTGGACGTGCCTGAGGATTGCCGCCTGATTCAGCCCGTGGACTTCCTGGCCTCTCTTAAGTACCTGCTTCGCCTGACTCATGGTGAAGGGCAGGTTGATGATATCGACCACCTGGGCAACCGCCGCGTGCGTGCCGTGGGCGAACTTATTTCCAACCAGTGCCGCGTGGGTCTTGCCCGCACCGAGCGTCTGGTGAAGGAGCGCATGACCCTGTGCGACACCACCCGCAGCGATATCACCCCCAGCAAGCTCATCAACCCGAAGGCTCTCAGCGCTGTGGTGCGCGACTTCTTCGGCCGCAGCCAGCTGTCCCAGTTCATGGACCAGATTAACCCGCTGGCCGAGCTGACTCACAAGCGTCGTCTTTCCGCTCTGGGTCCGGGCGGTCTGAACCGCGACCGTGCCGGTTTCGAGGTTCGAGACGTGCATCCCTCCCACTACGGCCGAATCTGCCCCATTGAGACCCCCGAAGGTCCGAATATCGGTCTTATTAACTCTCTCTGCACCTACGCCCGCATCGACGAGTACGGCTTCATCGAGACTCCGTTCCGCCGTGTGAAGCAGATTGAGAAGAAGAACTCCAAGGGTGAAGTGGTTTCCACGGAATCTGTGGTGACCAACGAAGTGGTGTACCTGACCGCCGATAAGGAAGAGTACCACCTCATCGCCCAGGCTAACAACCCCATCGACAACGACAACGGCTCCGGTCACTTCACCGGCAAGCGCGTGACTGCTCGTGAGCACGGCGAATTCATCGAAGTGGATCCGAGCAAGGTCGAGTTCATGGACGTGTCGCCCAAGCAGATTATCTCCATCGCCGCCGGTCTCATTCCCTTCCTTGAGCACGACGACGCCAACCGTGCACTCATGGGTGCAAACATGCAGCGCCAGGGTGTGCCGTTGATGGTGAACCAGGCTCCGCTTGTGGGTACCGGTATTGAGGCCAAGTGCGCACGCGATAGTTGCGCTGTGGTGTGCGCTGTGGCTCCCGGCATCGTGGCTTCTGCTACGGCCGAGTACGTGGTGACCACGCCTGATGGCGAGCTGCCCGTCTCCCCCAATACCTGGCTGAGCGATCCTGAGAGCATCAAGACCGATGCCGACAAGGGTATCTACGTGTACCAGCTGCGCAAGTTCATGCGTTCCAACGCTTCCACCTGCATCAACCAGAAGCCCATCGTCTCCCGTGGCGATGTGGTGAAGCCCGGCGACGTGCTGGCTGACGGTCCCTGTACCGATGGCGGCGAGCTGGCTCTGGGTCGCAACGTGCTGGTGGCTTACATGTCCTGGTACGGTTATAACTTCGAAGACGCCATCATCATTTCCGAGCGTCTGGTGCAGGAAGATGCCTACACCTCCATTCACATCGAGGAGTTCGAGGAGAAGGCTCGCGACACCAAGCTCGGACCGGAAGAAATCACCCGCGATATCCCGAACGTGGGCGACGACGCCCTCAAGAACCTGGGCAGCGACGGTGTAATCCGCATTGGTGCCGAGGTGAAGCCCGGCGATATCCTGGTGGGTAAGATTACTCCCAAGAGCGAGACCGACCTGGCTCCCGAGGAACGCCTGCTGCGCGCCATCTTCGGTGAGAAGGCTGCCGACGTGAAGGATACCTCCCTGCGCGTGCCCCCGGGCACCACGGGTGTGGTGATGGATGTGCGCGTGGTGCGTTCCACCGCTCCCGGCGCTCCCGCTGTGGACGTGGAGAAGGAAGCCCAGAAGCAGCGCAAGAAGGTGGATGCCGAGTACGAGCGCGACCGCGATGCTCTTATCGAGCAGCTCACCAGCAAGCTCTCTGACCGTCTGCTGGGCGAGAAGATTCCGCTGGAAGTGACCCGCGTGGGTACCAACGAGCTCATCATCCCCGCCAACCGCAAGATTACCAAGACCCTGCTGCGCAAGCTGGCCGTGTGCCACGACCAGATTGAGATGAACGAAAGCCCGGTGCGTAACCAGATTTTCGAAATCATCAACAGCTACGAGCCCCGCTTCGCTGACCTGGACGAAGAGCGTGACCGCAAGCTCGACCAGATTGAAGCCGGTGCCGAGATGGATCCGGGTGTGGTGACCGAAGTGAAGGTCTACATTGCCACCAAGCGCAAGCTCGGCGTGGGTGATAAGATGGCCGGTCGTCACGGTAACAAGGGTGTGTGCTCCCGCGTGCTCCCGGTAGAGGATATGCCCTACCTGGAAGACGGTACGCCGGTAGACATCATTCTTAACCCGCTGGGCGTGCCTTCCCGAATGAACGTGGGTCAGGTGCTGGAGGCTCACCTTGGTGTGGCCGCCAAGGCTCTGGGCTTCAAGGTAGCCACCCCGGTGTTCGACGGTATCCAGGAATCCCAGATCTGGGACTTCATGAGCCAGGCCAAGAAGGTCGACGGCTTCTCCTGGGTGGGCGACGGCAAGGATGGTTCCGTGGCTGGTAAGAGCCGCCTGATTGACGGTCTGACCGGTGAGTACTTCCACTATCCCGTGGTGGTGGGTTACACCTACATGCTCAAGCTGAACCACCTGGTGGCCGACAAGGTGCACGCACGTGCCGTGGGTACCTACTCGCTTGTGACGCAGCAGCCCCTGGGCGGTAAGGCTCAGCACGGTGGTCAGCGTTTCGGTGAAATGGAAGTGTGGGCCATGGAGGCTTACGGTGCAGCCTACACGCTGCAGGAGCTCCTCACCGTCAAGTCCGACGACGTTCAGGGCCGTACCCGCATCTACGAGAACATCGTCAAGGGCGACAACTCGCTGGAAGCCGGCACCCCCGAATCCTTCAACGTGCTCATCAAGGAAATGCAGGCTCTGTGCCTCAACGTACAGCCCACCGAGAAGCGCGACCGCGAGAACGCTCCGCAGACCACGGACGATCTCTTCGCACTGCTCGCCGGTGACGGTATGGATGACGAGGAAGGCTTCGAATCCGACGATGATGATTTCGATGGTGACTTCTCTGACATGGACGCTGAAGACGAAGATTTCGACAGCTCCGACGACGAGGACGAAGACGACGATATGTAAACCTGTAACCGCCACCCGGCGCGGCAGTCCGTGCCGGGCGGCATTCCCAAACCTCTCAAATATATACCAATATGTCTTTTAACGACCTTAATAACGAGAAGCCCAAGAACTTCGATCAGGTTTGCATCACCGTGGCCAGCCCGGATGATATCCTGAGCTGGTCCAGCGGCGAGGTCAAGAACCCCGAGACGATTAACTACCGCACTTTCAAGCCTGAGAAGGGCGGTCTGTTCTGCGAGCGTATTTTCGGCCCGACCCGTGACATGGAGTGCTCCTGTGGCCGCTACAAGCGCGCCAAGAACAAGGGCATGATCTGTGACCGCTGCGGTGTGGAGGTAACCACCTCCCGCGTGCGTCGTGAGCGCATGGGCCACATCAACCTGGCCGTGCCCGTGACCCACATCTGGTTCTACAAGTGCATGCCCAGCCGCATCGGCCTCATGCTCGACCTCACTGCCCGTGACCTGGAGCGCGTCATTTACTACGAGGATTACATCGTCATCGACCCCAAGGATGTGGCCGGCATTGAGCGCGGTCAGATCATGACCGAGGAGGAGTACGATGAACTCGTGGAGGACTACGGCGACGACGCCCCCGAGGCTGGCATGGGTGCAGCTGCTATTCAGCGCCTGCTGGCCACCATCGACCTCGAAGCTCTGGTTGACACGCTGCGCCAGGACATGGAGAAGACTAACTCCAAGCAGAACAAGCGCAAGCTGGCCAAGCGTCTGCAGCTGGTGCAGGGCTTCCGCAGCAGTGGCTGCAAGCCCGAGTGGATGGTGCTGACCACTCTGCCGGTGATTCCCCCGGACCTGCGTCCGCTCGTTCCGCTGCCCGGTGGCCGTTTTGCCACCAGCGACCTGAACGACCTGTACCGCCGCGTCATCAACCGTAACAACCGTCTCCGCGAGCTTGCTGCTCTGCAGACCCCCGAGGTGATTAAGCGCAACGAAATGCGCATGCTGCAGGAAGCTGTGGACGCTCTGTTCGACAACGGTCGCCACGGCCGCCACGTGACCGGCGCCGGCAACCGTCCGCTGAAGTCCCTGTCCGACATGCTGAAGGGCAAGAGCGGTCGTTTCCGTCAGAACCTGCTCGGTAAGCGTGTGGACTACTCCGGCCGTTCCGTGATTGTGATTGGTCCGAACCTGAAGATGAACCAGTGTGGTCTTCCCAAGAAGATGGCGCTGAGCCTGTTCGAACCCTTCATCATTCACCGCCTCAAGGAGCTGGGCTATGTGCACACTGTGCGCTCCGCCAAGAAGATGATTGACCGCAAGGAATCCATCGTGTGGGATATTCTGGAAGAGGTGACCAAGGGCCACCCCGTGTTCCTGAACCGTGCTCCTACGCTGCACCGTCTTTCCATTCAGGCTTTCGAGCCTGTGCTCATCGAAGGTTCCGCTATCCGTCTGCACCCGCTTGTGTGTACCGGTTACAACGCTGACTTCGACGGTGACCAGATGGCCGTGCACGTGCCGCTGAGTGTGGAAGCCCAGCTGGAAGCCCGCCTCCTCATGCTGGCTCCCAACAACATCTTCTCGCCTGCCTCCGGCAACCCCATCTGCACCCCCTCTCAGGATATCATTCTGGGTTCCTACTACCTGACGCACACCCGCGCCAAGGAAGTGAAGGAACACCAGGACAACCAGAACCTGCTGCCGCTCTTCGAATCCATCTCCGAGGTGGAGTTCGCCATCGCTGCCCGCAAGATTGGTTACCACGAGTGGATCCGCCTCAAGAACCCGGATTACGGCAAGACCGGCGCCGAGTTCGACAAGCTCGCCTACAACCAGGAGAACGTGGGTCGCAAGACTCTCGTCACCACCGCCGGCCGCGTGCGTTTCAACGAAATCTGGCCCGATGAAATCGGTTACATCAACCGCAACGTGGGTAAGAAGCAGCTCGGTGACATCATCTGGCGCTGCTACCAGACCTGCGGCCAGAAGAAGACCGTGGAAACCCTCGATGCCCTCAAGTCCCTGGGCTATAAGGAAGCTACCCGTTCCGGTTGCTCCATCGGTATCGTGGACATGGTGGTGCCCGAAAACAAGGACGGCGTCATCACCAATGCCTACGAAGAAGTGGCCAAGGTGACCGAGCAGTACGAGGAAGGCCTTATCACCAACGGCGAGCGCTATGAAAAGGTGATTAATATCTGGTCCAGCGCTACCGATGCCATCCAGAAGGAACTCTACACCAAGCTGGAATACAACGAGGGTTCTGCCGTGGCCAGCCCGCTCTACATGATGGTGGACTCCGGCGCTCGTGGTAACAAGGCCCAGATTAAGCAGCTCTCCGGTATGCGTGGTCTTATGGCTAAGCCCTCCGGTGAGATTATCGAACGCCCCATTACCTCCAACTTCCGTGAAGGTCTGTCAGTGCTCGAGTACTTCATCTCCACCCACGGTGCCCGTAAGGGTCTGGCCGATACCGCTCTTAAGACCGCTGACTCCGGTTACATGACCCGTAAGCTGGTCGACGTGGCTCAGGACGTCATCGTGCGCGATATCGACTGCGGTACCGAGAATGGTATCACCATGACCGCCATCTACGACGGTGAGGACGAAATCGCCACGCTTGCCCAGCGTATCTACGGCCGCGTGACCTGCGACGACATCTACGATCCGACCACTCGCGAAATCATCGTAGCCAAGAACGAAATCATCACCGACGAAGCCGCCAAGCGTATCGAGAAGGTGGGTATCGAGAAGGTGAAGGTGCGTTCCGTGCTCACCTGCGACCTCTCCAAGGGTTGCTGCGCCAAGTGCTACGGCCTGAACCTGGCCACCGGCCAGAGCGTGAAGGTGGGTGAGGCTGTGGGTATCATCGCTGCTCAGTCCATCGGTGAGCCCGGTACTCAGCTGACCATGCGTACCTTCCACGTGGGTGGTACCGCTACCGCAGCTGCCAGCCGTCCCGAATACACTGCCAAGAGCTCCGGTACCGTCATTTATGATGAAAACCTCCGCGACCGCTGCGTAGAGGACGAAAACGGCAACATGGTGGTGCTCTGCAAGAACGGCAGCGTGAAGGTTTACGACGCCGAGGGTAAGGAACTCGAGTCCTACTCCCTGACCATGGGTGCTGTACTCCGCGTGAAGGATGGTGCTTCCATCGAGGCCGGTGCCGTCATCGCCGAATGGGATCCCTTCGCCATTCCGGTCATCTCCGAAATCGGTGGTACCGTGGAGTTCCAGGACATGATTGAGGGTATTACCTGCCGCACCGAATCCGGTCACACCGAATCCGGTAAGGGTACGACCGTCATCATTGACCACCGCCAGGACCTCGCCCCACGTGTGATTGTGCACACCGCCAAGCCCGGTTCCGACAAGGACAAGCCTAAGGTGTACGCTATTCCCACCGGTGCCTACCTCGTGGTAAGCAACAAGCAGAAGATTGCCGCCGGTACTCAGCTGGCCAAGACTCCCCGCAAGGTGCAGAAGACGAACGACATTACCGGTGGTCTTCCCCGCGTGGCCGAGCTCTTCGAAGCCCGCCGCCCGAAGGATACCTGCACCCTGGCTGAAATGGACGGTATCGTCGCTATCGATGACGCCATGATCCGTGGTAAGAAGGTGGTTACCATCTATCGCGATGCCGCCGCCCGCGACGCTGCCACCAAGAGCCGCAAGCGCTCCTCCAAGCTGCAGACCAACGATGAGTACGAGGGCACTATCTCCATCAAGCACCTTGTGCCCATGGATCGCCACATCATCGTGCACGACGGCGACTTCGTGCGCGCCGGTGAGCCGCTTTCCGACGGTTCCGAGGCTTCTGATGAAATCCTCCGCATCTGCGGTAAGGAAGCTCTGCAGGAGCACCTCGTGAACAAGGTGCAGCAGGTGTACCGCGTGCAGGGTGTGGAAATCAACGACAAGCACGTTGAAATCATCGTTTCCCAGATGCTCCGCAAGGTGCGCGTGAAGGACCCGGGCGATACCGGTCTCCTCTGGGGCGACGAGGTGGACCGCACCACGCTCTCCCGCATCAATAAGGAGACTGTGGAGCAGCACGGCCGTCCCGCCGACAGCGAGCCCATCCTCCTGGGTATCACCAAGGCCTCCCTCAAGACCGATTCCTTCATCTCCGCCGCTTCCTTCCAGGACACCACGCGCGTCCTCACCGAGGCTGCCACGCTCGGCAAGGTGGATATGCTCGAAGGCTTCAAGGAGAACGTGATTCTCGGTCACCTCATCCCCGCCGGCACCGGCTTCTCGCAGTACCGCAACATCGTGGTGGAACCCGCAGAAGGCGCTACGCCCATTCCCCGCGCCACCTACATGGACGAGGAAGACCTGCCCATGCCCGATGATGCCCTCTCCGTGGGCTCTGACGACTAAAGCAGACTGCTGACGACTAAACTTCATGCCCGGCATTGCCAAGCGCAGTGCCGGGCATCTTGCTTTCCCGGGGCGGCGGCAGGGGTCATTATTCGCTATTCCTGATTCACTATACTTGACATGGCGGGGGAAGAGGAGTAAATTCACCTGCAGGATGGAAAAAGACCAGAAGCTGGTTGATTTGGAGCAGATGCCCATGGGGCGCCTGCTGGCGCAGTATTCGCTGCCGGCCATTGTGGGCATGGCGGCCATGTCTTTTTATAATATTGTGGATTCCATCTATATCGGCCAGTGTTGCGGGGCATATGCCATCACCGCCATGGGGCTGTTGTTCCCCATCATGAACCTGCTGGTGGCGCTGGGAACACTGGTGGGGCTGGGTGGCGCGGCTACGACCTCCATCACCCTGGGGCAGCAGGATTTTCCGCGTGCATTCCGAGTGCTCGGTCACTGCACCATCATGGGATTGATTACCGGCGTATTGTGCGGCTGGGCGCCGCTGCCGTGGATGAATGAGATTCTGTACACCTTCGGTGCGGATGAGAACACAGTGGAGCCAGCGCGTGAGTTCATGCTGGTGCTGCTGCTGACCTGCCCGCTGACCTTCACGTTCATGAACCTGAACCACGTGATGCGCGCCAGCGGCTACCCCTACAAGGCCATGTGGAGCCTTATTTTCTCCATGGTGGTCAATATCGGTTGTGCTCATCTCTTTGTGTGGGTGCTCGAGTGGGGGATGACCGGAGCCGCTCTGGCAACCACGGCGGGGCAGGCTGTGGGTTGCGTGTGGGTGCTGGCGCATTTCCTGAATCGCCGCAGCGTGATTCATTTCCGTGGGCGTATGTGGAAGCTCTGCGGGCCTATCATGCGCCGCATCTGCCTGCTGGGCTTGCCGCCGTGCCTCATGAACCTGTGCGGCTGCCTGGTGGTGATTGTATTCAACACCCAGTTCCTGAGCTACGAGGGACCCATGGGGGTGGGGGCGTACAGCATTGTGAACCGCGTGCTGCTGGCCGTGGTCATGGTTGTGGCCGGTATTGCACAGGGCATGCAGCCCATTGCGGGGTATAACCTGGGAATCGGCTACTATAGCCGCGTACGCAGCGTGTTCTATTATGCTGTTTCCTCCGCCTTCGTGCTCACGCTTATCTGCTGGGTGGGCATACAGCTGTTCCCGGAGGTAGTAGTGCGCGCATTCGTGAAAGAACAGGATGCTAACTCCACCCAGCTTATCACCCTGGCAACCAGTGGCCTGCGCCTCATGGGGCTCATGTTCCCGCTGGTGGGTACCCAGATTATCATCGGTAACTTCTTCCAGAGTATCGGCCGCCCGATTATGAGTGTGTTCCTCAATATCATGCGCCAGTTCCTGGTGCTTATTCCCTGCCTGTTCGTGCTGCCGCTCTGGTGGCAGGGGAAGGGGATCTGGCTGTCTCAGACGGTGGCGGATGCATTCTGCGCCATTCTCTCCTACATCGTTATCTACCTTTTCTTCACCAAGGTGTTCCACAAGAAAGACTCCAACATCAGTATTGATTCATGACCCGTATCCCGCTTCTCATCGCCACGCGCAACGCCCATAAAGCCCGCGAGTTCGCCCGTATTCTGCCTCCTCAGTTCGAGCTCAGAACCCTGGCCGATTTCCCCGGTGCACCTGATCCGGAGGAAACCGGCACTACCTTTGAGGCCAACGCCGCCATCAAAGCCGAGAGTATCTCAGCCGTGTTCCCCGGACTGGTGGTTTCGGATGACAGCGGTATCTGTGTGGATGCTCTGGGCGGCATGCCCGGCGTGTATTCCGCCCGCTATGCCGGCACCCACGGTGATGACGAGGGCAACAACCGCAAGATGCTGGCCGAGCTGGGCGCCCTGCCGGAAAGCGCCAAACCTTTCACCGCCCGCTATGTATGCGCCATTTCCGTGGCTCGAGGCGGCCGGGAGCTGGCCTGTTTCGTGGGCACGGTGGAGGGGCAGATTACCCTGAACCCGAGCGGCACCGGCGGTTTCGGCTACGACCCGCTCTTTGTGCCCGCCGGCTACGACTGCACCATGGCTGAAATCACCGCTGAGGAGAAGAACAGCATCTCCCACCGCGGTGAGGCCCTGCGTAAGTTTGAAAAATGGTTGAATGAGCAGCAGGGGCTCCTCAGCTGAGCAGCTGTTCGAAGAAGCCACCGCCCAGCAGGCGCTCGCCGCGCAGGGCATCGGGCGCGTAGAAGGCGCAGACCTGACCCAGTGCCAGAGCGCGTACAGGGGTATCAAAATCGAGTTGCACCCTGCCACCACCCAGGTGGGTGCAGGTGGCGTGCACCGCGGCGGTGCGGTAGCGGGGCTGCGCCATCACACGCTCGGGCAGGGGAGTGAGGGTGTTGGAAATACTGCCGACGATGGCGCTGCGGGTGTAGAGCCCGGGGGTTTCCTGCCCCTCGTAACCGAGGATAAGGCGGTTTCGCTTCAAATCCTTGCCTACGACCACGTAGGCCACGCCCTCGCGCGGGGATGCCACGTGGTGGCCCTTGCGCTGGCCCATCGTGAAGAGGTGCAGCCCATCGTGCCGCCCCAGCTTGCGCCCCTGCAGGTCCACGATATCGCCGGGGTTGTCGGGCAGGTAGTGGCGCAGAAAGTCGCTCATCTTCACCTGGCCTATGAAGCAGATGCCTTGTGAGTCTTTTTTCTCGGCGTTTGGCAGGTTGAAGCGCCGTGCAATTTCGCGAACCTCCGGTTTGGTGATTCCACCCACGGGGAAGATGGCGTGCGCCACCTGTTCCGGGCGCATGAGGGCCAGGAAATAGGACTGATCCTTGTTCACATCGGCCCCGCGCAGCACGTAGCTGCCCTCGCCGGGTACATCGAGCTTCTGTGCGTAGTGGCCGGTGGCCACGCCGGTGAAACCCTGCTCCAGTGCGTAGTCCAGCAGCACCCCGAACTTCATTTCGCGGTTGCAGAGCACATCCGGGTTCGGGGTGGTGCCGTTGCGGTAGCCTTCGATGAGGTAGTTCACGATGCGCTGGCGGTACTGCTCGATGAGGTCGACCACGCGGAACTCGATGCCCAGCTTGCGGCACACACCCAGCGCGTCTTCTATATCGCGCTCCCACGGGCATTCGCCGGGTATATTCTCATCGTTCACCCAGTTTTTCATGTAGGCCGCCACCACCTCGTGCCCTTGCTCCACGAGCAGGGCTGCGGCTGCGGCGCTGTCTACGCCGCCACTCAGAGCTGTGAGAATACGGGCCATTATGCTTCGTCTTTCAGGGCACAGGGCTTGAGCTCGGGGCGGGCCTCACCCACACCCTGAGCAGCCAGACCATCGAACATACCCAGGAGCGCCTGCACGATGAAGGTGCTGCGGTCAATGCGGTTGTGTTCGCACAGAATGTCGATTTCCTGGAAGAGATCCTCCGGGCAGCGGAAAGAAATGACTCGTGTCTGCGTGTTTTCCATGTGCGGGTATGCTAGCAGATGCCACCGCTGATTTCAAGGGCAAAATACGCGTGGCCGCAACTAGTTGCGTGTGTATAACCTGCCGTATACTGCAGAACTTCCGGCTTCATGCACGCCGGAATGCCGCCGTTGATATAAAGCTTGAAAAGCGGGCGGAATTCTGGTATGCTGACCTTTCACCTGAACCGAAAATACAAATTATGAGCGCGATACCGAATGTACTGGCAGGCCGTTATGCGTCTGATTCCATGAAAGCCATCTGGTCGGCCGAGGGCCGCATTGTGCTGGAGCGTGAGTTCTGGATTGCTGTGATGAAGGCCCAGAAAGACCTGGGGCTGGATATTCCGCAGGAGGCTATCGATGCCTACGAGCGCGTGAAGGGGCAGGTGGATGTGGACAGCATCAACGCCCGTGAGCGTGTGACCCGCCACGACGTGAAAGCCCGCATCGAGGAGTTCTGCGACCTGGCCGGCCACGAGCATATCCACAAGGGTATGACCAGCCGCGACCTGACTGAAAACGTGGAGCAGCTGCAGATCTGGCGCTCCATGCATATCATCCGTGATAAGGCGGTGGCCGTGCTGGACCGCATGGCGAAGTGCGCCAACGGCTGGCGCGATATGGTGTTTGCCGCCCGCACGCACAATGTGGCCGCACAGGCCACGACCATGGGCAAGCGCGTGGCGATGTTCGGCGAGGAGATTGTGCACTGGGCCTGGGCCTGGGTGAGCATGATGGAGCGCTACCGCGTGCGCGGTCTGAAGGGCGCCGTGGGTACCCAGCTGGACCAGCTTTCCCTCTTTGCCAAGAATCCGGATACGGTGCGTGAGCTCGAGGCCCGCATCTGCGCTCACCTGGGTATTTCCTCCAAGTGGATGAACGTGGGGCAGGTGTATCCCCGCTCGCTTGATTTTGAGATTATTTCCGGCCTGGTGGGTCTGGCCAGCGGCCCCAGCAGCTTCTGCAAGACCTGGCGCCTCATGGTGGGTCATGAGCTCTGCACCGAGGGCTTTGCCAAGGGGCAGACCGGCTCCAGCGCCATGCCGCACAAGATGAACCCCCGCTCCTGCGAGCGCGTGAATGGTTTCCATGCCATTCTGAAGGGCCACCTCACCATGATTGGCGGTATCATCGGCGACCAGTGGAACGAGGGCGACGTGTCCTGCTCTGTGGTGCGCCGCTGCGTGCTGCCGGATGCGTTCCTGGCGGCAGACGGCCTGTTCGAGACCTTCATCACCGTGCTGGACCAGATGGGTATGTACGAACCCGTGGTGCGTACTGAGCTGAACCGCTACCTGCCGTTCCTCATGACCACCACTATCATGATGGCTGCCGTGAAGCGCGGCGTGGGGCGCGAGACCGCGCACGAGGTCATCAAGGAGCACGCCGTGGCGGTTTCCAACGACCTGCGCAACGGTCTCATCTCCACCAATGACCTGCTCGACCGCCTGGGGGCCGATGGCCGCCTGCTGCTGAGCCGCGAGGAGATTCAGGAGATTTACGATGCCAACGCCGGCGACACCGGCATGGCTGCACAGCAGGTGGATGCCTTTGCCGAGATGGTGGCAGAGCTGGCTACCCGCTTCCCGGATGGCGTGGGCTATGTGCCCGGTGCCATTCTCTGATGCTGCGCCATGGCCACCGCCGAGGAACAGGTCCTGTTTGACAACGGCAGTTTCTGCCTGACCAGCCGCCGGCTTGTGCAGCCGGGGCTGGTGGCAGAGCTCGTGTCTCCCCGCTGCCTGCGGATTACCCGCGGGGATTCCGTGCGGGACATCGAGTTGTCAGGAGCTTCGCTGCCCGGTTGTGCCGGGGTGCGCAGCTCGATTCCTGTGCTGCAGGCGGTCTACGCCCTGGCGGCTCAGGAACTGCAGGCGAATCAGACCCCGGAGGGGCTTTTGCTGGCCGGTGCCAACTGGTCTACCGTGTGGACGCGTGATATGGCTTATGCCGCCACGCTGGGCACGGCTATGGCCAACCCCGCAGCCACGCGCGCCAGCCTGGAATCCCGGGTGCGGAACGGCGTGGTGCTGCAGGATACCGGCACCGGTGGCGGCTGGCCGGTTTCGACAGACCGCGTGGCCTGGGCGCTGGGCGCGTGGTCGCTCTACCAGGTGCTGGGAGATACTGCCTGGCTGGCCTGGTGTGTGCAGGTTCTGGAGGCTACACTGGCGCAGGATGCCGCTGTGTTCCCGGCTGGTGAGTTGCTGCGTCCGGGGGAGACCTCATTCATCGACTGGCGTGAGCAGAGTTACCCGGACTGGATGACCCCGGCCGATATTGCTGCTTCCTGTGCATTTGGCACCAATGTGCTGCATTATCTTTGCCGCCTGCTGCTGGCACGCATGCTGCGCGAGATGGACCGTGATAAGGAAGCCGCCGTGTATGCAGAGACTGCCGCGGCGATGGCAGCGGAAATCCGCGAGTGCTTCTGGAGCCCGGGTTCGGGTAATTTCGGCATGATGCGTACCGCCGAGGGGTACCTGGACGAGCGCGTGGATTCGCTTGCCGTGGCGCTTGCGGTGCTGTGCGGATTAGCTGGTGATCATGCCTCGCAGGCCATGCAGCATCTGCCGGCCTCGGCGTTCGGTATTCCGGTGTTCACGCCGTACAAATCAAATAACCCGCAGGCGTATCACAACCGCAGCGTGTGGCCTTTTGTGCAGGCGTTTGTGCTGCTGGCGCAGGCTGAGCTGCAGGATGCCCCGGGTGCTGCGTTCTCCATGGCGGCGCTGTTGCGCTCTGTGCTGGCATTCGGCTCCTGCAAGGAAAACTTCCATGCCGTGACCGGTGAGGCCGGTGATACCATCCAGAATTCCGACCGCCAGCTCTGGAGCGTGGCCGGTGTGCTGAGCATGTATTATTATGCGCTCTTCGGTATTAAGTTCGAGGGCGACAACCTCGTTATCCAGCCCTGCGTTCCCCGTGAGTTCCGCGGCAGCCACTGGCTTACCGGCCTGCGTATCCGCAACATGGTGCTGGATATCCACGTGAATGGCTACGGCACCGAAGTATGGTCCGTCATGGTCAATGGTAAGCCCGATTCACCCGTTATTCCTCTGGATACCGAGGGCCGCCTGCAGATTGAACTGGAGCTCATGCCTGCCGAGGATGGTATGCAGACCATGACTCCGCCCCAGGCACACGAAGATTTACCCGCCCCCCGCTGGGATGCCCCCACGGCCGATTTACTGCGCTGGCACCCCGTCCCCGGAGCCTCAAGTTACAATGTCTTCCGGAATGGAGTGGCATTTGCCTCGGTTATCGATTGCCAATATGTGCTGCCGCCTTCCAGGGCCATATATAATGAATATACCGTGCAGGCAGTGCAGGGGAGCGTGACCTCCTGCTTCAGCAAGCCTTTTGAATGCCCGCTGGCAGATGGGGTCCGGCTTCTGCAGCCCGCCTGCATCGGCGAGGCGGCAGAGTTCGCGGTGGAGCGCGGGCAGGCCTGGCTCGATACTCGCGCCTGCACTGCCCGGCTTGACTACGAAGCGGCGGAGCTTCCGGCCGGCACGTATCGTCTGCGGGTGCATTATTGCAATGCCGTTAACTCCTTGCGCGATGGTGATACCTGCGCTTTGCGCGAGCTACTGGTGGATGGCCAGCCCGCGGCTCTCATGCTTTTCCCGCACAATACAGAAGCCGGATGCTGGGATGCGTACACCACCACGACGGCTGTGGAACTCACCCTGCCGGCGGGGTGCCACACCTTCTCTCTTGCCTATACTCCCCGTTGTATCAACGCCAATGGGGAAATCAACCAATGCATGGTCCGCCAGTTGGAGCTGACCCGCATCGCCTGACCCATCCTTCCGGATTCCGCTTTGCAGGCTTCTTGTTGGTGAAAACAAATACACCGGATGGCGTGAACCATCCGGTGCGTCGAAAGAATCTCTGGTGAATCCGGCCTCAGGCGGCAATGCCGAAGTGGCGCTGGATGTCCTCGAAGATGCGGTCGCGGAGACGACGTGCACGCTCGATGTTGCGGGTCTTGAGCGAGAAACGAAGACGCTCGGCCGTGGCATCCGGCTTGTGCACTGTTACGTGGCACCACCATACACCGCGGTTGTTCCACAGGTGGTGGTTAAGGTTGTCGTCGTTGATACGAAGCGCGATCTTGGTCTGTTGCGGGGTCATTTTCTTGAAATATATTCTGAAACTAATAGGGCAGGCTTTCGCCTGCAGAAGGTGTCCGCGTTCGTTGCTGAACCGCCGCGCGGTACCTCCGTGGTCTTGTTTCTGGATAGACGCCGGAGGTAACCGCTCCGTTCAAAAAAAGCAGCAGGATTTAGTAAAGAATCCCGGCCTTCTTGAGCGTGTTGTAGGCGCCGTTCTTGGAAATAGTGCGCAGAGCCTTGCAGGAGAGCTTCTTGCGAAGGTAGCCACCCTTGCCACCGTTGGGCTCGGGCACCCAGATACGCTTCTCCTGGAGGTTGGGGTAAACAGTGCGGTTCACCACTTTGGTGACGTGACGGCCGATACCACCCTTCTTCTTGGCAAGACCGGAACGATGGATGCGACGGCCCTTGTGCGGCATGGCAAACGTGATATTGCAGATACGGGACATAAGATGTTCTAGGTGATGTTAAAAAATAAAGCGGTGCGCTATTTTACACAATTTGGGCG
>JAZONE010000062.1:0-12954 GCA_045654325.1 Akkermansia sp.
GCCTTATTGACATCAATACCGGGAGCTTCCAGCAGAAGATTCATGCATTGCGGGTTACTGTTACCAACAGCCCAATATAATGCGGTGCAGCCATCCGAATCGGCCTGGTTCACATCGATATCCGGTGTAGCAAGCAGGTACTTCACTCTATTTGCATGATTGCGGTCTGCGGACCAGCGCAGGAAAGTGCTGCGTTCCTCTGCTGTTGACGTCACTCCCGGTGTCTGCAGCAGAAGCATCGCACACTCATTATTATACGTTTTGGCGAAAGCCATGTACAATGGGGTTCGTCCATCGTTGTCTTTCCTGTTCAGATCTATTCCCTCAGCCCCCAGCAAGAGCTTCACACATTGTACGTAGCCATCCGTAGCTGCCCGCCA
Organism: Akkermansia sp.; assembly: GCA_045654325.1. Lineage (GTDB taxonomy): Bacteria > Verrucomicrobiota > Verrucomicrobiia > Verrucomicrobiales > Akkermansiaceae > Akkermansia. The sequence continues at coordinate 381 of JAZONE010000062.1, forward strand.
CAAGGGGGTGCGACCCTCCGAGTCGGCCTTATTCACATCAATACCGGGAACCTCCAGCAGGGCTTTGACCGCGTTGGGTTCATTCCTGTCCACAGCCCTGTACAGCGGGGTTCTTCCATTGTTTGCAGCCTTATTGACATCAATACCGGAAGCTTCCAGCAGAAGATTCATGCATTGCGGGTTACTGTTACCAACAGCCCAATATAATGCGGTGCAGCCATCCGAATCGGCCTGGTTCACATCTGCGCCTGCGGCTATCAAAAGCGAAAGCAACTCCGGGTCATCATAGGCGGAGAGAACTTTCTCGCCGTATTGAGATTCATCAATTCCCCGTTCCTTGAGTTTCTGGCGATTCTTTTGTATCTCAGCTTCCTTTCTCTCCTTTTCCTGGCGGGCTTGTTCCGCCAGCATTTCCTGGCGTGCAAGCTCCTGAATATGCAGGTAAAGCCAATATCCGCCACCCGGAATTCCCAGTGCCAGCAGCAGACCAAGCATCAGCACCCCCCAACGCCGGCGGCTGCGCCTCGGTTTCGGCGGGGTGGAAGAAGGCTGCTCCAAAGGCAGCTGCTGGGTTTCATAACTGACTGAAGCAGCTTCCGGCAATACGGCCAGCCACTCGCGCGCCGTCTGCCAGCGATCGGAAGCCCGCAGAGAAAGCGCCTTATCAATACTGCTCAGGAGGGACGGATGATACTGCGCCACCAATTCCGGCCGGGTGGCCAGCGGGCAATACGGATCGGTATCCTCCACGATACGGTCCGCAGCTTCAGGCGGGCACTCGCCGGTAATCAAATGATAGCAGGTGGCCCCCAACGAAAAAACATCTGTCCAGGGGCCTCGTTTTCCCCGGGCTGTTATCTGTTCGAGGGGCGAATATCCCGGAGATGCCACCATAGTAGCCGAACGCTCACTGACAATGGCCCGGGCAGTTCCGAAATCGATAAGGACGGGAACATTATCGGCGGTCAGCAATATATTGGCAGGCTTCACATCCCGGTGGTAGATATTATTGCGGTGCAGATACTCCAAGGCTCCGAGAATCGAGCGAAGGATGGGCAGCAGCGTGGTCTCCGGCACTTTTCCGACCCGGGCCATCTTGAGCAGGTCCCGCCCACCCACATAGGGCATCACGTAATAAGCCGTACCCAGCGCTTCAAAAGCCTCCAGCACCATCACAATATTCTGGTGCGACAGCTGGGCCAGCAGCCGGGCCTCTTCCACAAAACGCGAAAGCAGTTTGGGGTATTCCTGCAGAGGGTCCTTGGCACTTGTAGCCGTAACCAACCGGCTTGCCGGGTTTCGCCAGCAACAGAATGAAGGAAAATGCTCCTTGATAACACACTCTGTTTCAGTAGTCGTATCAACAGCCAGGTAGGTAAAACCGAATCCCCCCTGGCCAATCATGCGCAAAATCCGGTATTTACCCAATTGCACGCCCGGCGGCAATGCTATGCTGCTTTCTTCTTCCATATCCCTACAATATTCAGGCTTGTCCGTAATCGCGTTTACCAAAAATGGCCGACCCCACGCGCACAATGGTGGCGCCCTCCTCTACCGCCACGGCGTAGTCGTGACTCATGCCCATGGAAAGTTCCGGCAGGGGAAGCGGGCCGCGGGCGCGCAGGGTCTCTGCAAGCCTGCGCAACGCACGAAACGCCGGGCGAGCACCTTCCGGGTCTTCAGTAGGAGCCGGAATGCACATGAGCCCGCAGATATCCAGATGCGGCAGCGCCACCAGCTGAGGCCACATTTCCTGCACCTCCGCAGGGGTAAATCCATGTTTGCTTTCCTCGCCATCTACATTCACCTCCAGCAGGATGCGGGCTGTGCAGCCCAGCTCGCCCGCGATGCGGGCCACCGTTTCCGCCAGGCGCAGGGAATCCACCGCCTGAAGCAGACCAAAGCCCTGCTCCAGCGCCTTGCGTACCTTGTTGCGCTGCAACGGGCCGATGAGATGCCACTCGCAATCGGCAGGCATTTCAGGTATCTTGCTCATGGCCTCCTGCAGACGATTCTCGCCAAAGAGGCGCTGGCCGTCGTTATAGGCCTGCATGATATCCGCCACCGGGAAGGTCTTGCTCACTGCCAGCAGCTTCACGCTGCCGGGTTCTCGCCCTGCCCGCTGCTCTGCCGCTGCAATATTTGCCTTGATTTCCTGCAACTGGTCCTGAATGTACATGCGTATATCCTATCACCCCACCCCACCTTCTGGCAAGAAAATCCCCCCTGCAAAATGCAGAAAAGCGGTGGTTCATACAGCAATTCACCGCCCTGCACTCAGCAAGGCGGTGAAAAGACAATTACCGGTACTCAGCAAGCTGCTGAATCGTTGCGGTCTTACTTCTTCCCGTCCATGGGCCAGCCGCCGCCAAGGGCGGTGCAGAGCTGGGCAAGTTTGAGACGGATATTCTGGCGGGTGGAGATGATATTGAGCTCAGAGGAAAGCCAGGCACGCTCCGCAGCGGCCACGCTCAGGAAGTCGGCCATACCTTCATGGTGCAGGCGCAGCGAGAGCTCGGCAGATTCCTTATTGGCAGCGCAGGAAGCCTCGTACTGGGGTAACTGGCTGGTGAGCTTGGCGTACTCGATAAGGCAGTTCTCCACCTCGGCAAAGGCGGCAAGAACCGTCTTGCGGTAGTTCTGCATGCCGGTGAGCTGGTTGAGCTCAGCCTGGGTCACCGCCTCATTGAGCGCGACGCGGTTCAGCAGGGTCTGGCTGGCAGAGGCACCAAGGCTCCAGGCGCTGTTCTCCCAGAACTTGGAGAAATCCGTACCGGCGGAGGATGAGGTGCTGCCGGTAAGTGAAAGCTTCGGGAAGAGATTTGCCACGCTCACCCCGATTCGGGCGGTAGCGGCGTGCAGGTCATGCTCTGCTTTCACGATATCCGGGCGGCGGCGCAGCAGCTCGCTGGGCAATCCGGTGGGCACGCGGGGCACCAGGTTGTACACAGACTGCGGCGGCAGCTTCAGCGCCACGTTGTCCACCGTGGTGCCCAGCAGGGTGGCCAGCGTCATCTCGCAGCTGCGGATGGTGGCCTGCTGTGCAGGAATCTGGGCGCGGGTGGAAGCTATGGTAGCGCGGGATTCCGAAAGCGAGAGTGCGCTTTCCATGCCGGTGGCGTGGCGCTCCTGGGTCACCTTGAAGGTACGTTCCTGGTAGGCGAGCTGTTCCTCGGCAATACGCAGGCTTTCCTTGGCGGAAATCCACTGGAAATAAGCAGCTGCTATGCTGGAAGCCAGCGCCGTGCGGGTGGCAGCGGCAGCAGCCTTGGTGGAGCCCAGCGAAGCCGCAGCGGCCTCTACCTCGCGGCGCGTACCGCCCCAGATATCGGGCGTCCACGATGCGGAGAGCGCACCATTCCACCGCCCGTGGGAGGTGGAGGTGGTATAATCGCCGGCATTGCTGCCGCCGGCGCTGATTCCCAGACTGGGGAACAGGCCGCTCTTCATGGAGCGCAGGGAGGATTCAGCCTTTTCGATGGCCAGCGCCGCGCTCACCATGTCCGGATTGGCGGCAAAACCGCTCTCAATCAGGTGAGTGAGCTGGGGGTCGCGGAAGCAGTGCCACCACTCGTCGAGCGTGTGCTCATCCGACCCGGGCGGCGTGGCGTTTATCCAGGTAACCGGCAACTCGGGAGCAGTGGCCCCCATGAAATCCGGCCCCATCATGCACGAGCACAGCAGCAGGCCGGTAAAAGTAAGCGGAAATATGCGTTTCATACGTTCTGAAATGATTGAAAAGAGGGTTGATTATTCGTGGCGCAGGGCATCGATGGGATCCAGTCGGGAACCCTTCCAGGCCGGGTACCAGCCGAACACGATACCGATAACTGCCGCCACCGTGACGGAAAGAACCATGGCCGAAACCGAGGTGGCAACCGGCCAGCCCATCTGCTGGCTCACCAGGCTGGAAGCCACACGCCCCACGGCAATGCCGATGATACCACCAATGGTGCAGAGCAGCACAGCCTCCAGCAGGAACTGCCACATGATATCGCGGGGGCGGGCACCCACAGCCATGCGCAGACCGATTTCGCGCGTACGTTCGGTAACGGAAACCATCATGATGTTCATGATACCCACGCCACCCACGACCAGCGAAATCATAGCCACAGAGATAAGCAGGCTGCTGATGGTGGAGGTGGTATCGGTCATCATCTTCACGAACTGGGAGCGGTCGCGCATGTTGAAGTCATCCAGCACGCCGGGTTCCAGCTCATGCAGTTTGCGGAGCACGGGGGTCATGGCATCCATGGCCTTGTTCGGGTCCTTGCCGTCCTGCACCTGCACTGCTATGGAATCCACCGTGCGGGTACGCAACGGGTGCGGAGCATTCGAGTAAGGCTGCAGGTCACAGCCGGGGTAGAAGTTCACCCCGGTAGTGGAGAAGGTGCTGGTGGCCGACACGCTCTGGGCACTGTTGGCGGCGCCGCCCTTGGTAATGACCGCAGAACCACTGGAGCCCATGAGGCGGGTGCGGATACTCGTCCAGGGCAGGATGAGGCAGTCGTCCTGGTCGTTGCCCATGCCGTCAGCGCCCTTGGTATCGAGCACCCCGATGACGGTGAACACCACGTCCTTCACGCGGATATCCTGGCCGATGGGCTCGGTGCCGGCGTAAAGTTCCTTGGCAATGGTGCTGCCGATAAGGCACACGCGGGAGGCTTCCTCCACCTGCTTCTGGGTAAAGGCGCTGCCGGAGGCCACTTTCCAGCCTTCGATGGAGAGGTAATGCTCATTGCCACCGGTGATGGAACGGGGGCTCCAGTTCTGGTTACCCACGATAATCTGCCCACTGGCTCGCACCACGGGAGAAGCGGCTTTCACGAACTCCGGGCATTCCTTCATGAGCGCGGAGGCATCCTGCGGGTAGAGCGAAGCGCGGCCACCCATGCCGGTATTCACGCCGGCGGTGCTCACGGAGGCACCGGAAATGGTGATGACGTTCGTACCCATGGAGGAGAACTTATCAGCCACCTGCTTCTTGGAGCCTTCGCCGATTTCCATGATGGCCACCACAGCGGCAATACCGATAACGATACCCAGCACGGTGAGTGCAGCGCGCATCGGGTTGCGCACCAGAGCCTTGAGACACGTGATAAAGAGGGTTCCTATCTTCATTTCTGGAGAGTGGCTGAGAGTTCATCCGATACGCCGTCGAGAATGAGGCCGTCGCACATATTGATGGCGCGGTCGGTGAAGGCGGCGGTCTTGGGGTCATGCGTCACGATGATGACGGTGATACCCTGCTTGCGATTCAGTTCGCGGAACATGTTCATGACTTCCACCGAGGTGGTGGAGTCCAGGTTACCGGTGGGTTCGTCGGCCAGCAGAATGCCGGGGTTGTTGATGAGCGAACGCGCAATGGCCACGCGCTGCTGCTGACCACCCGAAAGCTGAGCCGGAGTGTGGTGCATACGGTCACGCAGCCCCACCAGGTCAATGAGCTCAAGCGCACGTTTGCGGATTTCCGCCGTGCTCTTGGCCGGGTGGTAATAGTAGGCCGGCATCATCACATTCTCCAGCGCCGAGGTGCGGGCCAGCAGGTTGAAGTTCTGGAACACAAAGCCGATGCGCTTGTTGCGCAGCAAGGCGCGTTCATTGGCGTTCAGACCGGCCACATTGTGGCCATCAATCCAGAACTCACCGCTGGTCGGGTGGTCCAGACAGCCCAGAATATTCATGAGCGTGGACTTACCCGAACCCGATGCCCCCGTGAGCGAGACGAACTCGCCGTCCTCAATGCGCAGGGAAATCCCCTTGAGCACCGGCAGATCTATCTCCCCCAGGTGGTATACTTTGGTGATGTTTTTCAGTTCTATCACTGTACTACAAAAACGTTATAGACTGTCGATTACATGCGGGGTCCACGGCCACCCTGATCTACCTGGCCGGGCTTGGCGGCGGCACCGCCGGTGCCACGCTGGCGGCGCTGCGGGCCGTTCATGCCGAAGAGTCCACCCTGGCGGTTGTTCTTCATTTCGGCCATGGAGCCGTCGGCCTTCACCACAGAGACGCTGGTCACCAGCTCATCGCCGGGTTTCAGCTCAGAGCCCTCGGGCAGGGTCACGATGGTGCGGGTACCGTCGGAATCGCCCTTGATGACGCGCACCGGGACCACGGTGGAATCACTCACCTTGCGCCACACAATGGCGGGGCGTTCCTCACCCTCTGCGGGCGGCTCGGGGCGCTTGCCGCGGGCGCTCTCGTCAATCTGTTCGGGAGACGGGCGGAAATCAAAAGCAGAAGAGGGAACCATGAGCACGTCCTTCACCTCCTTCACAATGAAGTTGGCATTGGCGCTCATGTAGGGCAGCAGCTTACGGTCCGGGTTCTCGATGTCCACTTCCACGATGTAGGTCACCACGTTGGAGCTCATGGTGGCATTCGGACGGATCTTGTTCACCACACCCGTGAAGCTTTCATTCGGCAGGGCATCCACCGTGTAGCGCACTTCCTGACCGGGCTTCACCTTGGCGATATCGGCTTCATTCACGCTGCACCAGATCTGCATCTTGCTCAGGTCACGAGCCACGAGGAACAGGGTGGTGGCGTTCATGCTGCTCACCACGGTCTGGCCTACGTTCACCTGACGCACCACGATGGTGCCATCCACCGGGGTGGAGATGCGGGTGTAGTCGCGATTGCGCAGCTCGCTTTCCAGCTGAGCCTCGGCGCTCTGCAGCTGAGCCAGTGCACTGGCCTGCTGGGCTTCAGCCGTCTGCAGCTGAGCCGAGGCGCTTTCCAGATTCGCGGCAGCAATTTCAGCGGCATTCACGTACTGGTCATACTGCATCTGGGAGAGCGCGTCGCCCACCCCCAGCGCCTTGGCGCGTGCCAGGTCGCGGTCTGCCTTGTTCTTATTGGCCGTTGCCTGGGAGATGGAAGCCTTGGCCTGAGCCACGGCAGCCTCGGACGAGAGAATCTGCGCCTGGGCCTGGGAAACCTGTGCCTCAGCGCGCTTGATGTCCAGCTCCACAATGGTGTCGTCTATGCGGGCCAGCAGCTGCCCCGCCTTCACTTCGCTGCCGTAGTCCACGGGGCGACCATCCAGGTCCAGGCCGAACTCCTTAATCTCACCCGTCACCTGAGCGCCCACATCCACAAGCTCCTGAGGTTCCAGAGTGCCGGTGGCCTGCACCTTGCTCACAAAGTCATCCTGAACCACAGCCACGGTGTTGAGTCGCGTCTGCACCGAAGCAGAATCCCCGGAGTAATACCAGTATCCTGCACCACCCGCGCAGACAAGGGCTGCGCCACCCCATTTAAAGATTGCTTTCACAGTTCTATTTATAAACTATCGTTGCTATTCATGTCAAGCCATGGTTAACATGGCATCCCTACTATTTAGATACGGGAAAAACGCGCTCTTTCTACACAAAGCTGATTATTTTTTTGAATTTTTCAAACGTCAGATAACAAAAGCGCGCCGTTCCCCCCATGAACCCGGCCGGACAGGCATGACAATGGGGAACTTCTAAAAAGTCCGGAAATTATAATGCAGCCCGATAAATGGGAATATGCAGAAGTACGAGGTGGGAAGTGCGAAGTATAAAGTCAGGCAGGCTGCGCCTGCAGGTGTTTTCTATTGATAACAAATGGCGAGCCGCAAGGCTCGCGGAACTTTCACTTCGTACCTCCCACCTCGTACTTCGTACTTTTGTCGGAACGACAAATTTCAATTTATCGCTCATTTGTTATACCCGGGGGGGGCTTCTGATGAAACGGCCTTCATTTATCAACGGCTTCTGCAATCTTTGGGACACATGTGGAGCAGGCGAAGTCTGCGGGCTTTGTGCTTGCCAATCAAGGGCATGTATGGTATCGTATCCCCATGACCACGCCCGATGAATCGAAAACTATCCCCGTTCCCCCCAAAAAGCCACGCCGCTGGTTGCGCAGAGTGCTGTGGGGTGTATCATCCTTGCTGGGTATAGCCTTCGTGCTGCTGCTATCGGTAAGGGCATATATCTTCAGCTGGACCTGGCCTGAGCCCCCGGAATGCCATGCCAGCTGGAGTGAGTCACAGCGGGCCGACCTGCTCGCGCTGGATGAGGAGTTGCGCCACAATAAATCGCTGGCGGCGGTTCCGGCCCTCTACTGGACAGAAGAAATGAGCCACCCGCTGGTTCCTGTTCTGAATAAGCATCTGGGCAACGGCAATATTGTCTCCATTGTACTGAACTACAAGGAATTTGCATCTCCCGCACGCCGTGCCTTGCACGAAGCCATGATTTCCGGCAAGGGCGATGTGCTGACTCAACAAGGCGAGCCGCTGGCAATCTGGGCCCTGCGCCTGGAGATGCCCGGTTTATTCCGCGAGCTCGTGAAGCGCGGTGCAGACGTGAACCGCGAGTATGAGACGCTCATGCCGACAGTCTCCAGTTCCACTCGCACGCTGGCTATCGAAGCCTTGGCTTCCGAGTTCATCCGGGAATACGGCAAAGCCGGCAAACAGGAATTGACACCGGCGGAGCACCGCCAGCTGCTGGAGTGGCTCAGCAGCTGCCAGCCGGACCTGGGGCGTCCGCATCTGCAGCAGAGCGTGGAGGATGCCGTACTCCTTGCCATCATCGACGGAACCACCGATGCTGCCCAGTGGGCGCTGCGCCATGGTTTCAGGCCCACCCCGGCATCCCGCCATATGATCTGCTGCCTTCTGTGCAAGGAAAACCAGCCGGAAGCCCTCCGCCAGCTTCTTTCCGAGCCGGCATTCGGGACTGAAACCAGCTTTCCCGACCAGTTCAGCAGCACGCTGCAGTTCCTTCTCACGCTGGACGACATTTCCATGCGCGAGATGACGGAGCTGGCGAGCCTGCTGCTGGAATCCGGCAGCGACCCGAATTTCCTGCCCCAGCCCCACGGAGCGGGCGAGGAGCCCACCCTGCAGAAAACAGCACTCCTCCTGGCTCTGGAGCAGCTTGCCACTCTTGTGCAGAAGGAACGAGCCGATGCTCTGGCCCTCATCCGCCTGCTGGTTGAGCACGGCGCCCGGCTGCGCCCCGGAGAAACGCTGCCGGAAAACCTCCCGGCCGATTCCCACCCCACCCTCCGCGAGCTCCGGCTCATGGACTGAGTCCCACCGTCCGAGCGAAGCGAGGATATCGTTTTGCCTCCGGCAAGATATCGCCCTGACCAGCGGTCAGGATATCGTCGCGAAGCGATTTCGTTCCCGGAACAACCAATCATCAACGTCAACAATGCGCGCTCCGCGCGCCTAACTACAATACTTCGTAATTCGCACCTCGTAATTCGTAATTCAAATTCCTATTTACCGCTTGATTGTAAAAAGGTGAGCTGCTATACTCCGGGCATGCTCAAGTCGAACATTTTTCCCGCGCTGCTGGTAGCTTGCGGCGTGCTGACCGGGGTGCTGAACTATCTGTATGAACCCGATGCGAAGGAAGAGAAGCTGCCCACACTGGTGATACCCGAAAAGAAAAAGGTTCTGAGCGCAGAGGACATCCAGGCCCGGGAGGGCATAGCCGGAGAAATGCGCAGCAAGTTCCCTGCACACGCGGTGGTTCTGCGCAGCGCACCGGCCGCACAGCTGCCGGAGGGACACGTGAGTTGTCTGGGACGGGTGACCTGGCAGCTGCCCGGCGAGGAATGGCCGACCGATGCCCAGGGAAAACGACTCGAACCACTGGCCACACTCTTTGTGCCGGATATGCCCGGGGTGCCGGAAGCGCTGCGCCAGGTGGCGCTCATCACCATTTTTGCGCCGGAGGAAGGCTGGGCTGAGAACCCGGACGAAAAGCCGCAGCTGGGCTGCGTCATCCGCGTGTACCCCACGCTGGAGGGGCTGGTTCCCTGCGACTACGCGTCGCAGGTGTGGAAGACCTGCATGCTGACCCCGGAGGCAGTGGCGCACGATATGCCCAAATGGCCGGATTGCGGGGGCGACGAGCGCTTATGGTCCCGATTCCTGGCCATGGAAACCATCATCGACATCGATGATTATCACAAGGACATCTGCTCTGCGGTCTACGAAACCATCCTCAAGGAAAAGTTCCCCGCCGCATTCGATGCTTCCGCCCCCGCCGTCTACGAAACGCACAAAATAGGCGGGTACCCCACCTATGCCCAGGGCGCACCCGATATTCCCGCAAGTTATCCCTTCGTGATGCAGATTAACTTCGATTCCGATGCAGACCTGAACATAGGCGACTGCGGCAGCTACTTCTTCTACTACAACGCAGAGAAAAACGACTGGCGCGTCTATTCCGACTGCTATTGACAACGCCCCACCCGACCACTGACTTGCCTCTGATTGCTTATATCACCATGAACCGTTCCTTCATCCGTACAGCACTGGCTTCCGCCACGCTTCTGCTGGCAGCCTGCAGCACCGAACTTGAGCAGAAACAAGCCATGCTGCAGGACATACACAATCGCGTGCATCTTGAAAGCTGCCAGGAAAATTACCACGACCACGTCAAATCGCTCCAGCGGAATTTCAACGAGCTCCGGGATGCACTGGGCAAAACCGTGCAGGCCGAGTGGAGCTGGAGCATTGAATGCGACGCCTGCGATGAATCCCTGCTGCCGGAACCGGTGCGTCTGAGCAAGGCGGAACTGGACACGCTGAAAGCCACACTGGCTCAGGCCGAAGCCATGCCTCCCCTGCCGCAGGAATCATTCATGACACCCTGCCCCAGGCTCACCTTTTCCGATACGGGTGAAATATTGATTCCCATGCCGGTTATGTCAGGCTGCTGTGGCGGCGGGGTGTTCTGCCAGCTGAGCCTGCAGGATGCCGCCGGCAACTGGCTCTTCTTCCTGTCCGAGGAAGATTTCATCCCCGCATCCCGCCTCGAAGAATGGAGACTCAACAAGGACGACCTCCGCCCGGAGCTGCTTCTACCCGATGCAGCATATGCGCAATTCTTCGCCCTGCCCGCCACCCGGAAAGCCATGGCCGCCGATAAAGCCCTGCAGAAGAAGCTGGAACAAACTCACGCCCCGGAGTAACAAGCCTGCAGAGGATTGACAATTGACAGTTGACTATTGACAATTGATTGAATTTACTGCGCCTTCGGCGCAGGGAACTGGACAATAGTCATTTGTCGATAGTCAATCGTCAATACAAAATTCGTTTTACCTGGCACCGGCTTTGCGGAGCATGCCGGTGATTTCACGCTCGTCGATGCGGAGTTCCATCATGGGGGTGTTGCCCTCCTTATCTGGCATATTCACATCTGCCCCGGCATCAATCAGAGCCTGCAGCAACTCCACCGGCATCGCCTCACCATCCCACATGCCGGTGATTTCGCCCTTATCATTGGTGATGCAACCACCCGTGGAGCGAGGATGCCGCATCTGGAAAAGCAAGGCTGTCTCGCCCTTCTTGTTGCGCAGGTTCGGGTTCGCACCGGCAGCCAGCAGCACACGAGCCACCGGCAGGTCCAGAGATTCATGCATCAGCGCCGTGCGGCCATCGTCATCCTGGGCATTCACATCGGCCCCATGCTCCAGCAACAGGCGTGCTATTTTCTCGTTGTCGCCATTCAGCATCAGCGGAGTTCTGCCATCCTTGCGCTCATTTACATCGCATCCTTTTTCAATCAGATAAGCGGCCAGGGATGCCCGGCCACACAGGGCGGCAGTATGGAGTGGCTGGCGGGCATACGCCGGGTCCTGCAGCGAAATGCCGCGTTCCTCCAGCATGCGCGCACAGGCAATGACATCCTTCCCGTCTGAATCATCACCATAACCGCCCAGCACATTCCAGATGGGAGACTTGCCGGAATCCGCATCATAGCGAGGCACCTCGCCTCCGGCATCGAGCACCGCCCGCAGATACTGCGGATAACCGCTTCTGGCTGCACTCAGCACATCCTCCGGCTCAACCCTGGCGCCGGCATCCAGCAGCACCTGCACAATCTCCATATTATCTTTCTGCAGAGCCTGGCTCAATGGGCTCGTTTTCACATAGTATCCACGGCGCTCCTCCTGCTGATTCGGGTCTGCACCAGATTCGAGCAGACGCCGCACCTCCGCCACATTCTCCTCCCTCACGGCATTCAGCAGCAACAGCTCGCCGGATTCCAGCGGCGCATTCACATCCACACAGCTCACCAGCAGCGAGCAAAGCGGCAGCAGCAGAAAACGGAAAAACAGCTTCATAATTCAGTGATGCACAAAACCGCGCGGACGGTAACACACTGTCCCCAGCATGTCAAGGGGAAACGATAACAAGACCTTCCTGTTCCAGTACGCATGAGTCCCACAGTGTGGAGCTGTTTCAGATTTGCTGGCAGATATACACGCCAGAACCATCTAATGTGCTTAACGAACAAATATTACACGTTTGCATAATGAAGCAGTAGCCACACAATCGGGATTGGGGATTTCTAACAAGTCCGGAAATCACCATGCTGCCCGATAAATTGAAATTTGGCGAGCCAACGGCGAGCGGAATTTTGAGCCTGGAGGGCGACATATCAATAGCGAGGGGTAGAGCCCGTCACGCGTAGCGTTGGCGGGCGGAACCCCTCGTATGCAAAAAAATCATCCGGAACCCGTGGAACGGGTGACAGGAGCCGTGGAAATGTTGAATGCCAAAGTCCTA